>CAZSBG010000031.1:0-54742 GCA_964605145.1 uncultured Cytophagia bacterium | reverse complement strand
ACATTAAGTTAAATATCTATTGTTTGAAATTTGTGAATAATTCAGGCTAAAATAAACTGACTATTTTCAATGGCGTGAATGATCGGTGAAATACAACGCCGCTTATGTTCTTTACATTTTTTAGAAGATCATCGATGTTTCAGGAATCAAAAATTTATGTGTATTTGCGGTTTCTTTGAAAATAAAATGTGCTATCCAAATATCATGAATACTTATTCTTCTCCTTCCACATTTCAAGATATTATCTCATTGGAATACCTGTATTTAAATCCATACCACAAATCCCAATTAAACAAAATCTTTTTTGACTCAAACAGGGGGACGCATTGTATCAGATAGGCGATTTCAAGTTAAATATTCTATCCGATGGGCTGATGCGCAGCGATGGGGGAGCAAGCTTCGGCGTTGTACCCAAAGTACTCTGGGAAAAGCAGAGTCGTCCCGATGCACAAAACCGAATCCTCCTCAGCTTGAATTGTCTGCTCATTCAAAGTAAAGATGCCAATATTTTGGTGGATACCGGTATCGGCGACAAATTAGATGAGAAAATTAAAGATCGAATTCAAATTCGAAAAAAAATTGGATTTTTTGAACAACTTCAAAATTTAAATTTGTCACCGGAAGATATCGACATTGTTATCCTGACTCACCTGCATTACGACCACACCGGCCATTGCACACGGATGGATGAAAATAATACCCTGAAAATCGCCTTTCCCAATGCTCAATTTTTTGTACAGGAAGAGGAGTGGCAGGCAGCGTTAAATCCTGATCCACGCAGCAAAATCGGCTATATACAGGACAACTTTCAGATGCTGAAACAGGAGAACAAACTGGTTCTTTTAAAGGGTGATACTGAAATCATTCCAGGAATACACGTTATAAAAACCAATGGGCATACGGCCGGTCATCAAATCGTAACTATTACAAGTCAAAACAAAACAGCCTGTTTTCTGGGTGATCTCATTCCAACCAGCTCACACCTGAAAATTCCTTATGTAGCCAGTTACGATTTATATCCAACCCAGTCCATGAGCATAAAAGAAAAAATTTTACACCAGGCGTTTCAGGAGAACTGGGTGTTAATTTTTGAACATTCTCCAAATGTTATCGCCGGCTTTTTAAAAAAAGAAAAGGATAAAATTTTAGTTCATAAAATAGATATATAAAAAATAAGGAGTCGACTATGGATCCGAGAGACGAGAAAAGCAAAATCTGGTTTAATGGAAAATTCATTGACTGGTGGGACGCAAAAATTCACATCATGTCCCATGTGATTCATTACGGCAGTTCGATTTTTGAAGGGTTACGATGTTACAACACGAAAAAAGGCTCAGCTATTTTTCGACTGGATGAACATGTGAAACGCTTTTTTGATTCTACAAAAATTTACCGCATGGAGATGCCATTTAAATTCGATGAGATTCGTCAGGCGTGTATCGATGTGGTAAAGGAAAACAATCTGAAATCTGCATATATCAGGCCATTTGTCTTCCGCGGATACAACACGCTCGGCGTGGATCCCACGGCATGCCCGGTGGAAGTTGCTGTGGCCGTGCTGAACTGGGGCGCTTATCTCGGCGAAGAAGCCATCAATAATGGCGTTGATGTGGGCGTATCATCCTGGACGCGGATGCATCCGAACACCCATCCCTTCCTGGCCAAATCCGGCGCCAATTATATGAACTCGCAACTGATCAAAATGGAAGCAAAATCAGGGAACTACTCTGAAGGGATTGCCCTGAATACCCAGGGTTTTGTCTGTGAAGGCAGCGGAGAAAATATTTTCCTTATCCGAAATAACCAAATTTTCACACCGCCGATGCATTCATCCATTTTGCCGGGGATTACGCGCGATTCCATTTTTCACATTGCAAAAGAATTTGGGTATGAAATAAAAGAATGCGTTATCCCGAGGGAAATGTTGTACATCGCGGACGAACTGTTTTTCACCGGGACGGCGGCCGAAGTAACGCCAATTCGTTCCGTGGACAAAATTCCCATAGGATCAGGGAAACGAGGCCCGATCACGGAAAAAATCCAGAGACGGTTTTTCGATATTATCGAAACCGGTGACGATGGAGATTACGGCTGGCTGACTTTTATTTGAGTGAAGAATAGGTGTGATATATTAGGCCGCAACCGGCCAATTCATCTGCAAGATAGCGTTACAAAATAATTATTGCTGAATTATTTGTTTTTAACCTTGATTATTCACATTATATTCCTAAAGGTATCGAGATAACCTGAATGGTGATGAATTTAGAGAGTAGTACATTTTTACGTCTAAAACTGAGTTTTAAATTGATAATTCAATTTGATAATAATCAGGTAATTGAATCAATTTTATTATAATTACATGAATAATTCAGGTTAAAACACAACTCAGTAAAATGAATTTGAACGAAATGACTCATTACATGAAATCGCAGCGCCGGTTGTTTGGCATTTAATCAAAAATTATATGATATTGGATTTTTGATGCCCGGGACGAAAAATAATCCGAATCAAAAATCCAATATCTTCGAAACATCAATTAAATCCGATTCATTTTATCATTCACCAACAATTGGTCGAAAAATGTCCCATGAATCTGCTGGCAGTGCCAGAAGAAAATCGCGAGAACTCGCGTTATGCGCCTCCTATGCATTTGAACTTTCTCACAATAAAGCCGATTACGTGATAAAAGATTTAATCGAAGGCAAGGATAATCGTAAAGCAGTTATTAAATTTGCAGAGCAACTATTTTTATCGGTCATTGAGCATATTCCACAACTGGATGAAATCATCAAACGAAAAGCGCTCAATTGGGAATTCGACAGAATTGCCATCATTGACAAATTAATACTGAGAATGGCGCTGTGCGAATTTTTATATTTTACTGACATTCCTCCAAAAGTGTCCATTGATGAAGCGATTGAAATTTCGAAAATGTACAGCACCTCAAAAAGCGGAAAATTCATCAATGGGATTCTCGATTCAGTTTTGGATGAATTACGCAAGAAAAAGTTAATTCATAAGTCAGGCCGAGGATTGGTGAACAAATGATTCCTCCTGAAAACGAACTTTTACCGGCGCCTTTGAGTATAAGAGAAAATAATTCACACAATGAACCGGGTTGTAGTGAGACGATCGTTGTATATCCGCTCATAATTGACTAAATCAATGAAGAACCTGACACTAATCTTTCAATAAAATACTGATGATATCACGAGGTTAAGGAGTAACAATGCTTGGTAATTTTATAACCAAAGTATTTGGAAGCAAACACGATAGAGATTTGAAACGCATTGCACCGCAAGTCGATGAAATCAATGATTATTTTCAGGAATACCACCTCCTGTCCGATGATGAACTTCGTCTCAAGACGATTGAATTCAAAACGAAAATTCAGGAAAGCGTGGATGAAATTCAAACCCGAATATTCGAACTCAATCAACAACTACGCGAGGACGTCGCCGCGGATGAAGATATTGATCCTGATGAGATTCGCGATGAAATCACCGCTCTTGAAGAAGAAGAAAAATCTGTCAGAGAAGAAGCTCTCAATGAAATTCTTCCCCAGGCTTATGCGGCTGTCAAAGAGACATGCCGGCGCCTGGTCGATAAATCCTGGAATGTAAGTGACATCGAAGCCACATGGGACATGGTGCCATTCGATGTTCAGTTAATTGGCGGCATAGTGCTTCACGAAGGGAAAATCGCTGAGATGGCTACAGGGGAAGGAAAAACCCTCGTGGCTTCCCTGCCCCTTTACCTTAACTCAATTACAGGAAAAGGCGCACATCTCATCACGGTGAATGATTATTTAGCGCGCCGGGACTGTGAATGGATGGGTAAGATATATGAAACGATGGGATTAACTTCCGCCTATATTACCAATGATATGAATCCTCCTGAACGCCAGAAAGCGTATAATATGGACATCACTTACGGCACCAACAACGAATTTGGATTCGATTATTTGAGAGACAACATGGCGCTGCGAGTTGATGATCTGGTTCAGAGGAACCCCAATTATGCCATCATCGATGAAGTGGATTCTGTACTGATCGATGAAGCGCGCACCCCGCTCATAATTTCCGGTCCGGTCGAACACTCAACTCAAAAATTTGATGAAGTTAAACCACGTGTTTCCCAGCTCGTTCGCAGTCAGACCATGCTGGTAAATAAAATCATTGCGGAAGGTGAAAAGCTTCTGAATGAAGGCGAGGAATACGAAGCCGGGATCAAACTGCTCCAGGCCAGTCGCGGTGGCCCAAAAAATAAAAAACTCACAAAAATACTACATGAGGTGGGCGTAAAAAAATTAATTCATCGAGTTGAGAATGATTTTATCCGCGATAAAAAGGTGCATGAGTTGGACGAAGACCTGTATTACGCCATCGATGAAAAATCGCACATCATCGATCTGACCGAGAAAGGGCGGGAAGCGCTTTCACCCAACGACCCAACCATGTTTGTATTGCCGGATCTGGCAACCGAGTTGAGCGATATCGATAAAAACGAGGAGATGGACGAACAGGCCAAGCAGGAGGCCAAAGATAAACTTCAAATTGAGTACGGTGAAAAAAGTGAACGGATTCACAATATCTCACAGTTGCTCCGCGCCTATTCCTTGTTCGAACGCGATGTTGAGTACGTCGTTTCCGATGACGGGAAAGTGATGATCGTGGATGAATTCACCGGCCGATTAATGCCGGGACGTCGCTACAGCGACGGTCTGCATCAGGCAATCGAAGCGAAAGAAGGCGTCAAAATTGAACGGGAATCACAGACACTCGCCACCATCACCCTGCAGAATTTATTTCGGCTTTATTCAAAGCTCGCCGGCATGACCGGCACAGCGGAAACCGAAGCCAATGAATTCTGGGAGATCTACAAACTGGATGTCGTGGTCATTCCCACCAATGAACCGATTCGTCGCATGGACTACGACGATCATATTTATCGGACGAAGCGCGAAAAATACAACGCGGTCATCAATGCCATAGAGGACCTTCATAAAAAGAAACGGCCGGTATTGGTTGGAACCATTTCTGTTGAAGCCTCAGAAACACTGAGCCGCATGCTGAAACGTCGTGGCATCAAGCATTCTGTGCTGAATGCCAAATATCATAAGGAAGAAGCGCAAATCGTTAGAAAAGCGGGTCAACCGGGAATGGTCACCATCGCAACAAACATGGCAGGACGCGGGACAGACATCAAGCTTGGAAAGGGCGTTATCATTTGTGAAGGCGGCTGTTATCTCGTAGATGATAATGACCGTCCCGTACCGGGAAACATCGATTTGAGAGAATGCGAACAGGACGTGCCCTGCGGACTGCACATCATGGGAACTGAACGACATGAATCGAGACGAATCGATCGTCAGTTGCGGGGGCGCAGTGGTCGTCAGGGTGATCCGGGATCGACCAAGTTTTACCTGTCTCTGGAAGACGATTTAATGCGACTCTTCGGCTCTGAGCGAATCGCCGGCGTGATGGATCGCCTTGGCGTACAGGACGGTGAAGTGATACAGCACCCAATGATCAGCAAATCCATCGAACGGGCGCAGAAACGTGTGGAAACGCACAATTTTGATATACGTAAACACCTGCTGGAATATGACGATGTGATGAATCAACAGCGCGAGGTGATTTACAAAATGCGAGCCAATGCCTTGCGCGGCCAGAATCTGCGCGACCAAATCATAGAAATGATCGAGCAGATTATCGAAGACAGGATAGAAACTCATACGAGTCACAGCACCTATGCTGAGGATTGGAACTGGCACGAGCTGGTCGCTGACCTGCAGCGGATTCTCCTGATCGGTTTGCCTTATGATCTCAACAATATTCCGACTGATTTGAACAGCGATGATCTATTCGAAACAGTCAGGGAAAAAGCGATGGAGAATTATAAGATTCGCGAACGCTCCCTTGGCGAATCCAATATCCGCAAACTGGAACGACTGGCCATGCTCCAGGTGATCGACAAGAGCTGGCGGGAACATCTGTATGAAATGGATCAGTTGAAAGAGGGCATCGGCCTGCGCGCATACGGACAAAAAGATCCGCTCATTGAATATAAGACTGAAGGATTCCGTGCGTTCAGCGACATGCTGGCGCGCATCAATGAGGGCGTTGTCGAACTGATTTACAAAGCACAAATCAGGGAAGAACCTGTCATGCAGCGTCGCAGACGTCCGGTCGAGATGAGTGAAGTTCACAACCCTGCCGATGGTATGGGATTCCAATCTCAGCCTCCCCAGGCCGAGGGACAACAAGCAGGGCAGCCTCAGCAGCAACAACGGCCGGGGAAGAAAAAACCGGTAATCGCAGCGCCTAAAGTCGGTCGAAACGACCCCTGTCCATGCGGGAGCGGTAAGAAATATAAAAAATGTTGCGGCAAAAATGTTTGATGCATGAGAAAATTATGTTCCCCAAATTTAATTTACAAAATTTGGAGATTTTCCGATATTAAATAATGCGATATGTTGCATGCAGCAAGAAACGTATTTTTTTTGCTGCACGTTCTTTAAATTGCCGATTGACGAAACAATGAGCTATCTCCCAGCGCGGCAAAGCCGCACATAGTAATATACTTATTGACCGATTCATATATAATTCTTTTGCACAAATTTGCAAAACCTGCTGGGTAATAACATAAAAACAACTTGCATTCAGTATCATTGTTGGTTATATTGTACAAGAGATATGTTTTCAGTGAATAGCAGCTTCAAAAACGCTGCTGAAATAATCGGATTGGCAGGAATATCAACAAAAAGAATCCAGTTCCGAATGAATTCATAGCACACAAATCTATAACTTAATCTCTGTTCAAAATCTGTCATTTTATATTATCCCTGAAAAATTAAAAATGGAGGTTTACAATTATTTCCACAGTTGATAATTGCAATAAATACTATACATTGTGTCGTTAGAGCAAAATATTACCATGCAAATTAAATGTTTGTAATATCGCTTGCATTTCAGGAAAATATTGTTATATTAATTCGAAGCCCAAGAAAATGAAACATCAATATCAAAAGCAAACAGGAGCGAGGAAATGAGTGAGCGAGTTATGGAAATTGTGGTTTATATTGTCAATGCAATGCGATCAAACGTTGACGATACGATCCAGGGTCGATTTGAAAGTTTATCTGAAAAATTGGTCGAAGAAGGATACACTGAAAACGAAATTGACTCGGCTTTTTCCTGGCTAATGGAAAACATCAACAAAGAACCTATCGGCTCAATGCTTGCTGATGCACCCCACCACAATCAACCTGCCAAATCCTGGGATGACTTTGACACATCCATTCTTTCACCGGCAGCCTACAACTACATGCTGCAGTTAAGAGAATTGGATATTATTGGAGAAACTGAGGTTGAGCAAATCATTGAAAAAGCTCTTATGCATGGTAAACAGGGTATTTCAATACCCGAAATTAAAGCACTCATTGCATCTTTGATACTGAATCCGGAAGAGACCACAGAAACCTCTTTTTTTATATTTAATAAATCTTATCAGGTTCATTAATTTCCATATTATTATTTCTTATGCCAAAATCTATCGTTATCGTTGAATCAGTAGCTAAATCAAAAACAATCAATAAGTTTTTAGGCAAGAACTACCAGGTACTTTCATCCGTTGGACACGTGAAAGATCTCCCAAAAGGCGATTTGGGCGTTGACATTGAAGATAGTTTTCAACCCAAATATATCACAATTCGCGGTAAAGGAAAAATACTGAATGATTTAAAAAAGGCTGCCCTCAATGCGGAAAAAGTTTTCATAGCCACTGATCCGGATCGCGAGGGAGAAGCCATCGCCTGGCATATTTTTGAAGAAATAAAATCCAAAAATAATAACATTTTTCGAATCTTATTTAACGAGATAACGGAACGTGCCGTTGTAGACGCCATCAAATCTCCACTGGAAATCGATTCGAATAAAGTAGAAGCCCAGAAAGCGAGACGCGTGTTAGACCGACTCGTCGGTTATCAGGTTAGCCCAATTCTCTGGCAAACAATTTATCGCGGGCTGAGCGCCGGTCGGGTTCAGTCTGTTGCGCTGCGACTCATTGTAGAACGCGAACGGGAAATCCAGGCTTTTGTTCCCCAGGAATATTGGAGCATCACAGCGCAGTTACAGGGAGCCAAGACGCAACCCTTCTTATCAAAACTGATAAAAATCAACAAGAAAAAAGCTCACATCACAAATGAAAAATCTGCGACAGACATTGTCAACGACCTGAAAACCAAACAGTTTCTCGTTCAAAATATCGCTAAAAAAGAAATTCGAAGAAAACCGGCGCCCCCTTTCACCACGAGTACGCTCCAGCAGGAAGCTGCAAAAAGACTGGGCTACACCGCAAAAAAGATCATGGCCATTGCGCAACAACTTTATGAAGGGCTTGAATTAGGGACTGAAGGTAGCATCGGACTGATCACCTACATGCGAACAGATTCGACGCGAATTGCCGGTGAAGCCCTGGCAGAAGCCAGAGATTACATTGCTAACTCCTACGGGCTGGATTATCTGCCCCAAAAAGCAAGAACCTTCAAGGTAAAAAAAGGTGCACAAGATGCACACGAAGCCATCCGTCCCACTTCAATGAAACGTGAGCCAAAAAAGATCAGGAAATTTCTCACGAATGAACAGTTCAAACTATATGAATTAATCTGGAACCGATTTGTCGCATGCCAGATGAGCGATGCTCGTCTCGACCAAACAACCATCGACATTATTGCCGGCAGTAAAAAAGGAAATGATGTGAGCGAAGACTATCTCTTCCGGACGACTGGTTCAATTATCAAATTCCGCGGCTTCTTATTAGCCTTTGAAGATTATATTGAAACAGAAAAAAACAACAATGATGAAAATAATCAACCGACGGCTGTGCCTTCCGAGCTGCGTCTGAATGAATTATTGAAATTGCTCGATCTTATTCCCAAACAGCATTTCACCAAACCTCCGGCCCGTTTTTCCGAAAGCAGCCTGGTGAAAGAACTGGATACCCTACAAATTGGGCGTCCCAGCACTTACGCAATTATCATCAGCACGCTATTGGCACGTAAATATATCGAAAAAAATGCACGACAATTAGTGCCGACAGAACTCGGATTCACAGTCAATGACATTCTCATACAGAATTTTCCGACAATTTTCAATGTCAAGTTCACCGCCCTGATGGAAGATGAGTTGGATAAAATTGAAACTGATGGTAAAAAATTTTCCGAGGTCATGCAGGATTTTTATCATCCTTTTCATAAAGCGTTGGAATCGACCAAAACCAAAAAAGACGATATCAAAGAATCGCTCATCGAAGATGCCGATGAAACGTGTCCCAAATGCGGTAAGTCATTGATTATCCGCTGGGGAAGAAATGGAAAATTTATTGGATGCAGCGGGTATCCCGATTGTCGCTACACAAAACCAATTGAAGGTGAAGAAGTTCGAACAGGAGAAACCTGTGAGAAATGCGGGAAACCAATGGTTGTAAAACAGGGGCGATTTGGAAGGTTTCTGGCCTGTTCAGGCTACCCTGATTGCAAAAACAACAAACCGTTCTCTATTGGCGTCCCCTGTCCTGAAGAAGATTGTTCAGGAACCATCATCGAGCGCCGATCTAAGCGGGGAAAAGTTTTTTATGGATGTAGTCGCTATCCCGATTGCACTTTTGCCTCCTGGTATTTACCTGTCGCTGTGAAATGCAATAATTGCGGTTCACCTTACCTTGAAAAAAGATACAATCAAAAATTAGGTAATTACCTTTATTGTCCAAAATGCAAAACAAAGTATGAGCAAGACGAAAACGACGAGTGAGGTGAGTCCCAGATTAACTGAAATTTGGGATTTAATCCTCGACAAATATCTTCATTATTTAGATGTTGAAAGAAAATATTCTCCAAATACCCAGGAAGCCTATAGTAACGACCTAAAACAATTTGTGCAGTATTTGGATGAAAAATACAATCTTGAAAAAATCTCACCGGAGAATATCAGCAGGCATACACTCAGAGGGTACCTGGGTCATCTTGGCAAAAAAGATTACAAAGCGTCGACATTAAACCGTAAAATTGCGTGCTTGAAATCATTCTTTAAATATCTACATGTTCATAAAATAATTTCGTCCAATCCTTCCATAACGCTATTTTCTTTAAAATCGGAAAAAAACATTCCCAACACACTGAGTTATGAAGCAATCAAACAAGCGCTGAATTTGCCCGATCCTGAGAGCAATCTTGGTTTGCGCGACCAGGCAATACTCGAACTATTTTACGGTACAGGAATTCGACTCAGCGAGCTTAAGAATTTGAAATTGCAGGACATCGATTTTTCCAATAAGCTTCTGAAAGTAACCGGCAAGGGGAGCAAAGATCGTCTGGTGCCATTGGGCGAAATGGCATTGCAAGCGCTTCAGCAATATCTGTCAGTGAGGCCTGTGCTACTTCAAAAAACAGTTGAAAAAGATATTGAATCCGTGTTTTTAAATCGATCTGGCAAGCCTTTATCCGGCCGGGGGATACAGAAGACAGTTTCCAAATATCTGAAATTTTTCACCGCAACCGGCACATATCCGCATACATTGCGTCATTCATTTGCGACTCATTTGCTGGATAGCGGTGCAGATTTAGTGGCAGTAAAAGAATTGTTGGGACATTCCAGTTTATCCACCACACAGATTTACACCCATGTCTCAACGGAACGACTCAAAAACATTTATAAACAAGCTCATCCACGAGCAGAAAAGGAGGAATAATAATCTATTAATAAACTGTGATTTTCAACACATAATTCCCAGCGCGGCAAAGTCGCACATGATAATACGTGATGACCAATTCATAGAGAATTGGTTTGAACAAATGTGCAAAAATTGCTGGGTAATAACATAAGGAGGATTCCTATGAGAGTCAGTTTTACGGCCCGTCATTTTAAGCCTTCAAAAAGGCTGAAAGAGTATGCAACAAATGAAGTACAAAAATTAGTAAAGTTTTACGATGGCATTATTAGTTGTGAAATTATTTTAGATTACCAGAAGGAAATACAAATCGCTGAAGTGAATGTATTAGTGCACGGGCAGAATTTAACTGTTATTGAAAAAACTGAGGATATTTATAAATCGATAGACAATGCAGTTGAAAAAATGGGACGCCAACTGAAAAAGTACAAAGAGAAAAAATTTCAGCATCACACTGACAATAAAGTAGCTGCAAAATAAATGAATTTGACCCGCTGTTTCGGCTGCCATTTTCTGGAACAGCGGGCCTCTTATGAAGAGGGAAACAAAACTGGCATGGACGACCTTACCGTAGAAATACTATACGAAGACAATAAAAATCGTCTAAAACTCGAAATTCTGAACAATGAAGCAAGCTTTGAAAAGAAAATACAGGAACGAGAGCTCCATCGACCGGGGCTTGCATTAAGCGGCTTCGTCGATGTTTTTACATACAAGCGCGTCCAGATTATTGGAAATACAGAATTGGCCTACCTGGAAACGCTAACAGCCACCAAACGGGAGGCAAGCCTGCGAAAGGTTTTTGAGTTTGACCTTCCATGCATTATTATCACAGATAATAATCATCCATCCGATGATTTCATATCGATTGCCAATGAAAAGGAAATCACCATTCTTCGAAGCGTTTATTCCACAACGCATGTTTTCCAAATGCTGAGTAGCTATCTGGAAAAAAAATTCGCGCCGTTTACCACGATACACGGCTCACTGGTCGATGTTTATGGAACCGGCGTATTAATTACAGGACGCAGCGGCATTGGAAAAAGTGAAGTAGCTCTGGATTTGGTCGAACGCGGTCACCGATTGGTGGCGGATGATGTCGTGAATCTGACAAGACGCACCGAAGGCATTCTTTTGGGTTCGTGCAGCGAAACGCTCCTCCACCACATGGAAATTCGCGGCATTGGCATTATTGATGCCAGGAGAGTTTTCGGGGTTCGCGCCATCCGATTTCAAAAAAGGGTTGAGGTAGAGCTCCATTTGGAAGACTGGATAGAAGATAAAAATTACGACAGGACAGGTCTCGAGGAAGAACTGACTGAATATCTTGGAGTGTCCATTCCTATTATAAAATTGCCCATTTTCCCGGGCAAAAACATCACAGTTATTGCTGAAGTGATTGCATTGAACCATCTCTTAAAAATATATGGACAGTTCACTGCCAAGGAATTTAATGAACGATTAATCGAACGAATTCAGAATAATTCACAACTCAAAGAATATTTATTTTTTGATATTGAATAAATTCCAAACCGTTAACCCGAACATAAATTTTTTTTCAAAATTCACATAAAAAAAATTCACCTTAAAACTAAAGAGAACGCATCTAATGATTGGTGGAATAATACTCACACATGGCCCCATGGGACCGGCAATTATAAAGGCTGCTGCAACCATTTTAGGAGATATCGACTCAATTTATGAACTCTCAACCACGAATTTATCACTCAATGATATATGTGACAGGTTAATAAAAAAGATCAAATCTGAAAACTGGAATGACGGCACAATAATTATGGTAAGCTTGAAAGGAGGCAGTTGCTGGAATGCTGCTGTAACAACAGCCAGGCAACTGCCTGATATTGAAGTTGTGTCCGGCGTAAATTTAGCCATGTTTATCTCATTTTTGACCAAGCGTAACCAACTTGGATTAGGCGAGTTAGCAGAAAAAATTAAATTAGATGGTATTCGTGGAATAGATCGGCACGAGGAATAGTTAATCTCTAACATTCAGGGGAAATATGCCATTAATTTTAATCAGGGTAGATGATCGCTTAGTGCACGGGCAGGTGGTCGTTGGTTGGGGATTATCCCTGAAACCAGATAGAATTATACTTTGCAACGATACAATTGCTTCATCTTCCTGGGAAAAGGAACTTTATATGGGCGCAGAGGCCACAGCACCCTATCCTATTAAAATTTCTGTATCTACACAAGATGAAACTCTTGAAATATTGCATCAAAAAGCTGACGATAAAACCATTTTGCTTGTTGAATCGCCACAGCATATCGTTGAACTGGTCGAAAAAGGATTAGAGATTGATGTGGTCAATATTGGTGGTATGCATTTCAAACAAGGAAAAAGACGTTTGACATCTTATATTTTTATTGATGATGATGATTTGGAATCCATGAAAAAATTAATCGACTTGAATATTCAACTGGAAGGTCGCGATGTTCCTACCGCAAAAAAGATAAACCTGTCAGAATGCCTGTAAAAATTCAATTCTCGTTGCTCTGATTCAATTAAATCCATTAAAAAAATTATTGACTTTTAAATAAAAAAGTATTATCTTTACCCTGAATTATTCATAAAATTCAAATAAAAGATGTTTAAATTAATGTTATTAATATAATTAATCAGATATATGAAAATTAACAAAGTTAGAGATAATGAATTCGGAATTAAGCACCATTCAGGCTACCTGGATTCCTTAATGCATTACAATGAATAATCCAGGTTACAGGCGTTAAAATTTAATACGTGGCGCTTTAGCTCAGTCGGTAGAGCAACGGACTGAAAATCCGTGTGTCCCCAGTTCGATTCTGGGAGGCGCCACTTCTCTTTGGCAGCACTTTTTCTTCCCGATTAAACACCGCAACCTAACGATTCTAATTTTCAATGTCTTATAAATGATTCAAATTTGAAGGTAGTTTTCACTTAACATATCTTCATTTAAATACGAAAACCTGAATAAATGAGAGGGCTGAAAAATCAGCCCTTTTTCATTAATGGCTGAATTTGAAATACACATTTTCATTTTCCAGAAAAATGACATGTGATAGTAGTCGATTTCAGTACATTTTTTTTAATTCATTTGGAGTGACCAATGAATACTGGCAAGCCCATTTTATTAGAATTTCATATTTCACGCTCATCACGTGAATATTATCAATTTGAAGAAAACCTATTTTCAACGAAACAGGAACTAATATTTTCAAACTTTCATGCAGCGCGTGTTTTCGCGAAAACCATAAACGACAAACGCGACTTGGTCAAATTCCCGGAACTGGCCGTAAAAGCTGGAGATGTAAATGCAATGGGACTTATTATTGAAATTTTTCATTACATCCTCACGCTATACCAGGAGCAGGAAAATCTGCATATTCTTGATCAGGCTGTTAATTGGTTAATAGGCAAGTTTGGAACCAACGAACTGGATCAGTCACTCATAAAATTTGTTGAAAACTTCCCCCCCATTTCCGTTTATAAGC
The DNA here is from genome assembly GCA_964605145.1 of uncultured Cytophagia bacterium. Classification (GTDB taxonomy): domain Bacteria; phylum Zhuqueibacterota; class Zhuqueibacteria; order Thermofontimicrobiales; family Thermofontimicrobiaceae; genus CAZSBG01. Next base: position 40,519 of record CAZSBG010000031.1, on the reverse strand, counting down.
GTGAAAAAACAGCCAGTGAATATCTCGAGGGAGAAACAAATGGAATATCACACAGACACATCATCCTCGAAGAAATTGTTATACTTTGGTTATCAAATTTAAATCCTGCTTACTATCCTTTCATTGAACTATTTGATGATACCGTTCTCGAACAGGAAACGGGTTATTCCGACATCATTTCATCTTTATATGATTTTTTTGAAGAAGCGCCTTCATTTGGACCCGATGATCAAAACATACTTGATATGTTACGTAAACCGGCAATTGCTGAACCGCAGTCCCTCAGCGGACAGCTTGAATATATTCGAAAACACTGGGGATTTCTGCTGAGTAAATATTTTTACAGGCTTCTAAGCAGCCTCGATTTGATAAAAGAGGAAATGAAGATGGGCTTCCCTGGCCCGGGGCCTGCTTATGTGTATGAATACGGCGCTCTGGAGATCGAAGCCGAAAAATTCAGCCCGGATTTAGACTGGATGCCAAAAGTCGTGCTGCTGGCCAAAAATGCCTATGTTTGGCTGGACCAACTTTCGAGAAAATACCATCGACCGATTCATAAATTGGACCAGGTACCTGACAGTGAGCTGGATATCATTGCGAGCTGGGGTTTTACAGCAATCTGGCTTATTGGACTATGGGAAAGAAGCAAAGCGTCAAAAAAAATCAAGCAACTGTGCGGAAATCCTGAGGCTGAAGCCTCTGCCTATTCCCTTCTCAGCTATGAAATTTCTGATGATTTAGGCGGCTGGGCTGCCTATCATAATCTGCGCGATCGCGCCTGGCAGCGAGGCATCCGCATGAGCGGAGATATGGTGCCCAACCATGTCGGTATCGACGCCAAATGGGTCATTGAACACCCGGATTGGTTCATCCAATCGGATCACAGTCCTTTCCCCTCATACAGCTTTAATGGACCAAATCTGTCATGGGATGACCGAGTGGGGATTTATTTGGAAGATCATTATTTCACACGAAGTGACGCTGCAGTGGTTTTCAAAAGAGTTGATCATCATACAGGAAATGTAAAATATATCTATCATGGCAATGATGGCACCAGTATGCCCTGGAGCGACACAGCGCAGCTCAATTATCTCAATGCTGACGTTCGGGAAGCAGTGATCCAAACCATTCTGCACGTTGCACGAAATTTCCCGATCATCCGATTCGATGCAGCCATGACGCTCACCAAAAAACATTTCAAACGATTGTGGTTTCCGGATCCGGGTACAGGAGGTGATATTCCCTCACGCTCCGAGCACGGACTTACCGTTGATCAATTCAATGAAATGATGCCTAAGGAGTTCTGGCGCGAAGTTGTGGATCGTGTGGCAGAAGAAGTTCCGGACACGCTTTTAATGGCTGAAGCGTTTTGGCTTCTGGAAGGTTACTTTGTCCGCACCCTGGGCATGCACCGCGTATACAACAGCGCATTTATGAACATGCTGAAAACTGAAGAAAACGCAAAATATCGAAACGTCATTAAAAATACGCTCGAATTCAATCCGGAAATTTTGAAACGCTTTGTCAACTTCATGTCCAATCCGGACGAAGATACGGCAATCGCCCAATTTGGTCAGGATGATAAATATTTCGGCGTGTGTACACTCATGTCCACCATGCCGGGACTGCCGATGTTCGGCCATGGTCAGATCGAGGGATTCTCTGAAAAGTATGGCATGGAATATCGCCGGGCTTATTGGGATGAACATCCGTCCGAGCATCTCATCAAAAGACATGAACGGGAAATTTTTCCGCTCCTTCGACGCCGATATCTATTTTCAGGAGTCGACAACTTCTTGCTGTACGATGTATTTACGCCCCAAGGCACTGTAGATGAAAATGTATTTGCATATTCCAATCGCGTAGGTATGGAACGCGCCCTGGTCGTCTATCACAATAAATATGCGCAGGCACGCGGCTGGATTAGATCCTCAGTGGCGATCTCGGTAATAGAAAAAGACGATCGAAAACTCGTGCAAAAAAATCTCGGAGAAGGATTATATCTGAAAAACCAAAACGACTATTTTTGCATTTTCAGGGATGTGGTTAATAACCTGGAGTATATTCGGAGCTGTCATGAAATACATGAAAAAGGAATTTTCGTTGAACTGGATGCATTCAAATACCATGTTTTCATTGATTTCCAGGAAATCCAGGATAATGAATGGCGCCAGTATTCGCAACTCGCAGCATATTTAAATGGCCGGGGCGTTCCAAACATAGAAGAAACCATGAAGGAAATCTTTTTAGAACCGATTCACAGACCTTTCAAGTCTTTTGCCAATGCAGAATCATTGCAAAAATTCTTCGATGCCAGAATTACATCTTCAAAAGTGAACCTGGACCCGGCCTTGATGAAGGATGCCGAAACGAAAATGACAACAGTTTTTGCAGAAATCAGAAGCTATGCCGGTGGAGATGCTGACGAAAAAAAATTAGCACAGGAATTCAAGAATAAGTTGAGGGTTATTCTGGAATTGCCGATGATTGATCGTCAACATCCCACTATCAAAAAAGCAACGTTGAAAAACATTTCCAGCCTGCTGAGTAAAAAATCGACAAATGATAAACAAGTGTGGGCAGGATTGTTTGGCTGGCTACTTGTGCATTCTCTTGGAAAGGTCATTTCTAAAGAAAAATTTGAGTTTCAAAGCAGAAGCTGGATCGACGAGTTACTTTTAGGGAAAATTTTAGCGACAGCCTTCAAAGAATTCGGCCTGGATGAGCAGCACATTTTTAGGGAAATTAATTTAATCAAAATTTTAACAACCCTTCAAAACTGGCATAACATTAAAGATGCCAAACAGGATAAAGCTGCCCATGTGTTGCAAACAATTATGAATGATAGCGAAGTGCAAAAATTCATAGTCATGAATCGATACAACGGTGTTCTATGGTTTAATCAGGAAGCATTTGAAAAACTGGTGGATGGATTCGGACAAATCGCATTAATCCAAATCTTAAGTCAAACAAAAGCGGATAGCGATGAATTAGCCGTTGCGATTCGAGATATGGATAGCATCATTCGAAAAATACGGACGGCTGAAAAGAAATCAGAATTTAAAGTTGAGCAATTAATGAAACTTGTGCAGGGTTAATCAGGATATCCATACGTTAATCTCGATTCAAAAATTCAACGCGGGATCAAAATGAGCTCCACCAGGTCATTTTTTTCCCGTTTTTTTTATCCAATAAATATCCTCAAATATTCACTCTTAAAAAGCGCATTCTAACAAGTTATTATTTTGTGAATAATTCAAAAAATAGGTCATTGCGAAACGCTTTTTGCGGAGGCCGAAGGTGCTCCTGTAGCACAATTTCCCTGTTCATGAGGGGGGATTCCACTCTCCACTTCGCACCACTTGTAAAGCCATCTAAATTAAATCTGGTTTTTAGCGTGGACTTTTAAACATCTTCTTTTTTCACACTTCCTTTCATAAAAACATATCCCAATTTATCCGGCGTAACTGAAAATTTGATTTTTCCGACCGATATCTTTATTACAAAGATGAAATCTTCATTTTCAATTTTGTGTTACACTTTTCGGGATAACTTCATGGCATGGCTAATTGGACATTGATTATTTTTAAGTTAAGCAATAAACAATTTTTTGGCACATCATTTGAGACCCTTAATACCACTAACAATTTGCTGCCGGAATTGAGATAGTAAAAATTGAAGATTGAATTGAGACTGAGGTGAAAAAATGAAAAAGAAAATGATACATTTGACTATGATATTGATTATATGTATGGTTTCTTTATTTTCGAACATGCAACTATTTTCACAAACCGTTACCCTGGCATGGTCGCCCAGCACAAACCCTGATATTGACTCGTATGGAATTTATCGAAGCGTAAACAGCGACTCGGATTTTGTATTATTGAGCAACATCGCTCACCCGGACACCATTTTCACGGACAATAATGTTGAGTGGGATATTCACTATTACTATGCCGCCACTTCTATTGATCAGTATGGGAATGAAAGCGGTTTTTCCAATTCCATCGATACACTCATGCATGCCGCCACTCCTGTTGAACTGAGTTATTTTTCTTGCCATTTGAGGGATAATATTGTAATCCTCGAGTGGACGACCACATCAGAATTGAATAATTTTGGATTTGAAATTCAGAGAAGTCGAGACAGAGAACATGGATTCAACAAAATTGATTTTGTAAATGGAAAAGGAACGACCAGTGACGAAAATAATTATCAATTTATGGATGAGGAGGCAAAATCCGGAACATTTTATTATCGAATGAAACAAATCGATTTCAGTGGTGACTATAAATTTTCCAAAACCATTGAGATTACAGTGAACATTCCAAATAAATTCTGTTTGGATCAAAACTATCCCAACCCATTCAATTCCACCACAAGCATTTCATACTCAATTCCCACTTCAGGAAATGTGCAGTTAATTATTTACAATACAAATGGTAAGGAAGTCTTCAAAGCTGTGGATAAATTTCAACAGGCCGGGCGCTATTCGTTTCACTGGAACAGCCTGGGTAATGCGGGCGAAAACCTGGCTTCTGGTGTTTATTATTACACAATTTGGACGAACAATTTTACAAGCTATCGAAAAATGACCCTGCTTAAATAAGGAAGTGCATGCAGGGCTAAAATCGCGATTGGTTAATCCGTAAGTCTTTGAGATATAAACAATTTCAATCCAAATATATTTTTTGATTGTGAAATTTGATGATTCCCTCTGACATAAGACATCATTGATTGAACTAAAATGCTGATCATTCAGAAAAATAGGAACAAATAAGGATGTTTTAAGTTTATCATTAAAAATATTCCGAATTATTATTTTCATCATGCTTCGCATCGTGAGATTCCTGTTTTAAACATGAAAAAACAAGCATTCAAATTTTTAATGCGTGGTTTTTGGTTGGTGGCGGGTTTCACCTTTGTCACATGCTTTCCTCGATTCGCTCAGAGTCAAACCGTTACACTTGCATGGTCAGCGCATTTCCCATTATAATATATATCGAAAATCAGAAGAACCGAATTTCCAGTTGTGCGGCAGTACAGACCACCCGGATACCATTTATGTCGATCAGGACCTCGAGTGGGAGGTTCACTATTTTTATATTGCGACGGCAGTGGATATTTATGGTAACGAAAGTGGATATTCAAATATGATCGACACAACTCTTGCCCTTGCAACTGGCATTGAAAACGATGTTTTGCCTGATGAATATCAGATGCTTCAAAATTTCCCAAATCCGTTCAATTCATCCACGAACATTACTTATTATTTACCTGTGCCTGATCGCGTTTCTTTTTCAGTTTTTAATATTCAGGGCAAAAACATTTTTGAACAAGGGAATAGATTGCATCCGGCAGGGCAGCACACAATTCATTGGGATGGTCGTGCATCGAATGGGATCATTGTATCAGCAGGCGTTTATTTTTACAAGCTCGAAACGCCTAATTTTTTAAAGGTTAGAAAAATGCTACTTCTCAAATAAGGAAATACAGATTACAACTGAATATTTTGCATAAAAAAGGCATCTGAGGTCACTCTCTCCCGGATGCCTTTTAAATTTATTTTTGTAACAATGAAACTTAATTACCCAAAAAATATCATAAACTCTAACGTCCCAACACCTCAACAAACGTATGAAATACCGTATCTCCTCGTTTCATTTTGAATATATAAACATCACCGTTGTCAAGATCAGAAATAATCTTATCAAATCCATAGGTCGACGTCACCAATCTGTCATCAATTTCGAGAATGATGTCATTCACTTGAATTCCTGCATCGTAGGCAGGGCTGAATCGCGCGACCTCAACGACAATAACGCCCTTATTCCTTTTCAAATTTAATTCTTCAGCCAGTCTTCGGCTGACATTTTCAACATCCAATCCAAGATTTTCGAATTTACGATCACGCGTCAAGCTGCTCAGCCTCACGGTTCGTGATTCTCGTTTTCCGAGCGTTGCCTCGATTTTCAGCAATCTGTTTTTTCGGATAACTGTCAGCAAAACTTTTTCGCCCGGCTTCTTTTGAGCGATGATGCTTTGAATGATGTTTCCTTTATTAACAACGACATTATCTATCTTTACAATAACATCTTTTTCTCTCAAACCGGCAAGACGGGCAGGTCCACCCTCTTCCACAAAATCAACGAAAACGCCGGTGGGCCTCTTCAAGCCCAATGCACGAGCGATTTTTTCATTCACGTCCTGCATGGACACTCCGAGGTAACTGCGAATAACGTATCCTCGCTGCATTAAATCTATCATTATTTCCTTGGCGAGATTGACAGGAATGGCAAATCCGTAACCCTGGCTGTAGCCGGACTGCGTGGCAATTGCTGTATTAATGCCGATGACTTTCCCCTGCAAGTCGACCAGAGCGCCGCCGCTGTTACCGGGATTAATCGTGGCATCAGTCTGTATAAAATTTTCGACACCGTAAGTATCAGCAATTATGTTGATATCCCGACCAATCGCGCTGATGATCCCGGCCGTAACCGTGGATTTCAATTCAAGTGGATTCCCGACAGCCATGACCCATTGACCAATACTTAAAGAATCCGAATTGCCTAACTCAGCAACTGGCAGATCATCACCTTCGATTTTAATCACTGCCAGCTCGGTCATGGGATCTGCCCCGGTCAATGCAGCTTTAAACGTACGATTATCCGCCAACGTCACTGTTATTGATTCTGCATTTTCCACAACATGCACATTGGTGAGTATATGACCATTTTTGGAAACGATAATGCCTGAACCGGAGCCCTTCTGCCGGAACTCTTTGGGTACAGGGATATTGAAATACTTCTCTCCGAAAAACTCGCGCAATTCCTTATCATCAAATTTGTTATTCCACAATTCAGACGTCCGAATCATCATTGTGCTGTTGATGGAAACCACCGTTGGAACGACAGATTTAGCGACCTCGGTGAAGGCTTTACTTGCTTCGAATATATCGTCGTTTGAGCGAGCACTGCTGTTACAGAATCCAGCAATTGCGAGATTGCTTTCCCATCGTTTCTGGTGCGATTTTCCAGTCAACAGGTCATCGTTCCTGAGAATCAAACCGATGAACACGCCTGCAAAAATAGCAAAAACAAGACCCAAAATATAACGTTTGTTTTTTCCCATCCACATACTTCACTTCTTTATCTTTTTATTAGTCATCTCCAATACCACGAATCAATAACAGCCGCACAAGATGCATAATTGCCACGGCTGTTGCAGCGACATAGGTTAATGCTGCCGCAGACAACACTTTTCGCGCCGGCCGGATTTCATCGCGTGACAAATAACCACCAGATTCCAATTGATGCAGTGCCCGACTGCTGGCGTTAAACTCAACGGGCAGAGTAATTACCTGGAACAGCACCGCACCGACAAAAAGTATTATCCCCACATCCATCAAAAAGCCCATACTTCTCTGGAAAAACAGACCCCCGATAAATAAAGGCATGGCCAGTTGCGATCCGATATTGGCGACAGGGAAAAGACCATTACGGAAATGAAGCGGCGCATAGTGCACTTTGTGTTGAATCGCATGCCCCACTTCGTGTGCGGCAATTCCCAGTGCTGCGACTGATGACGAATGAAAGATATCGCTGGAAAGCCTTAGTTTTTTAGCCCGCGGATCGTAGTGGTCAGATAGTGTGCCTCCAATTTCTTCCACATCAACATCTGTGACATTATTTTGTCGCAATATATTTCTGGCAACCTGTGCGCCAGTAAGTCCACTTCGAGACTTAACTTTGTTGTACTGGGCATAGGTTTTTTTTACTTTCATTTGGGCATACATTGCCAAAAGGAATGCCGGAATTAGCAGCATCAGATCGGTCATTGAAAATAATCCAATCACGCTAAACACCTCCTCCAAAAGTAACGGGAAAACCTGTTTTCTTAGATTATATTCTCATTCAAAAACCGGAAACAATTGATTTGAACCAGTTTTTGATTTTCTCCATTAATTCTGTTCCGTGTTTCGGTGAAATAAGAGCAATTCCCAAACCAATAAGCAAAAGACCGGGAATTACAGGGAAAACTAAACCCAACAAACCCACCAGGATGAGAATCACAAAATATATTTTTTTCTCACTTTGGAATTGTTTAATTTCTTCATAGAGTGAATTTTGTTTTGCCATAATTTCACCGAATTATTTGATTGTTATCTGAAATATATTTAATCAATATCAATCGATTCCCATTGCTTTCATCGCTCAGATATTGAATTTCATCCACGGTTCGCTTGATAATATGCAAACCAAAACCCCCGGTTCTCCGGTCCTTCACTGCCTGTTCCACATCATAGGCCAGCGACGGATCGAACTCGAAACTTTCACCCCAATCCTGAATGACAATCGTGAATTTCTCGTCATCATAGTCCACATACACGACAATCACGTATTCCGGATTCGAAAAGTAAGCATGCTCAACAACATTCAGGCATGCCTCGTAAACTGTTACCTTGATCTTCCCACGTTCCCTTTCGTCAAAACCGGCTTCTTCAGCTCTTTCAAGTACAAAATCACAAATCTTGTACAAATTATCCGCCTTGCTGTGCACGCGAATTTTGTCCATGTTTTCCAAATCTAAACCAGATGTTGTATCTGTAACGGATTGGACGTCCACCATTTTTAGCTCGCGTTTAGACTCTAAAACATCAGTGTTTTGCTGCGCTGCAGGAATTTTTACATTATCGTTTATATCAAACTCAATTTCGTTATCAAAAGTTTCACCAAATTCACGAAGCGCTATTTTTTCCGACGATTCAATATTCAAGTAGGTTTTTGGAGAAAAAGTAACAAGATTATTCATCACCGAAGGACTGATATTGATGAGCTTTATATCGCCACCCATTCGCCTCGCTTCAGATGTGGCTTCAATCAATGTCACGATAAACTTTGTGGGGGGCAGTTTAATTTTTTCCACATTGAGGACAACATTGAACATATTATCCCGAAAGCACATGTTGAATTTTTCTTGAAGTTCATGTAAGCGTGAGGGTAATTCTGCGCCGGCCTCCAGAACGATGAGAAAAGATTCCTCTGAAGTCTGGCTGCAATTTTTCGAAAATGGTTCATCAGAGTTCAACGGTAATCGTCCTTATTTTGAGAATATGAATTGTCCTTATCCTTCCGTCCTTGATGTCATCAAATTGGGACACGAATAACTGCGCTAATATGACGAGTCATTCACAAATCACCCGGGTGATTTAATATGATGGGGAAATTGAAGAGATTAAATAATATTCCGAATAATTGTTTCGACTTCAATTCGCCTGAATCGAGCATGCTTGAAAAGCAGTGTATCAAATTCCGCTCACAATGAAACATTATTTAAATTTCATATTATTAAAGCGTTAAATTTAATGAGATGAAAATAATGAATGACTCAGGCTAACTATATTATCGCTTGTTTCTGAATTTTAATTAGATTAATTTTCAATTCCTGGCTGAATCCGGTTAAGCTGGCAGAACGATACAGGAGTAAATCTATATCATTGATTCATATATTATTCTTCCCAGCGTTCTTCCATTGCGTTGGTGAGAAAAATACCGCCCGGACCTTCTACAGGACATTTTGTCGCACATATCCCGCATCCGATACACAGCGTTTCATCAACGTAGGGAAATTTTACGCCCCTAAATGTCCCATCCGGTTTACGAGCTTCGCGGACGTCGAATTTGATCGCTTTATCCGGAACCGGACAATGTTCCTCACAGACCAGGCAGTCCTCGCCACGATACCATGGAATGCACCGGCTTTTGTCGAAATATGCCGTTCCCATTCTCATTTTCTTTTTCGCTTCCAGTTCCAGAGAATGAATAGCTCCGGTTGGACATACCTGGCCGCAGAGATTGCAATTATATTCGCAATAGCCGTGACGTGCATTCACCATAGGCGACCAGATTCCTTCCCACCCACTTTCCAGCCATGCGGGTTGTAAACACGCGCCGGTTGAGGAACAAATTTTCACACATTCCTGGCATCGAACGCACCGGTCGAGGAATTCCTCTTCCGGCAACGCGCCCGGAGGTCGTAACACTTGCTGAGCCGAAACAATGTTGGGGAAACCTGTTTTCACAGCGCCCAGAACTGCAATGCCTGTCAAAGAAGAAAAAACAAATCTGCGCCTCGAAACATCTGTTTTCTGCGGAGAAAATGTTGGTTTCAGGCTGTAACTGATGGCATCTACCGGGCAAACTGCCACACAGCTCATACATTCAATACATTCTGCGCGGGAGTGGCTTCTGAAATCGTCATTGATTGCATCCATTTTGCATTCGCGCTTGCACAATTCACAATCCGTGCATTTATCCGATGTTGAAATTCCCTTTGTCAAACGAAAGGTTGAAAAAAATCCGAACAAAGCACCCAGCGGACAGAGATATCGACACCAGTATCTTCGCGCAATGAACCCCAGGAGCAAAATCGCACTGAACATTAACAGGAACAGCACACTTAGTTGAAAAAATAACTGCTCCAGTGGAAGTATCGTTGCGCGCAAAAAATCGAACCAGGAATACAACGTATCCTCAAAAATTCCGATATTGAGAAATATATCAAAAGTCGATGTCAGCAAATATGTGAACAACGGATAAATCGTTGTGGTAAATGTACGCGTTATAATGACGATGGGATCGAAAAACCAGATAAGCTGCACCGAAAACAGGGCTGCCACAAGCACGACAATAAGAATTGAAAACTTCCAGTTTCGCAGCTTGCGATTGGGTTGCGGTTTCCGTTTTTTCAATTTGATCAACCGATCTGCCAAATCAATCGATGTACCCAGCGGACAAATCCAGCCGCAAAAATATCGTCCTAAAAATATGGACAGAGCCAATAAAACAAATCCAAAAACCATCGTTGCTATAAAGGCTTTTGTGGCCAGAAGCGTTGTTAGTGCGACCAGGGGACTGAAACGCAAAAACAAATCCGAGGGAATTGCATTCTCATACGGAAAAGCCGCCAAAATAAACAAATAGATAAAGAAGAAGAAAAACACTATTTGTGAAATTCGCCGTGCAGTTAGCATATTTACCTTTATCTTCGGGATATAAAAATTATGCAAATTTTCGATTTGTTGCCTAACCGGCCAAATTAACCTTTTCGATCTTCAATTGCTTCAGCTTCATGGTGCCCAAACCACGGCGATGAGCTTCGCGAATGAAACCCAGGTCTTCAGGATTGTGACCAAAAAGCGTAGCAGCGAAAGCGTCCACAGCAACGGGGTCCACACCGGCAACAATGGTATCCATTTTTTTCACATCATTCAAATTGCCCCCCACCGGCCCGTTAGCCATTAACATACGAATAGCATCCACAATGGTCAACTGCGGTTTTATCACAGTATTCAGATCAACTATCTTTTGGTCGAACCGATTATGAATTTTCCCCCGATTTCCCCCAATTACGCCCATCATATTTTTCAATCCCAGCGTAACTTTTGAGAGCGAATGATGTTTTGCAATGGGAACATTGATAAACACATCCGCCTCAAGCGCATCTTCATAAAACTCCCAAGATTTAAGCTCAACCCCTTTTTCAATTTTTACATCTTTGTATTTTCGCGAATACATATGGCTGACACGGGCACCGGCGCTTTTTGCAGCATCTTCAATTTCACTTCGCTTGTAACAGCGCCTGGCCTGATTGCATGTATGATCGAACACATTCACCCTGGAGGCACCGGCTTTGACACAAAGATTGACAATTTCAGCCACGACTTCAGGATTTGTCGTCGCTGCCTGTTCCGGAACGCGGTCCCAGCCAATATTCGGCTTTACCACGACGACATCACCTTTTTTCACAAATTGCTCAATGCCTCCAAGCATTTCAACGGCTTTTCGAACCAGTTCTCCCGGTTCGCTGTTCTGAACCACCGCTAAATCCAAACCACCACTCGCGCTTTTGTCTTGTCCAAAAACAAGCGGGGTACTGCCCAGCCCGGCAAGCGCCAATCCTGCTGCACCTGCTGTCTTTAAAAACCGTCTTCTATCGTACATTGACATTGTTGACCTCCATGGAAATATATATCATAATTAGTTCACGCTCTTTTTCAAAATTCGATTTAAAACAAAAAAACCTGATGAATTATTTTTACTTTGTTAGATTAGATTAAATCAATGGGTAGGTCAGTGACTTCTGCCACATGTTTAGCCCAATCTAAAAAGTGACAAAGAGAAATAATAACTTTCAGAATTCAGGTCGATTCCTTAATTTCCTGAATGTTATCTCGTTGACTTTTTATTATATACAAAAAAAATATGCAATAATCAAGTGAAAAAGTGATTGCGATCTCCTGCTTTACGTGGAATCTCTACATTTCGGGATAATGTCAAAAAATGATATTACGCAATTACTGAATTATTTTTATAGTTGACTCAGTTCGATTAAATCATTGTCTGATTATTTGTTAAATCCTGATTGTCAACTGGCGCCCCATTAAAAAAAAATAAAATAATCATTGACTTTTAATATTTATACCTGTATATTCGATGCTTTTAACTAATTGAGGAAGGTTTTAGCCTTCCTTTTTCTTTTGTATAGATAAATCAGAGTAACTTAAGTTTGAAGGAGTGGTAGAAGTGCAAGCAATATTACCAATAGAAAAAGTAAGAAACATCGGAATAATGGCCCACATCGACGCCGGCAAAACAACCACCACCGAAAGGATTTTGTTTTATTCTGGCCGAATTCACAGAGTCGGTGAGGTGCATGATGGACAGGCGACCATGGATTGGATGGATCAGGAAAAAGAGCGCGGCATCACCATTACATCAGCGGCAACGACCACGAAATGGAAGAATCATGAGATAAATATTATCGATACACCGGGACACGTGGATTTCACCGCTGAGGTGGAGCGAAGCTTGCGCGTTTTAGATGGCACCATCGCCCTGTTTTGTGCTGTTGGCGGCGTTCAGCCCCAGTCAGAAACGGTCTGGCGACAGTCTGAAAAATATGCAATCCCCAAAATTGCATTCATCAATAAAATGGACCGAATCGGCGCTGATTTTTATACGGTCATCGATGAAATTCAGGAGAACCTGGGCGCAAATGTGGTTCCCATTGTCATTCCCATTGGCGCTGAAGATCAGTTTCGAGGAATAATTGATCTGATTGAAATGAAGGCGGTCTATTATGACGATGAAACCCTGAACCAGAAATATATGGAAGTTGATATTCCGGATGATCTGAAAGAACTTGCTGTAAAATATCGAAAAAATATGATTGAAAAAATTTCCGAGCAGAACGAAGAATTGTTTGAAATGTATGTGGAAGGCAAGGAACCCACAATCGATCAGGTTCGAAACGCGCTTCGCAAAGCTTCATTGAACATGGACCTTGTTCCGGCCATGTGTGGTTCTGCTTATAAAAACAAAGGGATACGAAGATTATTGGATGCGATTATCAATTTTCTTCCGTCACCGGCAGATCGTCCACCGGTTATTGGCGTTTCAAGAAAAAATGAAGATGAAACTCCGCAAAGAAAACCGACTGACGAAGAACCTTTTTCAGCGCTGGTTTTCAAGGTACTCACCGATAAACATCGCGGGAAGTTGTCGTATATTCGCGTGTATTCCGGTTCTATTCAGGCCGGTTCCTATGTTTATAACTCAACACAGAACAAAAAGCAACGTATTGGACGCATTTTTCAGGTTCATGCGAATAAAATTGAAAACAGGGACGCCATTTACTGTGGTGAAATTGGTGCGATTGTGGGCCTCGCCGATACATCCACCGGGGATACGATTTGCAACGAAAATCATCCGATCATTTTGGAAGCCATTGAATTTCCAACGCCGGTTGTTTCAGTTTCCGTGAAGCCAAAAAGCAGACAGGATCGGGACAGACTTTCGCTCAGTCTTGTTAAGCTGGCAGAGGAAGATCCAACGTTTTCAGTAAAAACCGATGAGGAAACCAGCGAAACTGTTATTTCCGGCATGGGAGAATTGCACCTGGAAATTCTGCTGGATCGCCTCAAGCGAGAATTCAAAGTGGAAACTGACGTGGGTGTGCCCCAGGTTTCCTATCGGGAAACTATTTACAATCCAGTCACTGAGAACACCAAATATGTAAAACAAACCGGAGGGCATGGACAGTATGCCCATATTGTTCTGGTAGTAGAACCCCTGCCCCCGGGAAAAGGATTTGAATTCATCGACAAAATTGTTGGCGGAGCAATTCCCAAAGAATATATACCGGCCATAGGAAAAGGCATCATCGATGCCATGGAAGAGGGTCCATACGCAGGGTACCCGGTGGTTAATATTCGCTGCACGCTTGTCGATGGTTCGTATCATGAAGTCGATTCATCTGAAATGGCGTTCAGAATCACAGGTTCCATGTGCTTCAAAGCGGCATTCCAGAAAGCCGGGCCAAAACTACTGGAGCCGGTCATGTTTGTTGAGGTGACAACGTCTGAAGATTTTTTGGGCGCAGTTACCGGCAGCCTCGTAAGCCGACGAGGTAAAATTCTCAGTATGGATATTAAAAACGGCACGAGGACGGTGAAGGCCCAGGTGCCGCTGGCTGAAATGTTTGGCTATACCAATGAATTAAGGAACATTACATCGGGCCGAGGCAGTGCGTCCATGCATTTCGACCATTACGAAGTTGTGCCTTACTCCATTGCAGAAGAAATTGTGGAAAAACGAAAAAAAGAAAAAGAGTCAAGATAGTTTGTTGAATCATCGCCAGGCTGCCATCTTTGAATAAAAACGACTCAAAACGCTTCATCCACCGTGTGGGTCGGCGATGTAATTCGCGACAGTTTATTTTCTCTGTAACAGAAAATGACATCGCGGATTGTTAAACTATCTTCTTCAATTTGGTAAATATCGATGAAGTTTTCTTTCAGCATATAGAATGATATTTCACCGATCTGGCTTGTGAATAACATGTCCAGACCGTAATTCACAATTGCTTTGACTACATTCAATCCGACATGTTTGGTTCGATCGAGGAATTCATTTAAATAGAATTCCTCGATCTTTACCTTTTCTCCCTCCAAATTTACAATCGCAAAAAAGGGCGCCCGACCGAAGTGGCCGTGTATCCTGGACTCCAGTCCGTTCATGTCCCCTACAGGAATTATTGCACTTATTTCCGTTTTTGAAGAGGGCTCCACATGCACAATGACAGATTCAATAAAATCGAATGAATTTTTTATCGCTGTTTCAATGTCCTCAGAAAGTTCGTGAGCCTTGTAGATGGTCAGCGACGGATTTGTCGTGAATTTCAATTCGACCATTCTGAACGGTCCGGATTCCCGAATCTTTACATCGACAACATCGCGAACGCCATACATTTGACGGATGCGTTCTTCAATTTGCTTTTGCAGATTCGTATCCAGGCTGGCGTCCATTAAAATGAGCATCGAGCGCCACAAATTCTCCGCGCCAAGTTTCAGAATGAGTAATGAAATGAGAATGATAATAACACCCTCCACATAAGGAATGCGGAAATATGAAAGGATAATCCCGGTTAGCACCACAAGTGATGTGCCAATATCCAAAAACGATTCTTTGGCATTGGCGATCAACGATTGGGAGTGAATGGCCTCGCCCACCTCTTTCTCCTTGCGAGCGATGATGATTGCAACGCACACCGATATCAGACTTGCGGTAACCGGCAACACCGGGAAATTCTCCACAGGTTCGATGGTGAACAGCTTCAAATAACCATTGATCAGCAAATCAATGCCGGCCCAGGTGATGAAACCGCCAACTACCAGTGTCCCCAGCGTCTCCGCCTTATACAATCCATAGGGAAACCTCGCGCTTTTACCGCGCGATGCGATCCACAAACCGAATGCTGACGCAAAAATAGCAACGGTGTCTGCGCCGCTGTGAATGGCATCTGCAACCAGCATCTGGGAGTTGAACAGCACTCCGATCGCACCTTTGAGGATCGCCACGAATAAAGTCACCACCGTTGCCCAGAACGCAACCCGCTGACCCCGCTTCAATTGTAGGATTGAATTTTCCATAATTTTTCCCAATTACTGAATGGCTGAAACAGGGCATGCCCCGATGCACACGCGGCAATTATTGCAGGATTCGGGATGGATGACTGCTTTCTTGTCTACAATTTCAATCGCGCCCAAAGGACAGGCTGAAATGCACCGCTGGCACCCGGTGCACAGCTCTGCATTTACCACAGGTTTCATTACCTGCGTCTGTGAATCCGATTCAATAGCGCTGAACTGTCGCGTCATTGCAGCGCCGCAATTGGGGCACAATGTTTGGAAACATGGCACGCCACGCCGATGAGGTGCCACCGTGTTGCATTGCGGGCATACGCAGTTTACATCCTGTTCAAGCATTCTGTGATATCTGCCCCGGCCTCTTCCCATGCCGTGTCCCCGACCTCTGCCTCCACCGCCTCCGAATCCTGGTCCCATAATTCGATCCTTTCCAATTCTTAATATCATTCAAATATTTCCAGATTTATTCTAGTTTTCGGATATGCTATTCTGTCGTACCTGCGGATGCAGGCATCTCCTTATTCTTGCAAAGGGGATTCCCGCATTCGCGGGAATGACATAAATTGTAATAAGTCCGAAAATCAACTCGTAATAAGTATATTACTGTGGTTTTCCCGATTTAAAAAATTCACGCCCGACTTCTGCAGTCACAAAATTTCCCGGTCGCTTTATCGTAATATCTGAAAAATTCATCCTTTGAAATCAAGTAAAAATGAACCGCTTTTTCAATCTGGCCAATATCCGTAACGATAGCATCGATATTTTTTTGTGCGATGGTTTTCAGCGATTTTTTTCCCATACTTTTTCCGATGAAAATCTGACAATCGTTCAACAGGTCAATAATATTTTGTGCCTGTCCATGAACATGATTTTTATCAATGGCAAATGGGTTCTCTCTCAACTCCTGAGCAAAAATTTCACCATTGAAAATTTCATAAATTGAATAATATTGGCTTTCACCAAAGTGTCCATGGCGAATTGTGCGCTTATCGTCGGTTCCAATCGCTAACTTCATTCTGATTTACCTCCATTAGATTAAAAAATAAACACTTAAATTTCATTCTAAATGAACAGTAATTTGGATTTTTGTCAAAACTTTGAATTTTGTTTGATTTTCGGCACACAATTTTTTTCTAAAATCAATTTATGGTGCAAGTACAATACCATGAAAATCGATAATTCTTAATTTATTAATTAACTGTTAGTTAAATCAGCCTAAAATAATAATCAACAAACCAGACAGGAGCAATATGCACCCATTATTATTTTTTTTGAGTGCATCCTGCTCTATCATAAATATTCCGAATAATTCTTCTTAGAAATTATGCCACATCCTCCATGCATTAAATATTCGTATCTGTCATAAAAAATTCCAGTTTTCTAACCTGAAATAATTTTACTCAAGCAATAGATTTATCTGAATGTTAGCTTTCTTTTTCCTATGACTATATTTAGTCATTGCGGTTTTGCGCTATGACTTATAACTTCGCAAATCTAAATATTCATTTTCTCTGTTTCAATATACTTGCTTATGCGGTTTTTCATACTTATAAACACACCCCTAATAGGCAAATTTTCTAAAGTAAGCAATTGGAATTATCACGGGGTGCAAAATACGCCTGAAAATCATATCCAGCATGCGTGCAAACAAATCTATTCTATTGTATTTACTGAATTAAAATTAATTTATAATGTTGGCATCAATCTTGCGATACCTAAATAAAATTTCAAAAATCATACCTGTTTAGGAACCGGTTTTATGAAACAAGGAAAGATCAAAAAATTTATTTTTCTAATCTTCGCTTTTAGCTTTACTTTTTTTATCGGTAATCCCGCTAAATCTGCTGACAACCAGGAACCGAACCTTTTAACCGGCAACTGGAATGGACTTCGAACCACATTAGCTAATAACGGGATTTGGTTCAATGCAATTTATTCGGGAGAGGTAATTTCAAATCTGTCCGGTGGAGTTAGCCATGCCTCCAATTACCGCGATCTTGCCGAACTAATTCTTTTGATGAACTCTGATAAAATCATGTCATGGCAGGGATCAACGTTGTATTTCAATGTATTTGGTACGCATGGTAACCGCGCGCATGATTGTGTGGGAGATATTCAGGGAGTTAGCAATATCGCTGCTCGTAATATATGGAGATTGTCTGAAGCATGGATTCAACATAAATTCATGGACGATCGGGTATCCGTACTGGCCGGTTTCTATGATATAAATACCGAGTTCGACGTGCTCGACAAGGCCAGTCAATTCGTCCACAGTTCGCATGGAATGGGTGCTGGTTTCGCACAAAGCGGTACAAATGGGCCCTCTACATTTCCGTGCACAGGTTTAGCTTTTCGACTGAAAACACGCATATCAGATCTCGTCACCTTTCAATCAGCAATTATTGATGGCTCCCCCGAAAAAAAACCAACATTTACATTGAGTCGTGAAAAGGGCGCATTAATCAGTTCTGAACTCATTTTTTCAAGGGAAGGAACACAATACACGAAACACATCCCAAAACGCAGATATTTCTCTCGCCAGCCACGCCGATTCGGTACATTTAGTAAAAATGTTCGTCACTGGAAACGCGGCGGAGGGAGAAATAAAAAATCTATTCGCAATCACATCAAAAAAAAGCGAAACGTCAATAATCAAATCAATTCACAATATGAAAAAATCGGTGTGGGCGCCTGGTACTATACCACTGGCATCGATGTCGTCTCTGAAAATTGGAATAGAGAATTTGGCAGTTGGGGGGCATATTTTTTATTCGAAAGAAGTTTTGATCTGAAAAGAAGTGATTT
This sequence comes from uncultured Cytophagia bacterium, assembly GCA_964605145.1. Taxonomy (GTDB): domain Bacteria; phylum Zhuqueibacterota; class Zhuqueibacteria; order Thermofontimicrobiales; family Thermofontimicrobiaceae; genus CAZSBG01. The sequence goes on along the minus strand of CAZSBG010000031.1, from coordinate 21,726 downwards.
GCATGGGGAAATAAGCTACTTCTTTCGCGCAGGAATTTCAGACAAAAAAACCAATCGAATCGATCGATATCTCGGGGGCGGCATCGTAATTTCGGAACTCGTTTCTATCATAAAAAATGACCAAATTGGCGTGGCAGTGGCTGCTGCACACAATTCCAGCACATACAAACAAGCGATACTTGAACAACAGAGCTGTGGTCTGGATGATTGGGAAATTGCCTTTGAGTTGTCCTATCATGTTGAATTGAAGGACTGGTTATCGATTCAGCCTGACTTTCAATACATCATAAATCCGGGATTTAAGCCCAATTTATCCGACGTCATAATCGCAGGGCTTCGCACGGAAATTTGTTTTTAATCTACAATCAAGAAAATAAATTACAAATAAATCACGAAACCAAAATTCAAAATCAATCTCTGATATGTGATTTCTCTCTTAAAAAGTAATGGAAATCAAGTGTGAAAGTTGAGGCAATAGGCTGGCGCGTTATCTGGCGTAATTGAGGTTTTCATATAAAAAACATTACCCACTGAATTTTATTGCACAGCCACCCAGGCTATTCGCGTTTCTTTTATTTCGTTATTTATCAATTATTTATCAGGACTTTTATGTCGAAATACAGATTCAATTTCAGAAGTTTTGTTTCATTATTCATGTCATTTTCTTTTCTCATTTCGCTCATTTCCGGCATTGTGCTTTATTTTACTCCCCGTGGCAGAATAGCTCATTGGTCTCACTGGACGTTTTTCGGAATGGATAAAGACATGTGGGCTGCGCTGCATATTAATTCATCCCTGATTTTACTCATCATTTCTGTAATTCATTTGTATAACAATCGGACTCCGTTATGCAAATATGTCAAAAAGAAAACAACCAGCGCATTAACCATGAGAACTGAACTTCTTTTATCCTTAATTCTGTCGCTGTTTCTAATACTTGGGACGCTCTTCAATATTGATCCCTTCAAAACCATCATCCGGTGGAATTTCTATTTTAAAGATAAAGGTTTTACGCAGCAACAGGCTCAATTTTACAAAAAAAGTTCGGGGAGAAATACTTCTTCATCCTCCGGGAGCGCCAGAGGAAACAGCCGGGGGAATTTTCAATCAACCAAAGACCGAAGCCAGTCATTCACGAGTCAGGGACAGGCTGGCTGGGGAAAAAAAACAGTGCAACAGGTTTGCGATGAATTGAACAAAGATGTTCAAGTGGGTATTGAAAATCTGGCTGCCGAGGGAATTACGGCATCAAAAGAGCAGCTTGTCCGATCAATTTCGGAGCAATATAACATGAGACCAGTCGACATTGTAAACATTATCATTAATTGAAATTTCAAGTATACGAATATTGCTGCCATACACATGAGTATTTTATTTGCGCACATATTACGTAACCATTCAGGTGATTGATAATATAAGAAAAAGATTTTAATAACCTTAGCACCTTGTCATATCTCGACTCCGCTCGATATGACTTACGATATGTCACCTTGAGTTGAAAATCCGCCTCGGGAGGGCGGAGTCGAAAGGTGACAATACACGGTGGGTAGCTGAATAGATACCATATTAAAATTCAAAATAATTGGTTTTATATGAGATAACTAATGTGAGGTAACGAAAGATGAATGATGAAAAAAAATTTTTGGTAGATGTCGGATTCCGCAACTTGCCGTTTCCGATGAGAGTGGTATCAAAGCTTGAACCGGAAGGTCAGTTTACGATTGCAAAAATATCCATCGATGCTCAAATCATGCAGGAATTTGAAGCACATTGGATTGATAAATTCATCCAAATTGTTCATGCTCATCGAGAAAGGATTGGAACAAACACGCTAAAAGTCAATATTCTTGACTATTTAAAAGAGTTGAAAGCAAGTACAGTCAAGATTGATTTCACGTATCCCTTTTTCGTTGAAAAAATAACGCCGGTTTCAGAAGAAAAATGTCTTGTTTGTTACGCATGCACCTATTCTGCAAAAGTGTCATCTTCGAATGACAAACCCAAAATACGGTTCAATATTGAAATACCATGCATTACAACCTACCCAGGTTCTTCGGAAATCAAACCCGGGGGATTATTTGGTCAGTTGAGCAAAGTCGCCATTGAAGTTGAAACAACCCTGGATATTTTTCCCGAGGATATGGTAACCATCGTCGACAAATATGCACTTTCGCCGGTTTATTCATTTTTGACCGAGGAGGATCAGGCCTTCGTCATTCATAAAGTACATTCACAATCACTCACGAGTGTGGCCCTCACCGATAAAATCAAAAATGAATTGGCTCAAAATCTCAATATTGATTGGTATTCAGTCCGCTGCTCAAATTTTGGGATGCTTCATTCGTACAGCACAATTATTGGCACAGAAAAAAGCAGGTGGGTGCCATTCAGCGGCTATGAAGACGAGGAAATTTAGTCTGTGCTTATTGTGGAGGCAGAGACTCCACCAGTTCTTTTAAAATTTGATAATACAATTGGCATCCCTCTTTGAATTGCTGAATATGAATCCGCTCGTTCTGGCCGTGAATTCTGTCTAACTCATCCAATGTCATCAGATTCGGCACCAGCCCGAACGAAGCGAATCCGTTGGCGCGGAAAAAATAATTATCCGATGCAGCGATGAACAGAAACGGCGAAACAATGGTGTCCGATTGCCCTGCCGTTTTCAGAGCGCGCCGGATGGGCTCGTGCAGAATGGAATGGGGCGATGTGGAAAATTCCTGTGAGTTCACCACTTTCAATTCAGCATCTTTTGGGATCGTCTTTCGAATAATCTCGATCAGTTCTTCCGCGGAATAAACTGAATTGTAGCGGATGTCGCAGGTGACCGTGGCGTAACCGGGAATGACATTCACGCCGGTTCGGGTGATGGGATTCATCTTTCTTTTCGGCTCGCGGCGAAAGAGTCTTCTCCAAAGCGAGCGCCGCGGGTAATCCTGATTGGAAATCCCCTCAATTTTATCCGTGGAAATATTGGTCACGTTCAACGACGTCTGAAAGAGATCCGGAATGCCGGTCGCTCGCGTGATTAATTTGCACACCATGCCGCTCCCCGGTTTGGAATGAAAAAGAAAGCGTTTGAAAAAGCGGCCGGTAACGACATACCGAATCCAAAAATTTTTGGAGTGATCTAAAACGTGGCTGATGAAGGCTTCAACAGAAGATTCAATTTTGGGTACGAACTTCAATCTGCTTAATTTGTCGGCGACCTTGGCAGCCCGAAGCACCGGGTTCGTTTTCTTGGTCTTCCCGCCCATGGAACCGTGCCCGCCCTTTGAGTGAACCATGATAGCCAGCCAGAGCAAACCCTTTTGCTCGGTCTCGTACAGGAACAAATTACCATCATAAATCTCCGGGATTCGCAGTCGGAAACCGCCTTCTCCTAAAACAACGAGGTCTCGGTAGCCATGATTTTTCAAATGCGCCGCGTAAAACTTCGCGCCATGCTCGGACGATGTTTCTTCCTGGACGAGCGAGCAGAATTTAATCACATCTTTCCTGGGATGATTTTCGTGCACCAGCCGAAGGAACGCGTACGCCTGAAACACTGCAATTGATTTCATGTCCAGCGCGCCGCGGCCGTAGAGATAGCCGTTGTCAATGATGCCCTCGAACGGATCGAAATTCCAGGCTTCGGCATTGGCAGGCACCACGTCCATGTGGTTTTGAAGGAGAATGCGCTCCATCGGATTTCCATTATTGAATGTTTCGAAATTGTGGAATTCCCCGCTGCGAACGATTCGGCTGTCCACGCGATATTGCGAAAAAATCGCTTCCCAAAAACGGCACACGTCGCGGTCGTTTTGACTGTCCGTCGTATCAATTTGAATATATTTTTGAAGCACAGCAAGCGGATCTTTGAGAATATCCATGGGTGAGTCTCCGGGCTGGAATGGATTCTTATTGAGTCTTAAATTCAACAATCCCGGCGCATTTCAAAACACCGGGATTGTTTTCATTTTTATGAATCAGATTTTGTTGGCATAAATTCATTGTCGTCCGAATCACCGTACAATCCCCGCAATCGCTTCAATTCAGCTTTCAGTTCAGCCACTTTATCCGCGTATTTGGGGTCATCGTAGAGATTGTTCAGTTCGTTCGGGTCATTTTTCAAATCGTAGAGTTCCCAGGCATCGATGTCGTAGTAGAAATGGATCAACTTGAAATCATGGGTTCGCACACCGTAATGCCGCTTGACCATGTGCCAGGCAGGATATTCGTAATAATGGTAATAAATGGACTGCCGCCAGTCCTCCGGCGTTTTTCCTCTCAGCACATTTCGAAGCGATTCGCCCTGGATGTCCTGCGGCACTGTCACGCCGGCGAAATCCAGAAATGTCGGCGCAAAATCGAGATTCATCACCATGTCGGTTTGGTTCACAGCCGGTTTTACTTCCTTGGGATAGCGAATAATCAGCGGCATGCGCAGAGATTCCTCGTACATAAATCGCTTATCAAACCAGCCGTGTTCGCCCAAATAAAATCCCTGGTCCGAAGTATAGACCACGATCGTATTATCGGCCAATCCATTTTCTTCTAAGTAATCCAGCACGCGGCCAATATTTTCATCCACCGAATCGATGCAGCGGAGGTAATCTTTGATGTAGCGCTGATATTTCCATTTGGCCAGCTCCTTGCCCTTCAAATTCGCTTTTTTGAAGGCTTCGTTTCGCGGGCCGTACGCGGCATCCCACGCTGCTTTCTGCTCGTCGTTCATTCGGTCGTAGCTTGTTTTCCAAAATGAAAGGTCCCGCTCCTGTTCTTTGCTTTTGGGGCCGATGCCTTCATCTATCGGCGCCTTTAAATCAAAAACAGGAAAAGTGTGATTTGCAACCTCCATTTCCTGCTGCCTGGCCGCATCGCTTCGGGTGGCATAATCATCGAAATAGGTTTCCGGCATGAGAATTTCCACGTCCTCATATTTATGCAGATATTTGGGAGGCGGCATCCAGTTTCGATGCGGCGCTTTGTGATGAAGCAACAGGCAAAACGGTTTTTCCGACTCCCGTTTTTCAAGCCAGTCCAGCGCGAAATCGGTCGTGAGGTCAGTCGCGTAGCCGGTAATTTGTTTGCGTTCGCCCATTTCGATGAAATCCGGATTATAATATTGCCCCTGGCCGGGAAGGATATTCCAGTAATCAAATCCGGTCGGATCGCTCTTCAAATGCCATTTGCCGACCACAGCCGTTTCGTAGCCGGCCTGCTGCAACAGTTTCGGGAACGTTTGCTGGGAACCATCGAATGTCGTTCGATTATCGATATGGCCGTTCATGTGACTGTACTTGCCGGTGAGCAGCACAGCGCGACTCGGCGCGCAGATGGAATTGGTGACAAAGCTGTTCTCGAAACGCACGCCATCGCTGGCCAATCGATCGATGTTCGGCGTCTCGTTGATGCGACTGCCGTAACAACTGATGGCCTGATACGCGTGGTCGTCCGTCATGATATAGAGAATATTTGGTTTCTTTTTCAGAGAACCACACGCCTGAAACAGCAGCGGCGACATTGAAGAAATCGCGATTCCCTGGCCGGTAATTTTCAAAAACTGCCGGCGATTCAATTTTGAATTTGTCATGATTCATCCTTGTTTTTATATCGTTTTACAATTAAAAATTATGTAATGCCACAAGACGCGGAGACACGAAGGAAAAGATATTTGTTGTATAAATTGTTGAACCTTTAAATAATTCATTGACCTCTAACCTGGATTATTCATTGTAATGCATTAAGGAATCCAGGTAGCCTGAATGGTGCTTCATTCCGAATTCAGTATATCTAACTTTGTTAAATTTCATATATCTGATTAATTTCATTCATAACATTAAGTTAAACATCTTTTGATTGAAATTTGTGAATAATTCAGGCTAAGATAAATATTTAATTTAATGGCAACCAATGGCGCCGATTCTTTTGAAGCCACGTAATTTTTGTTGGCGATTTTATCGATCAACCCGGTCACACGGCCGGCGGAATTAAGGTCTACCCGCATCATGTCCGTTTCAAAAGCGACATAGTGTTCGTTGGAACAAAAGAGCACTATTAATGAAGAAAGAAATAATAGGCGCCGCATTGAATCCTCTCTTTTTATCAATTCTAAAAAAATATATTCAACCTTTGAGGTCTTCCATTCTGACTAAATTCAAAGTCTACAAAAAAAAGAAAAAGCTCGCTAAGGTTTTTTCAGGCCAATTGGTAACGTGCTGAAGTCGCTTCATTTAATTCAGTTTCATTTTTTTTCACGGCATTGTCTCCTCATCCAACTGATATTTGTGACAATGATTATTCAATGGATCGTTGATATATAAAGATGGGAAAACTGGAAAGATAATCTCCATTGCATGACAGTTTTTGTGCTCGCCTGTTTCCAGTGTCCAAAACAAATAGATCTCCATTTTCTGCAATTGCCATGTCATAAGGTCTTTTAAACTCGCCGGGTAATTGACCTTCCCGTCCGATACGACCGATGAAATCCCCGTTGCCTGCATATTTAACAATACAATGATCCCCCTGATTTACGATATAGACAATGCCATTCTTATCGACTTTAACACTACGTGGTTTATAAATTTCATCATTCTCACCAAATGAAAGAACGGGATAGATAGTTCGGATTTTTTCTTCCGGATAATCGACGCATACTTCAGTTTGGGATTGAAGTTTCGTTTTTTCTGCTGAGCAACCGGCTATTAATACCAGGGAAAATATGAAGGAGAAAAAGAAAATTAGCTTGTGCGAAGGAAATCCGAGATTTATATTTTTCACAAATAAATTCTCCCTTTTTAAATTCTTGAATGTCAATTAATTTTCAGCTTGATTTCATTGGATACCTTAAATCGCTGAAACCAATTCTTCCACGTATTCCGCGATGGCAAGGCAGCCGGTCAAACCGGGCGAGTCGATGCCGATCAACTGAATGCAGTTGGGGAATTTTTCATCCGGCTCGATGACCCAGTCGTATTGATCTTTCAGCTTGGCCTGCACCCCGGCCTGATGCAGGGAAATATCGTCCAAGCGCAGGTTGGGGAAGACGCCCAGCACGCGTTCCAGGTAAAGTTCCGGGGCCAGCAAGTTTTTGGAATTATCTTCTTTGCTGTCAACTCCCTTTGTCGCAGGGCCGATGGTGACCGTGTTCCCGATTTCATAGGAACCATCGATAAGATCGAACGTGGGCGTCAAGTGAACGCCGACGGTCTTCAACACCTTTTTCTCGGCAAACAATTGCTGAAATTCATCGAAAGGAACATCAGCTCTGGTACCGTCGAGATATATCGGATGCGGCACCGGGTAGATATTCAGTCCCCGATGATAAATATTTTCTCTTCTCGATTTCATGAATTTGGCTGCTTCGCCGCGGATGGGATTTATTTCATGGGGACAATCCGGATTCACTTTTTTCGCGATTTCATCGGAATACAGTCCGGCCGAATTGATTAAAATTTCGGTTTCAAAAACTTCGGTTTGATTACCGGCCCGGGTTTCAATTTCAAAAAAGCCGCTTTTAGGACGAACGTCAACCACTTCGGTGCTCGTGAGAAAAAACGCATCTTGTTGAGTCGCCAGCGTGTACAGCCGATAGACAAATTGCGTGGCTTCCACAATGCCGGAACTCGGGAAATACGCGGCTTTGAGACAATTGATATTGGGCTCCATTTTTTTTGCTTCATCCGAAGAAATGGGCCGCGCCCCGGGCACCTTGTTTTCAACAGCAATGCGAAATGTATCCTCCAAAAAATCAATTTCGCGTTTATTGGAAGCAACGATGAGTTTCCCTGTCTGCTTGCACGGCACATCGAATTGCCTGCAGAAATCATAGAGCATGGCATTCCCCTTCACGCACAATTCGCCTTTTAAACGCCCTAAATCTTTGGGATAATACACGCCGGCATGCACCACCCCGGAATTCCGCGACGACTGATTCTCCGCAGTCACCGTGGGATTCTTTTCAATCACAAATATTTCATCGTACTTTTTCGACAACCGATAGGCAATGGCACATCCCACCACGCCGGCGCCAATTATAGTAATGTGGACTCGTTCGGACATAAATTTTCTTCCTGAAATATCAAGTTAGAGTTTATGTTCTCCTTTACTTCATACATTTTGGACACAGATCTTCTCAGATTTACGCAGATTAAAAAATGAATGATTTAAGAATTAAACTTCGAGGTTTTGAGACGTCCCGGCTAAGTCGATTTCATAATAAGAAATTTTTTCAAATATTTCAAGTAATTAATTGATTCTTTATTTCATATTTACTATATTTATGACACCATTAAAACATACTCCCGCGCATTCTCCAAAATGCAATATAGTTTTCAATCGAAGCGAAGCAAATCCGGAGGCATTTTAATGAATCAGCCGAAACAATTTTCCAGAAGAAGTTTCCTCAAAACATCAGTGCTTGCCTCCACTGTATTTTCATTCAGTGGATTACCTCTTCCCGTGAACAGATTTCTAAATAAAAAACCTCCAAAGAAACCACACATCATTTTTATTATGACAGATCAGCACCGTGGTGATTGCCTGGGCTGCGCCGGTAATAAAGAGATCAAAACGCCCAACATCGATTCCATTGCCAATGACGGCGCTGTATTTTCCAATGGCTACACTGCAGTTTCCAGTTGCACGCCGGCCCGCGCTGGACTGTTGACCGGTCAATCGCCGTGGCATCACGGGATGCTGGCCTATGGGAGGGTCGGGAAAAAATATAAATATGAATTGCCGCGCATGATGAGGGAAGCCGGCTATTACACCTTTGGCATCGGAAAAATGCACTGGTTCCCCCAGAAGTCCCTGCACGGATTTTACGGCACGCTGGTCGACGAAAGCGGCAGGGTGGAATCGCCGGACTTTATCAGCGACTATCGTGACTGGTTCAAATTGCAGGCCCCGGGACTCGATCCGGACGCGACCGGCATCGGCTGGAACGAGCACCGCGCCGGGGTGTACGCACTGGATGAAAACCTGCATCCCACCTTTTGGACCGGCCAGACCGCAGTCGAATTGATCGAAAATTACCAGCAGGACAATCCGTTGTTCCTCAAAATTTCGTTCGCACGCCCTCACAGTCCCTACGACCCGCCGAAGCGATTTCTCGATATGTACACAAAAGAAGAAATGCCGGCGCCATTTATCGGAGATTGGGCCGCAGAGTTTGCAGATTTTCCAATGACACCAAACGCTGCTTTTGGTGACTTCGGTATCGACCATGCAAAAGAATCGAGACGGGCCTATTACGCGAATATTACCTTCATCGACGAGCAGGTCGGTCGCATTCTCGAAGCACTGAAACGAAAAGGCATGTACGATAACGCCATCATCACGTTCACTGCCGACCACGGCGATATGTTAGGCGACCATCACCATTGGCGAAAAACTTATGCATACGAGGGATCAGCCAATATCCCCTATTTGATGAAATGGCCGAAGGATATGGACGCACAGGTGCAAAGGGGTTCTTCGCTGCCCTACCCGGTTGAATTGCGTGATTTCCTGCCCACATTCCTGGACGCTGTCGGCAAAGAGATTCCTGATGATATGGACGGCAACAGTCTGCTGAAACTGGTCGAGCAGAAGAATCCGGCGTGGCGTGAATACATCGACATGGAACATGGCACGTGCTATCGAAAAGAAAATTACTGGTGCGCTTTGACCGATGGTAAGATGAAGTACATTTACAATTTTTATAGTGGGGCTGAACAGCTTTTCAATCTGGAAAATGATCCCGGCGAATTGACTGAACTTACGAAGTCAGAACACTATTTGACGACTCTAAAACTATGGCGAAATCGAATGGTGGAGCATTTGTCGGAACGGGGCGAAGCATTTGTGAAGGACGGGAAATTACAGATTCGAAAAGAATTAATGCTGTACAGCCCGAACTACCCGGGCAATAAGCCATGGACAAAAAAGTAGACTGACAACATTCAATCAACAAAAATGTAATAAAGGTTAAACATGCAAAATCAAACTCGCCGGGAATTTTTGAAATTTTCCGGCTTGCTGGTCTCTTCTTTTTCCTTTTTCAATTGTGCTTCGATGATTCAATCAAAAGCAACACAGGTCGATCTCCCCAATTTTGTCGTGATTTTTTTGGACGATGTTGGTTACGGCGACCTGAGCAGTTTTGGCAATCCAACAATTCGCACGCCCAACCTGGATCGCATGGCCGCTGAGGGCACAAAATTCACACAGTTCTATGTTGCTTCACCTGTTTGCACACCTTCGCGCGCGGCCTTGATGACCGGCTGCTACCCCAAACGAGTGGGATTGCACGAAGGGGTTCTTTTCCCGCATTCAAACACCGGACTGCATTCGGATGAAATCACTATTGCGGATATGTTAAAGAAGAAAAATTATGCCACAGCGTGCATCGGGAAATGGCACATGGGTCACCATCCGAAATTTCTACCAACCCGCCAGGGATTCAATTATTTTTACGGGATCCCATACAGCAATGACATGAGCGAAAAAGAGCAGCAGCTCATGGGGAATTTCGATTACCATTACAAGCTCCCCCTGTATCGCAACGAAGAAATCCTGGAAATAGAACCGGATCAAACCTATTTTACAAAGCACTTTACAGAGGATGCTAGCCACTTCATCAAAGAGAATAGAAAGAAACCATTCTTCCTTTATATAGCTCACCCGATGGCGCATATTCCGCTTTACGCTTCCCCGGAATTTCAGGGGAAAAGTGCGCGGGAAAAGTATGGTGACACGATTGAAGAAATTGACTGGAGCGTCGGCCAAATTCTGGGAACACTGAAATCACTTGATTTGGAGAAGAATACGCTGGTCATTTTTACGTCTGATAATGGACCGTGGCTTGAATTTAAAACTGATGGCGGCTCTGCCGGCCCACTGCGAGGTGGAAAAGGGACCACGTTCGAAGGCGGCATGCGCGAGCCCTGCATCATGCGATGGCCGGGCGTAATACCGGCCGGTAAAATTTGCACGGAGCTTGCGACCACAATGGATATTCTTCCCACGTTCGCTTCTCTCGCCGGCATCGAAGCGCCAAACGACCGCGTCATCGACGGCAAAAACATACTATCCCTTTTAAAAGAACCGGAAACCGTGGAAAGTCCTCACCGCTACTTTTTTTATTATGCGAAAAAAGGCGAACTCGAAGCGGTGAGAGATGGAAAATGGAAGTTCAACATTAAAAATGGAACGCTGTACAATTTGCACGCTGACATCAGCGAAAAATGGAATGTCGCAGAAAAGCACCCTGAAATAGTAACCCGCCTGAAAAACGCGATGATTGATTTCGATGCAAAAATGGAACGGGAGAAGCGGCCGGTGGGGGTATTTAAAAATTAAACAAACTTTTACTTCAATCTCACATCGGACACTTTTTAATGGACACTGATAAACGCTGATTTTTCTTATTATAACCTTCAATAGGTATATAAAAAGGGATTTTTTCAGTTTTTCTCTTAATTTCCGACACATTTAGTCATATTCCCATTTCCTGTGATTCTCGATAGAAGCAAAACCTGCTTTCATTTAGAAATATTATGCCACTTTGCAGGAATGCGACTTGATGGAATGCTTTTGATACTGAGCGACAAATAAATGGAAAAGTTTTCGGTTATTTCCTTTAACCTGAATTATTCACAAATTTCAAACAATAGATATTTAACTTATTGTTATCAATAAAATTAATCAGATATATGAAAATTAACAAAGTTAGATATACTGAATTCGGAATGAAGCACCATTCAGGCAATCTGGATTCCTTAATGCATTACAATGAATAATCCAGGTTAAATTCTCATAGTGGCATTTCCAGCAACTACAAAATTATCAGCGTAAATCTGCGCTAATCAGCGTCCTTTTTATATAAAAGAATGCCTGGCAGCAAGACTTAACCCAAAAATATGAAGGTAATCATGGAAAAATACAATCGACGAAAATTTATAAAGACCGTTGGTTACGGTACAGCAGCTCTGGCGACTGCCGGGCTGGTTCAATCCAACTGCTCAACAAATTCGAACCGACCCAACATTCTTATTTTATTCACCGATGACCAGCGGTTCAACACGGTTCACTCGCTGAACTGCCCGGAAATTCACACGCCCAACATGGATAAACTGGTGCAAAATGGCATTTCCTTCACGCGCGCGCACATCATGGGCGGAACAAGCGGCGCGGTGTGTATGCCAAGCCGCGCCATGCTGCTCACCGGGAAAACACTGTTTCATCTGAGCAATCGCGGGGCCAACGTTCCTGATGAGCACGTCATGTTTCCCGAGCTTTTCAGAAAAGCAGGCTACAAAACGTTTGGTACAGGAAAATGGCACAACAGCCGGCAGGCCTATGCCCGATGTTTCACACACGGCGGGAAAATTTTCTTCGGTGGAATGAGCAATCATTTGGAAGTGCCTGTATACGATTTCGACCCGACCGGGAAATATGAAAAAGAAGATCAGTACATCGGCAAGGAGTTTTCCAGCAATTTGTTCAGCGATGCAGCAATTCAGTTCCTCGAAAAAGAGATTGACGAAACGCCGTTTCTTATGTACATTTCCTATACCGCGCCGCACGATCCCCGCATGGCGCCCAAAGAATATGCCGACATGTATAATCCCGAAAAAATTCCAGTGCCCAATAATTTTATGCCCCAGCATCCATTCGATAACGGCGAAATGACCGTCCGCGATGAAATGCTGGCGCCGTTTCCCCGAACTGAGGAAATCGTGCAGGAACACATTGCCGCTTATTACGCTATGATCACCCATCTCGACGCCCAGATCGGGCGAATCTTGGACGCGCTTGATAGTAGCGGCAATGCGGAAAATACCATCATTGTTTTTGCCGGGGACAACGGGCTTGCATTGGGAAATCACGGCCTGATGGGCAAGCAAAATTTGTACGACCACAGCGTTCGGGTTCCGCTCGTAATTTCCGGGCCGGGAATTCCGAGAGGCACGCAGTCCGAAACGCTCTGTTATTTATCCGATATTTATCCGACCCTGTGCCAATTCACAGGACTTGAAAAACTGGGCTCAGTCGAAGGTGAAAGTCTTGTCCCGGCGTTGCAAAGTAATCAGGCAAAAATTCACGATTCGGTTTTTCTCGCTTACACGAAAATCCATCGCGGCGTTCGCAGGGACGATAACTGGAAACTGATCAAATACAATGTCCACGGCGAGCAACGGACGCAGCTATTCAATTTGAATGACGATCCGGACGAACTGAATGATCTCGCCGATCAGCCGAAGTTTCAATCGCAGCAAGCCGAATTGACTGATTTACTGACCAACTACATGACAGAGCTGGGTGACTTTTGCGATTTGACCAAACCCAACTGGGGCATGCCGGAAGAAATTTTGGAGAAGAAAAAAGTCAATCACATGGCGGTCGGGAAAAAGATAAATCTGGTTGAATCATTCAGTCCAAAACACCCCGGTAATGGCGAACATTCACTTGTCGACGGAACGCGAGGCACTTCAAAATTTTATGACGGCGTCTGGCAGGGATTTCACCAAAACAATCTCGAAGCCATCATCGATTTGGGGAGCAGCCGAAAAATTTCGAAAATCAGTATTGGATTCATCCAGGATTTAAGCGCCTGGATTTTCTTTCCATCGGTTGTGGTATTTTCCGTTTCCGAGAATGGTACGGATTTTACGCCTGTAGAAACCATCAAACCGGAGCGAATGAAAAACGATCATTTTCCGTTGATAAAAGATATTTCAGTTTCGCTGAAAGACGGTACAGCGCGATACGTAAAGATCAAAGCTAAAAACATCGGAACCTGCCCGAACTGGCACCAGGGCGCCGGCGAAAAAGCCTGGCTGTTCGCGGATGAGATTATGATTCGTTAAAGCCTCGGATATACACGGATGAAACACGGATAATTTTCGATAGTCGATATTTGATGCTCGATAGTGGATAGTCGTGTACTTTTTTTAGTTCACTCTGAACGTATTTCATCCAAACAAATTTTATTTATTATTTGTTCGGGAGTTGGCGCTGTCACACCGAGCGGAGTCGAGGGGTGAAATAAAATCAATAGCGTATCACCCTTCGACTCCGCTCAGGGTAACGAAATTTCATTTTTTGGGATAATAACTTTCAAGAAACTTGAATTTTTTCCCGTTGTCATTCCCGCACGCCTGCAAAGTTTCATTATATTTTTAAATGAATGCAGACTTTGCTTTTAGTCGTAGATCCGCCATCTTTTTGGAGGACGGGAATCCATTAATTTTATAGATGTTGAAATGCATATCAAAAAATCAACAACTGACGAATTAGGCGTTTCTCTTATAAAATTAGATTCAATGCATTTCCGAATCTCTGACACTATTTAAAAACTTACACGAGCTTATAATTTAAATCTATTTTAAAAAGGAAAAATATGAAAAGCATTTTATCCATCGCAATTTTGAGCCTCGGTTTTTTTTCGATGATTTTTTTCGCGTGCGTCAGCAATAAAACCAAAGATTATTTAAACGAATCCCGGGAAAAATTCGATGCCAGGATGGAATGGTGGCGCGACGCCCGATTCGGCATGTTCATCCATTGGGGTATTTATTCGGTGCCGGCCGGCGTTTACAAAGGCGAGGGCGAACACGCGGAGTGGATCATGGAAACGGCACATATCCCGGTCGAGGAATACGAGCAGTACGCGGCCCGGTTCAACCCGGTTAAATTCAACGCTGACGAATGGGCGCGCATTGCCAAAGACGCCGGCATGAAATATTTGGTGATCACGTCCAAGCACCACGATGGATTTTGCCTGTGGGATTCCAAAGTTTCGGATTACGACATCATCGACCGCACGCCGTTCAAGCGGGATGTGCTGAAGGAGCTTTCCGAGGCGTGCGAAAACCAGGGCATTAAATTCTGTTTTTATCACTCCATCATGGACTGGCACCACCCTGACGCCAAAAGTGAAAATTTTCCCAAATACCGCGAGGAATACCTCAAACCGCAACTCACTGAATTGCTCACCAATTACGGGGACATCGGCGTGCTCTGGTTCGATGGGGAGTGGATCGACGAATGGACCGAGGAACAGGGCAGGGATCTTTACAATTTTGTGCGAAACCTTCAGCCGGACATCCTCATCAACAATCGCGTGGGCAAAGGACGCGCCGGCATGCATGGCATGAACAAGTACGAAGACGCGGCCGGCGATTTCGGCACGCCCGAGCAGGAGGTATTGGAATCGGCTTCGAACCTGGACTGGGAATCGTGCATGACCCTGAACGACCACTGGGGGTACAATTCCCGGGATCAAAACTGGAAATCGTCGAAAATGCTCATTCATCACCTGGTTGATATTGCGGCCAAAGGCGGAAATTTCCTCCTCAATGTCGGGCCAACTTCGGAGGGACTCATCCCGCAACCCAGCGTGGATCGCCTGAAAGATATGGGCGAATGGATGAAAATCAACAGCGAGGTGATTTACGATACCCATCGACTGCCCTATTATCGCGAAGGGGAGTCGATTCGCTACATTCACAGTCAGGATGAAAATTTCATCTACGCCTGTGCGTTGCAATGGCCCGGTTCCAGATTAACATTGAAGTACGTCATCCCTGAAGAGAGTTCAGAAATCTATCTGCTGGGCTTCGGGAAACCACTGGACTGGAGCTATAATTCTATAGAAGGATTGACCATCCACATCCCGAATGAATTGGCGGATGAATCGAGCCGGCCATCGAAATACGCGTACTGTTTTAAAATAAAAGGCGCGCAGGCCGAAGTGGCAGAGAAGCCAACCATGAGCAGCCAGGGCAAACAGAACGTCGAAACCATGCTATTCTCCGAAGACATTCAGGTGAAGCTGTCTTCCGCAACCGAAGGCGCGCAAATACGCTTCTCGCTGGACGGCAGCGACCCGGACGACGATTCCCCGCTGTATTTGCTACCCATTCCTATTTCCAAAACTACAACGGTGAAAGCGATCGCCTTCAAACAGGGAATTGTGAAAAGCGAAGTCGCAGTAGCGGAATTCATTCTGGCCAATAAATATAAAAGCGTGCAACTGAAGCGGCAGCCAAGCCCCAAATACCCGGGCCAGGGTGAACTGACCATCGGTAATTGGGAGCGCGGCTCGACTGATTACAAAGATGGAAAATGGCTGGGCTTTGAACAGGACGACTTTGAAGCGCTTGTCGATCTGGGCACATCGATTCCCATCAAAAAAATATCTGCAGGATTCTATCAGAACATCGATTTCTGGATCTGGCAACCAACGTCAGTGGAATTTGCCGTGTCCGATAACGGCAAATTATTCAAAAAATTGGCTACGGTGCAGAATGAAATCCCGCAGAATAAAGATGGGAACATTATTCAGGATTTGAGCTGCGAGCCAAAAAATGTAAGCGCGCGTTATGTTCGAGTTCTGGCCAAGAATATCGGCGTTTGTCCGGGTTGGCACAAAGGAGGCGGCGGTAAGGCGTGGCTTTTTGTGGATGAGATCATTGTGGAGTGAGAACAAGTAAAAATGGAACAGGGATGTATCAAAAGTACTAAGATTGAATTTTTATGAAGTCCGTCATTCCTGATACGCCTATGGCGCATTCAGGAATCTCCTCTGGCACAGTAAGGAGGTTCCTGCATTCGCAGGAACGACATTATCGCACAAGAGAAGGATTTACTAAATCGGGACTTTTTGTAGAACCGCACGGAAAATAAGAAATCAAAATGTATTTGTAATTGTAAAAATATTTTATTATTTTAGAGAAATTTAATAAGAAGCAAATCCGTCATCCGTGAGGAGGGAAATATGTTCGAAACAAAAATTTATATTGAACGAAGAAAAGCGCTTAAGAAAAAAATATCATCAGGGCTGATTCTGTTTTTGGGTAACGAAGAAAGCCCCATGAACTATCCGGCCAACACATTTGCCTACCGCCAGGACAGCGCATTCCTGTATTACTGGGGAATCGATGCCCCGGGCTTCGCCGCAGTGATCGATGTGGATAGCGGCGAGGAAATGCTTTTCGGCTATGATTTCGAAATCGATGACATCATCTGGATGGGGCCGCAGGAGAATCTGGCCGACAAAGCGAAAAAAATTGGTGTTTCTTCTACCAAGTCGCCAGGGGATTTGGAAACCGTCATTCAAGACGCAATGAAAGCCGGGCGAAAAGTCCACTACATGCCGCAATACCGACACGACAACATCATCAAAACCGAGCGACTCACCGGCATTCACAATTCGCTGATCAATGAATACTCATCCAAAGAATTGATCAAGGCGGTAGTGGCACAGCGCTCAGTCAAATCCGACGCTGAAGTGGAGCAAATCGAAATGGCGTTGGACATCAGCTACGACATGAATGTGCTGGCCATGCAGCAATCGCGCCCCGGCATTTACGAACGCGAAGTCGCCGGCGCCGTGGAAGGCATAGCCTTATCCCACGGTTCCCTTGTGTCTTTTCCAGTCATTTTCACCATTCACGGCGAAGTGCTTCACGGCCATTCTCATGCCAATTTGATGAAAGAAGGCGACATGCTGGTGCTGGACTCCGGCGCGGAATCGCCGCTCCATTATGCCAGCGACATCACCCGCTCCTTCCCGGTCGGGAAAAAATTCACAAACGTACAAAAAGACATTTACAATGTGGTGCTCAATTCCCAATTAGCTTCGATTGAAATGATGAAACCCGGTGTATTTTTTAAAGAAGTTCATCTTACAGCCGCACGAACCATCGCACAGGGGATGAAAGATTTGGGATTCATGAAAGGCAATGTGGATGATGCCGTATCTGCCGGCGCCCACGCCCTGTTTTTCCCGCACGGATTGGGCCATCAAATGGGTCTGGATGTGCACGACCTGGAAGGCCTGGGCGAAAATTACGTGGGATACGACGACACAGTGAAACGCAGCGATCAATTCGGCCTGGCTTATTTGAGATTCGCTAAAAAATTGGAACCGGGATTCGTTCTGACTGTTGAGCCGGGAATCTACTTCATGCCTGAACTCATCGGGCTGTGGAAATCGCAGAATAAATTCACCGAATTCATTAATTATGATAAAGTTGAAAAGACCATCGGCCTCGGCGGAATCCGAATTGAAGATGATGTGCTGGTGACGAAAAAAGGACATCGGGTGCTTGGCAAACCAATTCCCAAAACTGTCGAGGAGATCGAGGCGTTGAAGTAGAATTGTCATTCAGGGCTTGAAAATATTGATTCTTTAGCCACCAAGCCTCAAATACCCGAAGGCTTATTTATTGGTTCAAGTTTAATCTTCTGCCAATAATGATCGGTAAAGCGATTAGCTTTCGTGAGAATTTTCAAAACTCCCTTCTCCCTCGGGGAGAAGGGGAGATAGTAACTTTTTTACTTGAATGAAATTTCTTATGATTGATATTCAACGCAGGATTTGAGCACTTATGGGCCAAACGTCCAAATTAAACAACAGTTCTGGTGAAAACTCCAGAACGTTTTAGTCAAACCTCTTTTTCAATAGTGAAAAATATTTTCTCTGTGCCTCTGCGCCTCTGTGGCAACAGAATTGTCAATTAAATTCACCCCTAATAAAAACGGAGCATTTTATGAACATTTACATCATCGTTATTGTTCTCTATCTCATCGGTCTGACCATTATGAATTTCTGGAAATCGCGCAAAGTAAAAAGCCAGGATGACATGATGTTGGCCGGCCGTTCCATTTCAATGACAAAAATGGTGTTCACGCTAATCTGCACGTGGATCGGCAGCGGCACATTCATTTCCGGCGCTGAATTTGCGGCACGTGCCGGCTGGAGCGCCCTGTGGCAGGTCTCCGGTGTTGTTGCCGGTATTCTGATTATTTATTTTCTTGCAGCGAAAATCAGAACATTTGGCCAGTACACAGTCGGGGATATCCTCGAAGTGCGCTACGGGCCGGTGGCGCGGGTTTTTGGAGCAATTGCGATTGTGGTCAGTTTCACCACGATTGTCAGCTACCAGTTCAAAGCCGGCGGCTATATTCTTAAAACCATCTCCGATGGCGCTATCTCAGACGCCCAGGGCATGTTTTTCGCGTTCCTCTTCGTCACCATTTTCACAATGATCGGCGGGATGGTGGCCATCGCTAATACTGACCTGCCCAATGGCATCATTATTCTCACGGCGATGATTGTCTCCACTCCCCTGGTCATCATCGCTGCGGGCAGCTTTCCCACGATGACGGAGGTTTTGCCGAGTACCCATCTCCAGGTATTCAATCCTGAATTTACTTACAATCCACCCATGAAAATACTTGCCATTGCCATATCCACTTTTCTGCTATTGCTTGGCGCCCAGAGTATGTATCAGAAATTTTACAGCGCCAAAACACCGGCAGAAGCTCGGAAAGCTGCCGGCATTTGGGTGATCGGCACAATTTTCATCGAAACTGTCGCAGTGATAATCGCGATTTTCGCATCCGTGTATTTCTGGGATCGATTGCAGGCTGGCACACTGGATCACGCTGAAGTGATCGTACGTGCAGCCCGGGAGATGATTCCATTGCCGGTAGGCGTGCTGCTCCTCGGAGCGGCAACTGTTGTTGTCATTTCTACAGGCATGAACTATTTGCTCTCACCCACAACAACGTTGATTCGGGATATCATTCAACGTTTTTCCAAATCTGAAAATGAAAAAGTGAAAACGAAATCCCAAAAAGAAACCAGCCTGTTCCTTCAGCCAAAAATAATTGCCTCCGCCGTTCTGGTTATTGGTTTCTTTCTGACCTGGTTTAGAACAAATGGATTGAGCTATTTGGGGTTGCAGGTTTCACAATTTATATCAGAAAATTTGGTTTTTCAAAACAACTCGAGCTTCGGGGCAATCCTGTTTGCGATTCTCATCTATCTGGTTCCGGTATCAGCCATCGTTGTTATCATTTCTGCGGTGATGAAAAAATCCACCAGGATTACCGCACTGGTGGCTGGCCTGATCCCATTTCTTGCGCTGGGGATTCTCCTTCTGGCCAACAAAGACGCACTCAGTCAACTTGGATTTGGCGTGTATTTATCCATGTTGGCCGGTCTTGCGTTAATCATTTACCGGGCATCAGAATTGGCAGAGGCCGAGACCAAAGTCGTGTTCCTGCAGAAATTTTTGATTGTGCTCATTGGCGTAATCGCCTACCTCATGGCCACACAGATGACTTCCGTGCTGGAGAATGCGTATTTTGCCTACACTATTTATGGTGTGGCAATCACCCCGGCGCTGCTGGCCGCCCTGGCCTGGAAACGGGTCACTAAAACTGCGGGTCTGGTGTCCATCGTCTCCGCCACAGTGGTGACATTATTCCTGAAAATTTCCGGTTACGTCTGGCCGTCTATCATGAAACCGGCCGGCGATCCCAATGCAGATCCATTCGGCATTCCACTGCTCTACCCGGCATTGCTGGTCGCGCTGGTCAGTCTTATCGGAATTTCGTTTATCACCAAACCACCTTCAAAGGAGGTTTTAGCAAGATTTTTCCCGGATGAAAAAAAAGCGTAGCTTTTTTGAACTCAAAAAAAAACGCGGTCGTCAAAAAAGTGAATGGCGCCCGCGTTTTTTTCTTTGAGTATATTTTGATTTTTAACTTGAATCAAAAAATCATTGAATATCCGTCGAAAGTTTGAACCGTACAATGCGATTATTCCCCGTATCTGCAACATAGACCGTCTTATCAAAATAGGCCACGCCCATGGGGCGATGAAATTGTTTCTCACCTGAACCCAATTCCCCGAATGACTGCATTTCAACGCCGGATGAATTAAATTTCAGCACCCGGTGCAAAGCAGCATCCACAACGAAAATATTACCCTGTTCATCCACAGTAACATCTTCAGGTGTGGAAAATTTATCCTGGGCAAAGATATCAGTGGGACTCGTGGATGGATTAAGTTTGATGGCAAAGCCATATACATTTGAGGTAATCCACTGCACTTTGTAAAAATTTTCCCCTTTTTGAGTGAAAAGAAAATCGAAATAACCGGTGGTGAAATTGAAATTCTTTGTAATGGATATTCCGCAGGGTGTCGCCGCAGAGAACATTCCGGTACCGTTTGGCTCCATATTGATGGGACCAACCAGAACATCCTCATCTGTGCCGGCAGGCGCGAAATAAAAAATCGCGTTATCCCGTTCATCCGGGCCGTTTACTGTCACATAATACCACTGCTCCAATTCAGCATCCCCGCTCTGCGTACCATGCCAGGCAGCGACCGAGGTGAACTGCCTGTTGGGATGGTCGACATCCTCATACACCAGCTTCACAGCGGCTGAACCGATATTGTGTTGGTTGCCATATAAATCAATTTTGTAAATTTTATTGGTATTATTCACAATAACCAGGTTGAGCCGGCCATCCTGAGAAATGCACGTTGGTCCGGGAATTGACTGGGAGCTGGCAATTCGGTTACCGTTCAAATCCAGCATCAATATCCTGTTATTTGCTGAATCGGCGAGATAAAGATAGGGTTCATTGCCAACAAGAATATCCGTTGGTGATCGCAGATTATATCCATTGGCTGCATCCCAATTGGGATACTGTTGAATATAGGTCGTATCCCCCACACCGATTCCCAGGTTTTGATCTTTCGGGGTCGGCGGCAATGGATATTTCTCCCCGCACGTTGATAAAAAAAGTGAAGTTATTATGAACATTGAAAATATGACAAAGATAAATTGTAATTTTTTCCACATAATGACGTGTCCTCAAACGGTTCTTGATTAATAATTTTGGTTCTATTCTAAATTGTGTGGGTAATTTTAAATTAGTCAAAAACTAACCACA
>CAZSBG010000030.1:0-54994 GCA_964605145.1 uncultured Cytophagia bacterium | reverse complement strand
GCTTTGTTCTATTTTAAAATTAGGAATGGCCGCTGTATTTTTGAGACATTTTTTTTGTTCGCTTTTTTTTCACTTGATTTTTCCTTCTAATTCGTTTGAAAAGGATTTAATAATTAGCTGAAATATAATAAATTAGAATGACTTTTCTAATGATTTTTTATGGCTTAACTGATAATTTAGGGTAAATAATAAATTTCAATATGTCAACATTTTTTTATGTTTAATGGACATAAAATATTATATTTCAGGATATTTCACACGTGTTTATGATTTATTGATATTATGAAAAGAGTAAAACGGGAGTCCTCCTTTTGAAAATTGGGTTTAGGTATTATTTGACAGGATTCATTATTAAAGGCAATTCTACAAATTGCCCCAACTTTTATCATCTTTCCTATCCGAGGTATAGCTTTTACAATAATTTTTTTCTTGACAATTTATATGATTTGCCCTATATTATAAAACATTTATATTTAAGCAAAAACTCTTAAATTAATAAGTTACATTATTTAAAATATTTTTATGGCACAACATCCATCACAATCATTGTTGCAGTCACAAGCGACCTTTATTCTAGATTGTATAAGCTGTGGCGTATTTACTGTAGACGAGGATATGAAAATTACATATTTCAATCGCGCTGCAGAAAAGATTACTGGCGTTTCCAGACAAGAAGCAATTGGTAACTATTGTTTTGAAGTGTTGAAAGCAAATATTTGTGAAAAGACCTGTGTGTTACGACGTTCCTTAGAAACGGGGACAGGTTTCATTCATAATAAGGTGAATATTCTGCGAACCGATGGAAAGAGAGTCCCGGTTAGTATTTGCACAGCGGTTTTGAAAGACGAAACAGGGAAGAAAATTGGAGGTGTAGAAACCTTCCAGGATATCTCCCAATTTGAAGAATTTAAAAAGGAAATTAAACGTAGTTATACTCACGAGGATATCATTTCCAAAAACAACCAGATACAAGAAATATTGGACATTCTACCCAACATCGCTGAAAGCGACGCTTCTGTATTAATTCAGGGTCCCAGTGGATCGGGAAAAGAACTATTCGCTCGTGCAATTCATTATTTAAGTCTGCGAAAAAGAGGACCTTTTATAGCTATCAATTGTGGCGCATTGCCCGAGACATTACTTGAATCAGAGCTTTTCGGCTATGTGAAAGGTGCCTTTACAGACGCTAAAAAAGATAAACCCGGCAGGTTTGCACTTGCCGAAGGGGGTACAATTTTTTTGGATGAAGTCGAAAGCCTTTTACCTGCTATTCAGGTAAAACTTCTGAGGGTTTTACAAGAAAGAGAATTTGAACCCCTGGGCGCAATTGCACCAGTAAAGGCAAACGTACGATTAATTTCAGCGACTAAAGATAATATATGTACGAATGTGGCAAAAGGAACCTTTCGAGACGATCTATATTTTAGGCTGAATGTTGTCAAATTAATATTGCCACCCTTGAAAGAAAGACGAGAAGATATTCCCTTTCTGATTGATCATTTTGTTGAAAAGTTTAATCGAAAAATGGATCGATTCATTGAAAAAGTTTCTGATGAAGTGCAAAGCGCCCTGATGTTTTACGATTTTCCCGGCAACGTTCGGGAACTGGAAAATATTATCGAGCATGCCTTTGTGATGTGCCAGGGAAGCGAAATTCAAATTCAGCATCTCCCACCAGAATTTTCTCATTTAAGATTTAATTCTTCAGCCCGATACGGGGAAAGTATATTTTTGCAAGATGCGGAGAAAAATACAATTCTCCAGGTTTTACAAAAAAATAACTGGAACAAAGTTGAAACCGCAAAAGAACTTGGCATTCATCGCGGCACGCTTTGGAGGAAAATGAAAAAGTATGGTTTAATTTAGCTGCAACTGTTGCATGTCAAGTTGCAATTTTGCGACGTTCAAGCCTTTATTTCCCTTCTATTTGATTCAATACTAACCATCCTATTTAAATAAATATCATCATCTTATCCCAATGTTGAATTTAATGGTTTGAAATTTGCCTTATTTTATTTCTGAAAAACTATGGAAAGTAAGATGAAAATAGCAATTCCATTTTTCAGAAATCGTGTTTCGAATCGATTGGACTCCAGTGAAAATATATTAATCGTTACGCTTGATAGGGGAGCTATAGAAAACCAAAAAAAAATCAGGTTGGTTCATAACGTGCCCTGGATGTTGGAGAATATATTGAGTCAATTGGAGATTGATGTACTGATCTGTGGAGGGATTACAGAATATTATGCAAAACGATTTGCTCACTCTCAGATACAAGTAATTCCCTGGACGACTGGAGAACTGGATGAGGTGCTAAATTTATATTTGCAGGGCAGGTTAAAAAATAGATTTGAACCTATTAAAATTGTTTAATCATGAAATTTTGCATTAGACAAGACATTTTTTCAATGTAGCGAAAGCGAATAAAAAATTAACTGGGTAATACCAATGTTAAATAAAATAAGCTACAAACTTATTCTCGCTGTTTGTGGTGTAACAATTTCGATTATTGTAGTTTTCTCCTATCTTATAATTCAATCTCAACACCGGGTAATGATTGAACAACTGAACCAGCAGGCCAGTCAAAGCAGCGAAACCATTAAAAACGCCACAAAATATGATATGCTCTACAATCAGAGGGACCGTCTTCATCGAATTATTGAGTTTATCGGAGAACAACAAGGGATAGAAAAAATTCGGATTTATAACAAACTCGGCGAAATTATATACTCCACTGATAAAAGTGATCTGAATACAATGGTGGATAAAAAAGCTGAATCCTGCTTTGCTTGCCATGCTGAAGATGCGCCACTTGAAAAATTAAGCATATCTGAACATACAAGAATTTTTGAAACTGATACTAATAGAAGGAGCCTGGGAATTATCAATCCTATCTACAACGAACCCAGTTGCTGGAAAGCAGATTGTCACATACACGATAAAGACCAAACAGTATTAGGGGTGCTGGATGTAACCATGTCATTAGACGAAATAGAAAATCTAATCCGCGCCAATCGCCAAAGAATTTTATTCTTTTCTTTAAGCGCGATTATTGCCATCAGCCTGCTGTTCTGGATTTTGGTGCATCAATTAATTGGAAAACCGGTAAAACAGTTAGTGAAGGCAATAAAAATTGTTGCTGACGGAAATCTTGAATACAAAATTACAAAATTTAAAAACGATGAGCTTGGCTTGCTGGGTAGATCTTTCAATGAAATGACAAGCAGGCTTGTTACTACTCAACGCCAGCTTTACCAGTCCGATAAGTTGGCGTCTTTAGGCAGGCTAACATCAGGAATTGCACATGAAATTAACAATCCTCTAACTGGTGTGCTTGCATATACCAGCATTCTTTTAAAAAGAGATGATGTAAAACCAGATGTTAAAAAGGATCTGGAAGTGGTTGTAAGAGAGAGTAAACGATGCAGAGAAATTGTAAAGGGACTATTAGATTTTGCCAGGCAGGAGCCCCCTATAAAAACATTTGTAAGTGTAAATGAAATTATTAATCGCACTATTCGAATTCTCAGCAACCAATTAAATTTAAAAAAAATTAAGATTCAAATGAAAACAAGCGACAATTTGCCTGCAATCAGAGCAGATGCAAATCAGTTGCAGCAAATTCTAATGAACTTACTCGTCAACGCCACCGATGCAATTGAAGAAGAGGGGGAGAAGATTAAAATATCTACGAGTGAAGGTAAATTGGATGGGCAGGATTGTATAACGATTAAAATCACAGATTTTGGCTGTGGCATTCCAAAAGAAGATTTAACTAAAATATTTGAACCGTTTTACACGACTAAAGGTCAAAAGGGCACGGGACTCGGTTTAGCTGTAGTATGGGGAATTATCGAGAAGCACGATGGAAAAATTGAAGTTGAAAGTGAAATGGATAAAGGCACAACATTTGTGATACAGTTACCTATAACTGAAAAATCTACAAGCTTATCAAAAGGGGAAAAAAATGAATGATGAATTCGATATTCTTGTTGTAGAAGATGAGCAGGTCATCATAGATGCAGCAAAGAAGATATTAATGCTAGATGGTTTTGTTGTCGACGAGGCATTAGATGCTGAGACGGCTTTGGAGAAATTTCATCGAAACAAATACAAACTTATTATATCAGATCTAATGCTGCCAAATATTTCGGGAATTGAACTTATTAAGGTAGTGAAAGCCAAGAATGCAGAAATTCCTATTATTATCATTACAGGATATGCAATGCTTGAAAATGCAGTGAAATCATTTAAAATGGGAGCATTTGATTTTATTCCAAAACCCTTTGATATGGAAGAATTATTGGGGGTTATTTATCGAGCAATAAATACATTGAAATTGAAACAAGAATCCGCTTTGGAAGAAAAACGTTTGGGATTTCTGAATGATAAACAACTTGTAACAAAAAAAGCAGGAAAATATTATTTTTTGGGTGAACATTCCTGGGCAAGATTTGATCAGAACAACGAAATTTCATTCGGTGTCGGTGATACGATTTCTGGCAAAATGGGAGAAATACAAAAAATAGAATTACCATTCATTTCTACCGAAGTTTGGCAGGGAAATTTATGTGTGCGAATCATCTCACAAGAGAATTTGGTACACATGGTCTGGGCACCATTGAGCGGTAAAATTATTGGAATTAACCAAAACATTGAAAAGAATATGAATATAATTAATACAGATCCATTCAATAGCGGCTGGTTGGTTAAAATTCTACCAACAAATTTGGAAAGTGAATTGAAAAACCTTACAAGCTATGAATGCTAAAAAATTAATCTAAATTTTATTGAACGGATTAAAAGTATGGACAGGATTTTAAATAGAATTTTTATTAGATGTCTTGGTACCTGATCCACGAAATCCTGTTCTGTTAAAAAAAGTTTAAAACAATAGGGAGGTATCATTATGGTAGTAGTAATTGTTCTTTTAACTGTCATCGTTTTTATAGCTGTTGATGCCGTATTGCGAATAGTAATGCGGAGAATGCAAGAATCCAAGATCGCCAAAGAACGAAAAGAAGCTTTGGATATCGGCTTAAGACTGGATTTTGCTGAGGAAGCGAAAAGCTTGAAACGTGTAGAGGTGGAAAATCCGAAAGCTAAAATTTTAGCAGTAGATGATGAAGTAGTCATACTGGATAGTTTCCGAAAAATACTGGTTATAGCAGGATACTCAGTCGATACTGTTGAAACAGGCCCCGAGGCTTTAGGACTAGTGAAAAAAAACAATTACGACTTTGTTTTTACCGATTTTAAAATGCCTGATATGGACGGTGTCGAAGTGACTAAAGCTGTCAAACATCTTCGTCCAGATATAGATGTCATTATGATAACTGGCTACGCGTCTATAGAATCTGCTGTGGAAACGATGAAATATGGCGCCATGGATTATGTTCAAAAGCCGTTCACAGAGGATGAGTTGGTGGAATTTGTAAACAAAATTCTGATTCGACGAGAGGACAGGATTGAAAGAACAATTAAACCGAAAGTGCATCTGGTTACACCTTCTTTTGGAGAATCTAAATCAAAACACGAATTTAATGTTCCAGCAGGGGTTTTTATTTCTCCGGCTCATAACTGGGTAAAACTTGAACTTAATGGCTTGGTTCGTATCGGTATTGATGATTTTGCACAAAAAACACTTGGCCAGATTGATGGCTTGGAGTTACCAAAGAAAGGTCAAAAAATCAAAAAGGGTGAGCCTTTATTTACAATCAAACAAGGCCCCCGTAGTTTGAACATTCCTTCCCCGATTAGTGGAAACGTTGCAGCAGTGAACAGCAATCTTATTGAACATATAGAATATATCAGGTTGAAAACTTATGAATTGGGATGGATTTGTAACATTGAACCCACATATCTTAGCGATGAAATGCAAACTTTGAGAATTGGAGCAGATACGATTTCGTGGTATCAAAAAGAAATTGACAAATTTTCTAAAATAGTTAAGCAGATAAATGATGAGGATAAGGATAGTGCTGCCGGAAGCGGAGAGGTAGAGGCTGAACACCTAAATGAAAAGGTGTGGGAAGAATTTTCCAAAACATTCCTTCAACAATCATTTGATTAATTAAGCTTTATACACAGCATTCAAAGTGGATGATGAAAAATACTAATAATTCATAAATCAATTTGTAAAGCTAAGTAAGGTATAATTATGAAAAAACAAATAGTTCTTTTTGGGATTCTAATTGTTCTAACAACCACCTTGCTTTCTCTCGCTGCAAAGAAGCCTGAAACGCCAAAAAATTCAGCAGGCTCAAAATCAATATCATCGACGGCGAAAGAAGCTCTAGTCTCACCACAAGACACAACTGGAATACCCCCTGTTATAACTTCACCGTCATCAGCCGGAGAAGTTGTTTTCCCGCATCAACAACACATTGAAGAATTTGAGATAGAATGTAAGGACTGCCATCACGAAACAAATGCAGCAGCATTAGAAATGCCTCATGAAAATTATTTCGATGATTTTTGGATTGATTGTAAAATATGTCATCATGAAGGTGGTTCAGGAAAATTACAGGCGCAGTCATGTTCAAAATGTCATCACACGAACCCGGTAAATATTGCTGACGAAACATTGAGTTCAAAAGTCGTCATTCACAAGAATTGCTGGGAATGTCATGATGTGGGCACTGGAAGCGAAGCCAGTGAAAATTGCTCGATGTGTCATGTCGGGGAACAAACAAAATTTAAATAAGAGACTTCAAATCGTTGCTTAAATGAATCGTTTCCAGAAACGATGGAGGAATAAATGGATAGAAGGAATTTCCTGAAAATAACAGGTGGCATCGCAACATCATTAGCCACAACAGGGTTGCAAGCTAAAGAAAAACAGAATAATGAAGAGTTTATAGGAGTCCTTACGGACACCACACGATGTATCGGCTGTAGAGCGTGTGAAAAGGCTTGTGGGGAGGCGCATGACCTCCTGGTCCCGGATGTGGAGAACGATAATGCCCTGGAAAAATTACGGACTCCCAGCGAAAAACAGTGGACCGTTGTAAATCGTTACGAGACAGAAAAAGGAGAAGTTTTTGTTAAACAACAATGTTTACATTGTTGGCAGCCTGCATGTGCTTCTGCTTGTTTGACTAACGCGATGTTAAAGACCAAAGAAGGTCCTGTGATCTGGCGGGAGGGAAAATGCATTGGGTGTAGATATTGTATGGCCGCATGTCCATTCATGATTCCTAAATATGAGTATGATAAATGGAATCCAAAGGTTCAAAAATGCAATATGTGTTACGACCGTCTTCAGGAGGGTAAAAAACCAGCCTGTGTGGAAGCATGTCCATCAGGAGCACTGATGTTTGGAAATAAACGAGATCTCATGGAGATAGCCCGGGTCCGCATTTATCATCATCCAGAAAAATATGTTCATAAAATTTACGGAGAACACGAAGTTGGGGGAACAGGCTGGCTTTATCTATCCGCTGTTCCTTTTGAACAAATTGGCTTCAGGACTGATTTAGGCACGACTCCTTACCCCGAATATACAAAGGAATTCCTGTATGCTGTGCCATTGATATTTTTTGGTGCGCCGGCTTTATTGCTTGGACTTAATTACTTAACCCAAAAGGATGAAAGCGGTAATGAGTAGTGGGGAGGGTTTGATGTATCTCTTAAAAGTAAATTAAAAATGTACTAAACAACCATTCCATTTTGCCTTTTTCGCCAGTATTATATAAATGTTTCAATAAACTTGTCCTAGAGGTATTGATTGAATGGATTACTAACTGAGGTATTTAATGAACAAGAAAATCATTTTTATTAATGAATTGAAAAAATTCTTTAAATTCATCCTTCAGGAGATGAAACCGAAGGGGAAGTTAATAACACCATTCAATGTTATCTCTATCCCGATTATGATTCTTGGTGTTATCCTTGTAATTCTTCGTTTTGTTAAAGGATTAGGATTTGCAACTAATCTTTCACAAGAATTCCCCTGGGGTTTCTGGATTGGATTTGACGTTGTCACAGGTGTTGCTTTCGCTGGCGGCGCCTATGTTATCACCTTTGTCGTTTATGTAATGAAGGTTGAAAAGTACCATCCGATTGTCAATGTAACTGTATTAAACGGACTTCTGGCTTATATGTTTTATGCTGGCGCCCTTGTTTTGGATTTAGGAAAGCCATGGAATATTTTCAATCCGATAATAGGCAATTCTTTTGGTTATAACTCTGTATTATTCCTGGTTGCATGGCATTTTTTGCTTTATATGACCACCGAATTTTTGGAATTCTCTCCAGTAATTGCACAGTGGTTGGGCTGGAAAAAGCTCCAAAAAATCTTGAAATCCTTGACGGTTGGCGCTGTTATTTTTGGCATTACCCTTTCCATGCTTCACCAGTCAGGCCTTGGTGCATTATTTTTAATGTCAAAAAGTAAAATTCATCCACTCTGGTATTCGGAATTTATACCGGTATTCTTTTTTGTGTCAAGTATTTTTGCAGGTCTTTCTATGGTTATATTTGAGGGTACCATAAGCCACAGGGTGTTCAAAGAAAAAATGGATTCAAAACATCATGCTGCTTTTGATGAAATAATTATCGGGTTGGCTAAAGGTGCTGCTGTTGCAATGTTTGTTTATTACTTTTTCAAAGCGCTTATCTTTATTCATAGCGGGCAATGGTCTTATTTGACTGATTTTTGGGGTATTTGGTATCTTGTTGAAGTAATCGGACTGGTGCTAATTCCTTGTTTTATGTTTGCTTATGGAGCCAGGAACAGGAGCGTTGGAATTATCCGTTTCGCTGCAATTTTAACTATGATTGGAATCATACTAAACAGGTTAAACATATCCATCATTACATTCAACTGGAATATTCCTGCTAAATATTATCCATCATGGATGGAAATAGTTATAACGCTCATGATTATCTTTACAGAAATATGGGTCTTCCGATGGATAGTACGCAGGATGCCTGTGTTTGAGGATTAATAATTAGTGTTTGTATCGTAACCAGGAGAGAAAAAATGGAATCCTATTCGTATGTAAATATTTTTGAAACAAAAGGCTTGGAATACCTGCTTTTAATTTGTTTTTTAATACTATTAATCTACTTTGTCAGATATCTCTTTGCTCCAAAAATGAAATCCAAAGAAGTACATAATGAGATTGAATGAATGGAATAAACTGATTCATCTGATTATTGTGTACTTGGTTTAAAGTTCTGCAGAATTAGGATATTGGTGTCATTTCGAACGAATCTCGCCCGCAGGAGAGAGTATCTGTATGTCACGGAATATTAAGTGGTTAAGCAGAAGTCTCTCCCGAAGGTTCAGGATCGAAATGGCACTTTTTCTTTTTTGCAGATATCTAAGGTATTCAATAGATGGAGGTTAGCAAATATTAATATAAAGGTGGGTGTTTCAGTAAAAATGTTTAGAACTGAGACGCGATCTTATATGTTTTGAACATGTTGTTATTCCAAATTTTTGAATACAATATGTTAACGTGTCGAATGAATTTTCAACATGATAAGATCGCGTTTCAGTTTCGTTGCAGAAGCTTCTTTACGGTAATGTACCAACTGCGTGACACTTAAAGCATGAAACACCGCTTTTGCCGCCGGTGAGACTGCTTCCGTGGCACGATTTGCATTTATCCATTGCATCGCTGTTGGCGCTGATATATGCTGCGTGAAAGTTTGCGCTGCCTATAATTGTCCATTCATCTGAATGGGGATAGCTCTGGTGACATGTGAAACAGCTTTCGCCCGAGTCACCGCCCTTGAGCTCAACGCCGTGGCAGCTTTTACATGAACTGGATCCTACTGCCAATACCTTGCTGCCGTGAAAATTATCGGCTCCGACAGTATTCCAGTCTTCCGAATGAGATGTGCTTGGCAATGGATTTTTATCTTCCGAACAACTCATTATTACCAGGGTAAGAAAGATGGTTACTAACAATAAAACAAAGAGATTTTTCATTATATACCTCAACGTAATGCGTCCATTTTCCACACGATTGTATTGAGACTTACTTTTGGTGACATTGAACACAAACAGGATCGCCTGCTGCGTCGGAATGACAACTGATGCAGGAGTCCATGTCCAGTTTGGCTGCCCGCGCATGACCTCCGCCGGTGGATGTATTCGACCAGTTGGCCGTGGAGTGATTTCGCGGCATCACCATTCGCTGACGATGACAATCGACACAAAAGGACAACTCTTCGTGGCAGGTGTAGCAATTATCTTTGTTGCCTTTCGCCTGCAAACCGTGATTGTTTACAAAGTTCAAGGGATGCACTTCGCGATCGAGGTTGTCGCCCCGGTGACAATCCAGGCACATGTTATCCAAATGACAGGATTTGCATGAATTATCCGCAGCGGTTGAAGCCAAACCGTGTTCTTTTTTCCAACCCAGGTTATGATCGCCCGGTTTCAAATCTTCGCCCTTGTCGTGGCAGACAAAACAGTAGTTTTCCTGGGCAAGCTGGTCGTGGCATTCTGTGCAATTTGCCATATTGGGCAGATGTTTTTCCATGATGTTGTCGCTCTCGGCCACGCCTGCATGACATTTTTCACACGTTAAACCCTGGGTTGTGTGTTTGCTGTGCGGAAATTTCGCGATATAATCCCTAATTCGTGGATAGACGACTGCATTGTCCGGGTCTTTATGGCACAGGGAACATTCAGCATCTTCATCGTGGCAATTATAACAACTTTCCATATCGGGCAATAAATTGTCAGTCGGCAACGCGCTCTCCGATGCAGCATGACAATCTTCGCACGCTGCTTCAACTTCTTTGGCGTGGTATTTATGGGAAAAAATGAGTTCCACATCCTGGGCCATTAGAATATAGCTTATTGAAAGAACAATAAAGAGTCCCAGTATTACAAATACGATTTTCTTCATGATTATTATCCCTTACCAACTAAAGTGGATATGATTTAAAATTCGAGAATCTTGTTCTTTAAATCGGTTTGTTAGCCATTGATATTCTAAATCAACGGTCCAGTGTTTCTGGAAACGATAGGATAGCCGCACTGCATTGGCAATCTGATTTTCGAATTCGAATACTTTTTCTGTTTTGTACCGTGAATAATCGATATTGATAGACGCCAATAAGGCAGGGGTGATGGAATGGGCATAATCAAGAATGAGCCCCAATTGTTCGCCGGCATAACCAGATTCATAAATTACGCCGATGCTGCCATTCATATTGTTCACGGTTAAAAACACGCGATTGGCTGTCTCATCGTCAAACTGAACCAGTTGATACTGACCGCTCAGAAAGAAATTTTGGGACATATTGTAGGAGCAGCCGAACTTGTATTGTTTATAGCCGTCGACATCAAAAATTGTGAAAAATGAATTTGCATAAATTTGAGGCATCTGATTTTTGAAGCCGGCATTCAGTGAAATTTGTTTTGTTAAATTGTGTCGTGCAGAAAAGAGTAATCTGTGAAATCCTGAATTTTGAAGGTCGTAATGCGCTTGCACACGAACGTGTGTTTTGGGCAACAAAGCAGTGTTTAAATTTAACCCTGTAAGCTGCCAAAAAATATCATCCTCATTGGATTTTTGCAGATAGAATAGCTGTAATCCTGATGAGAAAAAACGGTTCATCTCAAATAATCCACCGGCAACCATGCTGTCTTCCGGCTTGTAAATTTTGAGGCTGCTGTTGAAATGGGCTTCTGCACCACCATAAGCAGAAATATTCATTCGGTTTGTAATTTTAAACTTTGTGTACAGCCCATCCAGGCCGCCTAATACAGCTCCCGGATGAAGGAACTGGCGGCCAAGAACCAGGTCCACTCGATTGAATAAATTTTTATATTTCAAATTGAGTGAATAGGCCTTGAAACGCTGCTCACTGTCCAGCGTTTCAGTGAGATCGGTCAGGGCTCTCAGGTTTGTGTTCAGCGACAAATTGCTCAATTTGGGAGACTGCAGGGAAAACCGAACAAATTGAAATACACGAGTATGTTGGGTCGTGTCTTCGTAACTGTAAATGGTGTTGGATGTTCTGCCGTGGAAATCGATGCTGTATACGCAGCCAACACTGAAGAATATTATCAAAAGACTGAATAGACCTGTTCTGATTTTTGGCATCATAGCTCGTTTACTCAACTTTTTTTATGATAAATGAAAGCGGGATTCTATAAAAATAGAACACCGCTTTTACTCTTTAAGGTTATTTCTCTAAAATAGCGTCGTATATTCCAGGGGCGGGTGCTCCTGGGTATTTGCTTTTAGTCATTAAACCGTAAGCAAACCCGTTGAATCCATACAGCAATGATTTTGCATCATATCCCAGCATGGTCAGGTACGTACAAATCTGGGCGGAGGATTGGCCAGAGTAACAGTAAAGAACGATTGTTTTATCTGTCGGCAGCAGGTTCAACTGGGTATCGCTCAGCAGCGATGAATTGGGTGTGAACTGGTAAGCGCCCGGAATATGACCAGGATTGGTATATTCAGCAGCCGGCCAGTAATTCACGATGAAGTAATTGCCTGGATTGTCCCATACATCGTCGGATGAAATTCTCGGCCAGCTCGAAGCGATGACTTCGTTGAAACGTGCCTTGAAAATTTCTTCGGCAGTCGTACCGCCGGTGGACAATGTCGGGAAATCGTATGTGGTTGTGGTCGTCGAAGCAGTTGAAACGACATCGCCTGCATGCTCATCCGCAGCAATCTGTTTCAACCATTTGTCAGTGCCGCTGATGCTTGTATCTACAGCGCACATCCCAAATTTTAAGTTTTGAGCTTCATAACCCATCAGGTTCATAAACGCAGTGGCAGCGCTTGCTGTTTGGCCGCTATAACACACATTCAGGATTGTTTTGTCTGCTGGAATGGTGCCATCATCCATTTTTGCCACGAGGTCGGTTAATGCCATTCGATTGGCGCCTTTAATGTGGCCGCTGTTAAAGTCTGCTTCGGCTCGGTAATCAATAATGTAAGGATCGTTGACAGGGTTGCCATCCGTAAGATTATCAAAAACTGCGGAAATAGCAATATTTACGCCAGCACCGCCCGGAGTTGTATAGTTACCAACATAGACATCGCCGGCTTCGGTCAACAATTCAAATTCATTAATTTGTTCCGGTTCTGTCGGTTCGTCATCATCTCCGCAGCCTACAACCATAAACAATGAAAGTGATAAAATAAAGAATAAAATAGGTAGTTTCTTGTACATCTCAGTTCCTCCTAAGTAATGATTAATTAATGATTTTTTAATTTATTTTAATTTATCGTCCATAATAATGGCTTGATTTGCTTCAATTTCATAATCAAATAAGTCATCGGATGTTAAGTAATATTCCGTCGAATTATGACATCTACCAATGCAGCCGGTGCCACCTGATGTATCCGTTCGGGCTGTCCATCGCTGGATGTTATGCGGCGTCGTATATTTCCAGGTTGGCTCGCTGCTGAAATTCGGTAAGTCTGAAATTCCCCAGCTTGCGTATGTATCGGGCGCTATCGGGATATGCCGCACGGTGACATAGTCATAGTTTCTGTTGGCCGCTTCAAGATTGAAATTATTCTTTGCTATTTTAAATTTGAAGTACGATTCACCTGTAATGCCGGCGCCGCCGGTATGGCAGCTATTGCAGTTCTTATAATCCTGTGAATGACATACCTGGCAGGATAATGTTGGCACAAAACTGCTTGAAACGTGCGTTTGATGGTAGAAATTGCTTTCGTTAATGTTCGAATGGCAATCTTCACAACGGGGCATATTGGTGTTTAAATAGCGATAATCAAATTCTTCACCTGTCCCGTGCATTTCCATGGCGCTGTGGCAGAAATCGCATGTGCTGCCGCCGGGTTTGTAGCGGTGAACATCGGCAAAGTATCCTTCATTTTGTCCAAGATACTCCGGTCCAATACGACTGCCGTGACAGGCCACGCAATTATTATCCCGGGTTGGGGGGCCAAAGTTGTGTCCATTGATAAATCCGCCATTGACTGATACCGGACGTGAAGTATGACATTGACCACAGGTCACATGGCACTTGCCGCATTCTTCGTTAAATCCTTCCATAACGGCAGGATCATTTTCAATGGAGTAACCAAGACGATTTTCAATTCTTTTGAAATAACCTCGCTGCGTTCTGTGAAGAGTTGACGAGTAATTGGTGACAATAGCCTCATGGCAACCGGCGCAATAGATTTCATCGCTGGAACTGGGAGCTGCCACAAGATTTGCGTGAGCTGTTTCTTTGTCAAATGCTTCTTCATCACCTTTATGGCAGGCAGCGCATCCGAAGCTGCCATGTTTTGTGTTCAGAAAGCTATTATCAACCAAAACCATTTCCCATGCCTCTAACTGAGACACTTCTCCGCCTCAGCCCTCGCCCGATTCGCCTTCATGAGGGGGCAGGGGAGTTGCAACTTGCTTGAGTAAATTCGCATCAAGATGACAATGGGTGCAACTTGATTCTTCGGCAGAGGAAAAAATGTTGGGAGCAGGTTTATTTTTATCCGTACAACCCCACACAAATATGAGAACCAGGGATAAAAGTAACAGACTGGAAAGGGTGAAAATTTTTAGTTTCATTTGTTCCTCTCGGCTAATGTTTTAAAACATTATTATAACGAATTAAGATTCAAATATTTTTCACTTAACCTGCATCATTCAATATTATTTTAACAAAAAGCAGGATCGACTAGTGTGTCGTCATACCGGAAATCCATCTGCAAAGATGAGTTTTAAAAAATAGAATTAAGATGAATCCGTTCATTATTACCATGATTAAATCAAAATAAGTAATTGAATAATTCAGGTTAAATTGTTATTGCCATATCTCATTATGACACTTCTTTCTTTAAAACGTACGATGTGAGATGGAATAGAATTTCTTTTATTTTTTTATCATTCGGTTCAATAGTTTGCAGTATATTGAAGTAGTGAATCGATTTTTTTACATCGCAATACAACCAGATCATTCCCAATTTTATCAGATATTCAGGAGAATTTTTGTCATCTTCAAGCTGTTCTTCCAGGTCGTATACCAATTCGGGACAGGGGCAGTCATCAATAATCGGATCAGTTTCTATAATAAAGGAGATGTCTTGTTTAACAAGGTTGTAAAAAAGCTCCTTTGCCTTACTAATCTTGCTGGTTTGAATGTAGCATATTATTAATTTCCGTCGCATGGATTTATTCGATGGATATTTCGAAAGCGCAGACTCAAGCTCTCGTTGTGCAAGCGAGTATTTCCGCGCTAAAAAGTAATGATTTCCTAACATTTCAGACATAATTTCCTCAAATAGATCAGAAACATCAAATACCGTGCCACAAAATTAAATTCAATAAAAACATGCCGGCATTTTGTCGTTCTGAAGCTCCATAGTGTTTCAACGGAAGAAGATGTTAAGTTTGTGGAAATAATATTTATCTGAAATTATTATACTTAGTTTGTGTGAAACAAAGTGTTTCGAATGAAACGCAGCATTGATCGTATCATTTTAAATCGAATTCAATTATATTTTTTCAGATTCAGATCATATCGACGGCAGTGCGGAGCGGTCAAATTATTTCATCAGAAAAAAATATTAGATTAATCGTCAGTAAAGTCATGAAGCTAAATTGAGTCTTTTCATTTTTCGCCAGAGCGTGCTGCGACCAATTCCAAGCTCTTTGGCTACCTTTGTTTTATTCCATTGATGTTTTTCAAGCAGATTCATGATATTTGCAGATTCATTGTTTGAATTACATGATTTTTCTCGGTCTGGTGATAAATCCCCACTTTCCCGAATGCTTGGCGGTAATTTTATCGCTTCGATTATTTTCTTGTCTTTCGTTCGAACGAAGGCGTATTCAAGTGCATTTTCCAATTCGCGCACATTTCCGGGCCAGGGATAATGAGTGAGCAGCTCAAGCGAATCATCATCGATATCCTGTATGTTTTTGTTATAAATCAAGGAAAATTTTTTCAGAAAATGTTTGATTAAATGCGGGATGTCTTCCTGTCTTTTCTTTATGGGAGGAATTTCAATCGGAATTACATTTAGCCGATAATATAAGTCCTCCCTGAAATTGCTATGCTCAATGGTCGCTCTTAAATTTTTGTTTGTCGCTGCAATGACCCGAACGTCAACGCGTCGGGTTACGGATTCGCCGACACGTTCAAAAGTGCCTTCCTGCAAAACGCGGAGTAACTGCAATTGCATTTGCAGCGGCATTTCCCCGACTTCGTCGAGAAAGATTGTGCCACCATCGGCCACTTCAAAGCGACCCGGGCGTTCTTTGAACGCGCCGGTAAATGCGCCTTTAACGTGGCCAAAAAGTTCGCTTGCAAGCAATTGTGGCGTAAAAACTGAGCAGTTGATCTTCACGAATGGTTCATCTTTTCTGAGGCTTGTCGCCTGGATGGCATTGGCTATCATTTCTTTGCCGGTACCGGATTCGCCCTGAATTAAAACGGTCGCATCAGAGTCGGAAATTTCTTCAATCAATTCAAATATTTCCTGCATCACTTTGGTGTGGCCAATAACCCCATAAAATTGATTTTTTTTCAGGTGTTTTTCTCTGAAAATTTGCAGCTCAGATATGTCACGAAATGAAATAACGCCTCCCACTGGCTCATTTTCATTATTTCGCAGGACAGCAACATTCATTTTGGTGGGAATGAAATTGCCGTTAATATCTCTGATTTGAGACTCGAGGTCATAAATATTTTTCCCGGTTTCCAGCACCTGGGCAATTGGGCATTTTATGAAACATCGATTTGATTTAAACACATGTTTGCAGAACTTGCCGTAAACGTCCTGGCGTTTTAACCCGGTAATCCGTTCTGCTGCACGGTTG
This sequence comes from uncultured Cytophagia bacterium, assembly GCA_964605145.1. Lineage (GTDB taxonomy): Bacteria > Zhuqueibacterota > Zhuqueibacteria > Thermofontimicrobiales > Thermofontimicrobiaceae > CAZSBG01. The sequence continues at coordinate 38,209 of CAZSBG010000030.1, read as the reverse complement.
AAATAATTGATTTTAAAATCTTTATTAACAGTAAATAATCCTTCACCAATTGAATCTAAAATATCATTCGTCAAAGAGGGATTCAACGCCATAAAAAAACCTGTTGGATTCAGTTATATATGAGCACCTTAAAAATAAAATTCTGAACAATTTTTGGTTGAAAATCACAAAAAGCAAAATTCAAATGCGAAATAAATTCCAAATACAAAATATCAACTTTCAAACTTCAATCGAAAATGTATAGCCAAATGATCCTGTCCGAGTTTGATTTTTTGGAATTTGGTCTTGTAATTTCCGGTTGATCCGGATTATGAAAAACGAAATACAATATAAGGGATTTAATATTAAATTACAAGAATTAATTTCATTTTAATAAAATATATGGATATCATGAAAAATATAAATCGATCTTACTTAACGTTATTATTATCAAGATATAAATCTTGATGAGTACTAAGATAAACCAATGACGTGCTGATAAACGAAACAATTTGTTTCGAATCCATTACATTAATAAAAATAATTAGATAAAAACATTCTTGGAGTCGGCATAATATTATTGAAACGATTTGTTTAAAGATGGGTTCCCTTATTTTATTGATTTTATTGTATTGAAAATATTTGGCAAGATAATTGCGGAAACAACTTGCTGTACTATTTTTAATTTAATTATCACTTATTTGTAATGAGGAAGAAAATATGACACATAAGATAGTGCCGGTTTTCGTTATTCTTTTATCTATGTTTTTTCTTTTTCCCTGCTCTGGAGTTTGCCAGGATATCACGAGTGAAGATTGTATGGAATGTCACAGTGATAAAGAATTGACAACAATCAATGAGAAAGGTGAAGAGGATACACTTTTCGTCCATCTCGAAAAATTCGAAAATTCACTGCATGGCGGGTTCTCGTGTATTGATTGTCATAATGGTATTGATGATCTTCCGCATGATGAAAAACTCGAGAAACCCAATTGCGGGGATTGCCACGACGATGTGTATGAAGAATTCCTGGGCAGCATTCACGGGAAAAGTTATGCTGAAGGTAACAAAGAATTTCCCTATTGCTGGGATTGCCATAGTTCACACTATGTTTATCCCACCGATGATTCACTTTCGAACATGTTTGTTTTGAATCAGCCGCGTGTTTGCGCGACGTGCCATTCCAATCCGGATATTATTAGAAAATATCGTATTCCAATTTCCCATCCAAGCGAGTTGTATGAAACCAGCATCCATTTCAGGGCTGCAATGGATAAAGGTAATTTGAATTCCGCAAAATGCAGTGACTGTCATGGTGTCCACAATCTGAAACCTTCCAGCCATCCCAATTCATTGACCAATAAATTCAATATTCCGAAAACCTGCTCAGCGTGTCACGAAGAGATTTATGATGAATACATGGCCAGTGTACATGGACAAGGGCTATTGGCCGGAGCTACGGACTCACCGGTATGCACTGATTGCCACACAGAACATGATATTAGGGCGCATACCGATCCAAGCTCAACCGTTTTTTCAACGGTGATTTCCAAAACAACATGTCCGCGATGTCATGAAGCGGAACAGATTGTTTCAAAATATGGAATAAAAAATATAGCAGTGGAGACTTACAACGACAGCTACCATGGTCTGGCCAACCGAGCCGGTTCTGTGGTAACGGCTAACTGCGCAAGTTGTCACGGAGTGCATAAAATTCTGCATTCCAGTGATCCGAATTCATTGATCAATAAAGAAAATCTGAAAGAGACGTGCGGAAATTGTCATCCCGGCGTTTCCGATATGGTTGCTGTTGGTTCTGTTCATATAAAACCCTCACCCACTTCTGCGAAGACAATCTATTACGTTACCATTTTTTATATCACCTTAATTGCCGGCACACTCGGTGGAATGTTCCTTCATAATCTCATCGATTTCTTTCATAAGTTCAGAGCCAAGGTAAAAGGAATCGATGAGCATGGTCTTGAAGAACTGGCTTACGGATTAACAGTGGTTCGATTATCTTTGAATGAACGAATCCAACATTTTATTTTGATGGGCACTTTTATCACTTTGGTGATTACCGGATTTGCATTGAAATTTCCCGAAGCCTGGTGGGCTGCTCCGTTCACACAATGGGAGGGCGGATTTGCCATGCGCGGTTTTCTTCATCGGCTGGCTGGCGGCCTGATGGTTTTACTGGCTTTTTATCATGTGTTTTATATCATCAAAACAAAAAGAGGACAACGACACATCAGAGAAATGCTGCCAACGCTTAAAGATTTTTTCGATGTGATTCAGATGATTAAATTTAACCTTGGACTGGCAAAAGAGAGGCCCAGGTTTGCATATTACAATTACATCGAAAAGGCAGAATACTGGGCGTTGATCTGGGGGACTATTGTGATGAGTGTGACCGGCTTCATTCTCTGGTTCGAGAACATTTCATTGAGATTTTTTCCGAAATGGATTACCGATGTCAGTACTGTGGTGCATTATTATGAAGCGATTTTGGCAACCGCTGCAATTATTGTCTGGCATTTCTATTTTCAATTCTTTGATCCGCATGTGTACCCGATGAATACCACGTGTGTAACCGGCAAGATGTCGGAAGAAACGTTAAAACTGGAGCACGGATTGGAGTATGAACGTTTAACAAATGATGAAGAAGATGTAGAATAATACTACTTAGTCAGATTATCCTTTTTCTGTCATTTCCGCTGGACTTTACCCGGGGTACTTCCTTTGGTCGCCTTCGGTCGCCTGCGCGTTTTTTGTCGTAGATCCGCCATCTTTTTGGAGGACAGGAATCTCATTCTATATCGCGAGGAGATTCCCGCTAAAAACATGCGGAAATGACAACAACAGGGAAATGTTGCTTTGTAATTTGAATCCATTTTTAATTTGACTATGTAGTAATAATCGCTGGACTGTTGAGCAAGTCGATCAGATATTGAAATCAATAATGTAAGAGTGAAATAGATTGAAAAATTTTTGATTCATTAAAGAAGCAGAGCTACTAACGATTTCAAAAAAAAAGCCGCTGTCTTATAAGAGTGAAGAGACAGCGGCTTTTTTCTTTAAGCCACACGAAAAGGAAAAATGTCAGCTACTTCATCAAGATCATTTTCTGCATATCCTGGAATTCGACACCGTTGCCTGAATTCGAGGTGACTTTGATTCGATAGAAATAAACGCCGGAAGAGAGTCCGTTGGCAACGAAGTTGATGTTGAAGTTGCCGGCAGACATATCCCGATCGATCAATGTGGTTACGATTTGTCCCTTGGAGTTGAAGATTTCCAGGTTAACATGACCTGCATTGACCAACGAGAAATGAATTGTTGTTTCCGGGTTGAATGGATTGGGGTAGTTCTGCGAAAGTTCATATTTCAAAGGCACTGTTCCCGCATCGGCCACCGACGTGATGGTTACATTGACAGGATCTGTGGTTTCGCCCATATTGCCTGAGAAATCGAACGCGGCGATTTTGTAATAATAGGTTTCAGCGCCGGTTGGAACATCAACGAAAATCAGCTCAGTGGTTGTGCCGATGGCTGTAGTCTCATTGGCATCGAACACTTCACTGGTGGAGCGATAGATGCGGTAGTAGTTGATATCCGGATCACCAGGCGCCTCCCAGGTTAATTCTACAGTGCCGGCAGAAAGCAATGCCATCAAAGCACCCGGGGCATGTGGAACCAAATTGTCCACAGAGTAGCCCATGGCAGGCAGAGATTCATGAATCATTCCACCTTGCGAAACTGATACGACTTTAAATGTAGTCATTGCAGCACCCTGTGCTGTGGAATCGTACATTGTCGGAACTTCCAGTGCATAGCGTTTCGCACCATGTGCGGTGTACTCCCCGACGCCGGTCCAGTCATTTTCGCCGTCAAGACGTTTTACGATGTAAGTTTCAACCGGGTCAACGGCTACTGCGCCGTCATCGACGAATTTATCCCAGATGATTCGTACTTTTTTACCCTGATCATTTGGCACATCTTCAATGGCGACAATTTCACCTTCAACAGCGTTATTCCGCAGCGCCTGAATTGAAACTTTCAGCAATGATACAGTGAATGCCGGGTTGTGAATGCCGTAACTGTGGTCGTAATAGATCAAGCGATGGTTGAATGCAGCTTTTAATTCGGTGACTGTCCACGTGCTGTCAACATCGGCATGTGGATCAGCATCCGGCAGCAATCCGCCAAGAATATCCATCAGTCCGTGGACTTCTTCCTGCAAGCCCTCTTCGGTGCCATCGCCATCATGGTCGGCATTGCCATTCATATAAAATTTCTTTACATCAAAGCTTTCGCCAACATCTCCGTGACAGTCTTGACAAGCAGCAACATTATCAACGTCGTCTTTGCTCACCATGCTGAATGAATGCATACCCGCTGTTGTCAAGTTTCCCGCTTCGTCATGTTCGCCATGTGCACCCTCTTCATACATGTGGCAATCCACGCACGAATTTTGTGTCGAAGCGAAATGGGGTGAAGTCGGTAATTCTTTGCCAAAAGTGACCGCATTGGTCCCGATCAAAATATCTGCCTGAGGGGCGTAATGAGGACCAAAATGTCTACCCGGTTGATTAGTATAGGGTACAGCGTCTCTTCTGCTTTGGTGGCAGTTCATACAAAGTCCACCGGTTCCGGCATCCATAACCATTTCACCATTGGCTAACGTGGCGTCGATTTTTCTCACCTGATACCGACCATTGTCTTCCTCACCTGTATCACCAAATGATTTGTGGGGATCGTGGCATACCGCACAGGTAATGTCTACGTGTTCCTGCACTGTGATGGGTTCTCCTTTTGCAAACTGGATGAACTGAGCGCCATTATGGCATCCCTGGCAGTTTGTTCGGCTGCCACCGGGATAGCTCGGAATATTGGAATGACCAGCCTCGGTCCATTGCGAAGGATAGACGTGGTAATGGTCGTCATCGTGGCAAACGGCACATGCGCTTGTGGCTAACGAGGATACCATTTTAGCATCTGCAGTTGCGCCATTATGAGCGCTTGCCGGGCCATGGCAGGATTCGCACTGAATGTTCGCGCGATTCATGGCGTCAGGATATTGGGCGACCATGTTTGCGGCCTGTCCCGGGTAGACAGAATCCGGGTACATGAAATCAAAATCATCGAAACCGTCATTCACGGCGTATTCGTCATAACCTGTTGTGTGGCAGGAAATGCACGATTCCCCGCTACGGGCGCCAGGCATACCATCCAATGCGCGAGTCAGCATGCTGGCGTGATCGGTCATTTTCCAGTCATCTGTTTGTTCGCTATGGCAAAACTGGCAGCCGCCAGGTTCGTAACCGACATATTTCGCAGCGTTAATTGTCAATGATGCGGTCTCGCCACCGTCGGAAAATTCAACAACATAGGTGCCCATTACATCCGGTGTGAACACCGCGATATGTGTTGAGGTATCGACCGCAACAGGAGTGCCAACTGTTGCTGCTGAGCCATTGGGTTGCTGGGTCACTGCCCAGGTTGGATTGCTCAGAGCTGAGGTTTTGTACCCCTTGAGGTACATCTGCGTCTCCACGCCCACATTGGCCAGGCCGCTAAACGGACGGTCGAAAAGTCCTACATAGGCAGGATTGCCAACCGTGTCCGCTTTAACTTGCGCCGGAGAAACACCTCTCGGTTCCAGCATAACGGTTTGAGCCATAACCATGGTGGCGCTGCACAACAGCACCAGGATGATTACAGTAATTTTATTAAGCATAAAGCCTCCAAAAAGTTAAATAAGATAGTTAGTTATGAGGTTTTTAACATGTTGTACGTCGAATGGTTTTTCAAAATATCCAATAATGTCGAGGTCCGGAGATTCTTCAATATTTCTGGGAATCTGATACGAAGAAATGATCACCAATTTCTGACCGGAATTAATTTTACCAATTTCCAGCAGCCAGTCTGTGGTCATTGAATCGGGCAGGCTTATGTCGGAAATTATCAAATTAAAATTTGTTGCTTTAATTAATTTGAGTGCCGCTTCAACCCGCGTAACAAATTGAATGTCTATTTGATGATTAATTTTCAGGCACCGACATAAATTTTCTGCAAAAAACTCTTCATTTTCAATGATTAAGACTTTCATAAATTCCCTGTTAAATTAAGGATGATTGACAATTCAAATTTGGTGCCAGCCTGATTGAGGTATTTTAACTTAAATAAAAATAATAAATTAAAATATATGATAGTGATGGGTGAAAATCAAATGTTGATAATATTAGCCGTATGAATTTTTGCTTGTCTGAGATAAATTATTCTAAAGCGATGAAAAATAATGAATTGAAGTGTGGATAAAATTGTCCATTATATTGCAGAATTGGGAGAATTTTCTCTTGTTGTAGATGATGCGATTGAAGTCGATTGAAGAATTCGTGTTGCATTACTCCCCTAAATAGGGTAATCAATAAAAAAAGCCGATGCTAAAGGAACATCGGCTTTGGTGTAATTCATTTCAATTACAGGAACTACTTCATCAAAACCATCTTTTTCATATCTTTGAACTGAACGCCATTTCCGTCTGAAATTTCGATTTGATAGAAATACATACCAGAGGAAAGATTCTTGCCATTGACTTCGGCTTCGAATACCCCGGCAGCATAGTTTTTATCCACAATCGTCTGAATGACCTGTCCAACGGCGTTGTACAACGTGAGAGTCACACGGCCCGGCTGTTTCAGCGCAAACGAAATTCGTGTGGTTGGATTAAACGGATTGGGATAATTCTGACCCAGGTTGTATTCGGTTGGAACCACAATTCTGTTTTCCGATACTGCGCTGGGAATAAAATTTTCAATTGCTGAGGTCAACAGATCACGTGCATAACGCGTATTGTGAATGCCAAGACTTCCATCGCTGTACACAAAATCGTAATTGAATTTAGCGCGATAAAATTCATCGGTAGACGAGTCGTCTACGGTTGCCCGGCTTAAAGCAGTATGCAACACATTTAGCAGGCTATCGATTTCGGTTTGAACTCCGCGATAATCGAAGCTGCTGTCCGCCACATTGAAGCTGCCTTCGTGGCAACCGGCTTCAGCGCACGAGCCCAGGTGAGCTTCGAAAGAATGCCCGGTATAGGCTGGTATTTCTTCCGGCTCTCCAACAAATGGCGTCTCGAATACATGGCAGCTTACGCATTTATCTGCAATGAGAAATTTATGCGCGGAGCTGGAGTACGAATAACCAAGGTACTCGTACCCACCTTTTCCCTCATACATATAGGCTGTGGTGTGATGAAGGTCGCTGCCGTCCGGGGTGGGTGTATCGGGGCTGTATTCCGGGTTATGGCATTTTGCACAAATGTCAACCACGTCCATCCGCAGTTGACAGGCATGTTCGCCGCCATGAGGATCGTGGCACGCTGAACAGGTAATGTCGTTGCCTGCATCGCCCGGGGCTTCCACGTGCGGTTCCAAATCTGTGGTTTCCACGAACTGAATGAAACCCTCGGCAGTGTGACATGCCGAACAGTTCGGATCGGAAGCGATGAAATCGAATCTGCCGCCGGGAATGGTCGTGGCTTTGGCGAACGCATGTTTCGAGGTCTGCCATTCCGAATAGGTTGGATGGTGACTTCCCTCGTGACAAACACCGCACACTTCCGCTGAGAAATTTGGCGCGCCGGCCGGTGTGTTGTGGTCGCTGCTGACACCACCTGTGCCATTGCCCAAAGGTCCGTGGCAGGTTTCACACTGGACATTTTTCACCCTGTCCCAGTTTGCCTGATCTGTCACAGACCAGCCAAAAGGCGCTCCGGCGTCTTCCATGACGTATTCGTCGGCGCCGTGATTATCTTTTTCGGTATCCCAGCCAGTGTTGTGGCACGACAGACAGGAGTACGTCAGGAACGCCAGGCTATCCTGCGCGATGGCATGTTTTGTCTGGGTCCATTCGTCAAACACCGGCGATGCGAACGAATTCGCATTGTGGCACGATGCGCACGAGGAACCGGCCGCATCACTGGCAGCACCGACTCCCATATAAAAATTTTCCGCCACTGTGGGTTCTGTCATACCGAGTTTACTCATCTGGTCTTTGCTCAAAGGCGTCGCGAAGAACATCTGGTGTCCATCCCAGGTGTCTTCGCCAATCGCAGACCAATTTTTCGATGGCCCTGCAGGATCACTGGTGTTGCCATTGTACGTAATAAAATCCATTTTGAATGATGTTTCATAATCTTCCGGGAACGGAACAACGCCATGAAGCCAGGTCAGAGTGCTGTCGCCATCATTCCAGGTAGCAAACTTGACTTCACCCGTTGAGTTGTATTGACTTATCGCTTCTATTTGTCCGCCAAAATTGGCATGGCAGTCGTTGCATTGCCTTCCCTCATCAGTAATCGTATGCGAATGGTATGGCGCAAAGGCTGACCAGGTATTGCCCTGATACGAGAGAGACTGAAACGTGATTGTTCCCACTTTCCCTGACTTTTCGATATTGGCCAGCATCACGAAATCGTGAATGGGCTGTTTCGCGCGTTTTACGTGGCTCTCCACCTGGCTTTCGAAGTGACAATTGTAGCAGGAGATGACGGTTTGCGCATGACATGCATCGCAATCGAGTTTGCCGGAGTGGGGGTCGTAGGATGAATGATCCGGCAGCGTGCCGGCCACTGTGGTATGGCAGTCTTCGCATTTGGCTTTCATAGCGCCTGGTTCGAGCATGGAATTGTACTCAACGCCATCGTCGCCGTGAAGCTCTTCTTTTTTGTGACAATCCCAGCATTTAAGTGGTGTGCTCGCATCGCGATGGACATCGGAGTAGCCCAGCGTGTTCATTTCTGTGCCCTGCCGGCCGTGGCATCCCAGGCAGTCGCCCTCTGTTACCGGCATGCCGGTGGTGTTCGTTGCGTGGCAATCTGTGCAACTGGCTCCTGGATAAGGGGTTTCATAGGGATTGCCATTGGCGTCCAAATTATCGCCGGGATGGCATTGGGTGCAGGCCAGATTTTCATGATCAATCGGCACATTGGTCAATGATTCAAATCCCGGAGACGGGGCGCCTGTAACACTGGTGTCTTTTCCGTACCAGTAATTTTTCCCGACTCTGGTCGCATGAAGACTCGTTCCGAATTTTGCTTGTGCAAAAATGGAAATTACACTCATGCTCATTAAGGTCTGCACCATGAAAAAGATCAGTAATCTTTTTTTCATGTTCACTTCTCCTTGGTTTGAAATTAGACATAGAAAAGGTATATTCCCCCACAAAAAAAATGTGCGCTTCACCCCCCGCTTATTTTTGAATTGGCAGAGATGACGCAATTTTCTTTCCCTGAAAAAGGAAATAGAATTCTATCTGTCAAATTTTATGCCAATTTGTTCTAACCTGGATTATTCATTGTAATGCATTAAGGAATCCAGATAGCCTGAATGGTGCTTCATTCCGAATTCATTATCTCTAACTTTGTTAAATTTCATATATCTGATTAAATTCATTAATAACATTAATCTAAACATCTTTTGTTTGAAATTTGTGAATAATTCAGGCTAAATCAATTAATTGTCTAATAAATATAAATTTAAAAATTGAAAGATAATCCGGTTTCATATTCTATGGCTAAAATTAGCCACATTTTAAATGTCTCGATTTTGAAACTGATGAAATAAATGTGATTAATATAAGGAGAAATAATAAGTTAACAGTAAAAAGAAAATTAACCGGTTGTGGGATGTTTTTGGCGAGTATTACTCTTTTATTTCGTGCTTTTTAATCAAATAGCGAACGATGTGTCGGGGTTCTCCCAATATTTTTGCAGCCTGAATTTGATTGCCTTCACTTATTTGCAACGCCTGAATGACGAGTGACCTTTCTATCTGGTCAATATAATTTTTCAAAGATAAATTTTCTAAATCTGCGATCGAATGAGAAGCTGAGGATGTTTCCATTCTCTCTTTCATCATTTCACAACCAACATGCCGTACATCAATTGTGTCTGAATCGCATAAGATTACCGCACGTTCAATGGAATTATGCAGCTCTCGGATATTTCCGGGCCAGTCGTACTTCAAAATCATCTGCTGAGCCTCTTTTGAAATACTGCGCACCTGCCGCTTCAGTTGCCTGGCGATTTTTTCGAGGAAGAATTGCGCCATGAGAAGAAGCTCTTCCTTTCGTTCCAGGAGGGCCGGGATTCTCAGATGAAACATGTTCAGCCGAAAAAACAGATCTTCGCGGAATTTCTCTTCTTCAACCAGAGCGCGGATATTTCTGTTGGTTGCGGCGATGATGCGAAGATTTACCCGAATGTCTCGCACACCGCCCAGTCGCTTGAATACACGGGTTTCGATCACGCGCAAAAGTTTCGCTTGAAGCGCCGGGGTCATTTCGGAAATTTCATCTAAAAACAGCGTGCCTCCCTGGGCTAATTCCACCAATCCAATTTTACGTTTTTTGGCGTCGGTGAACGCGCCAGGCTCGTATCCGAACAACTCGCTCTCAAGTAAATTCTCCGGCAAAGATGCACAGTTGATCTCCACAAACGGCGCTTCCGATTGCGGTGAGTTCTGATGAACGAAGCGCGCCAGCATTTCCTTGCCGGTCCCGCTGGGACCTTCAATGAGAATGACACTTTCTTCGACCTGGGCAACTTTTAGCGCAAGATTTTGAATTTCCTGAATTTTCGGTAGTTGGCTCACAAAAAATTCTTCCTGATACACCTGCTGCAATCGTTGCTTATAGTAGTTGAACTGGTTATTCAATTGAAATCGCTGCAATTGCTTTTCGATATTGACGATGATTTCATCCAGCTCAAACGGCTTGATGATATAATCATCCACACCAATTCTTAGTGCTTCTATGGCCGATTTCACCGAAGCATGGGCTGTGATAACAATTGTCGGAATGCCAAGCCCCATTTCTTTGATCATTCGGAATAATTCCAAACCATCACCATCCGGAAGGTTCAAATCCAAAAGGATGAGGTCAGGGAACTTAGACTGAATTGATTTTTTCGCATCTTCCAGTAAATGCACAGCTTCAACTGAATAGCTTTTCTGTTCCAGCGCACTTTTCAGAAAGAAGGCGAGATTTTCTTCGTCATCAACAATGAGTATATATCTTGAATTGTTCATAAGCTGATTTATTTATATGAATTCGTTATCTTCGAAATGAATTTGCTGTGTCGCGGTTCGATGTTTACGCCCGGTCTGTTCCCAGTTCAATTGTGACTGCGGTGCCGGTATTCGCGCTGCTCTCAATATACAATTTTCCATGGTGCAATTCAATTATTTTTTTACTGATGGCCAGGCCCAGGCCGGAACCATGGGTGCGGGTACTGTAAAACGGCACGAATATTTTTTTCATAAGCTCATCCGAAATACCGTCCCCTTCATCGCGAACCTGGATTTTTACAACACTGGCATTTTTTGAAACATTGAAGAAAATTGTGTTTCCCGGTTTGCTTGCCTGAACAGCGTTCAAAACGATATTCCACAACACTTGTTCAATTTTTTGTTCATCGATGTTGAGCAGTGGTAGATTTTCATCGATTTGTACTTCGAAATTGAGATTTTGTTTCTGAATTGTGGGCATAACCAGGTCGTGGAACCTGGAGAGTAGTGGTTCCAGAGCCACGGATTTAATGGATAAGTTTTCTCCTCTGGCGTATGTGAGCAGCCCTTTTAAAATGGTGTCCACTCGCTGAATTTCGCCCCGCAGCCTTTCGTAGTAGCCTTTTTGCGCATCATTCTCTTGCAACTGGCTTTCCAGCAATTGAATGCCGGTTTGAATGCTCGCCAGAGGATTTTTAATTTCGTGAGCAATGCGGGCGGACATTTCACCAAGAATGGCCAGATGCTTTTTCTGCTCCCGCTCCCGTTCCAATTGTTTTATTTGTGTGATATCGTGAACAATGCCCTGGTAGACTAATTTATTGTCAATATAATAACGACCCAATGAAATTTCCACCTGGAGCGGGTTTTTGGTTTTGCTGACCATCTCGATGTGTATAGACGAGAATTGCTCCCGGTTCCTGATGAAATCATTGATTTTTTGTCTTAATTCATCCGACCTGTCCGGTTTGACCAATCTGAATAATGAGAAATTAGAGGAGCACACATCATCCTGACTGTAGCCGAAAATTTTTTCGAAGCTGGGGTTTACCATGATGAATTTCTTGCGGTCGCACAGAAAAATCGGATCAGGCGATTGCTCAACCAGCAGACGATAGCGGCTTTCGGCGGCGTCTTTTTCTCTGATGAGTTCTGTTTGTATTTTGAGGCTCTCCAATTCTTTTTGCGTGTATATGCGTTTCGTATTTATACGATTGATAAACACGGCGCCAATAATAACCGAAAGAATCATCAGTGAAATCATGATCAATAAATTTTTAAATTGATTTCGAACAGCGGCGGTGACTCGTGTGAATGGCGAACTGACTGCGACAATCCATTTTGTATTGGCAAGATGAAGGGCAGAATAACCGATGAGCTGTTTTTTCACCTGGGTGTTGAAAGTTACGCCGGATCCGGTTTCCACTTTAAGCATCTCTTTTTCGATGAAAAATTTTGTGTGGCATTGGAAGCAGGTTTCCTGGCTTTCAAAAACATTTTTTAATAGCATCGATTCCTGATGAGGATGATATAACAAGTAGCCATCTTGATTGAGAATCCATGCATAATCCTTCTTATCGGTTATAATTGGCTCCATTGCCACGCTCACAGACTCTTTAACATCCAGTGAACCAACTATGGCGCCCAGGAATTCGTTGTTAAAAGAAAAAACAGGGGAGATTAAGCAGACATAAACCTTGCCGTCGGACAAAACGTTTCGGGAGAATACAATGGTTCTGTACTCATCACGCGCCTGTTTAAATGCTTCAAGAAATCGAAGCCGTATCTCTTGCGATTGTTCAGTGGGACAGGGGAAATTCTCCGGAAATCCGGCAACGGCAGTTGCATCTTTGTTCAGGAATGTGATGTATGCAAATCCTTTAACTTTTTCATAAGTTCGCCGGTATTCAGTTAAAAACAGATCCTTTTGAAGTTTACGCGAGGCCGGATTGTCGGCGATAACATCAAGAGCTTTTATTCGTTCCTTGATGAACGATTCCAGTGTGACTGCGGCCTGTCTGGCTAAAATATTCTGCTTGTCGCTGTAAAGCTGAATGACATTGTTTTTCGTCTGGAAATATTGGATATGCGCGACAATACCAAAAAACAGAACAAGGATGGTGGCAATGCCATTGATTATTATTTTGTCTTTCATGCGTTCTTTCTCTTGTGACTGAATTTATTAAATATACAAAAATAATTTTGATTTTCAAACATGTTTCTAAAACCAGGCAAATTTTTTAATGTGCATAAAGGCTGTACAAGAGAATTCGCTTGACAATTTATAAAAAAATTTTATATTGAATATTAAACTATGCGATTACCCAGCAACTTTTACAAATTTGTGCAAAAGAATTATCTATGAATCGGTCTTCAAGTATTATTATGTGCGGCTTTGCCGCGCTGGGTTTAAATTAAACACAGGATCCTGCCCATGAAAAAATTACTGATTCTCTTTCTGTTTGTATCTTTCGTGTTTTCAGGCTCTCTTCTCGCCCAGGATGATGATGAAATCTGCTTTGATTGTCATTCTGATCCAACGTTGACAGTAGAAAGAGATGGTAAGGTGATTCAGCTCTTTATCAAAAAGAATGAGTATTACAATTCTTCTCATACAGATGTTGGGTGCATTTCCTGTCACGACGACATCGATACGGATGATTTGCCGCATGATGACGTTCTGAAAAAGGTTGAATGTCAGAACTGTCACGATGCTGAACAGGAATCTTATGTGGAAAGCCTACATGGTCAGGCGTTCGAACGTGGCGATCCTTATGCGCCCACATGCTTGAGCTGTCACGGTTCCCATTACATTTTGCCACCAAAAGACCCACGGTCCCCAACCTACGTGATGAACATCCCGGTCATGTGCGGTCGCTGCCATAAAGAAGGCACGGACATGGTGAAGGTGCATGATATTCCTGAGAAAGACATTATTCAGAATTATTCCATGTCCATTCACGGCGAAGGATTATTTAAACGTGGATTGACCGGCACGGCTGTGTGTACAAGCTGCCACACTGCGCACAATATTTTTCCTCATACCGATCCACGTTCTTCCATCAATCGGAATAATATTGCTCAGACGTGCATGGAATGTCATGCGTTGATTGAGCAGGTTCATATCAAAGTTGTGCGGGGTGAACTCTGGGAGCGTTCGCCGGATATTATACCTGCGTGTATTGATTGTCACTCTCCTCACAAAATCCGGCGCGTTTTCTACGTGGATACTATGACAGATGAGTACTGCATGAAATGCCATTCCAAACCGGGGCTGGTCAGAACTGAAAATGGCGAAATCGATTCTCTTTTTGTTGACATTCATGAATTGAATAATAGCGCGCACGGAAATAAAATGGAATGCATCAAATGTCACGTGAATGTGAGCAATCTGAAAGACCCGGTATGTAAAGATTCAGGGCCTGTGGATTGTTCAATTTGCCATGCAGAGGCCGTGGAAATGTTTCAGGTGAGCAGCCACGGGATGGCTCAAGCGGCCGGCAATCCCAATGCACCCGGCTGCGACGATTGTCACGGCGAGCACGGTATTTTGCCCAAAGATAATTTGGAGTCACCAACGTTCGCCAAAAATATCCCTCTGCTGTGCGGGCAATGTCATCGGGAGGGAGAAGAAATCGTCAGGCGTGATGTGTCTGAGTTGTCCGATGCCTCGAATTTCTATGCCATGAGCATTCACGGGAAAGGATTGCTGGAAAGTGGATTAATGGTCACAGCGGTATGTAACAGTTGCCATAAAGCGCATTCAGTGTTGCCGGCTTCTGATCCCAATTCCGCGGTGCACCCTGAAAATATTGGTCAAACCTGTGGTGAATGTCATCTGGGGATTTATGAGGAATTTAAGACATCCATCCACAGCCCGCTTGTCGCCGAGACTGATGAGAAGTTGCCCACCTGTCACGATTGTCATAACGCGCACCGCGTGGAGCGAATTGATAAAGATTCATTCCGAAGTCAGATTCTGGACGAATGCGGCACCTGCCACGAGAGGGAGACCGGCACCTATTTCGATACGTATCACGGCAAGGTTTCCCTGCTGGGAGCTGCGAAGTCGGCGAAATGCTCTGATTGTCACGGTGCCCATAATGTGCTTCCCCCTGAAAATCCAAAATCGATGTTGAGTCATAACAACGTGGTGGAAACCTGTCGCCAGTGTCATCCAAATTCAAATCGAAAATTTACAGGGTATCTTTCCCATGCAACTCATCATGACAGAATCAAATATCCGATTTTATATTACACATTCTGGGCAATGACAGCGTTGCTGGTGGGGACGTTTTTGTTCTTCGGAATTCACACCATTCTCTGGATACCGCGTTCCCTGGTGTATCGTTTTCAGTTGCAGAAGAAATTGAGGCGCGAATCAAAAAGTTATTACATCCGCTTTGGCAGAGTATGGCGAGTGCTGCATGTTATTGTGATTATCAGTTTCTTTGGCCTGGCCGTGACTGGTATGGTATTGAAATTCGCTGGAACCCAGTGGGCCGTATTCTTTGCCAACCTGTTGGGCGGATTCGCGGGCGCCGGACTGATTCACCGGTTCTGCGCAATACTGACATTCCTGTATTTTATGGTTCATTTCGTATTTGTTTATAAAAGCTGGAAGAATTCAGAGAAATCATTGTTCAAATTTATCTTTGACAAAAATACCGGTTTGGCACCGACCTGGACTGATGTGAAAGAGTTTTTCCAGACTATCAAATGGTTCTTTGGCGGAAAAAAACGTCCGGAATATGGGCGCTGGACCTACTGGGAAAAATTCGATTATTTAGCGGTGTTCTGGGGCGTGGCCATGATTGGATTCACCGGCCTGGTGCTGTGGTTCCCTGAATTCTTCACGCGATTCATTCCCGGCTGGATGATCAACGTTGCCACTATTATTCACAGCGATGAAGCACTATTGGCCACCGGGTTCATTTTTACGTTTCACTTCTTCAACACCCATTTTCGCCCGGAGAAATTCCCAATGGATCCGGTGATCTTTACCGGGAAAATTCCATTGGAAGAGTTCAAGCACGACCGACCGCGCGAATATGAAATGGTGAAAAAAGATGGAACGCTCAGAAAGAGGCTGGGCAAGGCGCCGTCAGACTGGCTGGTAAAAGGCGCTCACTTTTTTGGCCTGTGCTGCCTGATTTTCGGTTACGCGCTCATTGGTATGATTATTTACGCGATGATCTTTCAATATAAATAAAGATACCATCAACTTTGATTTAATTTTCTCAGTAAATAGAACTACTTTATCAGATTAGCTTAAAACAACGGGCAACCCAGTGGCCTTTGCCACTGGGTTGCCCAAATTTTATATGTGAGAAAGCAAGAAATAAAAAAGCCAACATCGAATAATGTTGGCTTTTAAATTTCATTGTCAGGCTGCAAAATTATCGCCAATCAAGAATGAAAAGATTCCCATTCATTTTCAGCTATTTGACAACTAACCACCTGCAGCGAATGAAGAAATATACGATTAAAATTATTAATCGCTTTTCTTCGGAATTGGATGTGCAATTTGTTTAACAGCTTCTTCGTATTTGAATTCTTTGTAGGTCGGGCTTTTGGGATTGTGGCACTTTACGCACAATTCTTCGCTGGGTGTAACCAGACCATATTCTTCATCTTTCAAACTGCCATCGTATAAACCTTTCATGACTTTCAGGCTTTTGTATTTTGAACCCGGGCCATGACAGGCTTCACAGGAAACGCCTTCTTCCATGGTCAGAGTTTTAGCCTTGGCAGCAGCAGGAGCATCGTAACCGGTCACATGGCAAACGAGACATTCTTTTGCTTCCTGGGGCTCACCTTTTACGCCTGCTTTTTTGGCGACTGCCATGGATTGTTCTGTGGCCAAAGTAGCGAATGCTTTGGAATGAGCGCGCTCCTCCCATTTTTCAAAGATGTTGCCTTTTTTCTCGCCTTTATGACACATCTTACATTTCTTAACGCCGATGTACTTGAACTTAGCATCCTGTGCGAATGAACTCAGGAACATGCACAAAACTGCCATCACGGTAAGCAGGACGACTAATTTCTTCATATAATTCCTCCATTGTTAATTAGTTAGTTATATAAGATAGGTATTGTCTGTTACAATAAGCTATATTCATTTCAAAGGTGATGTAATTGCATTTAAATTAATACAATTTCAGTAAAATGTCAAGGATAAAAATGAAAATATTTGAATTCAGATGATTGACAACTGATAGTAACACAGGATAACATATTTATTAAAAATAAGATAGATATGGAGGTGTTGTAAAAAAAATAATGATTTACTATCGTATCCGGCTTTGCTATTAACCTTCCATATAAGCTTTTTATGAAACTTGGTTCATCAAAGAATATTAGCGAAACTTTTTGAA
The DNA here is from genome assembly GCA_964605145.1 of uncultured Cytophagia bacterium. Taxonomy (GTDB): domain Bacteria; phylum Zhuqueibacterota; class Zhuqueibacteria; order Thermofontimicrobiales; family Thermofontimicrobiaceae; genus CAZSBG01. The sequence continues at coordinate 20,778 of CAZSBG010000030.1, read as the reverse complement.
TAATTTGTACCATCCCATTTTTTTCTTGCAACTTTTGTTAAATACAATTATCTTTGAAAATCCAATTTTTCTATAACGTATGTTGCTGATGGAAAATTATGGTGTCATGAAAAATGAATAAAATAAATTGAAATAGAAACCAGCAAAAAAACAGGAGTTGGCTTATGAAGAAGATCAGTATTGTTATGGTGTACAATGAAAAGCTTGGTTATGATGATGACGCATTTGTGGAATCCGTGGAGAGTTTGAAAGGCCAGAATTACGACAACTGGGAACTGATTGTTGTGGATGAGCGCGGTCAGAATGCAGCAATGCCTCCCTTTCTGAAATCGGACAATGTGATCCACGTGCCGGTGGATCTGGTGAATCGCGCGCACAGTTTGAACGCCGGTATCGGCAGGGCGAAAGGCGAGTACGTGATGCTGGCCAATAACGATCAGACGCGGCTCACGTTTCGGCTCAGCACACTGGAGACGTTTTTGTACGTTGCCGAACGGACGAAGAATTGCGGTCTGGTGTATTCGGATTATCATTTGATCGATGCCAAAGGTGTTGAGAAAGATATTCATTTGCTGGATTTCCACCCGGGTCGGGTTCGGGATAACATGGATTTTGGCGAAATTTTATTCTTCCCGAAAAAAGTGCTGGATCATGTTGGTGGATTGGAAGAGAATTACAAGGCCGCATATCTCTATGATTTAAAGTTGAAGGCGGCTTCGGAGTTCAAGCTGGTTCACATTGCTGCGGCAAAAAATGGCTACACGTACATTGCGGAAGCGGCGGCCAAAGAGGTCAATGTGTTCGACTATTTGCTTGCAGGAAAGGATGTTCAGTTGGAAATGGAAAAGGCGGTCACCGGGCATCTGAAACGCATTGGCGCGTACCTGGCCCCGGGAGCCAATTATCACACCATTTCCTATTCGCCGGATGAGGAGAAGAAATTTGAGGAATGCATTGCCAGTGTGGTGATCCCGGTGTTCAATCGGGAGGAATTCATCGGCACGGCCATTGAAAGCGTGCAGGCGCAGACTGTGCCCAACGTGGAGGTGATTGTGGTGGTGAACGGTGGGCCGGACGATCCTACGATTAACGGCGTGAAGCGCTACATGCCGGGCGGGAAAAAATATGATCCGAACAAGCCGGCAGTTAAGCTGTTGGTGGAGGACATCAACAATCTCGGCCATTGTTTGAACAAAGGCATTCGCGAGGCGCGTGGAAAATATTATGTGCAACTGGATTCGGATGACCGGCTGAAACCGGACGCTGTGGAGAAAATTTTGAAGGTGTTCGATTCAGACGAGCGGATCGGTATGGTGGTCGGTTCCTACGAAGTCTGGAAAAAGGATGACAAGACCGGCGAGCTTTCACGCATGGCGGAAATCCCCGTGGTGACGCACGACGAATGGACCGAGAAAAATGGCCGCAACAATCTTCTCCGCATCAACGGGGCCGGCGCGCCGCGGTCGGCTCACATCAAAGTGATTCAGGGATTGGGCGGATTTGGCATGAACGACAGCGACAATTGCCGCAACTATGGCGAGGATTACGACCTGGTGCTCCGCATTTCCGAGCAGTACCGCATCGGCCGCGTGTGGGACCCGATTTACGAGGTCGTGCGCCATTCCGGCGGCACCGACCATTCCATCGATCAGATTACGATTGACCGCAACGACAGCGCCAAGGACCACATGCGCCTGGAAGCCATTCGCCGGCGGCAGGCAATTAAGTGGTAGCTGTCAGCGTTCAGTTAGCAGCTTTCAGCAGGATAAATTGAAGAATTAAAGAAGCCCGATTTATAAACGATCGGGCTTTTTTTGTGAAATTTATTTAATTGAATTTGTTTTTTATCCTGCATTATGATAATATTTTTTAAGGATTCAGGATAACCTGAATGGTGCGCATTTTGAAAAGTTGGTGATAAAATTAAGTTAATACTCTGGTTTCAAAATAAACATTTAATATTGAAAATATTAGTCAATTTCATTCAATATTTTTGAATAATTCAGGTTATTTGTATTTTGAATATTGCATTTTGGGATTTTTTACCACAAACAACCTCATGCCGATAACAGTTTTGCCTTAAAAACCCGGAAAACAAAAAGCGGATTCCCGATGATGTAGCGCTTCCACAGTGCGACCGGATCGGAAATGAGTCGGTGAAGCCACTGCAGACCGGCGCGGCGCCAGAACACCGGGGCTTCGGTCATGGTGCCAGCGAAAATTCGAATGGTGCCGCCGCCGATTCCCCAAACGATGGCGTCCTGCAGCATTTTGCTTGCGAGGGCAGCGATCTTTTCAGTCTTTGGCGTGCCCATGCCCAGGAAAATAAAATCGACATTTTCCAGCGAAGCGAACAGCTTTTCATATTCATCATCGCTGAGATAGCCGGAAACGATTTGGCTGATTTTGCAATGCGAGGAAATGTGCTCCATTTTCTTCGCCGCTGCTTCGGCTTCCTGTTCGGTGCAGCCGATGAGGACGCCAGTGCTCGCAGGCATGTTCTCTTTTTCCAGAAATGCGCGGAAGGCTTCGGTGGCATTGGCGCGTTCGAATATTTTCGTGCGAAATAATTTCGACGCCCACACAATGGACAGGCCGTCCGCTGTAACCATTCGGGCCGATTTGAAAATTTTCTGCAATTCAGAATCGGTATAAGTTTGGTTGTAAATATGCGCGTTCACCGTGAGAATGGTTCGGGGCTGCAAAAGTTTTTCCTGCAAGAGCCGCCGAACTTCATCCAACTGCTGGGGAATCGTATGCGTGCTGCATTTGATTTTCCCGAAATTGAATTCGAGTGGTTCGGGATTTGGATTTTCTTGATTTTTATTTTTCATTTAGTTTTCTTTTTTTACAGGATTACAGGATAAAAAACAATTTTCAAATACCAAAAAACAAATAATTTCCAAGTACCAATTTTTCAAATGTTGGATTGTCCAGTATATTGATGCTGGACATAAAATCGTTCGCGATATTCATCGCGCTTATCGGACGCATGTCCGATTTGATTTCCCGTTCTGGAGAAAACTCCAGAACGATCCGGAGAAAATGTCAAAAGACAAGTACCAAAAAACAAATAAATTCCAAAGAGCAAATTTTCAAATTCAAAACTAAAGCCAATATTGATGAATTGGAAAATTGTATTTTTGTTTTTATTTGAATTTTGGAATTTTAATTTTTCAGTGTTTCTTCATAAATAGCCATCAGCCGTGAATAATAAATTTCTTTACTATACTCACGGCTCAGTTTAGTCTGGCCGGCTTCGCCCATTTTCCTCACTAATTCGGGATTGGCCCAAAGCTGTTTCATTTTTTCGGCCAATTGCATAGCGTTGCCTTTTTCGAATAAAAATCCGCTGACGTCATCGTTTACCACTTCCTGCAAGCCGCCGGTTCGGGAAGCTATGACCGGCAACCCGTAGCTCATGGCTTCCAGCGCGACCATGCCGAATGTTTCCAGGCAGGTGCTGGGGACAACCACGAACCGTGCGTTTCGGTAAAAATCTGCCAACTGATCGCGGTTCAATGTGCCGATGAATTCCACATTGGAGGGTGCGGCTGCGACCAGATCCGGCATGACAGAATAATCGCCGGCCAGGCGCACCGGCAGTTCGGTTTGGCGCGCGGCTTCGAGCAGGGTGTCGATTCCTTTTTCCTCGCTGATTCTGCCGACGTAACCGATGTACTCGCCATTGTTCTTCTTCGGTTCAGAATTGGAAATGGGATTCACATTGGGCAGCACATGAATGCGCTCCCCCGGAAATCCGGATTCGACGAGCCAGTTTTTCACGAAGTTCGACGGCGTGGTGTAGCATGTGATATTTTCACTGAACAGATTCATTTTGCGGGCAGAAAAACTGCGCAGGGCAAAAGCCGCGCTTTCGAGAATGTTGTTGCGGCAGTTGTTGAAAATGCACTGAAATTCGTTTTTGTCCTGACATTTTGTGCAGGTTTCGCCGTTTCGGTAATGCGTGGAAATGGGGCACGTCAGGCGATAATCGTGACAGGTCATCACCACCGGGATGCCGGCATTTTTCAAATCCTTCAAAATCCAGGGAGAAAAATACGGGTAAACCTCATGCACATGGATGATTTCCGGCGCATCTTTAGCGATCATTTTCCGAATGGATTTTCTCCCGGCCGGCGAATAAATTCCCCAGGCAAACGCTTTGGCCTTGCCGCGAAGGTTGTGCATCAAATTTCGGCTGTCATACGTTTGCAGCAAAACATCGTGTCCTTTTGCCCGCAGCAAATTGACCGTCGTTTCCACCACAATTTCAGAGCCGCCGCCAAAGCGGTGCCAGTTATGTACCTGCGCTATTTTCATTCTCTCAGATGCTTTCCTGAATTGTTTCGTTGGAAAAAGTCTCCCGTTCCTTGCGGAATTCCAATCGGGCGAAGAAATTTTCGAACCGAAAAAGTTTCGGCGAAATCAAATGCAAGGCCTGGTATGAATAAGCAATCGTCCTGAGCAGCAAACATTTTCGGCCGACTGCCTCCGGCGCGTTTTTTCGAAAACGGGCGCGCAGGTAAAGCGGCAGATTGATTCCCAATGCCTGTCCCCAGCGCAGCGCGGCTGCCAGCAGCGTCTTGGGCAGACCCCATTCCAGATAATCGCGATACGCGAAATTGTCGCCGTTTCGAAGCGACGTCCAGAATAGGTAATCGCTCTTTGTCCGATACAGCGGTGTTTCGTGGTAGACAATCGATTTCGGCGTGTACCATGCATCCAGCCCGGCCAGGCGAATCTGTCGCGCAAATTCGATATCTTCCCCGCCTTTGACCAATGAATCGTCAAATTTCCCAACAATATTAAATACGGATCGTTTTATTAAAACATTGCCGGCTGCCGGAAATTCCTTGCGCCTGCTTTTTCGAACCGCATCGCCGTGGTGGATTTCGCCCAAAATTCGACGTGTGACAGGGGAGAGCTTCGCCAATTCTTCTTGAGACAATTTTAATAATCGAATCCCGCCGACGCAGCATGCCACGGTTACTTTCATCGTGATGAACATTTCTTTGAGCCAGTCCGGTTCGGCGATTTGGTCGTCATCGAAAAACACCACGTATTCACCATCCGACGCATCGATGCCGCGATTGCGCGCTTTGGCGATTCCTTCGCCGTCGCCTTTCACGCACGTCACCGGCACATGCGAAGATTCTTCAAAGCGGCGAATCACTTCGCGCGTATCATCGGTTGAATTATCATTTACAACAAAAATATCGTATTCGAATAAACCATCGGTGTCCTGTTCAATCAAACTTTCCAGTGCGTTGGCCAGCATGGTCGCCCGATTGTAGGTGCACACGATGATATTTATTTTTTCATTTTTCATAAATGAATTAACTCCTGTTTGCGTCGTTCCTGAATAAATCCCAGTTTCAAAAAAGCGAAAAAACACAGCAGCATGAAGAGGCTCGGGAAAACGATGGCCGATTCCAGAAAGCCGTCGATGATGCTGAATAAAAGAATGACCGCTAAAAATAGAAATTCAGAATTTTTTGTGTCCTTAAAATTTAAAAGCGATTTGGTGAATCCGCCGAACAGCAGGGCCAGATAGAGGATCAGTCCGATAATTCCCAACCCCAGCGCCAATTCGATGTAAGCCGAATGGCTTTCACCGATGGCCCAGTTTTCGGACGCGGAAATTTTCGCCATGTTTTTTTCATTCCAGAAGGCGCCAAAGCCATAACCCTGGACCGGACGCTTTTCCACATAGCTGATGCACAATTTCCAAAGCGGCACGCGGCCGGTGAGCGAAGCTACTGTTTCGTCACTGTCCTCGCGGCCCAGCAGCGCAGCATTTTGGACCGTTGGGAAAACTGAATCACCGGCATAAATGAGCACCAGGCACAACACAATGATGGATGTAAAAATAGCTGCGACTTTTTGAAATCGGGACAGCCGCAGGCTCAGGTACACCGAAATTCCTGCAAACGCGCTGATGAACGAGGTTCGCGATTTTGTGAGGATGAGCAGAATCGCTGCGCCGAGCACGGCCAACAAAATCCATTTTCGAAATCGCGGGAAGTAGTCGCACAGAAAAATGCCACTGATGATGAGCAACGCGTTGTTCATTCCCTGGTGATTGGGATGAAGTGTTCCTGCGAAGCGATACTCGGCGTTCAAAGGAAGAAAAGTCCCTGCAGCGATTTCCGCGGCCAGGCCAATCAGCGCGTAGCCCAGCGTGGCAAAGAAAATCCACGCGGCCAATCGGCGAATTGTAAACCGCTCCGCCATTGCCAGCGCTGTCACGAACAGCATGAACAAGACCATCAAACGTCGCACAGTCAAGCCAAAGGCATCGGACCAGGCGAGGCTGTAGAACGCCCACATGAAAAACAGAATGCTGAGCCAGCCCATGAATCCGTTGAGGCGAATGCGGCGAGTTCCTCGTTTGGCCAGACTGTACAGCGCAAATCCGAACAGCAGGAAAATGCTCACGCGCCTGTCCAGGCGGCCGTCTTCAACTTTGGTCATCTCCTGCTCGATGCTGCCCTTTTCCCGGGACGGCCGCGATAAATTATGGCCATCCATGAAAAAAAACATCACGAACAGAAAGAGAAAAATGAGCCAGGGAGTGAGAGTTGTTTTTTGAGGGGATTGTCTCATCGATTTTATCGTCTAAATATTTGATTTGAAATTAATTGTACCTATATTAATTCAAGTATTATGCCATAACAAAATTGTGGTTTAACGCTTTGAAATTAAAAGGAATAAATCTATGTGGAAAAATTTCAAAATGAGACAAAGAGGTTGTTTTGGAAAGGAAAATATCAATTTGAATTTTTTGATGTTGCGTGTATGGATAAATCGCTTATAGAACGCGGATGAGACGGATTTGGCGGATTGCACGGATTGATTTAAAAGATTTGGACTGATGAAGTTTAGTACCTGAAGAATAAAAGTCTGAACTTGTTTGGCAGAAAATTACAAAAAAACAAAATCCAGATATCAAATAATATCCAAATACAAAAATTCAATTTTCAAACGCTATTCGAAAATGCTATACCAAAAAGCACTGTCCGCGTTTTATTTCTTTGGAATTTGATTTTGTGATTTGCTTGATATTTGGTAATTGAAATTTGTTATTTCAGGTTATCCTGCTTGGGATAGCATTGAACAGAATAAGTTGATTTTGCTTGATTACTAATTCGCGTAATTCGCGAAATTAGCGGTTGGATTTTAGAGGCGACATAATTCCTCCAGCGAATTTACTTTTTGGGAACGGAATTGCCGCGGTACGCCAAGAATATTTCGGACAAAAAATATCAGCTCTTGCGTGAAGGCAAAGCCGAAAATGGCATGGAGCGCGCGGTGGGGGAGAGATGCAGAAATTACGCCGTTGCTGCTTAGCCGTTCAAATTCTTGCAGGCAAATCCGACGAAGCGCTTTGTGGTGCTGAGTCCAGTGACGTGCTATTTCGTAATAGCGCCGGGCCAGGGCGTTTCGCATGTCAGCGTCGAGTCTGTTTTGCCGGGTGAGTTGCGCCTCCAATCGCTGCACCAGGCTGATTCTCGATTTGATGGAATCCGCAGTCGCCTGCCGGCTGACTGTTGACTGAACTTTTTTTAAATTCTGGCCCTGGCGGTAATAGGCACTGGTGTTTTCCACAAAAGTGAAAGAACCGCCGGCCATCAAAAACCGAAGCGCGTATTCGCCGTCCTGGTCGGCTTTCAGGCTTTCTTCCCAGGGGCCAAGTGCGGAAATGTCGGAGCGTCTCCAGAGAATGGAGGGCGAGGGCAGGAACCAGCCGCTGATCCAGTCGAGAAGCTGATTTTCGGTTTTTCGTTCGCCGTACAATTTGTAAAGATGAAACGTTGCTCCACGTTTTTCGAAATAACGCCACGAGCTGTAGGTCGTGGTTTTTTCGGGCAATTTTTTTAATGCTTGCAATTGAAGCGCTATTTTATTTTCGGACAACACGTCATCCGAATCCAAAAACTGAATGAATTCCCCGCGCGATTTGGCAATGCCCTGGTTCCGGGCGACTGCCCCGCCATTGTTTTGTTGAAAGAAATACCGAATTTCGAAAGCAGGGTCGGATCTGTATTTTTTCTTGAATTCATCAATTGTGTCGCGCGTGGCATCTGTCGAACCGTCGTCCACAACGATGATTTCCATCGGCCGATGCGATTGAAAGAAAACCGACCCCATGGTTTCGCCGATGAGATGCGCATTGTTGAATGTGGGAATGATGACTGAAACCAGCCCCGGCTGGAAGTTCAATGGCATCCAACTTGTTTTGAGTGGCGCTTCGTTCATTTCTTACCATTGCCATTGAGCGTTTTGAGATACAAATCCTCCAATTTTCTGCCTTCTTCAGCCAAATTGAACTGGCTTTTCACCAACTGGTAACTGTAATCGGACATGGCGCGCAGTTCTTGCGGAGAAGCACAGCTCAGATCCAGCAGATGTTCTAACAGGCTTTCCACATCCCGCTCCGGGGAGAGAAAGCCGTTCTTGCCGTGATGAATGATCTCCGGAATATCGCAATGGGTGGTTCCCACCAGAATCATGCCGTGATTTGCCGCGTGAATGAGCGTCGTGGGAAATCCGCCTTCCACATCACCGTTGGCCGGCGTGACCGATGGCGAAATGAAAAAATCGTTCATCGCCATTTGTTTTTGCATCTCTTCCAACGAAACCATGCCCATAAATTTGGCCTTCAGCTTGTAACGCTTGTTCAGTTTCTCCATTTCTTCTTTTTCCAGGAAATCATTGTCACGCGCAGCGTCGCCAATAATGGTGAGCTCCACCGGCGCTTTGAATCGGTGCCTCAATTCGCCCAGCGCGTGAACCGCGTAGCGGAAGCCCTTTTTCTCGGCAAAACGCCCGCAGATGAGACATTTCATTACATTTTTAACATCGGAGAAATCCCGTTCCGGCGGCGTGGAAAATGGTACGATGCCGTGATGCAGGATTTTTATTTTTTCCGGCGCGCAGCCAAATTGCTGAAGTTTCTCTTTCATGGCAACACCTTCTACGACCATTTTGTCGTAGCGTTCGAAGACTTTTTGGTATCGCTCCTGCCAGAATTTTTTTCGAACGGTAAAATCCAGATCGATGCCGTAAAACCGAACGATTCGTTTTAATGCGCTGTTCTTCAAGTAAAGCAAATCCTCCCACGCCTGGTACCCGAAGTGGGAGAAAAGGATGTCGTACTCCGCGTATCTTTTGAACTTATCCCTTCTCGAAAAATTAACGTTGAACCGATTGCTCAATTTTCGCTTCAAATTTTCAGTTGGATTTTGACTTTTTCGAATGTAAGCCGTTCCATTGGGCAGCGGCGTTAGCGGATTTCTCAAATTGGAACATAGTACATCCTGTTCAAAATTGGTCGCTTTAATTTGGTCGAAAATCCAGTTCTCGGTTGGATTGAGCCAGGTTTCTATGGAATGAAGTATTTTCATTGGTTACTTCTCTGGATTAGTTTTGTAAATGACTGGAACGTGCTTTATGAAAAATTCCAAAATACAAGCGACAAAAAACAAATAAATCCCAAAAACAAAATTCAAAAGAATGGCTGAACAGTTTGGAATTTATTATTTCGGTCATTGAATTTTATTTGTCTTTTGAGTATTGCTTTTTGGAATTTCAGCCTTACAATTTTACCGTACTTCGCGTCACGAATGCTTCGCCGCAAGGATGAACTGGAATTCTTCGATGGTTCCCTTGCTGTGAATTTTTGTGAGCGCCATATAGGAAATTAATCCGGCGAAAATTTGGATGCTCAAATTGATGATCGCCGGAACAGCGCTGAAAATCATAGATAAACCTACTACAATTATCGCCATTTCTGCAGAAATCATAATTGGTTTGAGCATTTCTGTGAAATATTCGCGGGCGCATTTTCCAATGAGGGTGCGAATGAGGTAGAAATAGGCAGGGACGAGCAAGAAAATCTGCAACACAAGCATGGAGAGCGCGATGCCAACAGCGCCGCCAAGTTTTCCGCCAAGATAAATCGTGGGAATATAAATGAACAGCAGAATGAAATTCCATTTGAAACCTAAGTCGGCGCGGCCTTTGGCAAGCTGGAGACTTCCCACCGGATTGCCCACGCTTCGGATGAGGGCGACCAAACTCAAAATCTGTACGAGAATGATGGAGTTCGTCCACTTGGCCCCGAAGACGAGAGGGATCGCCACCGGCGCGGATATGGCCAGTCCAATCAGCAGCGGCGCATTGATGGTTGTGAGCAGGGAGATGACTTTCAAATAGCCACTTTTTAGGCGATTGTTGTCGCCCTGCATTTTCGAGAAAACAGGGAACGCCACGCGCGTGACAATGGGATTGATCCTGCTGACGGGCTGAATCACGAGGTTGTACGCGAAATTGTAATAGCCCAGGGTTTGCGCGCCCAAAATGCTTCCGATGAGCAACTGGTCGAAGCGCTGGCCCAGGTAATTCACGCTGCGCTCGCCCATCTGGTACAAGCCAAAGCTGAGGTAGCCTTTCAAATGGCGCCGACTGAAATGAAAGCCGGGCCGATATTCATTCCATGAGAAAAGAAAAAGCAGCAGCGTTTTGACAGATTCGGTGGCAATCAATCCCAGCACCAGCGACCAAACGCCGTGTCCCAGTGCAGCGAGTAAAATTGTGATAACCACACCACTGACCGTCGAAATAATTTCCAGCCGGGCCAACAGGTTGAATTTCAATTCTTTTTGCAGAAGAATTTGAAACTGCTGGCCCCAGGGCGTGATGAGAAAAACGACCGCGGCAACGTGCAACAATGGAATTAGCCTCGGTTCGTGAAAAACATAAACGACGAGCGGAGTGCCGATCCATACGATAGCGAACGTAACCAGACCAACCAAAATTGTGAGCCAGTACAGCGTTGAAAGTTGATTCGGCGTTGTGTCCTGCCTGTGGATGATGGCGCTGGAAACACCAAAGTCCGTGTAAATTTGAATGAAGCCGACAATAATCCAGATCATGGACATCAGCCCGAAATCTTCCGGTGACAGAAATCTGGCGAGAATGAGAAGCTGCAACATCCGCAATCCTGTGTTGATCCCGGTTGCCAGCGTTGTCCATTTCACCCCGGTGGCGGTTTGTGTTTTTAAATTCACGATTGTTCGCGTATCCTGTGTTTTAAATATGTCCTGTACAGTGAATTGGAAGACCAGCGATGCACCTGAAAATTAAGCCGCTTTGTGCCAAACGATTCCTTGAAACGAACCACGCCTTCATGGCCCCCACTGGGATTGAAATCAAAATATTTATAGCCCTGTTCGCAGACGTCGCGAATGATTTCGGCGTAGAGTAAATTATTCGGCCGAAAATCAAAATGCGATTGCAGGCAGGCGCCGTGCCAGGCAACTGCATGTTTATTCTGATAAAAGACCAATGCGCCGGCAATTGCTTTATTATCGACTTTTGCCAGCCATAATTTTATGTTTGGAGAATTAATTTTGTAAATATTGTGGAATAGTTCAAATGAATAGCGGCTGGACGTATGATCTCCCCAGCGAGACAGCGAGTCATTATAAATCTCATAGTATTCTTTGTAATCTGCTTCTGTTTGTGCATTTTCAATTGAAACACCTCTTCTTTTCGATTTGTTAATATTCGATTTGTTACCCCTTGAGAAATTTCTTTTCGTAATTTCGAAATCAGAGTTCAGTTTTAAAACGTGCGTAAACATTTCCCTTTTCTGATAGCTTTCCGGAATTTCATAGCTTTCAAATGGATTGTCCACGTAAATGATATGATTAAACTTCCGAGTTTTTAATCTGGAAAAAATCATCTCAAGCTCCACAGTGGTTAACCGCCTGCCATCGCTGATGATACCTCCGTAGACGCCGGGAACCATTGAATAATAGGTGTTGAAAATACCATTGAGCCTGGTGCGAACAGAAATTAACGGAAATACAGCCCGGGTGCCATCTCCGAACTCGATTCCCTTTGTGGCGATGCGCATCTCCGGGTATGTTTGAGAAATTATTTCCGCCCAGGTCGGTGAATGAAAAAATGTCGCGTTTCCTGATTTGGAAACAACCTCATCCCAAAAATCCTTCGTAAGCGTGTTAATAATTTTCATTTTTGATAGCTCCCTGATTTTTCCCTTTTCGAATTTAATATGTACAGTTCTGATTTTTCACGTTGAAGAAACAGCATGAGAAATTTGTTTCGTGGAGAAAACGCGCATTTTTTCCATTTTTTCCGAAGCTGCAACAATGATTTTTCTGACCGTGCGGATGATATAATCCACATCCGAATCCTTCAACTTTGGCGACAACGGAATAGAAACTGTCCGCTCGCTCAGCCAGGTTGCATTGGAAAAATCCGATGGTTTATAGCCGAACCGATCGCGATAATACGGATGCAAATGAACGCCCAAATAATGCACGCCGGTCCCGATATTTCGTTTGTGCAGTTCGATCATAAATTCATCCCGGCTGATGCCGGTTTCGTCCTCATCGATGAGCAGCGTGTACAGGTGACGGGCGTGAACCGTGTCCGGCTCGTCCTCGGCCGGCAGCGTCACCGGCAGGTCAGCGAAGGCTTCGTTGTAGCGTTGCCAGATTTCGTTCCGCCTGAGCAGCCAGCCGCCCAAATGATCCATTTGATGGATGCCGATGGCTGCCTGAATGTCCATCATGTTGTATTTGAAGCCCGGGGCAACCACCTGGTAATGTTTGTAGCTTTCGTCGGAAAATCGTTTCCAGGCGTCCTTGCTCATGCCGTGCAGAGCGTAGACTTTAATTTTGTCGGAAAAATCCGGATTATTCGTGGTGACCATGCCGCCTTCGCCTGTCGTCATATTTTTGGTGACGTAAAAGCTGAACGCGCTGAGGTCGCCGATGGTCCCGATTTTTTTGCCCTTGTACACCGTTTCAATGGCGTGCGCCGCGTCTTCGATGACGAGCAGATTATGTTCTTCCGCAATGGCCATTATTTCGTCCATGTTGCAGGGACGACCGTACAAATGCACCGGGACAATGGCTTTGGTTCGCGCGGTGATGGCTTCCCTGATTCGCTCCGGATCGATAAGGGCTGTTTCCCTGTCTACATCCACCAGCACCGGCGTGGCGCCGGTGTGGGAAATTGCGTTCACCGTGGCAGTGAAGGTCATGGCCGTGGTGATCACTTCGTCGCCGGGGCCAACGCCTGCAACAATCATGGCAAGGTGCAAACCGGCTGTGCAGGAATTCACAGCCAAAGCGAATTCGGTGCCAACGTAATTTCGGAATTTTTCTTCGAAGCGGGCAACTTTGGGCCCGGTGCCCAGCCAGCAGGATTTGAGTGAATCCACGACTTCTTCAATTTCTTCGTCGTTGATGATTGGGCTGCCGAATACGAGATATTCATTGTGTGTTTCATTTTCTTTTAAAGGGAGTGCGCTGGTTTCCATTGTTATGCTCCTTATTATTTCTATCTGGGTGAAGTCAATTTATATTTTTATTTGAATTGGAATTGCTGACATTATTGAAAACAATTCCCAGAGTTTTAACATTATGTTGTGAGAGCCGACGACTGGCCGCGGCGATTTCGTCCCGTTCAGGTTCATTGTTGTTAACAACGAGAAGCGCGCCATCGGAAATTCGGCAGAGCCTGGCTGAATCCGGATGCGGCAATATGGCCGGGGCGTCGAGAATTATGAATTCGAATTTCTTTCGCAGCTTGTTTATTAGGGATTCATAAGTGCCGGCTTTGATGAATTTTCCCCATTGCGCCGGCGAAATTCGGGAGGTGAGCAGATAGAGCGAATCCTGCCTGGCAAGCGAATCAGTTCCTAATGAAATTTTCACCAGACCAGCCTGCTGTGGAATCCCGAAAAAATGATGCTGCTGTGGCCTGAAAGGATTGGCGTCGATGAGCAGAACACCGGCTTTTCGTATGATTGCCGCTTGCACTAATTTCAATGCTAAAAAGTACGCGATGGTTGAGCTGCCTTCTCCGGATGTCGCACTTGTCAGCGCCAAAACCCTGGTTCCGTTTTCCCTCCGCGCCTGAATCACATTCTGGCTGAGTTCGTCAAAATTAATGGCTGATTCCCGGCTTAATGTTGGCGCTAGGTGCGAGGCAGTCGATACCTGAATTCGGCCGAACCGAGCTGGTGTTTCATTGGCTTTATTTTTTTTGTTGTGAACCGAATTCGCATGGAGCGATTCAGCCGACTCTGCAATCCAGGCCAAATCGTGATAGACTTCCGAAGCCAAAGCTTCGGTCCGAACGTAAGCCAGTTTCATAAAATTTTCTCCCAGTTGCTCATCGACGGCCCGACTTTAATTGTGCTGATCGAGCCCCACACCGGCAAATTTGATGTTTCCAGCGCCTCTACGCGTTTTTTGGGCGTATCTTCGAAGTGCTCCAAAAGAAATGCCAGCCCGAACGCAGTGACGAGTCCCATGACCACGCCCAAAAACAGATTCCTTTTTTTCTGCGGGCTGAACGGCTTGGTCGGGGTCAGTGCCGGGGAGATCACTTTTATTTTTACACCGCGCTCCAGTTTGGCTTGCGAAATCCGCGCTTCCTCTCGCTGCTTCAACAGCATGGAGTAGACTTCACGGTTATCCGAGATGCCGCGCGACAAGTGGGTCAGTTCGTATTCTTTTTTTGCTAACTGTTTTATCTGTCCGTTCAAATTTCGAATGGTTCCGGCCAATACCTGCTCCTCTGCATCGAGCGCGCGAATGGCCGTTTTTTCAGATTCGACGATCTGGTTGATTTCTTTTTCAATGTGCCCCCGAATGCTTGTGATAGCTTTACCCATGTTGACCACCTCTTCATATTCCGGGGTGTATTTCTGCAATAATTTACTGCGCTGCAATTCCAGATCGAGCAATTCACCACGCAATTTGGTGATGTATTTCTCGCGGCTGGGACTGTCCGATGATTCCGTCACCGGGATGTTTACGTCTGCGCCGCTTGCCATCTGCTCTTCGATGATATTCAGCATGGTCTCTTTGCTGATGCGTTTGGTGCGCACCGTGGTCATTGCTTTTTCATAATCCGCTATCTTAGAAAGGAGAATATCCCGCTGGGCATCCGGTGATGTGACTTCCTGAGTTTGTTTGAATTGCGACAGCCGCTGTTCCAGTCCGTTCAGCTTATCTTCAGTCAAAGTGATTTGCTTGTTCAAAAACTGGTAGTCGCCGGATTCGCTGAAAAGCTGGGACCGATAATCCATGTACGCTTCCACCAGTTCGTTGACCACGCGGGCTGTTTCCGCTTTGTCTTCGGATTCATACATGATGTCGATGACATTGGAATCTTTGGGGCGCTCGATGGTTAAACTGGACGCGAACAAAGCCAGCACCCGATTCAGTTCTTCCGACCCGGCCGATTGAAGACCGTTTGCATACAGTTCCAGGCTGTCGATGACCCGCATGGCCACCGGCGTGCTTTGCAGAATTTCAACTTCGGATTTCAGCCAGTCGTAGCTATCGAAAGCATTGTTCAAATTCATCCGGAAGAGCAGGGATTTTTCGCTGTCCATTTCCCGCTCAACAAGAATTTTGGAGTTGGCTTTGAACACTGGTGTTCTTAAAATTGAAGTCACGGTGACCAAAATTAGAATGCTGAAAAATACACAGATGATGAGCAGCTTCCGTTTCAAAAATACATCGATGGTGTACTGAATCGGATTCTGATGATTGGATTCCACCTGAAAATAATCCATATTTTGATAATTGTTGAAATTCACGTCAATTTCCTGTTCTTTAAATTGGAAGTTAGGTTTCAGCTTATCGCCAGCGCGAATACCAGGCTGCCTGAAAGTAAATGTCCAGTGGTTTAATGATGCCTGAGGTGGCCTGCTCAACAAAAGAATTGACATTGGCAATAAATGTTTTGGGAACGTAAATGATGTCATTTGCCTGCACGAACGCGTCATTCGATTGTACACTCATGGGAGAAGGTCCGCTCAAATCGATTCTTTTGGCCGCGACTTCTCCGGTGTTTGTGCGACGCATAAGCATAATGCTCTTCAAGCTGGCTCCCTGTTTTTGTCCACCGGCCTGGGCCAGGGTTTGCAGCACTGTCATGTTTCGCTGCATGGCGATGGCGCCCGGCTCCTCGACTTCGCCTAAAATGTAAACCTGGTACCCGCCGAAATTCCGAACAATCACAGTCACTTCCGGATTTTTGATGATTTTCGAGTAAACGTTGGTGATTGCTTTGCCGAGTTCATCGGGTGTTTTGTCTGCCACCAGCATTTCACCAATTTTTTCCATGGAGATTCTGCCATCCGGCCGCACAGTCACGGTTTCGTTGAATTGGCTGTTATTGAAAAATTTAATTTCGACCACATCGCCATACCCCAGCCGATACTCGGGCATCATCGGTCTTTCGTTTTGAAAAACACGTTCCGTGGTTTGAGCGTTCGGCGTGACTTTTGTGTGCATCCTGTTTCCGCAGCCTGTCATTTGAAAAATCAGCAGCGGCAGAATCAGGAGGAGAATATTTTGTTTTTTGATTTTCATTTTATACCTCTTAGAGCATTTTAGGATTTTGCTGAATAATCGAACTGGTTCAGATATTCCGAAGCAACATCATGTAAACAATGGTTCTGATCATTATTTTGAAGTCGTACCACAATGACCGATTTTTAATATATTCCAGATCATACTCCAGATTCTCGTGTATTTTCTGGGCGCGGGCGCCTTTAATCTGCCACAAGCCTGTAATGCCCGGTTTTACGTTCAGCCGAAGGGCGTCCAAATGTGTATAATTTTCAACGATGAAAGACATTTCCGGGCGCGGCCCCACCAGGCTCATATCACCTTTGAGCACGTTTAGCAATTGGGGAAGCTCATCCAGCGAGGTCGCCCGAAGGAATTTCCCTGATTTTGTCAGCCTGGGATCTTTATTCTCTTTTGGTGAAACATCGTATTGACTGGCATCGATTCGCATGGTTCGAAATTTATAAATATTGAAAGGACGTCCTTTCAAGTTTTTACCGCGTCGTTCCGGATTGTAATTGTGTTCGGAAAAACCATTGCGCCGATTTTGTCCGATTCGCATTTGACGGAAGAGTATGGGACCCGGCGAATCCAGTTTAATTAAAATAGCGATAACAACCATCAGCGGGAGAGATATAATGAGAAATACAACCGCCAGAATGATATCGAATAATCGTTTTAATGCGGTGTAGACGTTCAGGGTAATGAGTTTCGGAACACTATTGGCCCAGGGACGCGGTTTAATATCGAAAGCAACTTGTGAATTTTTTCCTTCTAACATGTTTATCCCTTTTTAAAATTTCTTTGAAAATAAATCCATATTGAAAAATATTATTTTGCTTCCCGAAGAATTATTTATTTTTTTACTTTTGTATACTCAAGAACTATACCACTTTTAATGGCTCCTTAAATTAAATATAAATATATAATAAGCGTAATTTAAAAAATATCAAAATGAGACACTCAGCCGGTTTACTAAATTGCAATCTCATTTTGATGTGCGATTTACAAGGTGGCGGTACGTCTGATATGTCAGTCCGTGACGTTATTTCATGGAACATGAGTGGAACCCTGTGTTAAATTTCAATTACCTGGATGGATTGAGTTTCAAATAAGTGATAATTTATTTTGCATTTTTCTGATAATTTGCTTAAATTAATATCTTTCAAAATTTTCGAATTACGATTCGATCAAAAAAAATGTAAAAAATTGAAGTATTGCATTTTGTTGCCTTAAGACGCTGTGGCTCGAAGAGAAAACAGTGTCTTTGTGGCGCTTGAATTTTTAACCTGAATTATTCACAGATTTCAACCTAAACATATATAAATAATTGTTATTAAATAGATTAACGAAATGTGTGAAATTTAACAGAGTTTGATATAACGAAATCTGAATTAAGCACCATTCAGGCTATCTGGATTCCTTAATGCATTACAATGAATAATCCAGGTTAAGTATTAAATGGGGAAGCTTTATGATTAAATGGATATTTTTTGACGTCGGTAATGTGATTTTGAATGACGATCCGCTCATGGCTTTTTTCTATTATGAAATTTACAGGACAATTCATGAAAACGGAAACCACGTTACCCTGGATGATGTGCTGGCAGCGCGTGAGCATTATTTGCTTGTCGCGCGAAGCGGTCGACCCTATGTGGATGTGGCGCTCAAATTTTTGAAAAGAGATATTTGGAGCGAACGGGAAGTCAAAATTCGGAAGATGCTTGCCGAAAATTGGCAGACATTGTGCCCGCTTATTCCGGGAATTGTGCCGGTCATCGAGAATCTGGCACGCAAGTACAATTTGGGTATAATTGCCAATCAGCCGCGGGAAGCCGGCCCGGTGCTGGAAAATCATGGTTTGCTGAAATATTTCAAAGTGCACGGCATCAGTCAGTCGGTGGGACTGAGCAAGCCGGATCCCAAATTGTTCCAATGGGCCATGGATGAGGCCAGTTGCGAGCCGGGAGAGGGACTCATGATTGGTGACCGAATTGATAACGACGTGATTCCTGCAAAATCGGTTGGCCTCAAAACATTGTGGCTGAAATTACCGCTGGCAATGAAAAATTATGAAACAAAAACAGATTACGAAAAGAAGTATTTCGACAGTCTGAGCCGGGCGAGTGCATCCCTGGTGCAACCTGTCGATGAAGCGGGAATTCCGAACGCAGAAGCCGAGGATTTTGATTCGATTTTGAGTGAAATAGAGCGGCTGAATAAATAACGAAATTTCAAACATAAAACTTATCATTAAAATATGGACAAAAATCAACTACCCGAACCAATTTATCAGTTCATCGAACAGCATCCGGATATCGTTCAAATTGTCATTGAATTTATGAACGAGCATCCGGAGCTCTCATCACTTGTGGGAGATATGATTCAAACCTATCTGACCATTGTCAACTGTTTCGATAAGGGCGGAAAATTGTTCCTGTGCGGCAATGGCGGCAGCTTTGCGGATTGCTTGCATATTTCCGGCGAAATGCTGAAATCGTATGAGCGAAAACGTGGACTCACGCCAACGGAGCGCGATATGTTCGCCAATTTGCACCACGGAGAACTGCTGGCCGATGCGCTGGAGCGCGGCTTCCCGGCTATCGTTCTCGGACTGAACCACTCGCTCAAATCTGCCGTTGAAAATGATATTTTGGCGCCGTACATCGGCTTTGCCCAGGAGCTTTACGCGCTGGGACGCAAGGGTGATGTGCTGTTGGGAATCAGCACCGGGGGCAATGCGAAGAATGTCGCCTACGCTGTGACCACGGCCAAAGCCATTGGCATGAAAACCATCGGACTGACCGGCCACCTGGGTGGGATGTTAGCCCAGAGCGTTGACATCCCCATTCGTGTTCCGAAGACAAAAACAAACCGCATTCAGGAACAGCATCAGTTCGTGTATCACGCGCTGTGCTCCATCATCGAAGCGCATTATTTTCAGGAATTGAAGTAAATGATCGACGACAAAATTAAGACGCGTGATGAGTTGGTTTTGCTTTGCAGTGAATTTCGGTCTCAGGGACTTGTCGTTGGATTCACGTCCGGCGCGTTCGATCTTTTGCACGCCGGGCACGCCGATTACCTTGAAAAAGCAAAAGCCCAATGCGATCGGCTGATTGTGGGACTGAACAACGACGCGTCCATTCAGAAATACAAAGGCTCGGGTCGGCCAATTGTCCCCGAAAATTTTCGTTTGAAAACCGTTGCTGCCCTGGCTTCGGTGGATTACGTTTTCCTGTTTGATGAACGCCGCAACGCACAAAACATCGAAGCGCTGAAGCCGAATTTCTATTTTAAGGCAGGCGATTATTCGACCTCCCAATTGACGTCCAAAGAGGTTGTGGAGAAATATGGCGGACAGGTGCGGCTCATTCCTGTGCAGGAAAAAATTTCCACGACCGATATTATTCAGCGCATCCTGTCCATTGAGGGAGAGGGCGATCGGTTCGTTGAAGAGCAGGAAAATACGGTTCACCTGAAACGACGACCGGCCAAAATGGCGCCGGCAATTTTTCTGGATCGGGATGGCACTATCAATAAACACGTTCATTATCCAAGCGAACCTGACCAATTTGAACTGCTGCCGCATGCCCTCGATGGCATGAAAAAAATGCAGGACATGGGCTACCGGCTCGTGGTGGTCACCAATCAGGCAGGTATCGGCATGGGGTATTTCAGCAAAGAAGATTTTTATCGCGTGAATCTGAAAATGATGCGACTTGTATCCGAAGCCGGGATTCATTTCGACAAAATCTATTTCTGCCCGCACAACAAATCCGAGAATTGCCCGTGCCGCAAACCGGAAATCGGGCTGATTCTTCGGGCGCAGGAAGAACTGAACATCGATTTGAGTAACAGTTATTTTGTCGGGGATATGACCAGCGATATCGAAGCCGGCGTCAACGCGAAAATGAAAACGATTTTGATTCGAAGTCCGCTGGTGCCGAATCCGGAAAATCTGAAAATCCCGCCGGACTACGTGGCAGAAAATTTGCTGGAAGCAGCGGAAATTATTCTGAAGTATGAGCGAAGCAGTCAATAAATTTATCTTCGAGTTTTTGAGTCTGGTTTATTAAAGTCAAGTAAAAAGTAGTAGTAAGTATATAAGTTTTGGGCGCAAAAAACTTACGTCATTTCTGCATCCTTATGTGTTAAAATATAACGAATTATCTTATTGTATTTTTTGTGGATAACTTGTGAGTTTAATGTACATAACTTTTGAGTTATAAACACATCAACTCGACAAAGTAAATCCAGTTCTATAGAACATATAAGCGCCAAGCATAATTCTGGTATTTTGAATATGTTTTATCCCTACAACGACATTTAAATTAAATCTTGCATTTTAATACATAGTTTACTA
>CAZSBG010000029.1:0-56175 GCA_964605145.1 uncultured Cytophagia bacterium | reverse complement strand
TTTTGCCCAAAAATTCTTCTTCCAGAGATAGTTCTCTGTCCTCATTCAAATAAACGCGGTGGATATTGGTCAGGAATAAGTTGCCTTCCTCAGTGATTGGCTTCAGTTCATCCTGAATATGCAGCGTCAGATGAAAATCATTTTGCCAATCTCTGTCGAAATAGCCATTTTCAGGAATAAGTGGATCTTCTTTGAAAATTTTAAAATCATCAAAATCTTTTCGCAAGCGATTTAATACGATAATGTTTGGAGCGATAATGAGAAAGTTACGGGAAAGATCGGATTCAGCTTCATATAATTTATGAAAGTATGACCAGACAAGGGCAAGACTTAATACTTTTGTTTTCCCTGAGCCTGTTGCCATTTTTATTACATATCTCGCCCAGGATTCAGGAAACATACCCGTGCTTATTCTGCCCGATGAATCGAAACGCATGAGTTCAAATTTGTCTCTGGCTTTTGCAATTTCATACAGGTAAATGATGCATTCAATCGCTTCACGCTGGGCAAAATAGTATTGGAAAATATGGTCGTTTTTCTTGTGTCCATCAGGTTTAAACCAGAATTGCAATAATGCTCTTGTTGTGTCGGAAGCACCAGAATAATCGCTGTCGCGCCACTCTTTTACCGCCAGACGAATTTTGTAAACCAATGGCGGGATGAGCTGTTCGTAGGCTTTCTCCTGTAAATCTTCCTGCGATGGAGCCCAGCGAACATTCGGATCAAGTATCTGAAACGGATTCTGAGGAAATTCATTCATTTGTTGCTTCACCTGTTTTAAGCAGTTCATAAGATGCGGTGATTCAAACGTATTAAAATTATTTGCACATTTGTATCGTGGCGTAACAAAAAATTAAATCGATTATATCTCACCAAGCACCTTGTCCAAAATGGCAACCGATTGATCGATCAATTCTGGTGTAATAACAAGCGGCGGTGCAACCCGCATGACATTCCCGTGCAGACCTAACTTGCCGACCATCAGTCCGTTCTCCACGCATTTGAGTACAATCTTTTTCACGGCATCGGCGGCCGGCTCTTTGGTCTCCCTGTCCTTGACAAACTCGATGCCGTACACCATGCCTTTTCCGCGGACATCGCCGATGATGGAATGTTTGTCCTTCAATGCCTGCAATTTGGTTTTTAAATAAGCGCCGTTTACAGCCGCTTTTTGAACCAGGTTCTCCTCGTCCATAATTTCCAGCACGGCCAGCGCGCCGGCGCAGCTCAATGGATTCCCACCGAGCGTGGATGACATTTCCCCGGTTTCCAGCGCTGCAATGATGTTCGATTCTGTCACCACCGCGGCAATGGGCACGCCGCAGCCAATTCCCTTTCCTAACGCCACGACGTTCGGTTTCAAATCTTCGTGTTCCAACGCCCACATTTTTCCGGTGCGCGCGTACGAGGACTGGACTTCATCTAAAATGAAAATCAGGCTGCGCTGTTTGGCCCAGGCCTCCAGTTTTTTCAAATAGCCTTCCGGGGGAAATACAAATCCGGCCGCGCCCTGGTATGGCTCGATGATGAGCGCGCCGAGGTTGCCTGTGGTTTCGTAATTGACGACCTGATCCAAATATTTCAGGCAGAACAGGTCGCACTCCGGATGCGTTTTGCCGAAGGGACAGCGATAGCAATAGGGATAGGGCGCGAATATCGCCCCGGGAAGCGTCGGTCCGAAATTTCGTTTGATGGCCTGAATGCCGGACAGGCTCATGGGCCCAAACGTTCGGCCGTGAAATCCGCCCCAGAAGGATAGAATTTCGTACTTGCCGCTCTTTCGTTTGGCCATTCGAATGGCGGCGTCGGTTGCTTCCGAACCGGTGCTGACAAAAAAAACTTTGTCCAAATGAGTCGGAAAACGCTCGACTATTTTCTGTGCCAATTCCAAACGTTCGGGAGACGGAAAATCGTACAGATTGAGCAGCCGCCGGGCTTGTTTGGAAATGGCTGCGGCAATTTTGGGATGCGCATGGCCGACATTGGTCACCAGCACGCCGGACGTCCAGTCGATGTAATGGTTGCCGTCCACGTCCCAGATTTCGGCGCCAAGGGCGTGATCCCACACCACCGGCGCCTGCCAGCTAAATGTCGAGCCTTCGTATTTTTGAGATATTTTTAGATAGTCTTTGGTTTTTGTACTCTTCATGGTCGTCTCCTGAACATTCTTGTTGTTGTATCAATTGTCAATTTTATATTTTGAATAACCACGAAGTTGACGAAGGGCACGAAGAAAAATTATCTTAAATTTTAACCGATATTGTATAAAAGTCAATTTCAAATGTTTTTTCTTTGTGTACTCGGTGTTCTCGTGGTTTCTTTGTTTACTCATAATGAACGGTGATTGTCTAATTCGGAATTGGGTTTATTCTTCAGGTATTTCTGTCAAATGAATGTTAATTCGAATTTGATTTTCACTCAGTTTTGCTCTGCCGAATTTGTTTTGAAAATCTTCGAAGATCAATCCTGTCGGATGTTGTTCCAATATTTTCAGGTACGGATCTAAATTGGTAACAAGATTTTCAAACGCAAATTTAGCCGATGAATTATCGGAGTAAAGAAAAATGAGTTTGGTGTATTCAGAATCGTTGGAGCCCAGGTAATTTCCAACCACGCCGAACGTTTTGCCTTTGAGTCGAAGAATATCGCCGTCTCCGAAGGTGTAAATTGGCTGAAGTCCGTACATTCCCCGGATGATGAGCTCGGAGCCGGGGATGAGATTTTCCTCTGGCAGATTTTTTAATAATTGGACTTCGCGTCCCTGCGGAATGTTCACCAGTGTTCCCTGCGCCAGCGTGACGAGCGCCGGCATTAACGTTTCGTCGCCGCTGAAGCTGTTGATTTGAATGAAGTAATTTCCTTTGACACTAATGACCTGGTACTTGCTGCCGGAATTGCGCGCAGTGATTCCCTCGATGGGCGTCTCTTTGCCGCATTTCATTAAATAAATTCCCAGCGCGGCTTCCGGGCTTTCCATCTGGTAGGCTTCCAGTACAATTTCGTTCTCGCCGTTTTGGTAGCTCTGCACGAACAAATCGATGAATCCAAATTCCTGGAACAGCTCAGCGCCGCCATTGATGTGGTTGAACAGGTCTTCTTTGGGAAAATGCCGCAGGGAATCGGATTTCACCCAGCCGGGGAAAAAATTGTTGCCCGGCAAGCTGATGTCGGCAAAGAGATTTGAGACGAGGCAGAGTGAAATGAAGATTAGATATATTCGTCGCATTTTCTTCACATGGATAAGATAATTATGTAATAAATTCAGCAAAAATTTTAGCTGATTATAATCTCTCCGAGAAAGAGAAATTTAGTCACCCTGAGCGGAGTCGAAGGATGATAATTTGTCGATTTTTAATCACACCTCGACTCCGCTCGGTGTGACAGTGTAACTTTTCGGACATACACAAATGGAAATTGTACCAATGTCGACGATTACGTGGAGAAACAAGGATTACAGAAATCGAAAATCCACCATCACTCCAAAGTACAATCGAATTTCACCCGACGCTATCCTATCGAAATAGCTACAACTCCACCGAAGTCTTCAATCTCTGCTCCCGCTCGAACCGCTCTAACGCTAATTGCAGCAATTTATCGATCAAATCTTTGTACGAAATACCGCTCGCTTCCCACAGCTTCGGGTACATGCTGATTTTGGTGAAGCCGGGTATGCTGTTCAATTCGTTGACAATCAACTCATTATTCTTTTTGAGGAAGAAATCCACCCGGGCCATGCCTTCGCAATTCAGCGCGGTGAATGTTTTAACGGCTAACTCCTGCACTTTCTGAATTATGTTTTCGGGAAGATCAGCCGGGATCTGCAGGGTCGCGCCCTTTTCATCGATGTACTTGGCTTCGTACGAATAAAACTTGTGCTTGCCGGCGTCGGTGGTAATTTCTCCCGGGACCGAAGCTTTCGGATCGAGATTGCCCAGCACCGAGCATTCGATTTCCCGGCCGATGATGTTTTCTTCGAATAGCACTTTGGTGTCGTATTGAAACGCATCGTCGACAGCAGCCAGGTATTCTTCTTCATTCGAAACGCGACTGATGCCTACGGACGAACCAAGATTGGCCGGCTTCACAAAGAAAGGAACGCCGAGTGTCTCCGCGATTTTCGTGAAATTGTACTGCTCCCGCGTGAAATCGTTGACAGTGATAAACCTGGCGATGGGGATTCCCGAGTCGCGAAGGAGCCGTTTCATCACGTCTTTGTCCATGCCCACGGCAGAACCCAACACGCCGGCGCCCACAAACGGGACGTTGGCCAGCTTTAAAAGTCCCTGCATGGTGCCGTCCTCGCCGAACGGCCCGTGCAAAATGGGGAACACAACGTCGATAATGCCAATGCTTTGCTGCTGCTTCAGCTTTATCAACTGGTCCGATTTTTCACCGGGAACCAGCGCGAGGTTTTCGGCAGAGTCGTGCAATTTGATCAATTTAGGATTATCCGCGCTTTGCAGAAAACGCTGTGCGTCGTTCAAATGCCACAGTCCGTTTTTATCGATGCCAATCAAAACCACATCGTATTTATTTCTGTCGATTGCCTCAAAAACATTTTTCGCGGACTGCAGCGATACTTCATGTTCAGCAGACTTGCCCCCAAACATAATCCCAACCCGTATTTTGCCTTTCATGATGTTCCTTCCTTTATTGCCAATTCATTTTCTATATTCGCCACCAAGACTCGAAGGCTCTAAAAAAAATACAATCGTAAAATCTCAAAATACAAATGATACTCAATATCCAAAAAGCAAATTCAAAGCAAAAAACGATAAATTTGGGAGCTTTAAGATTTCGAATTTGTTTTTTATCTGGAATTTGTATTTTGTTTTTTGGAGTTTTCAGTTATAATCTTTGCCTCTACCTATGCCTTTATATGCTGTATCTTCTCTGTGTCAGCGATGCCGAGACCCAGCCGTTCCGCATAGTGCAAATATTCGGTGAACATGGGGTGCTCGTTCACGCGGACGTTCATTTCTTTTCGTTTTTCGACCATCAAATTGTGGCAGACCATGTCCAGGGCAAACGGATCGGTGGCGAAAAACAGTTTGTTGTAAATGTATGTAAATTTTGCATTGGGTCCGGGGCCGCCATCGTACTGGGCGCGAAGGCCGTCGGTGATGTTGAGCACCAGCTTGTCGCGAATGACCGGGAACGCCATCACTTCGGTGCAGACATCGAAGAACAGCGGGCGATGCAGGCGATTGGTATTGCACACAGCACCATAGCCGAGATTTTTCGTGGCCATGGAAATGCCATTGCCGGTATTTTTGAACACCGGCACATTGATAATCTTCGTCAATTTTTTAGTGACCAGGTTTCCGAAATAGGAATATTTTCCATTGAACACGTGCTGGTTGAGATAGGGCAAATCTTTGGGGCCTTCCACGTCAGCCCAGTAATAGACCTCTTTATCGAAATTCGGAGCGCTGACGTGATTGCCGTTTTTGTCCAGCCATTTCCTGTTGTCTTCGGTTTTGCCCTCGGAAGCAGCTTCATCCATAGTTTGCATGCCTTCGATGCCAATGTTTGGATAGCGTTCCGCAGTGAAGCCGGCATCGGTGAGCATATAATCGAAGCGATCCCAGATGATGATGTTTTCGCGTTTCATGCCGTTGCCGGTGAGCCAGTCGATAATTGCATCGACCACTTCCAGCCGCGTGCTGATGAGTCCTGCGCCCACCGGGTTGACTTTGATGCCCACGATATCTTTTTTATCGAAAAACAGTTTGAAGTTTTTCTTCAAATTCGCCCCGGTCAGTTTTTCAATTCCGTCTTTGACCATGACATCGATGGCTTCCGCGTTGGGCTTTTCATTGACCATAGCTTTTTCGTTGTGAATTTCAACGACTTTGCCCGGGAAAGGGCCGGGCAGAGAGTGCTTTACACGCGGCACTTTGGTGGCGTCTTCTATGTTTGTTTTGGGTTTTTCACGTTTCTGTTTTGATTTATCCTGTGCCCAAAGGTTGGGCGTTCCCAAAATGAGTCCTGCTCCCACAGCGCCCCCGACTTTCAAAAAATTGCGACGGTTCACATCAAGAATTGTATTCATGGAACGATAGCCTGTTTTTGCCATGGTTTGCTCCTCTCGGATTTAATAGTGGTATCAAAACTTTTATTAAATTTTATTTCCCATGAAGAAAACTCAGATAGCCTATCGATTATTGGATTCGACAATCGATAGCTTCAAATTCTTTGTCTGAAACATGTGGGCCGAGTGAATTTAATATAACAATAATTCATGTTTCATACAACTTAAAAAATTGAAAATACAGAAAATTTACAGATTTTAAAAATGCATCTAAAAAATATATCTCAGCCGCTAAGACTCTAAAATTCGAAATTAGAAATCTAATACAATACTGTTGATTTGCTGGAAATTTAAATTAGCTTTAATACTACTTAGTCAGATTATCCTTTTTCTGTCATTTCCGCTGGACTTTACCCGGGGTACTTCCGTTGGTCGCCTTCGCGTTTTTTGTCGTAGAACCGCCGTCTTTTTGGAGGACAGGAATCTCATTCTATTTAACGAGGAGATTCCCGCAAAAAGCAAAGTCTGCATTCATTTAAAAATATAATGAAACTTTGCAGGCTTGCGGGAATGACAACAATAGGGAAATATTGTTGCGCAGTTTGAGTCCATTGTAAATTTGACTATGTAGTATTATTTATTGGAATGGAAATCTGATTCAAAAAAAGCTAATCACTGATCGCTGAAATCTGACCGCTCATCTCAAATAAAAAAACCCGCCAATGAAATAAAGGCGGGTTCGACTATCAATGTGAATTTTGGATCGATTATTCCTCGACCGGGCCGGCAATGACAAGCGCGTTGGCTTTTTTGAAATCAAAATATTTTTTCATCAGTTCGTCGAGGTGTTTTTGGGTGACGCCGCTGATTTTATTGGGATAGGTGTCCAGATAATCGTAGCCCAGATCATTGATTTTCATATTCAAAATCTGGCCGGCAATTTGTGAATTGGTATCCACGGCGCGGAATGTTGAGCCGATGAGGTAATTCTTCGCCAAATTGATCTCATCCTCAGTTGGTTTTTCTTTGAACAACCGATTCAATTCATAATCGATGTTGATGACGCAGCTATCGATGGTTGCTTTCGAGGTTCGCACCGAAGCAACCCAGTGACCGCCTTTTTCGTAGCTGCTGAATCCGCTGGTGGCGCCGTAGGTCCAGCCGTGTTCCACGCGCAGGTTGCGGCCAAGCCGACTGCTCAATGTGGAGCCGCCAAACACATAATTGAGCACCTGCAACGGCACATAATCTTTGTGGGTGTAACTGACGCCGTCAAACCCGAAAAATATGTCGCCCTGAGCCTTTTCCATCATGGATACGACTTTTCGGTGCGTGCCTTTAAATTTCGGCACGGCGGGAATGGTCAGGTCCGGAGATTGAGTGGTGGACTTCCATTTCCCGAATTTTGATTGGATGAGTTTCTCTGCATCTTTCATGGTGATATCCCCAACCAGCACGATGGTGGTTGTTTCCGGCCGATAGTATTTTGCCCAGAAATCCTTGCAGTCATTGAGGGAAATATTGGCCAGTGTTTCTTCTGTCCCTGAACTTTGTTTGCTGTAGGGATGGTTGGGGTACATGATTTTTCGGAAGGCAGCATTTGCCATGCTGCGGGCGTTTTTCATCCTGCGCTTTGCGCCGGCAATGGACTGCTGCTGTTCTGTCTCAAAACCATCCTGAGGAAATGAGGGTTTTTGAAGAATATCGGCCAGTATGGACACTGTTAAATCCATATCCTTTTTCAGGCATCGAACCGAAAAGGAAGCGTCTTCCAAACCCGCGCCCACTTCAACGGATGCGTTGACGAATTCCAGCGCTTCATTAATTTCATCGTAAGTTTGTGTGGTTGTGCCCCGTCGCATGGTTCTTGCTGTCAACGAAGCCAATCCCATTTTTTTCCAGGGATCATACACGCCGCCGGCTTTGACCGCGCCGGCAATGGATATGATGGGCAAAATTTTGTTTTCCAGCACCACAAGTGAAATTCCGTTATCCAGTTGTTTCTCTTTGATTCGCGGGGCCAATGGATTGATTTTGATGTTGCTGATGGATTGGTCTTTGTCTTTACCAGGTGGAAAGTAGAAATTCATATCACCAAAAATGGATTCAAGTTGACCTTCCGGGGTTTCCAATCCATAAGAATCATTCGGAGAATTCATTGAGGGATTCCCTGACATGTTTTCTTCTTTTGCCGGGAAGAGTCGGCCAATGGTCAGGTTATTAGACCGCAAATATTTTTTTGCCACCTCTAATAAACGTTCTTTAGTGACATTCTGAATTCTTTCCAGTTCTTCGTCCACAAATTTATAGGATTTGTAAAGTTGGTACGAACCAATTGTGAACGCCTGTCGCATGGTGCCTTCCTGATCGTAAATGGTGGACGCCAGTGCACGGTTCTTAGCCTTTTCCAGTTCTTTATCGGTGACCGCCTCTTCAGTGATTCTTTGAATCTCTTCTTCGAGAACATTTTCAGCGTGAGCCAGTTCAACTCCAGGCATGACATTCACAGTGAAATTGAACAGATTGGGGAGTTTGCTCAATCCTGCATAACCATAGGCAGAAGATGCCAGCCGTTTTTCGACGAGCGCTTTTTCCAACCGGCTGGTCCGGCCACTGGAAAGAATTTGTGAAAGAACGAGCAGTTCCGCGTGGTCGTCGCAGCCAAATTCAGGGATGTGGTAGCGATAGGTGAGCACCGGCAGATTGGTTTTCTCGGAATAGCTTTCCACAATGCGGGTTGAATTCTGGTCAGGCTCGGCGATTTTCACCGGCGGAACTTCCGGGCCTCGGGGAATATCGCCAAAATATTCCTTTACCATCTCAATGGCGTCGTCAGTTCGAATGTCGCCGGCAATCACCACAAATGCATTGTTTGGCGTATAGTACGTTTTATAATAATTGTACACATCCTCATAGGTCATGGTCTTTAAATCACTCATCCAGCCGACAACAGACCAGTGATAAGGCGAAGCCAAATGCGCTACAGCGGTGACTTCTTCATCCCAGAGTCCGGTGGGTCTGTCTTCCAGGGTCTGGCGGCGTTCGTTTTGGATGACAATGATTTCGCTTTCAAAATCTTTCTCAGCCATTTTGGAATTGGCCATTCGGTCCGATTCGATGCGCATGGCAACATCCAGCTTGTTTTTGGGCATAATTTCATAATACACCGTGAGATCGTTACCGGTGCCGGCATTAAATGTGCCGCCGTTTCCATAGACCATTTCCATCATTTGGTCGCGGCCCATTGTTGGTGTGCCTTTGAACATCATGTGTTCGCACACATGACTGATGCCGGTGATGCCGGTGCGCTCATTTTTAGAACCGACCTGGTACCATACGGTGAACGCAACAATGGGCGATGTGTGAATTTCTTTGACAAGCACTTTGAGCCCGTTTTCCAGTGTTGCTTCTTTGATGTCGTCCGTTTTTGCAAACAGCAGCGAATTGAACAATAAAACCGCTATCAGCAGAAACGGTGCGGCAAAGCGAAGGTTATTTTTCCTCATGGATCCTCCTGAGATTAAGTTGGGAGTAACAATTTGTTTGAAAAAAGGGTTAAATAAAGATAACACTTTATACTCAAAAGTCAATAGAAAATAATCGGACAGGCAATAATGAACGAGAATATCCCACAGAATTGTTGAATATTCTACAGTTTTATAGGGGGTAACGTCTGAAATGAAAACGAGCCTTTGAATAGTCGAAGAATAGCCGCTCTCCAGGTGGCGTTGAAAAATACAATTTGGTATAAATTTTGAACCAATTTATGATTTCAAAATGTAATCGAATAATAATGCTTAATGTCTGTCCGAATAGCCACCATGATGTCATGTTGAGGAGCCTTTCGACAGGCTCAGGATAAACTACGCGACGAAACATCTCAGCCTGCTACGTCTTATCAAATTTGTAGGTTGGTGGTCATAGATTCGTGATTAAATTCTTTAACGAAAAGAGGCTATGCCAGTACAGTTACATTCATCTCTATTAAGAAATACGGACTGTGCTTCGATCTCTTCGTTCGTTCAGTATGAAAAGATAGCATAATCTGTAGTTTTAGAGCAGGCGCAAAATAGTGATTTCGAGGCTTTGAGTCTTCGATGCATGTAAATTGAATTGGATTTAATATGAAAGATAAACACGAGCGCCACGTGGACATTCCCGTGGCCGGCATGAGCTGCGCTTCCTGCGTAGCGAAAGTTGAGAAATCGCTGAAAAATCTGGACGGAGTGAAACAGGTTGCAGTGAATCTTGCCAACCAGATCGCCCATGTTGAGTTTCAGTCTGACGGGACCAATTCTGTACAGTTTGTCGATGCAATTCGCACAGCCGGATACGACGTACAGCAAACTCAGACGGAATTGGCCATTCAGGGCATGACCTGTGCCGGCTGTGTGAATCGGGTGGAAGCGGCGCTGAAATCAGTTCCCGGCGTATTGGATTCCGTGGTAAACTTGAACAACCAAACCGCCCGAATAACGCATTTCGCTGGATCAATCGCTGAACGTGATTTAATTGACGCGATTCAGGAAGCCGGCTATCAGGCCAGGTCCATGGTTGAAGGATCAGAAGATGACACGATTCAAAAGCTTCGGGAACGAGAATATCATTCCCTGGTTCGGAAATTGATTTTCAGCGCTTCATTCACAGCCGCAATTTTGATGCTGTCCTTTTCAAATATTTTCGTTTTTGTAAAGGCTATTCCTGAGCAAATTCGCTGGATTATTTTATTCGTATTGACCATGCCTGTCTTGCTTTTCGCCGGACGGCAATTCTATGTTGGCGCGTGGAAGCTCCTCAAACACCGAAGCGCGGACATGAACACTCTCATTGCACTGGGAACCGGGGCT
Organism: uncultured Cytophagia bacterium; assembly: GCA_964605145.1. Taxonomy (GTDB): domain Bacteria; phylum Zhuqueibacterota; class Zhuqueibacteria; order Thermofontimicrobiales; family Thermofontimicrobiaceae; genus CAZSBG01. Next base: position 45,294 of record CAZSBG010000029.1, on the reverse strand, counting down.
GCATTTTTGTATTCTGTTGTCGCCACATTTTTGCCTGATTTTCTTCCCCAGAATATGCGGCACGTATATTTTGATACCACGGCAGTCATCATTACATTGATTTTGTTTGGAAGAATGCTGGAATCCAGAGCAAAAGGGCGCACATCGGATGCCATCAAAAAGTTGATGGGATTGCAGCCCAAAACCGCCAAAGTGCTGCGCGGTAAAGAGGAGATAGATGTGCCCATCGAAAATGTGCAGATGGGCGATATTGTTGTGGTTCGGCCCGGGGAACGAATTCCGGTGGACGGGGAAGTAATCAGCGGCGCCTCTTCGGTGGACGAATCCATGCTCACCGGCGAATCCATGCCGGTTCAAAAACAGGTCGGCGATACTGTGATGAGCGCGACGATGAACAAAACCGGCTCGTTCCAATTTCGCGCGACCAAAGTTGGACGGGACACCACGCTGGCTCAAATCATCCGAATGGTGCAGGATGCCCAGGGCTCCAAAGCGCCCATTCAGCGCCTGGCTGATGTGGTTGCCGGTATTTTTGTTCCCATCGTTATGGTCATTGCAACGATCGCATTTTTCGTCTGGTTCGGTTTTGGCCCGGAACCACGGCTCATTTATGCGCTGGTTACGTTTGTGACTGTGCTGATTATCGCCTGTCCCTGCGCGCTGGGCCTTGCAACACCCACTTCCATTATGGTGGGAACCGGCAAGGGCGCCGAGCTGGGCATTCTCATCAAAAACGGCGAAGCACTGGAAACCGCGCACAAAATTTCAATCATTATTCTGGATAAAACAGGGACGATTACCACCGGTAAACCGGCAGTAACCGATGTGATTGGTCTTGATGGAGTTGAGAAAAATGAACTGCTTTCCCTTGCCGCTTCTGTAGAGCAAGGCTCGGAGCACCCATTGGGTGAAGCCATCCGCGAAAGCGCGACTGAAAAAGGAGTGAAGCTATTCAAATCGGAAAACTTTTCTGCCCGGCCGGGACGTGGCGTCGAGGCAGTAATCGAGACTGAAATCGTCCGTCTTGGCAATGTCAAATTTATGAATGAAAACGGAATCGTCACAGAAACAATGGAGCAGGAAGCCGAGAAATTATCCGGGAACGGAAAAACGCCCATTTTTGTCGCATCCGGAAAATCGTTGTTTGGAATAATTGCCATCGCGGATCCGATCAAAGAAGATTCCGCTGAAGCGATTGCCGCGCTTCAAAGAATGGGTCTCGAAGTGGTGATGGTCACCGGGGATAATCAGCGGACCGCCGAAGCAATTCAGCGACAGGTTGGTGTCGATCGCGTTTTAGCTGAGGTGCTCCCGGATGAAAAAGCAGCGCAGGTGAGGAAATTGCAGGATGAGGGGAAAGTCGTCGCCATGGTTGGTGACGGCATCAATGATGCGCCGGCGTTGGCACAGGCCCATGTGGGAATTGCCATGGGCACAGGCACTGATGTCGCCATGGAAACCGGCGACATTACGCTGGTTAAGGGCAGCCTGAATGGCGTTGTGTCGGCTATTCAACTCAGCAGGGCAACCATGCGGAATATCAAGCAGAATCTGTTTGGTTCGTTCATTTACAATACGCTGGGCATTCCGGTCGCTGCCGGCGTGCTTTTTCCCGTGTTCGGTATTTTACTCAATCCCATGTTCGCCGCCGCAGCCATGGCTGCCAGCAGCGTGACTGTTGTTTCCAATGCGCTGCGACTGCGAAGGTTCAAAATAAATTCCAAATATCAAAAAACAAAAATCAAATAAATAACAATTTCAAAATTTTGAAATTTCAAAAAAGTTATAATAGAATTCCTTCAAATTGTAATTTGGAAATTGTTTTGAATTTGGTCCTTGAAAATTGGAAATTATTTGTTATTTGTGACATTTGTGTTTTGTGATTTTTTTTGATTAGTTTTAGAGCTACAATTGAAGATCGAAATGAATAGATATTGGGAAAATATACTTGACTTTTAAAGTAGGAAGCTTTATATTTTCAGACCATGTAAATTGTTGAAAAAGTGAATTTATACACTAAATGCCAGGAGAAGTGAAGAATGGATCTTTCGACTAAATATTTAGGATTGTCTCTTGAAAATCCAATTATTGTTGCCAGTTGCGGTTTAACAAAAACTGTCGACCAAATAAAGAAAGCTGAAGATGCCGGTGCCGCGGCTGTTGTGATGAAATCTGTTTTTGAAGAACAAATCCGCGAACAGGAATCCGAAGTTTCGGAAAGCATGGAAATGCACACGGAAGCGTATGATTACATCCGCGCCGAAATCAACATGCAGTACGGGCCTCGGGAATATATTGAAACCATCAAAAAAGCGAAGCAAACGGTTTCCATCCCGGTCATTGCCAGTGTGAACTGTTACACATCAAAATGGTGGATTAGCTACGCCAGCCAGTTGGAGGCTGCCGGCGCGGATGCGCTGGAATTGAACATTTACGTGCTGCCGTTCGATGCGTCAAAGACCGGATTCAATCTCGAAGATATTTACATAGAAATTCTACAGGAAGTCAAATCCCAGGTGGATATCCCTGTCTCACTGAAGCTATCGCCTTATTTTACATCATTCGCCAATCTGGCGGAAAAGCTGGATAAACAGGGCGCGGACGGTCTGGTGTTGTTCAACCGCTTTATTCAGCCGGAAATTGACATCGATAAAATAGCATCAAAGACTAAAGCGTCGTTCGATGATCCGATTGGATTCTCCCATGCGCTGCGCTGGATCGCGCTGCTCTCCGGCAATTTGAATCTGGATCTGGCTGCCAGCGGCAACATTCGAACTTCCGATGATGTCGTAAAACAATTATTGGCCGGGGCTTCGGTGATTCAAATCGCATCGGTGCTCTATAAAGAGGGTTTGGGGAAAATTGATGAGATGCTGAACGGTCTTTCAAACTGGATGAAGAAAAAGAATTTCAATTCCATCGATGATTTCCGAGGCAAACTCAATCAGAAAAACGATCCGCAGTCGGAAATGTATGTTCGTGCGCAATACATCAAAACGATTTCCGGAATAGAATGATTAGAATTGAATAAATGGCCAATCGTGATTTCATTCACCATTGGCCAGTTTTTTTTGAATAGAAAAATGGACGTTCAGAAATTTTTAGCCAACACATTCCTGTTTCAATGCCTTTCGGAAAAACAACTGCTCGTTGTGGAACAGGCAACAGCGGTGAAGCACATTCCCAAAGGCAGTCATATTTTTTCCGAAGGTCAGCCGGCAACGGCATTTTTTATTGTTGTGTCCGGATCGTTGAAAATTTACAAACTTTCCGCAGAAGGAAGTGAGCAGATTCTGCACGTTCAAACGGAAAATGAACTGATCGCCGAAGCCATTATTTTTGATTTCGAAACCTACCCTGCCTATTGCCAGGCCCTCGAAGATTCCACGCTCATCCGCATTTCTAAAAACGATTTTATTGGGTTGCTCCATCGGTTCCCTGAAATCAGTTTTCAAATTATGCATGCCTACTCGCGTCGGATGCGGCAATTGGTCGAAAAAATTGAAGAAATTTCACTGCACGACATCAAGTCGCGCCTTGCCAATTACCTGGTGAACAACAGCGAATTGATGGATAAGCAAAAAATTGTGCGGCTCACTTTGACTAAAAAGGACCTTGCTTCGACGCTGGGCACAATCCCGGAAACGCTTTCGCGCACGCTAAATTTATTCAAAAGAGAAAAGGTGATATCCGAAGAAAAAAATACTATTATCATTTTGAATAAAGAAAAATTGAAATCGTACGGCCAGTGAAATTTCCCTCCAAAATTTCAAATACATGGTCGCTGTTGACAATATCCCACACAATTTTCATCCCTCAAATTCGTCACGATCCAGTCATAATCAATTCTGCATGATTAAGTCCATTACTCTAAAACATTATATTTCATTTCCTTTAATTCATCGACTAATTCTTCGCTCTTGACTTTAGTCAAGGGATATTGTTTATCATTTTGTTATATTAGCCTCGACAAAAACAAGAAACACACATTTTTGGAAATAAAGCGGAGGCTGTACAAAATGAAAAGAAAAATCATTCGAATAGACGAAGAACTTTGTGACGGGTGCGGAAACTGCATTGTTGGCTGTTCCGAGGGCGCGCTGGAGTTAGTGGATGGAAAAGCGAAGCTGGTCAAAGAAAATTTTTGCGATGGTTTTGGCGATTGTGTGGGAGCATGTCCCACCGGCGCTCTGGTGATTGAAGAGCGGGAAGCGGATGAATTCGATCAGGATGCTGTGAAGGAGCATTTGCTGGAAACCCAGGGCATCGAAGCGGTGTGGCGCATGGAAGAAGCCCAGAAAAAGCATGATGCGGCGCATCACGACGAACATGTCCATTTGGGCTGCCCCGGTTCGCGCATGCGGGAAATGGAAAAAACAGCGAACCCGCAGCCGGCGTCGGCAGTGGGAGGCGCCCAGATGATGCCGTCGGAATTATCGCACTGGCCGGTGCAGCTTCACCTGGTTCAGCCGGGCGCGCCATTTTTCAGAAATAAAGAATTGGTTGTGATGAGCACCTGCGGGCCATTAGCTTCGGCAGATGTGCACTGGCGATATTTGCGCGGCCGCAGCGTTGTGGTCGGCTGCCCCAAACTGGATGATACCCGCACTTACGCTGAAAAATTAGGGCAGATTTTAAAGGACGCATCCATCCCAAAAGTGATTGTTCCGCGAATGGAAGTGCCTTGCTGCGGCGGTTTGACAATGATCGTCGAACAGGCGGTGCAGCTTTCCGGCCGCAACGACATCGAAATGCAGGAAGATGTCATCGGCGTGGATGGCGCGATTCGATCCAGTCGAATTGTTTGATTTTTGCCACGGATATTCACAGATCGAACACGGATAAAAACTAAGAGCGAAATAAAATTGCATACAGTCATGGAAATATGTTTTGATAGCATGAATTTTGTGATGTGATGAAAGAAGATAAATTTATTTTTTTAAAAATCTGTGTGTATCCGTGTCAATGCGCCGGAGGATGCATCTGCTTTTGGCATGATCCGTGGCTAAAAAGTTTATCACAAAATATCTTCAGAAATAGAACGATTAAAAAATTGAACAATAATATTCTATGAAAAGGAGAGAAAATCATGAGCGAATTGATAAATAATTCAGACGAGAGAAAAAAACTGTTGAAGCACATGATCCTTCAGCTTCACGAAGGCCAGGCCCCTGAGCAGGTTCGAAAACAACTCATCCGACTGCTGGGCCAGGTGCCGTACAATGAAGTTGTTCAGGTGGAGCAGGAACTCATCGAAGAAGGGCTGCCTCAGGAAGAAGTGCTGAAATTATGCGATATTCATACCGCCGCATTGGAAGGAGCGATCGACCAGTCCGGCGCCAAAACACCTTCGGAAGGGCATCCGGTTCATACCTTCCAGCAAGAGAATAAGGCGCTCTTCAGGGAAGTGGAATCGCTGGAAAAATTGTACGAACAGGTTGGTCAATTAAAGGATGAAAAGAAAATTGACCAGCTTTTCAAAGAAATCCAGCAGCATTTCAATAATTTGGCGGATGTGGAAAAACATTATTCGAGAAAAGAAAACCTGTTGTTCCCGTTTTTAGAAAAACACGGCGTCACCGGCCCGCCCCAGGTGATGTGGGGCAAACACGACGAGACGCGGCAATTCCTCAAAGCAGCGTTTGAGGCTTTCGCGGAATCGAAAAACATGTCGCTGGATGAAGCGAAAACAGTCATCGACATGCTGTTTCGGCCTGCATCGAAATCCATTATCGAAATGATTGGCAAGGAGGAAGAAATTCTGTTCCCCATGACGCTGGACACATTGACGGATGATGAGTGGTATCAGATTTACAAGCAGAGCATCGAAATTGGATTTTGCCTGTTCGATCCTATTGTGTCATGGAAACCGGCATCAGTTAAAACGGAAGAAATTCACGAGCCGAGTGACGGCAGAATTCAACTGCCCAGCGGCAGCTTCACGGTCGAAGAACTGACAACGCTGTTGAATACCGTTCCTTTTGATATGACGTTCGTGGACAAAGACGACAAAGTGCGGTTCTTCACCCAGGGCAGGGAACGAATCTTCGCCCGAACCCGCGCCATCCTCGGCCGCGATGTGCAAAAATGCCATCCGCCATCGAGCGTGCATATCGTGGAGCAGATTTTGGAAGACTTTAAATCCGGAAAGCAGGACCGCGCTTCATTCTGGATTCAAATGGCCGGCAAATTCATCATGATTGAATATTTCGCTATGCGCAATCCGTCCGGTGATTATTTGGGAACCCTGGAAGTCAGCCAGGATTTATCCGAAAAACGAAAGCTGGAAGGGGATCAGCGGTTGCTGGATTATTCCAAATAATAAGTTCATGGAGCTATCCATTCGGTTTACCGATTCAATCAATTGAAGGAAAAATAGAATGAGTACACATACATCAGAATTACAAATTACACCGGACACAAAAGTCGGGGCATTGCTGGATTTTTATCCGCAGTTGGAACAGACGCTCATCGACATGGCGCCGGCATTCAAAAAGCTGAAAAATCCCATTTTGCGAAAGACCATCGGCAAAGTTGCCACACTGAGGCAGGTGGCGCAGATAGGGGAGATTTCGCTGGCAGAAGTGATTAACACGCTTCGGCAGGTTGTGGGGCAGGAGAATCATCCCGAAATTGAAGATGAAGAGAATGCTGCGACCTCAGCTCCGAATTGGTTCAATCGAAGTAATGTGACGAAAACTTTAGACGCGCGGCCAATTCTCGAAGCCGGGGAACATCCGCTGGACGCAGTTTTCAGGGAGTTGAAGACATTGGGGCCAGGACAGATTTTTGAGCTGATCACTCCATTCATTCCCGCGCCAATGATTGAGCGGGCGAACAAGCAGGGGTATGTTACCTGGGTGAAAAAGGAAAGCGATGATCTTTTTTACACCTATTTCATGTCTTTGAAATAATTGTATTTGAGTTTTATTTAATACAGGCTAAACGAATATTTTCTGTGTGATTGATAAAAAAAACTTGACAATAAAAATTATTTTTTATATAATGGTTAGTGAAAACTAACTAACAATAGGAATTTAAATGAAGACATCATTTACAGATAGACAGAAAGAAATAATAAATATTTCCATTGTGCTCATTGCAGAAAAAGGAATACAGCAATTAACGATTAAAAATATTTCCAGGAAACTCGGAATCTCTGAACCTGCAATTTACCGTCATTTTGAAAATAAGCTGGATATTTTATTAGCGATATTAGCATTTTTTAAGATAGAAATGCAAAAATCAGTCGATAAAATTCAGGTAAACGAAATATCTGTTTTGCATCAATTGGAAACTGCATTCACAATGCACTTTCAAAGGTTTATTGCCAATCCTGCATACGCCGCTGTAATTTTTTCTGAAGAGATTTTTCAAAATGATAAGAGGCTGTCGGTTGAGGTGGAGGAAATTATGAAAACGAATCAGCAATTTCTTTCAGGCATCATTGAGCTGGGCCAGAGAGGGAAAGAGGTGAGGGATGATATTTCCCACGAGCAGTTAGCGTTAATTATAATGGGCTCTCTCAGGCTGATTGTTACAAAATGGAGGTTAGCTCATTTTTCATTTGATCTGGAGTCTGAAGGATTGAAGTTGTGGAATTCAATAAAAAGATTATTAGTAATATAATCATTTGCCCAACGCTTTATGGGGTAGATTTTTTTTGCCTGAATAAGTTAGTTAAAATAAACTATAGTGAAAATTAACATGAAAAGAAGGGTTTTAAAATGACTAAATTAGTTAATGCGCTCTTAAAGTACCCGTGGATTGTCCTGGTTGTTTTTCTGATATTGACGGCGATTTTTTTCGGTGTCATGAAGAAAAATTCCCGCATGGAAACAGATTTAGATGAATACATGCCCCAGGATCATCCTGCGTTTGTATACAGTGACCAGGCTGAAGAATGGTTCAATATTCAGGATGGGATAATAATAGCGATCGAGAATAAGGATGGCATCTATAATTATGAAACCATGAAGAAGGTTAAAAATATTACCCGGGCGTTGCAGAAAATGAAAGAGATAGAAAAAGATGATGTGACGTCTCTTTACACCGCAGATAATATTATCGGAACCGAACTGGGACTGGATGTGAAGCCGTTTTTTGAAAAAGTGCCCAAAAGTGAAGAGCAGTTGTTTGAACTTCAAAACAATGTTCGCAATAATGAAATGGTTTTTGGCAGGCTTGTTTCAGCGAAAGAAACGGTGACAATAATAATCGCGGAAATTAAAGATGATGTATTTTCTCAGGAATTTTATCATCAAATTTTGGAGCTGGCCAAGTCATTTGAAGGGCCCGAAAAGTTATATGTCGCAGGCCGTCCAATTGTTGAAGGTACAATGGCTTACCTTGGGCCTCGGGATATGCAGCGCATGGTGCCTATCGTGATGCTGGTAATTATTCTTGTTTTGTTGCTTGTTTTACGCAGTGTGAAAAGTACTATTTTTACATTATTGGTTGTTTTGTTCAGCACGGTGTGGGCGTTTGGTTTGATGGCTGCTTTAAATGTTCCAATTTACGCCGTCACGACGATGATACCTGTTATGTTAATTGCCATCGGCGTGGCAGATGGAATTCATCTTTACAGTCACCTCCATTTGTTCATGATTAAAAATCCTAACGCAACGAAAAAGGAAACCACGTTAGATATGTTACATGGAATGTGGAAGCCGGTCGTGATGACATCGGTGACGACAGCAGTTGGCTTCATATCCTTGCTGACGTCGGAAGTATACCCCATCAAATATTTTGGACTTTTCACAGCGTTCGGTGTAATGATGGCGATGGTGTTTTCACTGACGCTTATTCCGGCTGGGGTGATTGCTTTTGGACTTCCCAAATGGAAAAATAAAGAGAACAAAAATTCAACTTCAGGCGAGAAATTTTTTAACAGCTTTGCTGAAAAAATCATAAAATACAAGTACATAACAATTTTTCTAAGCATCGCCGTGGTGGCCGTATCACTTTTCGGTATGCAGAAAGTATGGATTAATTCCAGCTTTCTCGATAAGTTCGAAAAGGACAGCGATATCGTGCTGACAGATAAGTTCATCAATGAAAATTTTGGCGGAACATCCACGCTAAACGTTATTCTGGATTCCGAGGACGGTGATGCGTTCAAACAACCTGAAATATTAAATGCTGTTGAAAAGCTGCAAAATGACGTGGACGGTTCGCTGCAAGTTGTCGGGAATTCGTTTGCGTTAACCGATTATTTGAAACGGATGAATAAGGTAATGCACGCTGACAGCGAGAAATACAACATTATTCCGAACTCAAACGAATTGGTCGCCCAGTATTTGCTCTTGTATGAAATGTCCGGGGACCCGGAAAATCTATGGAAAGTTGTGGATTATGATTACAAAAAAGCCAATTTGACCTTCCAACTTAAAAGTGACAATTCCAAAGCGTTAAACAGCGCTATCGATGTGATCGAGAAACACATTCCCGATCTGGAAAAGCAGGGGGTGTTGCTCAATTATGCAGGTTCCGGCTACAAGGGGCTGGTTTTCACCGATCTCATCCTCGAAGGACAGATCAAAAGCCTGGTTATGTCGTTGATAATTGTGATCGTGCTGCTATCGGTCATGTTCAAAAAAATTAAGGCAGGCGTGTTCGGTTCTGTGCCGATTATTATTACTGCGTTCATCAGTTTTGGTGTGATGGGATTGTTTAATATTCCTCTCAATACCACCACGGCGCTGCTTTCCAGCATTGCTATTGGCATTGGAATCGACTATGCGGTGCATTTCATCGAACGCTATAAAATTTACGCGCAGGAAACTGGTGACAAAGATTTGGCGAGTCAGAATACTATGCACCATTCCGGACGAGCGATTAGTTTTAACGCATTGGTTGTCATCGCCGGATTTATGGTATTGCTGGCATCGGTTTTTCCCCCAAACCGCGCGCTGGGAGCACTTGTTTCGTTGAACATGTTCACAAGTTTTTTAGGCACAGTAACAATTATGTATGTTTTACTTTATTTCTCAAACCTATATTTTGAAAAGAAGAAAACGAAATAAAAATATTTGATACAAAAAAATTAATTGTAATTAAACCATTTCAAATCAAGGAGGTTTATCATGTTAAACCAGAAAATTATTCGTTTTGTGCTGACGATGGTGTTCATATTTCCAGTAGTACTATTTTCTCAGGGAAAAATCACAGGCTTGCAAATAATTCAGAACGTTTATAACCGCCCGGAAGGAAAAGATCAGACTGGTGAACTTACCATGACATTGATTAATTCCCGCGGTGATAAACGGGTGCGTGAAATCAAGCAATTTCTGAAAGATTATGGTACAGAAGAAAAAAAGACCATGTTTTTCATTTCCCCGGCAGATGTACACAATACTTCTTTTATGAACTGGAGTTACGATGAAGAAGGACGAGACGATGATCAGTGGATTTACCTGCCGGCCCTGAAACGAGTGAAACGAATTTCCAGCGATAGCAAGAGCGATTATTTCATGGGGTCGGGTTTCACCTATGACGATTTGGGTGATCGGCATCCCACGGAAGATACGCACAAATTATTACGCGAAGAAAAGTTTGAGGGGGAAGATTGTTATGTGGTGGAGAGTATTCCCAAAGACGAAGATTATATGTACTCACGAACAGTCACATGGATCATAAAAGACAAATGGATTGGATTAAAAAAGGAATTTTATGATGAAGATGGAGACCATCTCAAAACCTTGTCGGTAAATAATTATGAAAAAATTAAGGATTACTGGCTGATTCTGCACAGTCAAATGCACAATGTCCAGAAAGATCATACGACAGATATGCTGCTTGAAAACGTGAAAGTCGATACCGGTGTTTCTGACACCATGTTCACCGAGCGAATGATGAAGAGGGGGTTGTAAAATGATTTCTAAAAAAGCAGTATTTCTTCTTATTACGTTGCTGGCGTTTTCCGGTTTGGAGTTGCAAGCCCAGGGACTGACTTTCCACGGATATGGCCGCACATATCTCGGAATTTTAACAGAGACAGGCGAATATTCCATTCAGCAAAATACGCTGGATCTGCAATTGCAGCATGGCCGTGAAAGAGTAGGATTATTTGTAAATCCTTATGTTTATCAATATCCGGGTCGGGAAATTGAATTAAAGCTGCGTCAGGCATACCTGGATATGTTTTTCGGAAATGTTGATATCCGAATTGGAAAGCAGCAAATTATTTGGGGAAAAGCGGATGGTGTTTTTATTACCGATGTGATTTCTCCAAAAGATTTGAGTGAATTTTTACTACCGGATTTTGAGGAAATTCGAATCGGAGTCAATGCGTTTAAAATTAATTATTATCTCGGGAATCATTCCATTGAATTCGTGTGGTTGCCGAGATTTCAACCGACAATCTTCCCTGAAAGCGGCAGCAGGTGGGCGCCTAAAATGATTGATTTTCCCATTGAGCCTTCGTTCGATTATTCGAATTCAGAGGTCAAATCCAAAATTGAAAACAGTGAACTTGCCTTCAAATATTCAGCATTGACAAGTCGTATCGATTTTGAAATCATTGGCGGATATTTATGGGACGACCATCCGGCTTATCACATGAGTAAAACAATCGATCCTGCAACTCAGACGATCACCGGAATTACTCTTTTACCGGAACATCACTGCCTGACAATGGCAGGTGGCAGTTTTAGTACGACATTGGGCGCGTGGGTGCTACGTGGTGAAGGCGCCTTTTATGACGGCAAAAATTTGAACAGCATGAATCCGGTTCTGCAAGAAGGCGTTGTTGAAAAAAACTACCTGCACTATCTTTTAGGTCTGGATTATTCGTTGTGGGATATAAAGTTGAGCGGACAATTCATTCAGGAAGCTATTCTGAATTATGAGAGCGAAATTTACCAGGATGAGTTTCAGAACACGGCTACTTTTCTTGCCTCCAGGGACTTCATGCGTGAGACGCTGAATCTGCAACTTTTCATGTATTATGATTTCAATTTTGAAGATGCGCTGATTCGCCCCAGGCTCACGTATGATTTTACCGATGGGTTCGAAATCCTGTTGGGAGTAAATATTTTTACAGGCAACGGCAATGGCTGGTTCGGCCAATATGATAAAAATGATATGGTTTACGCCAAAGTGAAATACAGTTTTTGAAAAAATTAGTCTTATATGATGGTCATGGAAAAGCGGTATCGGAGAAGGGCCGAAATGTTTATTAAACTCAATCGCGAGCCAAACGGTCACTGTAGAGATATTTTTTTGTAGTCTGAAGGTTGGTGAAAAAAGCATGGCGTTACAATCCATTCCACCACTCATTTCAGCACAATTCATGTTTGAATTGGACTAATTGCAATTCCGTTAAATCGGAAAGATAGAATTAATTTAGTCTTTGGATTATTCAGTATCGTGTCAACTTAAAAGTCGAAGACCGGGATCGGGTGCCTCATTGAAATTTTTTTGTGATGATTGACTTTAGTCAAGGTGTTTAGGATGTGAAATTTGTAAATTATACAGAATTTTAGTTACTCCTACTAAACTAATTTATTCACATTTAACAAAATGGAGGTTACTCATGAGTAATCCAAGGATTCGCGCAGTGCTGTTATTCTTATTGGTGCTGGCGTTTGCTGTCCTTATTTTCGGTGGTTACCTGATAAAAAAGGAAAAGCCGCCAATTCCAGCAGTCATCAAGACAGAGTCCGGGGAAGTGATTTTCACAGGGGAGGATGTCATGGCTGGCCAAAATTACTACTTCAGTCGCGGTGGCCAGCATATCGGGACAATCTGGGGACATGGATCATACTTAGCGCCGGATTGGTCCGCAGACTATTTGCACAGGATGGGGCTTTACCTTGCAGCGAAGCATAACGGCCTCGATGAAGCGAGAGCCGCTTCATTTACCCAAAAAGATTTTGAATTACTTTCTTCTGGAGTCCGGGGAGAATTGCAGGCGCTGGTAACTGAAGAAGTGAAAACCAACAGGTACGATGTAAACTCCGGAACATTGATTTTCACGCCTTCACAGGCAGAGGCTTTCAAATCGCTCACTCAATATTATACCGAACTGTTCCGCAACGGCAACGAAAGCATGGGGTTGCAGCCTGGTATTGTTCAAACCAACGAACAGGGACGCGTGGTAACCGCCTTTTTTGCCTGGTTAGCCTGGGCGGCCGGCACGGATCGATTGGATAAAGATTACACATATACTACAAACTGGCCGTACGATCCATTGGTGGGAAATGAACCCATCCCGGACGCCCTTATTTGGTCCATCGTAAGTGTGATGCTGTTGATTCTTGTTATCGCAGTGGTTCTCTTTGTTTACCTGAAGTACATGCGGGAAGATGATTATGAAGCAAAACTGCGAGACCAACTGGATGAGCCAAAGCCCACCGGCAGTCAAAAAGCGATTTTACCGTATTTCATCATCGCGATAATTTTGTTCATATTACAAATTGCAATGGGAGCCATTACCGGCCATTACACGGTTGAAGGAACCTATTTCTTTGGAATTCCCCTTGCAAACATTCTGCCCTATGCAATTGCGAGAACATGGCATTTACAATTGGCCATTTTCTGGATTGCGACATGCTTTTTAGCGGCCGGGCTTTTCATCGGGCCATTTGTCGGTAAAGAGCCGAAAAGACAGGGAACACTGGTCACTGTTCTTTTGGGTGCTGTTGCGGTTGTGCTGGGCGGAACGCTGGTTGGAACCTGGCTTTCGGTGACCGGCAAAATGAGCGCAAACAACTTCCTCCTGGGACACCAGGGATATGAATATATCGAACTCGGTCGTGTCTGGCAGCTACTGCTGATTGCTGGAATGATCATCTGGCTGTTCCTGGTGGTTCGCGCGATTCGCCCTGCATTATCGGAAGAAAAAGATTTCGGTGGCATTACCCATCTGCTTCTGTTCAGCGCTATTGCCATTCCGCTTTTTTATATGGCCGGGCTGATGTACGGACAGGGAAGTCATTTATCAGTTGCAGAATACTGGCGCTGGTGGGTGGTTCATCTGTGGGTGGAAGGATTCTTCGAAGTATTTGCCACCGTTTTTATGGCGTTCATTTTGAGTCACATCGGCGCTGTCAGCAGGAATTTTGCTTTGAAGACAATTTATTTCAGCATTTTTCTCTACCTGGGAAGCGGCGTCATCGGAACGTTTCATCATCTTTACTTCTCCGGTTCTCCGTCGCCCATCATTGCGCTGGGCGCTGTATTTTCAGCGCTGGAAGTAGTGCCGCTCACTTTGCTGGCCTTTGAATCGGTCCACAATATGAGAGTCGTGAAAATGGGAGGCAGTAAATTCCCTTTTAAATGGCCCATTTATTTCTTTGTTTCAGTCGCATTCTGGAACATGCTCGGAGCCGGCGTTTTCGGATTTATGATAAATCCCCCAATCGTGCTTTACTACATCCAGGGAATTAACACCACGCCTATTCACGGGCATGCGGCCATGTTTGGCGTTTATGGATTATTGGCCATTGCATTAATGCTATTTTCTGTTAGACATATTGTTTCCAAAGCATCCTGGTCCGATAATTTGTTGAAATGGAGTTTCTGGGGGTTGAATGGCGGATTAATGGCGATGTTGCTGTTCAGTTTAATTCCATCCGGATTTTATCAATTTTACTACGCTGTTAAACATGGACTATGGTATGCGCGCAGTCCTGAAATCGCCACAAGTAAAGCCATACAAACATTTTCATGGATGCGCATCGCGCCGGATTTGATTTTTGCAGCAGGCGCCATTATTCTATTTGTATTTTTAGTGCGCGCTGTTTGGTTGTCGTTTTTAAGTAAAAAAGCATAATTTGAAAAGAGCGCTGGTTTCGTTTGAATCGCAGCGCTCATTATTCTGTCACTATTAAAACAGCAGGTATACAATGAAACAAAATACTCCAAATAATTCTTCGAAACTTCCATCCTCGGAAGCTGTTCAACTAAATGAATTGATCGAATACTCTTCAAATTCCGTTGTGAGCCGGGAAATACTGAAAAACAGCAGCGGTACGCTCACCCTTTTCGCGTTCGATGCCGGCCAGGGACTCAGCGAACATTCAGCGCCGTTCGATGCCGTTGTGCAAATTATTGATGGCGAAGCAGAATTGAAAATCGGTGGGAAAATATTGCTCGCGAAAAACGGAGAAACCGTGCTCATGCCGGCGGATATTCCCCATGCGGTCACGGCGAAAAAATCGTTTAAAATGTTGCTGATTATGATTCGGGGATGATGACAGTCCTTTTTAAAAATAGTAAGTACCAAATAATAAATCACAAATAATTATCAAAAAGAAAAATTTCAATGTCCAAATATCCTGCAATCTAATTGTTGAATTCATTTCAAAATACGTTTGAAAATTGACAGATTGACTTTTGGAATTTATTTGTTATTTGGCATCTGTGATTTTAAGTTTATAAAGGAGAATTATTCGCTTGAACCTCATTCGATTATTACCGGTCATTTTTTCCTGCTTGCTCATGGCAGCACATTTTTCGCGCGCCGGGGAAAATGGCCTGGTTGCATTCAGTTTTTTAGCTCTATTTCTGCTTTTAATTCGACGCCGGTGGGCGGCCATAACAGTTCAATTTTTACTGATTGCCGCCAGTGTCGAGTGGATTCGGACTGCGATGCGAATCATTCAAATTCGTCAAGCCGAAGGAGAATCGTGGACACGTCTGGCGATTATCCTCGGTGCAGTGGCGCTTTCCACTGCGCTTTCGGCGCTTGTTTTTCAAACAAAAGGATTGAAAAAACGGTATGGTGAGGAAGGCCAGTTTGATACTCACGGCAGCGTAGCATTTCTACTAACCATTCTGTTTTTGGGTATTGTGCAGGTGAAAGTACAGATGCCCATGCTGCTGCTGGACAGGTTCTTCCCCGGATTCGGCTGGATTCAGATTTTCGCCCTTGCGCTGTACGCCAGTTGGATTACCGGAAAAATGATGGATACGCACCAAACAGCAGAGTGGCGTCAGCGAATCTGGCTCCTTTTTTCGATTGTGTTTTTCTCACAATTAATTTTGGGATTGCTTGGCGTCGATAAAATGCTGATGACCGGCGATTTGCACTTGCCGGTTCCTGCGATGATTTTAAGCGGCCCCATTTTCCGCGGGGAGCGATTCTTCATGCCGATTCTGTTTTTGTCCACTCTTGCCCTGGTCGGACCTGCCTGGTGCAGCCATCTTTGTTACGTTGGCGCATGGGATAGCATGGCTTCGAATGCGCAAAAGCGACCGGAGGCGCTTCCTGCCTGGAGGCGCACGGTTCAATTGGGAATTTTGGTTTTTATGATTTTAGCGACCGTTCTGCTGCGTACGGCCGGTGTTTCCACGGTGGTCGCTACAATTCTTGGACTGCTTTTTGGCATCGGCGGTGTTGGCGTTATGGTTTTCTGGTCGCGAAAAAAAGGCGCGATGACACATTGCATCACGTATTGCCCCATTGGCGTGCTGGCAACATGGTTTGGGAAAATATCGCCGTTTCGGATTCGAATCAATAAGTCATGCACAGAATGCAACGCCTGCAGCCTTGTCTGCCGCTATAATTCGTTGACCAAAGCGGATATTAAAAACCGACGTCCCGGCATTACCTGCACGTTATGCGGAGACTGCCTGGCTTCGTGCAAGTATAGTTCGCTTGAGTACAATTATTTGAAGATGAAACCGACAAACGCACGATCATTTTTTGTCGTTTTGATTGTTGTGTTGCACACCGTTTTCCTTGGCGTGGCCCGGATTTGATTTTTAAACGCCAATCTTTTTTGATTACAACTCATCAGAGCAGCCCTTAACCGGCTGCTTTTTTTATGGCTTTTCATTTCAAGTAAAAATATATTGATTTTTGCTTGTGCAATATTATATTATAGGCAGCGAATTAATGAAAACAAAACGCGATCATAAAATGAATTTACTGAGGAGAACTCGATGAAACCGATTAAATTGACAGATGACGTTTACTGGGTTGGCGCTATTGACTGGGGATTGAGAAATTTTCACGGTTATTTGACCCAACGCGGCTCCACGTACAATGCATATTTGATTCTCGATGAAAAAATTACGCTGATTGATACCGTGAAACACTATTTGCACGATGATATGATGGAGCGGATATCAGCCCTGGTCGATCCTGCAAAGATTGAGTATGTTATCGCCAATCACGTGGAAATGGATCATTCAGGCGGATTGCCCAAATTAATGGAATCGAATGAGGATTTGAAAATTATTACCTCGCCCAATGGAGAGAAGGGTCTGAGAGACCATTATAAAAAAGAATGGGATTTTCATGTGGTAAAAACAGGTGACACCCTGGACATCGGAAAACGGAAGCTTCAATTTACACTCACGCGAATGGTTCACTGGCCTGATAATATGGTCTGCTATTCAGAATTGGATAAGATATTGTTTTCAAATGATGCATTTGGTCAACACATCGCCACTTCGGAACGGTTTGATGATGAATATCCTCACAGCATAATCATTGAGGAAGCAAAAAAGTATTACGCGAATATTGTGCTGCCGTATGGGCCCATGGTGCAAAAAGCGCTGGATGCAGTCTCCTGCCTGGACATTGAAACCATTGCGCCGAGTCATGGCCTCATCTGGCGCAAACATATTTCAGAAATTGTGGCGGAGTATTATAAATGGGCGGCGAACAAAACGACGAAGCGCGCGCTCATAATTTACGATACCATGTGGGGATCAACCGAAAAAATTGCCGGTGCCATTGGCAGCGCATTCGAAAATAAAGGCTATTATACCAGTTTCCTGAATCTTCAGAATAATCACATTTCTGATATCATGACAGAGGTGCTGACCGCTGAATATATTTGCGTTGGCTCGCCAACTCTGAATAACAACATGCTGCCGACCGTGGCTTCATTCTTGACTTATTTTCGCGGGCTGGCGCCGAAAAATCGCATTGGTCTTGCATTTGGTTCGTTTGGATGGGGTGGCCAGAGTGTGGATCAGGTAGAGAATCTTTTACGTGATTGTGGATTTGACGTGTTAGATTCTGTGAAAATCAAATACATTCCCGATGAAAATACACTTGGGCAAATAACAGAAGATCTTGAAAAGGTTATTCACTAAATGATTTGAATATTAGGTTGATTCGAATGGTTGACTAAAACTGCATATTTAACTCAATAAAAAAACCTCCCTGAAAATTGTTCCGGGAGGTTTTTGTTTTTAGTCAATTCTCTGTTCAGGTTTGAAACCTGCTGCTTCAGTCAACCATGATTAAAAGTGGAATGCTATTCAGATAATACTCTCTCGAAGAATTGAAATTTAACTATCAATTAACCCTGATAATTCTGAACCAAAATTTTAGCACCATCCTGGAAAAGCACTTCAATTTTCTGAACGTCGATAATATTTTTTACAACGCCAAGTCCAAAGGTTTTATGATTGATGGGCGTGGCGAGTTCATAAATCTTATCCATTGTGTATGAAATAGCTTCTTCGGAATCTGCATTATCCAGTAAGCGAGTCCATTTATCTCGTCGAGGTCGTTTTTTAGTTTTGGTTGTAGACGCTTTTTTCGCAGTTTTTTTGAGAGGTTTTTCAGTTGACTCTTCAGCAAGTTTGATCTTGTGATAACTCATGCATGTTTTGCACATGGCTTTGTCAATTTTTGATTCTGTCATGGCTGTAATTACATGAATTGTGTCTGATTTACATTTTTTACAGAAGGCTTCAACCTCCTGGCCAATAGTATGTTCGCTCATTTCCTCTCCTTTAAGCATCTCATTTTACATAGTTAAATATTATGGATGACCCATGTAAATGAATATCGATAAATATTTTTTTGGCAGAAACTAATAATAGAAGTCATAGTGAATATTTGGTGGGTCAATTAACTTAAATAGTTAAGATAATAAAAATATTTAATTAAATCAAGGAAAATATTTTTCAATTGATAAATACTGTATTTTCTCAGGTTATTCATCCAGTCAGCTTTGTTGTGAAACCTGTTTTTATTCCCCCCCAAAAAAATAAAATTTTTGTTGACAATTAAAAAAAATATTTGTATCTTGGTTAACCAAATGGTTAAACTAATGGGTTGAACCATTTGGTTGAATAGTTGAGCAAATTAAGGGGCGTCATTATGGACGATAAAACTTCAATTACGACACGCAACAAAATATTGGAAGCCGCCAAATTGGTTTTTATCGAAAAGGGGAAGGACGGCGCGCGAATGCAGGAAATTGCAGATCGTGCCGGGGTGAATAAGGCAATGCTGTTTTATTATTTCAGTAATAAAGATTTGTTATATCTTGAGGTTTTGAATTCGATTTTCAGGCAATTGTTTGAAAAGATCAATGGCATTGTGATCTCTGAAATTGAACCGAAGCGAAAAATTGAGCAAATTGTTCTGGAATATACAAATTTTCTTTCCAGAAATGAAGGTCTTCCCCGGATAATGCTGCGCGAAATAGCAGATGGGGCAGAGGTAGTTTCCGGAATTATAAAGGAGATATTTTCGAAAAAAGAATTGAAGGTTTCCGCAAATATTCTGTCAATGATCGAGGAGAGTGTTGAAAGCGGACAATTTCGCAATGTCGATCCAATACAGACTTTCATCAGCATTCTTGGAATGTGTCTCATCTATTTTATTGCCAAACCTATTTTCAGACAGGTCGATGAATTTCGTTTGATCAACCAGGATATCTTTCTTCAGGAACGGCAGCGAAGTATCATTGATTTGCTGGAAAATGGTTTGTTGAATAAATACTAATTCAGAGATGTTTCTACAGATTTCAGTTTAAACAGAGGTGAAAAAATGGCATTCAAAAAAATGTATTTATTGTTGCTGCTGGTGCCAGCTCTCATTTTTGGGCAATCACAACCAAAAGTGTTAAAACTGCAAGAATGCATTGACATCGCTCGCCAGAATAATCCTGATTACCGATTGAAAGAAATGGATATAAAAAAAGCAGAAACCAATTTAAAACTCGCCAAATCATCCCGTATGCCAAAGTTGAATTTTGATGCGAGCTACAATAGAATCAGTGAAGCGGTAAAAGCGCAAATTGGTGGACTTTCGCTGGAGGTGCCTTATTTCCCTGATCCTGTGCGAGTCCCTGACATTGAATTTCAATTGGGAAGTCAGGATAATTATTCGCTGAAGCTGGGTGTCACGCAGCCATTATTCACCGGTTTTCGGATAACAAATTTGATACAGGCCGGTGAGCAGCAATTGCAGTCAGAAATTTATGATTTAAAAGCTGAGTTGAACAGTTTGATTTTTCATGTAAAATCCGCATATTTTTGTTTGATTAAAGCCTACAAAATGAAAGAAATTGCCGCGGCTTCGATGAATTTGGTTCAGGCGCATTTGAGTGATGTGAAAAATTTGTATGAACAGGGAATGATACCGCGTAACGAAGTTTTGAAAATTGAAATCAAAGTTTCGGAAGTTGAATTGAATATAAGCCGGGCCGACCATGCAATACAATTAGCCACGCTTAACCTGGTGAACCTGATGGGTATGGAATCCAGTGATCAGGTCCTGCCGGATTTGGAGACCGAATTCAGCTTTCAGGAAATTGATGCTGAGGCCGTAAGGACGACGGAATCGCAGCAACGTCCTGAATTGTCGGTGCTGACTGCTTCGGCAGAGGCTGCTCGAAAATATATCGAGGGAAACAAAGCGGCATACTATCCCCAATTATCTCTTGTGGGATTTTACGAATATGGCAAACCGGCCATTAACGCATTCAAAAATGAGTGGATGGATTATTGGGCTGTCGGAATTAATATGAAATGGAGTTTGTGGGATTGGGGGGCCAGGAAATCGCAAATCGCAGCGGCGCGGATTCAAAGAGATCAGATCATTGAAACTCAGAATAAAGCCAAACGACTGATTCAAAGCGATGTGAAAAAGTCAGTTCTGACAAAGGACGAGGCGAAAAAAAATCTGAAAATATCTTTGAAGAAAGAGCACCAGGCAGCAGAAAATCTGCGCCTGGTGAAAGACCAGTTTAAGCAGGGAATGGTTACAAACACAGATTTTTTGGATGCAGAAACTCAATTGACGCAATCCAGGATTGATAAAATCCAGGCAATTATTGATTACCGTATCGCTGTTGCGGATCTCAACCGAGCGCTTGGAAAGGCGAATGAGTAAAATTTTGGAGGATGGATAATGAAA
Organism: uncultured Cytophagia bacterium; assembly: GCA_964605145.1. Lineage (GTDB taxonomy): Bacteria > Zhuqueibacterota > Zhuqueibacteria > Thermofontimicrobiales > Thermofontimicrobiaceae > CAZSBG01. The sequence continues at coordinate 24,176 of CAZSBG010000029.1, read as the reverse complement.
ACTTTTGTACGATTCAATAGAATCAGCATCATCATACTCTTCACTGTTTTAATGCAGAGCTGCGGCAACGACCAGAGCAACATCATAACCGGTTCCGGATCGCTTGAAGCAACAGAAATAAATATTCGCTCCAAAACAGGCGGCCAGATTTTGGAAATGCTGGTAAAAGAAGGCGCTATGGTGGAACCTGGAAATGTCATTGCTGTTGTGGACACGGAAAAAGTGGCGCTTCAGAGAGAGCAAATTGAAGCGGGGTTGGCCGAAGTAAAATTTGTCATGAATTCAGCCAGGGAAAAAATTGCTTTAGCCGAAGAACAATTGGAAAATGTGAAAAAGAAGTTTGAGCGCATCACATCACTTTATAATCAGGGGTCCGCAACTCAGCAACAAATGGATGATATCGAAACACAACACAGCCTGGCAAAGACGCAATTGCGACAGGCAAAGTCAGGCTATCAGGCGTCCCAAATGAAAAAGCTTCAAATTGAAGCGAATTTACATTTAATTCAGAGTCAGGTAGATGATTGCACCATTAAAAGTCCGGTGACCGGCACCGTCATTAAAAAATATGTGGAACAGGGCGAGACGATTTCCCAGGGCATGTCTGTTGTGGATATTGCGGACCTTTCACGAATGTGGATCAAATTGTATGTCACAGCGCCGGAATTGGGATTTGTCACACTGAATGAACGTGCGGAAATTATGGTTGATTCATTCCCGGAAAAAAAATTCAGCGGAAAGGTGATATGGATTTCACCCAAAGCAGAATTTACACCAAAAAATGTGCAAACCAAAGAAGCACGGGCGGATCTTGTTTATGCTGTTAAAATTGAATTGCCAAATCCGGATAATGAATTAAAGATCGGTATGCCGGCAGATATTATTGTTGAAAAATAATGTGAATATTCAGTACGTCAAAATATATTGAAAATTAGGGGACAAATTTGTGAGCAAAACTGTTGTTGAAGTAGAAGGCTTGAAAAAATCGTACCCGGGAACCGAGGCCGTCAAACGTATTTCATTTGATATCGAAGAGGGAGAATTGTACGGCCTGATCGGGCCGGATGGCGCCGGAAAAACCACGACAATGCGAATTCTGTGCGGATTGTTGACATTCGATGCAGGTGAATGCACAATTTTCGGTTTTGACGTGAAAAGGCAAATCACGGAAATCAAAAAAATTATTGGCTATATGCCTCAACGGTTTTCGCTTTATCCTGATTTGTCGGTCGATGAAAACCTGAGATTTTTTGCTGATTTGTACAAGGTGCCCAAAAAGGAACGTGAGCATCGATTGGAACGGCTGCTTAAATTCAGCAATCTGGGTCTTTTTCAAAAAAGGCGGGCAGAACAGCTATCCGGCGGCATGAAACAGAAATTGGCGCTCAGTTGTACCATGATTCACACGCCCCGGCTTCTCATCTTAGATGAGCCCACAACCGGGGTAGATCCAGTTTCCCGGCGGGAATTCTGGCAGATTCTTCATGATTTGAAGAACGAAGGCGTGTCAATTCTCGTTTCGACGCCCTATATGGATGAAGCGCAACAATGCGATCGCATTGCCATGATGCACCGCGGAGAAATTCTGGCGATCGATTCAACCCAAAATATATCAAGGCTATTCACCCACCAGTTATTAGAAATTGTCAGTGAAGAGCTAATCCCAACGGCAAAAAAAATGGAGCAACTGGATTTCATTGAATCGGTGCAGATATTTGGAGATAAAATTCATGTCACCGTTAAGGACAATGGGGATGTACTAATGAAGAAAATCGAAAAAGAAATACCCTCGATCAAGTCCATGGAAATCGTTCCTCCTTCAATTGAAGATACATTTATTGAACTGATGAAACATTAGAGAGAGCGACGAAATGAATGAAACATCGGTGAAAGTTGAAAATTTGACAAAAACATTCGGCAAGTTCGTGGCTGTGAATAATATAAGTTTTGAGGTCAGCCGGGGAGAGATTTTTGGTTTCCTGGGCGCCAATGGCGCCGGTAAAACCACCACGATTCGAATGCTGTGCGGTCTGTTGCTGCCCACGTCCGGCCAGGCCTGGGTTCATGGATTTGATATTGGAAAACAACCGGAGTCTGTGAAGGAAAATATCGGTTACATGTCACAGAAATTTTCGTTGTACAATGATTTAACCGTTGAAGAAAACATCACTTTTTACGGTGGTGTTTACGGACTCGACAAAGAGGTGTTGGATCAGCAAAAAAACTGGATGCTGGACAAGTTGAACCTTCGGGCGCAGCGCAAAACCCTGACCAGTGAAATCCCACTGGGCTGGAAACAAAGACTGGCTCTGGGATGCGCCATTTTGCACAATCCATCCATAGTATTTCTGGATGAACCCACATCCGGTGTGGACCCGATTTCGAGACGCAATTTCTGGGAATTGATTTATGATCTGGCAGTTAGGGGAACAACGGTTTTTGTGACCACCCATTACATGGACGAAGCTGAATACTGCAATCGATTGTCCATCATGCACCAGGGGGAAATCATCACCATCGATTCGCCGAATAAACTGAAAGCGAGCTATCAGAAAACATCCATTGAGGATGTGTTCATTTCCCTGGTGAACAGAAAATAGCAGCCTGAAGCAGGTGAACATCTAACGGCCAATTTGAAAGTTGGTTCTCCAGTAAAAAATTTAAGGAATAATTCAATCCATGAATACACGCGTATTTGCCATTATCAAAAAAGAATTCCGTCACATTCTCCGGGATCCGCGTTCGTTGCTGCTGGCATTTTTAATGCCGGTCATGATGATTTTTCTATACGGCCACGCCATTAAAATTGACATCAACAATATTAATCTCGGCGTCCACGATCCCGACCGATCCGGCGCCAGCCGGCAAGTAATCGAACGTTTTACCCGGTCCGGCTATTTCACCGTTGTGGCATATCCGGACAATCGCAATCAGATAGAAGACCTTTTTCAGAAACGAAAAGTAAAGGCGGTCATTGTTTTTCCGAATGATTTTTCCAAAAGCATTGCCACGAATTTGCATACGCCGGTACAGGTGATCATTGATGGAAGCGACTCCAATACAGCGACTATTGTGATGAATTACGTGGAAATGATATTGACCACGTATTCGCAAGAACTCAACGAAAATGGCGTTCGGGCTCCCATTGCAATTGAACCGCGTGTCTGGTATAATCCGGATTTGGAGAGCGGGCACTTCATCATTCCCGGACTGGTGGCGGTAATTCTCATGATGATTTGCGCGCTGATGACCTCGGTGACCATTGCCCGCGAAAAGGAAACAGGCACCATGGAGCAAATTTTGGTCTCCCCGGTCAGGCCGGCGGAGATTATTTTTGGGAAAGTTTTTCCGTACATCATCATTGCTTTTCTCGATGGCGCGCTGGTGGTTGCATCGGCCAAACTCATGTTCGGCGTGGAAATTCAGGGCAGCCTCATCGCTCTTACACTGCTTTCAATATTTTACCTTTACGCATCGTTAGCCATTGGCGTGTTCATTTCCACGCGGGTCAAGACGCAGCAGGTGGCCATGATGGGATCGTTAGTCATTACCATTCTGCCTTCACTCATCCTCTCCGGGTTTATTTTCCCGATTCGCAGCATGCCAATGGTGTTGCAGGGCCTGAGTTATGTTGTCCCGGCAAAATATTATATTAATATCATTCGCGGCATAATTTTAAAGGGAATCGGGGTTCCTATTCTGTGGCCCAATACCATTTTTCTCTTTGTTCTTGGTACATTTCTGCTGTTAATTAGTGTGGCCAGGTTCAGGACAAATTTAGACTGAGGTTCAGTGATAATGAAAAAAAAGATCCGAAAAATATTGTTTCTCATTCAAAAAGAATTCATTCAGGTGTTCCGCGATAAACCCATGCTGGCAATCATATTTGTCATGCCCATTGTTCAATTAGTGCTTTTAGGCTATGCTGTTTCCACTGATATTAAAAATATAGCCACGGTGGTGTGCGATATGGATCGCAGCGCAACCAGCCGTGAGATCATTCGGCGTTTCGGGAATAATCAATATTTTGATTTGGAGTATCACGTCAGCAATCAACAGGCCATTGCCAGTTATCTTGACAGAGGAAAGGCGAGTATTGCCATTGTCATTCCACAAAAATTCGAATACGACCTCAAACGAAATGCCGTTCCAGCCATCCAGTTGCTGGTGGATGGCCAGGATTCCAATTCTTCGCTGGTGGCAATGGGGTATGCCCAGCGAATCATTCAATCATTCACCGAAGAAATAATGGCTGAACAGATTCATCTCAATCCTTCGATGATAAAAAATGCCCATTTTGTGGAATCGGAAACCCGGGTGTGGTACAATCCAAATTTATTGGCAAAGAATTATATGATCCCGGGCATCATCGTGATTTTGCTCACGGTGATTACTTCATTGCTTACTGCATTGGGCATAGTGAAGGAAAAGGAGATTGGAACCCTGGAGCAGTTAAACGTAACACCTGTTAAATCCTACCAGCTCATGTTGGGTAAAACGGTTCCATTCGCCGTTTTGGGATTGTTCGAAATCAGTTTTGCAATCCTTGTAGCGCGGTTGTGGTACCACATACCCATTCGGGGTAACTTACTTGAATTATTTGGATTCGCATTTGTGTTCATGTTCACCACCCTTGGCGTGGGAATTCTAATTTCGACCAGCTCGAAAACGCAGCAGCAGGCGTTATTCATGGCCTGGTTTTTCATGTTGTTTTCCATTCTCATGTCCGGGTTTATGTTCCCAATTGATAATATGCCAAAAATTATGCAATACCTGACATACATCAATCCGGTTCGATATTTTGTCACCGTGGTGCGAGAATTATTTTTGAAAGGCAGCGGATTGGCTCATCTGTGGCCACAGGGATTAATAATGTCGCTGTTCAGTATTTTGGTGATCACATTTAGCGGCATTCGTTTTCAAAAGAGGGTGGGATAACTCACGGTTCAAAATGAATCTTAATGCGCGATAATTAATTTATAGTCAAACAAAAATCGAGGTAAAAATGAAAAAATCAATTCGTTTTTCACTGATCCTTCTTTTAATTCTTCTTTCATCTTGCATGATGGTTTTCGCCCAAATTCCTGAAAAATTTCAGCGACTCATTGATTGTGGAGAATTTACCACGGCCCAACAACTTATGAAGCTCGAAATCGCGACCAATACGGAGTTGCTGCCGGCCCATCGTTTGGAATTATCCTTTCAGATTGAACGCCTGGAACGCATTCGGAGAGATTTCAACCGCACGCAGGAAGAGATCATGGAATACATCAAAAAATATGTGCCGGATGTAAAAGAGGATGATCTTCGTCGATGGGAAAAAGAAAAATCGCTGGAATTCAAGATAATTGATGGTGAGAAAAAGTATTTCCGAAACGCCGGACCAAATCTGTTCCGGATTGATAAGAAATTGAAAGCCATTAAAAAGAAAAAGGACAAATTCTCGGGCCCGAGGATTTACAATCGGTTGGCGGACATAAAAAGTATCATCAGAGAAGCCCGGGCCACCGGTCAAAAATTCGTGAATCCTGTGCGATCGAGAATTACGTATACCCTGTCAGTCAACGCGAATGCTGTTCCGGATGGAGAAATTATTCGGTGCTGGCTGCCGTTTCCACGCGAAATTCCGAAACGCCAGGTGGATGTTCGGCTGATTTCCAGCATGCCGGAAAGTCATTTGATTGCCAATAACGATAAATATTTACAGCGTTCCATCTATTTCGAAAAAGAGGCAGTCGCTGATCAAAAAACAGAATTTCAGGTTGTGTTTGAATTTACAAATCATGCAGTTCACCAAAAAATAGATCCCCAAAAAGTAAAGCCGGTGAAGATGACAGATGAACTGAAACCGTTTTTGGCGGAACGCCCGCCGCACGTAGTTTTTTCGGATGAACTCAAGCAGCTTTCAAGGCAAATAGTGGGCGAAGAAACCAATCCCTACCTCATCGCGCGAAAGATTTTTCAGTGGATCAGCGACAACATTCCCTGGGCTTCGGCGCGGGAATATTCCACATTTGCCAATATCAGCGATTATGTGTACCAGAACCGGCACTGCGACTGTGGCATGCACGAAATCTTTTTCATGACGCTGTGTCGCATGAATGGCATTCCAACGCGCTGGCAGTCCGGCTGGACGACCACGCCCGGCCAGGAAAACATGCACGATTGGGGAGAAATCTATTTCGAGCCGTATGGCTGGCTCCCTGTGGATTCCGATGTCGGCGTTGTGGACAGCAAAAATGATGATGAAAAATGGTTCTTCATCGGCAGCATGGATGCCTACCGCCTGATTGTCAACGACAATTACTCGCAGCCTTTATTCCCTGCGAAAATCAATTTCCGCTCCGAAACCCTCGACTTCCAGCGCGGCGAAGTGGAGTGGAAAGGCGGCAACCTCTATTTCGACCAGTGGGACTGGGAATATGATGTGGAGTTTTTGGAGTGATATTCAAAACACCCGCAACACAATTAACGTTAAATCGTCGTAGCGGTCTTCGCCGCCAGTGAAGCGGGTGACTTCTTCATAAATTTGGGTGCGCAGTTCTTCCGAAGTTCTGTAACTGGATTTGAGGATGATGTCTAACAGTTTCTTTTCACCAAACTCCTCGGCGTCAGGGTTGAGCGCTTCGGTGACGCCGTCCGTGTAGAACACAAGTATGTCGCCCGGGTCAAGGTGGATTGTGGTTTCATCGTAGTCAAAATCCGGCTGCACGCCCACAATCAGGCCGCCATCAGTCAAATGGCAATGGGACCCATCGTGCTTCTTGATAATCGGGTAGTTATGGCCGGCATTGCTAAATGTGAAGGCAAGCTTTTCTGTATCGAGAATCCCGTAAAAAAAAGTGGCGTACTTTTCAGACGAAGTGGTGTGCGAAAGCTGATTGTTGACTTTCTTTATAATTTCAGCCGGGCCCAGGGCTTTCCAGGCAGAGGCTCGAAACGTTGCCTGGAGATTGGACATGAGCATGGCGCCGGGAATGCCCTTGCCTGAAATATCACCGATGGCAATGCCCACATGGCGTTCATCCCACTGAATGAAATCGTAATAATCGCCCCCCACTTCCTTGGACGGAATGTTCATGGCTGAAATTTCAAAATTATGCCCTTCCGGAATTTGATAGGGGAGAAGCATGCGCTGAATTTCCCGTGCAACGGATATTTCTTCATCCATGCGTTGTTTTTCCAGCTTTTCTCTGTACAGATCAATATTTTCCAGGGCAATGGCGATTTGATCGGAGAGGACGCTGATTAATGTGGCGTCTTCGGTGGAATAGGTTGCTTGTGTGAGTTTATTGCCAAGGCAGAGAATACCATTCAGGTGGCTGCGGTGTGAAAGAGGCATGAGCAGGTAGCATTTCATACGGCTTAAAATTTCACTGTCTTTGCTTTTGGCGAGGCCGAGCATCACCTCATCATTACTGATCGGTTTTTCCACGGTTCGCATCAGACGAATGAATTCGCTGTTTTTGGGAAATACGTGAGTGAATGTATCTCCATTTTTACCGCATGTGACTTCAAATTCCCCCGACTTATTTTCGATGATCAAATGAACGTTTTCCAATCGCATACTTTCGGTGAGGGTCGAAGTGATTTTTTCCTTGAGTGTTTCAATGTCCATTATGGTAAGAATGTCATGACTTAACGTCTTCAACACATTCTGATAATCCGACTTATCACGCCCATAAATTTTGTCGAGCAGCTTTTGAATGGCGCCCAGGGTCGGTTCGAAAATTAGAGCCGCAATAATGATCAACACCACCTCCATAATGGGAAGATCAAATCCGAAGAGTGAATTCGTCACCGCTTTCAATTGATCGTATATTACGAGATAAATGCCCAATAACAAAGCTGAGGAAATAGAGAATAAAAAACTCCGACTGATGTTCAGGCTGATGTCGAGGAATTGATATTTGATCATGGCCCAGGCAATGGAGCCTGCGCCGATGAAAAGCGCCAATATCGTCAAAAAATAATTCACAACATCGGATGCGCCGACCTGAAAAATTTTCGGAAAAATGAAGGCAACAGCGTAGAGTCCAACACTGACCCGAATGCCCCACAGCACCAGCGCAACCTGGTGCCGGATGCGCGGCGACCTCAAATCCCGGTAACCTTTGTACATGATGAAAAGGGCAGTTATCACGTAAATAAGGTTGATGAGCGCAAAAAAGTTGATATGAAAATCATAAAAAATACTCAGCGCAGAGAGGAATAAATTGAGCACCATCTGAAGCGGTTGGAGCAATATATTGTATGCAGAATCTGACTGTGGGATATTCACGAGCGCGAGAATAGACTCAGAGTTTCGAAAACAAAGCACGACGATGAAATGAAAAATGTAAGGCAAATAGATCAAATAGAAAATGCGCGGCAGGTTGCGGACGATTTTCCGCTCCAGTGGAAAAAGGAACGAAAAGTACAAGAGTTGGGGAAAGAAAAATTCCCAGACCAGGAAAATCCGTTTAAAAAAATCCAGATCAATATTCAACTGGGAATTCATTCGGAAGATAATTAAACCGAACGAACCCATAATTGGTGCGATGGCGGCGAAAAAAATCATCACCGATGTGACGCGATTGAGGCGCTGTGAGGGATTTTCCCGGAAAATTAATATCCCAAGCAGTAGCAGCAGCACGCCAATGGCGAGATAAAAAATTGATGTCAGGAATGTAAAGTCCATGCCGAATACAATTTAAACGGATTTAAAAAAATCATCAAAATTTCATTCAAGAAAATCGATGGCAAGATAAATGAAATAAGAATTATGCCGGAAAATTATTACAAAATCTAAAAGATGGGTGTTCCGTAATCCAATAATTTATGAATCTGAATAATTTAATAATTAAAAAATTTAATTGCAAGGTGTTTTATCTTGAAAAGTTACAAAAGTGTTTTGGACTGTCTCGAATGAATGAATCGTAAGGATTTTCTGTATAATTCTAAGACGATAAAATCAAAATATTCGTTGTGTTCGGCATGAAAAAAAAGCCTTTGCAAATTATGGTAATTTCCAAAGGCTTAGACATTTTACTCGAAACGGATTACTTGATTCGGCTTACTTTTGCTTTTATGAACTGCGTCATGGGCATGGTCATATTTTGCGTGCCGGTGACCGCAATGGTGAGGTCCATTTGAGTTTCGCTTTCACCGTCCTGAATGACGCCGGCTTTTTCGTCGAACAAATAATGTCCTTTTGCTTCGCCGTCACCCTCGATTGCCATATTCATTCCCATTTGTTCACCTTTTCCATCGATTAACATTTCCGATGTGTAGGTGATTTTGAGCAGTTCTTTGTCGCCGATTTGTTCTTTGCCGGCGAGCACGTAATTGCCTTTCGAGTTAATCTGCATTTTCATCCCGCTGGCCTCGACCGGCATGGTTTTTTCGGAAGTCCAGGTGTCTCCAATTTCAACTTTCTTTTGCGGCAAATCCGGAGAAAATGAATTAAATGTCTGCCGGGGATTGACCATTTGTTTAAATTGACCTGGAATCAGGCTGTCCACATTTGTGACATCCAGAAGCTCGCCGTATCGGGAAATAGTGCATTGAATTTCCATTCCCTTGATTTTCTCAAAGATTTCATCGACTTTATCTTTGGCCTGGGCCATTTGCGGATTGGTCGAAGAAAAGCTGAGTGAGTCATAAATGAAGCTCACATTGAGCGATCCTTCTTTATCAACCGTGTTTATTTTCTGAGAAATCAGGTTGATCACCTCAGTGGTAAAATTCATTTCTCTGCCCATCATCTGCATGGACATTTCCATATCCGTGTCAATTTTGAACTGATTGATATCACCCGGTTCACCTTTATACATCAGCTTGTAGCCACTGGAACAACCGATAAGGAAGATAAGCGTTAAAACCACCACGATTTTTTTGTGCATATTCTTCTCCTGTTAATGGATGAATATAATGAAAGAATTAAATAAACTGAATTGCAAAAAAATCAGCATTTTTGCATTTTTTTTCTGAATCGCCTCCTTGTAAGTTTTTTTAGATCCCACAAGGCTGAACGCGCAGCATTCTTACCCTGCTCAATGAAATAATCCATTTTTTCGAATTCTGACCAGTGGAACTGCCCCACATCGGGTTTTATGACGATGTCAGCTTTTTCCAATTGCGATTCATTCAACGCATGCCCGGTCATCAGATTGGTTCTGGCCATAATATCGAGAATATTGTCAAACTCATTCTGGGGTAATACATCCTGACCAACATCGACCGCGATCACGATATTGGCTCCCATGTTATGCGCTGCTTTGACCGGCACTGGTTGAATGATGCAGCCATCCAGAAGCAAATATTCCAGATATTTCAATGGAGGCAGAAATCCCGGCAGCGAGCTGCTGGCTGTCACAGCCTGAACCAAATCCCCAGATGTAAAAAGAATATCCTTGCCGCTGATCAAATCACATGCAACAGCACCAAATTTAATTTTTGAATTTTCAATGTCAGCATCTTCGAGCATTTCTGCCGAACTGGTCAGGAATTTTTTGTTATTCACTAGTGAAGTGCGACTGTGAGCAAGATTAATGACCAATCGCTCTTTGATGTAGGTGACGAAATGAGAGAAAGTGTTTTCAATTTCTTTTCTTTTTATAAATTGGTTTATCCCTAATTTCTTGAATTCCTGACTGAAAATAAATTTCCGAAGTTTATGTTCAACTTTATCGACATCAGGATTAAACGCATACATCGCTCCGATCAGCGCACCTGCACTAGTGCCTGCAATGAGATGAAACGGAATTTTTTCCTGTTCAAAAATTTTCAATACGCCTAAATGAGCTAATCCGCGTGCGCCGCCTCCACCGAGGGCTAATCCGATTTTTTGTTGGAAAAACAATGACTCCCTTTACCTTCCTTCAGATTCTATTGAACTCCCTTCTCCCACCGGGAGAAGAACCGGGGATGAGGGAAAGAATTATTAAATTATACCTAATATTTTTGAAGTCAAGCTGAATATTTACTTTGAATATTAAACTTTTTAGTGCATTTGTCTGCAGGTTTGATGAAAAAAACTGAATTTGATATGAACTGGTAATAATTTTAAAATATAGGAATATAATAACTATTTGTCAAGAAATATTTGGGCGATATACAATTCATTATCGATTGAAACAAAAGTGGTGTTGAAAAATCCAAAAAACGTAAAATATCACTTGCATAAAAGTTGCAGTTGTGCTATATTTCGTGAATGCGAATAATTCGTAAATACGAAATAATAACCTGCCAAAATCACAATAATTTTTAACCCATTATTTTTTGGAGACGTTAAATGACTTATTTCTCTCGTTTTATCAATTCGCAAAAAAGACTTCTTCTTATCTCTGTAGTATTAATAACTTGTTCTTTAATTGTGACAGATGGGTTCACTCAGAATTCCGGAAAAATCCAGGGAAAGATTTTCAATGGGCAAACCAGTGAACCGCTTCCGAACGCGAATGTTTTTCTTGTCGGAACAACGCTGGGCGCTGCATCGGACCTGAACGGCCGGTTCGTTATTCAAAATGTACCGGCAGGGGATTATCAAATAAAAGTGACGTTTATGGGCTATGAGCCTGTGACCAGTGATATTGTCGTCACGGCTGGCGAAGCGCTGGAACTGAAATTCGAACTGCGGGAAGATTTTTTCCAAACCCAGCAGGTTGTTGTGACCGCAACCCGGGCACCCCGGCTGATGGAGGATGTTCCGGTTGTCACTGAACTCATCACCCGGGAAGAAATAGAAGAAAAAGGCGCCGAGGATCTTTCGGAAATATTGGAAGACCGACCCGGCATCACCATCGAGAGCGGCACCACAGGCGGCAAATTTCTCTACATGAATGGTGTGGATAGCCGGAGAATTTTGTTCCTCGTCGATAATGTACCGGTTTCCGGAAAACTGAATAACCGGATTCAACTGAATTATATCGATTCCGATCAAATCGATCATATCGAAATTGTGAAAGGCCCGGGTTCCGCGCTCTACGGAAACGATGCCATGGGCGGCGTGATTAACATTATCACAAAAGGCTACAGCGATAACCTGAAAATTGCGGCAACCGGTCGCGCCGGGTCTCAGGACCTGTACAGCGGGAACCTCGCCATCTCCGGGAAGAATAATCGTTTGGGGTACAGCCTGAGCTTTGACCACGCCAGTGAGGGAGCAGAAAAGGTAGCCTCCGAAATTGAAATAAAGGAGATTGCATCCAGCAGTGCGAATGCAAAGCTCGAATACAGCGATCGATCCGTGGGAAATTTGGAACTCCGCGCTGAATACAAACAGGACAAACAGATTTCAGAGTCTTTTTTCATGGGAGGTCTGAGCGATAATGAATCCAAAGTTAGCAATGTAACGACCAGCCTGGTCTGGAACAAGAATTTTTCTGACCAATTTGGCGTGGACATCACCGGGTTTCTGGCAGATAACTTCAGAACATACGAGACACAGGTTCAGGGTTCTCCAATGCCATCGTCCATCGATACGACCACAGATAAAATGATCGGGATGAAATCGGATTTTACTTATCGACCTTATGACAAAATAAAGATTGATATCGGCTTTGATCTTTCAAGCAACGATTATGAGAATGAAAGATTGACGAAAGTTCAAACGCGCAACCAGACAGGTATCTTCACCCAATTGGAAACCAACCCGTTCAGTCAATTGACATTTATCGTGGGGGGGCGCTACGACAAAATAACTGATCTGAAAGGCCACTTCAGTCCGCGATTGAGCGTCATGTACAATTTTGATTCCGGCTTGAAATTGCGCGGTTCATGGGGAGGCGGATTCAGAGCGCCTTCATTTATCGAGCTGTATAGTGACTTTCCGATACCAATTCCCGGAATGCCACTCAGAATTGTGGGTAATCCGGACTTAAAGCCGGAGAGATCCATTGGAGGCAATTTCGGCATGGAATATCTCTGGAATTCATTCCTCCAATTCAATGCAACGGTGTTTCAAAATGAGTTCAAAGAGATGATCGTGGATTATGAGCCGCAAATGTTCACCTACAGTTATCTGAACGTGGAAAGCGCAACCTTCAGAGGCATTGAATTGCAATCCCAGTTTTATTTGCGGAACAATTTGAATTCAACATTGTCTTATAATTTTACAGATATTGCTCAAAAAGATGAAGATGTCGCCTTCTCGAAAATTTCACCGCATACGGCATCGTTGAGAGTTGTGTATGGCTTGTTTAAGAATAAAGTCAAATTGTCTCTCAGGGAACAATTGTTTAGCGAACGGGACATTCTGGTCGTTTCAGGCCACAGTGGGAGCTTTAGCAAACAGAAAAAAGATGCGTACCATGTGCTTGACTTGACATTGTCCTACAAATTGAACAGTGAATTGTCAATTCGATTTGGAGCAACCAATCTTAACGATTACACCGATGAGGAATATGGCCCGTATGTTGGTCGGAGATTTTTCGCAGGCATCAGTAGTACATTTCAAAGGAAATAAACCACATGCCCCAGGCTAAAAGATTAGCAGAACTGGCGCCCAAAATTATGAACTCGTTTCACGATTTGGGGCGCCAGCATCCGCAGGGAGAGAAGCTGTCCATGAGGCAGTTTCAGGCTCTCATTATTCTCAATGCAAATGAACAATTAACTCTTTCGAAGCTCTGTAAAAAACTCAGTCTTGCACCCTCCACCGGTACGGAACTGGTCAACCGAATGATTTCTCTCGGTTTTATTCAGAAAAGTCCTGAAGATAAGGACCAGCGACAGGTCAATTTGACTCTCTCTCAGAAGGGAGTCGAATTGCTCAAAACCAGGCAGGCTGCACTCACCACTATGTTTGAAACTTTTTTTTCTGAATTTTCTGATTCAGACAAGGATGAGTTTGTGGAATGCTTTGAAAGAATCTGGAAGCTGATCGAGGAAAATCGAAAAAAATAAAATTATTGAACGAGAGATGTTGAATGAATCCTATCCTTCTTACCGGTACTAAAATCGTTGTTATTGCTCTGATATTTTATTCCATTGGAATTATCACGCAACAAATTAAACACCGCGTCACGAAAATCGTTCTCGTGTCCCTGACTCTCGGAATCATTCTGGATTTCACCGCGACATTTTTTATGATCATTGGCTCGCCAAATTCACCTTTCACCCTGCATGGCTTATTGGGCTACTCTGCCCTGGCAGCCATGCTCATCGATACTACGCTTGTCTGGCGTTTTTATTTGACCAATGCAAAAGAAACGGAAGTTACAAGAGGGTTGCACCTTTATTCCAGGTATGCCTATTGCTGGTGGGTTATCGCCTTTGTCACCGGTGGACTTCTGGTAGCGTTGAAATAGGAAATATCGGTTCAGGAGAGAATTTGCTGATATTTCTTTTCGCCGAAAAAAAATGAAAATCTGTTTTCATTTCAAACTATGAATAAAATTTTACTTTGAACTGAAAAAAAATGTTATTATATTGACGCTTTGGACACATAAATGAATGGTACAATTTATTCAACCTTGCGGTAAGTTTTATGTCCAGACGCGTCTTGAAAAATCTTGTTGATCTTGTCACCGGAACATTTGTATCCCGAATTCTGGGATTCCTGCGTGAGCTTGTGACTGCGGCTTATTATGGCACACATCGCGCCATGGACCTGTTTGTCATCGCATTCACCATTCCCACGTTCTTCAGGCATTTTTTAGGCGAAGATGTCGTGGAACGGGCATTCATGCCGCCCTTCAAAAAGCTGATCAGCCAGAAAAAATATGAACCCGGCTGGCGGCTTTTATCGTCCTGCCTTAACAGTATGATTTTAGTGCTGCTCATTCTGCTGACAATGCTCTATTTTTTAGCGCCCCTCATTGTCAAGGCCATTGCACCCGGTCTGGAAGATTCGCTTTATCCGAAAGCAATTACCATGACCTATTGGATTCTTCCTTTCATGTTCATCATTGGAATGGCTGCGTTTGCCGGAAGCGTGCTCAATTTTTTTGAAATGAACAGGATCTACAGTCTGGCGCCGGCGATGATGAGTGTAGGGGTCATGCTGGGCATAATTTTATTCCGATCGAGTTTGGGTATTTACGCGTTGCCGGCAGGATTTTTACTGGGCGGCCTGCTGGAATTCTTCATCCAGCTTCCGTTTCTTCTCAGAAAAAAAATAAAGAAAGAAACCATGGCCAGGTACACGCCGGGCATCGATACGAAGCAGGGTGAGTTCCGCGTTGTTGGCAGGGAGAGCGGCTTCATCCTGCTCAAATCATTACTGGATAAATCAGTTGAAATTGTGGATCGCATGCTGGCTTCATATCTCATTGCCGGCAGTATTGCATCACTGTGGTTTGCCCAGCGGCTCATTCAGTTGCCAGTGGCGATCATCGGGCTGGCGATCAGCCGTTCTCTCATTCCGTATTTGACGGAAAAGAAAGCCCTGCTCAAAGACGATGATTTCGCCGATGGTATCCATCTCGGCATTCAGCTCAATTTTGCGCTGATTTTACCCACCGTTGCGTTTATGGTTGTTATGGCAAATCCAATTATTGCCATTGTGTACCAGCGCGGATCATTCGATGCGCAGAGCACAGGATTAACTTCAATCGCGTTCTGGTGCTATTCGGTTGGCCTGCTCGGTTTAAGCCTTAACGCGTTTTTCTCGCGCCTCTTCTCCATTTTTCAACGAAATAAAATCCCGTTTTATATCGCTATTTTTTCGTCCATCACCAATATTGGACTGAACTTCATTCTTGTGCGGACCGCGTTGAAACACGGAGGTATTGCACTGGCATCATCCATTGCGTTTAGCTTGAGTTGCGTTTTGTTGTATTATTTTCTGAAAAAACAGGTGGGGGAGAAGCTTCGCTCAGCCCGGGTCGTGCAGGATTTGTTGAAATTGGGCTTCAACAGCAGCGTGGTCGGTGTGATTATTTTCTATTTTTATCATGACGTTTTGAAATCATTTTTTGTTTCAAGGATTGATTCTTTCTTTTTGATGAATGCTGCAAGTCTGGCGACGGTGGGAGTGGTGACGGTTTTGCTGTACAGCGGATTAATCCGTCTCATTGGACCAGACAATGTGCGAAGACGAATTTTGAAAAGGTTACCGCGAAAGAGTTGATATTCTTTTTACATGAAAAAGCCATGAAACACACCTGCTCCATGGCTCATAAATTTTCCAACCTGATTTTTTATCACCGGCGCAACCCCGGAATTTTCCGAATGTGAAGTTTGTAGTATTTCCCGGCTTGCAAATTCTGGGCGCGGTAAATACCGTGACCCAAGTCATCGAATTTCACCTGATTGCCGGCATCGTCCACCACTTTATTGAGCAAATGCCGCTCAAGCACAAAATGAATATCGCTGTTTTCAACGCAATACAGTTTGGCGCGGCTGTTGCTTAAAAACTCAATGATGCCTTTTCCGGAGATGGTAGATTCTGTCAGCACTTCATTTTTGTGATCGACAATTTGCCAGTAACCATAATCCATAAACCGCAGCCGGCCTTCAGGTTTTTCCAGGGAGAATTTCAGCAGCTCCAGGATGATGTCTCTGGTTTCAGCCGGAATCTCACCATCGTGAAATTGATTCAAATAATAAACTGTCGGAATCCCGTACAATGTACTGGTCACATAGTAATAGGACGCAATTTTATTGTACATTGCTGCAGCATCGCTGCACAGCAATTTCCCCGGCAGAGCCCGGGTGATGATGCGCGCTCTTTTTTCACGCCGCAGTTTATTGTCCCAGTCATTTCCGACCCGCACCATATCCTGGACGTCAGCAAATTGGGGAGCAATGGCCGAGCTGATGATAAGGGCATCCGGTTTATAGTGCTTGGCTCGCTGATAAAAAGTTTTTAGATATAAGTGAATTTCTTTGAATCCAATGCCTTTCGACGGATTTGAATATCGTGCCGTTTCTGTATCTCTCACCAGAAACAGGTGGTCCATTTTCAATCCATCTGCGTTCAGCTCATCCGGGCCGCTGCCGAAAATTACCTGGCAGCATGAATCAACATAGCTCTCGAATTCCGGACTGGTGGCGTCCACGTATTCACCATCGGCAACTTCCATTTCAATGGCCAGTGATTTCGCTTCGATTTTCCATGATTTCCAGAAAAGGATCACCTTATGGCCATAGTCGTGACACCAATCAATCAGCTTGCGGAGATTCTTGAAGCGGTTCGCCGGATAGGGATCGCCATAAGCCCGCGACCACTTATCTTCAATGATGATGGTAAATTTGAGACTGTCGAGCGCTTGCTGCTGTTCGGCGATATAATTTTTCACCCACTCTTCATTGAAGTTTTCATTGGCGAACGTGTAATTGTAATGCAACTGTTCGCCCCACGTGGAAACAAAGGGGCGTTTCCACCAGCTTGTTTCAACCAATAATTCTGTGGGCTTGTATTCCGTCAGATATTCTTCTCTGAGGCGTTCGAAATACTGGCCGACAGCCTCCCATGGCGTTTCATTGAATGTGAATATTAATCCCGGAAACTTGAATAAATCGTCAGTTGGCAGAATCATTTTTTTCCAGGGATAATCCAGCCAAAGCGCATTGTTTTGAAAGGCATACGTCAGTGCGTCCGGCAGCTCCGCCAAACCAATGCTGAACCAGCCGGCCGGAGTTTTGAAAGACAGATTCAGTGGCGCCGGCGTAAACACCCATTGCTGATCCCGATCCACCCGGGCGTCCACGGTCGGATTCCATTTTTGATAGTCATCCGGTTCCGGCGAGAAATATTGAGTCCATCCTGAGGTGTCGAAACTCAATTCGTCGTTCCGGAGGAGACACACCCCGGTATTGATGCCGTCTGGAATTTCGGAGCGGATCCTGATTTCGAAGTACTCTTTATCGCACATGAGTACGATTTCTCGGACTGGCACATCTCCGCGACTTAATGTATAATGAATGCTTTTGCCTTTTGTGAGCCAGCTTTTAGTGAATGTGTTACTTACTGATTTATTAGGATTGAATAACACATCGAGCGGAAAAGACGTGTATTCGAGAGAATGGCGATCAGTTAATTTGGCAGTGGCAGATAATTTATCCAAAAACAACGAATAGCGGGGAGCTGTCACTTCAATTTTATCCGCCAGTTCGTTGATTCTGAATTTTATGTTATCATCGGTCCGCTGTGTCAACTCCTTGTTCTGACACGAGAAAAGCAATGCGGAACACAAAATAATAAGAAAAACTTTCCCCCCTAAAACCTGCTGTCCGTTTAATCCATCATTCATAGAGGTGCACTTCTTGTTAGATAATGGTTTTTAAAAGGTTAGTTGCGTTGAAAACTGCTGAAGCTGAAAATTCTAAAAAACAAGTTTGATGTGCTGCTCGTGTTTGGTCTACCTGTAATGTTTTGATGAATTTACAAAAATATTTTATGAATGTCAAGCCGATCAACGAAAAATGCACATTCATTACCAAAAATTAATTTTCAGGGAAAAAAGATAGATATTGCGCAAGACAAAAAAATAAATGAGCTTAAGTCGATTGTTCTTTGTAAGTACATAATAATAAATAGAAAAGGGTTGAATGAAGAAGATATCAGGTGATTCTGTCTTTCAAAATTGTTATTCGTTACCGGTGACCATTTGCCAGAGCGTTTTCACGGTGTTCCAGTTTCTGGCGGTATCCCTTCACTCCCAAGCTGCGCTGAATGTTTGAAGCAAGCTTGGAACGACCGATGCCATCCGGTGCATAGAGATAGAATACCTTGCCAATAAGCTTGAAGTCTTCAGTCGGTGTTTTTAATGCCATGAATTTTTCCATATCCGAATTCTGCGGGACTGATTCCAGGAAAAAGAAATGCAAAAGTTTCCCATCATCAGTCTGGAGCGGATTGTTATGAATCGCCTCCAGCAGTTCAGATTTTTGAAGAATCAAGATTACCGGCGTGAAGCCAAATTTCTCCAGAATTTTCCTGCCAATTTCTTCTGCTAATATGAATTTCTGTCCCGAGTTGAAATCACAGACCACATTTCCGCTTTGAATGTAGGTTGTGGTTTTCTCGCAGCCCATATCCTCAAAAATTTCTTTCAGGTCGTTCATTGGCAGAATATTTTTGCCACCAACATTTATCCCTCTGAATAATGCAATGTATGTACTCATCTCAAAACCTCGTCATGAAATACTATCTCGCTGCACATGGCAGTTATTCAAAAAAGCCTGATGGAGTGAAAAACAAGGTTTCAAAGCAGCCTGAGGAAATGACCTGGTGCAGCGAACGATTGTGGATTTATTAAAGTTAGGCTTATAGCGGACGAATATATGCGTCCGCTACATTTAGAAAGTATCCGATTTAGTGTCGTTTTTGAAATTCTTGAGTATTCGGATTCTCCGCTAATAATTAAAATTTTTTTTGCCGAAGACACCACTCAGACACCCACTTCAAGCGTTCAAAAGTTGCAACTCCGCCGGCCTCCGGCAGTTCATCGGAAATTCCAAGAACCAGACGGGGATGGAACAACTCAACAATTTTCTCCACGCATCGCTCGAGCGCCTCACGGGGATAGTGGTCCAGAAAAAGGACAGCCGGGATGCCATCCAGCAGCACCTTGTCGCCGATGTGTTCGCGAATCTCATCCAGTGTCACATCTCCCTGCGGCGTAGGCGTTAGCGCTTCCAGGCCGTCGAAGGGCAGATCAGCAAGATACGGCAGCAATGGCTTGAAGTTCCCGTCGATGTGGATGTGCGTGAAGATGCCGGCGTTTCGCAATTGCCCGGATCGTTTTTCATACCAGGGAATGAGGTAGCGCTCAAAATATTCCGGGGACAGGTACGCCATGGCAATGTTCTCGCCAAAATTCAGAATATGAAGTAACTCGGATGAGGTGAGTTGTTCGTAAATCTGCTCGTACGAATCGTCGATGGCCGACATGGTGTCCTCGATTCCTTTTCTGCAATCGGCCAGCGCATAGATAAAATCTTCGTACTTCATCCATCCCTGGGCCAGGGCAAGATAGGGACTCTTTGGCACCCAGAACTGCGGCTCGCCCCGATCCCCGATAAATTCGGCGCCGCAAATAAATTTCTCCTCATTGAATGAAATTTGCATGTGCCCAATCATCCACCGCAGCGCCTTCAGGTCGCCGGCTTTCTTCGCCAAAAATTCCACGGTGCGCCAGGTTTTGTCAATCGTAAATTGACTGGTTTCGAACAATGAACCGTAAGGCGTATCATAACGACGTTTAATCTTGTCACCATCGCGTTGTTCGGAGATTTTGACTGGGTTGCTGAACTGAATTTCAATCGGATCCGGCTGGCCGGTGTAATAATGCACGGTCCGCATGGACGCGCCAATCTTATCATAAACGTCTCGCAGCGACATACCGTGGAGCTCCGGAGGCAGGCTGTTGAATTCAGTATGCCAAGCAAACCACGGCTCGAAGCGTGGCTGAAAGAAAACATGTGGCAGCGGTTCTCCTCGGAATACTCGAAGATTGAGTTCTTGTCGGGTCATTGATTCATTTTTCATCTTTAACCTGGATTATTCATTGTAATTCATTAAGGAATCCAGATAGCCTGAATGGTGCTTAATTCCGAATTCGTTATATCAAACTCTGTTAAATTTCACACACCTCGTTAATCTAATTAATTACAATTAGTTATATATTTTTAGGTTGAAATCTGTGAATAATTCAGGTTATCCACCGTAGCAAAAATTGAGGCGGGGCAGAAACCATCAAAAATCTCTGAAACCCTTATTGGCTATACCGCGTGTTGTGTGGCGTTTCTCTTTTTAATTCTATAATTATCTATATATTAAACGCTAAATTTAACACAATTATTCCTGTCAGGATTTTTAATGCTTAATCGCTCTAATAGATCACTCTCTACTTTTTTGTCAAGCCCCTTGATGATCTGAATAGCTTGAGTTTTTATTGATTCAATATCATAGGAATCCTTGATCCCTTGAATCACTGGATTATGATAATGTAGATTTTTAGTTATAAAGAAATCAATCAGATATGAATTTTGAATCCAAGTGTAAACAATTAGACCTGTACTAATCAAGCTGATAATCAACCATATTTTTAATCGTAGATTTTTCTTCGGAATCTTAATAGTTTACAAACCATACTGAATAATCATCTAATAATTGATAATTCTTTGATTTTTTGTCAATTGCCTCCAAATCGGCCAATGGAAGTTGAAATCGTTTTTTATCTGAAACTCTTGTTACTTTTGCAAATAATCCTAAATCATCATCGTAATATTTATCAATGCTAATCATGTTGAACGTATCAGAATATGAAGGTCTTTTTTTCTTTAACTCTTCATATTCTTCCTCATCTCCAGGGCCAATAACGTAATATTCTTCCCATTCAAAATCTTCTATACCAGTCAGTTTAATCGGAAATGTCAAATTGTTTTCCAGAAATTCCTTATAAATCTCAATTGTCTCAGTTCTCCTTGAGATATCATCCAAATCTTTGGGAAATACTGACTCAATTCTTTTTTCTTGTGTTTTAAAGTCCTTATCCATATTGCAATGTCCCTCTTAAAATGTCATACAACGGTTACGTATAAGTGTAGTGCGGGATTTTTAGTGATTCGCTTTCAATCCACCGAATAGTTTATTAGGAGCAAAAATGCTCAAATTTTCTGTTCAGCCCACATTACGTTTATACATTATTGGCAATAGTACTTTTTAATTTTTCATTCAAGTTCCTTATGAAGGCTTTGTGCTTAACAAGTTCATTTAAATTGGTTTCGAATGTTTTTGTTTCTTTCAATTTAGGGAATGATAGTTTCCCTTTTGCAATTGAATATGTTATTAAGATGTTGAAATAATTATAAATCAAAATCAACTTTTGAATAGAATCGGTTTTAACAATATTGAATCCAATTCGCTGTGCTGTTCTATCGTTAATAATGTAACTTGTTCCACGAACGATAATGTTATCAGCTCTATTGTTTTCATTTTCTTCTATGAAATTTAAGAGTCCTTCTAAATACTGCTGAATAATAAAACTCGTTCTCTGTTTTCCATTCATCTTCTGGTCAATCATAAAAACATAATCGAACAAAGTTCCCCCGTGTATTTTAATCACACCATTATTGGGTCTTTCAGATAAAAATAGGGGTGAGTGATAGACTAATTTTCCGCTATTCTTTAAGGAAGGCGTATCGAAGAAAGGTGCAATAATGGATATTGTTATTGGGAAAGTCAAAATCCCAAATAAGTAGATTCCTGTTTTCCAGGAAATAAATAAAGATGCTATAATGACTATTAATGCACAAAATCCAATCAAAAATTGAATCTGATTTTGTTCCTTTTTTGTTTTTATATAAAATTTGTGTTTCAAGTCATCTCTCGTATTATTGCCAACGGTTTATGGTATGGTGTCGTGCTGGATTACAAGGCGAAAATATCAGGTTACACAGGCTTTTTTTACGAGCCACAAACCTTCGAAAACCTCTGAAACCCGCATGCACGATACCAGGTGTTACCAACTGGGCGTTGTTCATGTCTGTCAATGGTGTGAGATATATTTTCAAGTCTTTCATTCCTATTTCTGTCTTTAAGATTTAGTTTTAGAATTGGCTTGTGTGATTTGGCATTGTGCTTGAATGATGTGTCATGCAATCAATCAAATCTTTTACATCTACTATCGCTATGCCGGAGCTTATATCAGACATAGCATAGGGAATAATCAACATGTTATTGTGTATCATTGAGCCGCATGAATAAACTACATTTGGTACATACCCTTCGCGTTCTTCTTCGTTGGGTGCAAGAAGTGGTTCCTGGAGGCGTGCAATGATTTTTTCTGGATTTTCGAGGTCAAGCAACATGGCACCGATAGAATATTGTCGCATTGGTCCTACGCCATGGGTCAACACTAGCCAGCCATGGCTTGTTTCAATCGGAGACCCGCAGTTACCAATTTGAATAAATTCCCATGGGTTGCTTGGTTCCTGAATGATTTTTGTCTCCTGCCAAAAATGTAAATTATCGGAAAACATGATATGATTGTTTTCTCCATCCTGGCGTGAAAGCATAACATATTGACCATTAATTTTACGGGGGAAAAGAGCCATTCCTTTATTCTGCACGGCTTTACCATTCAATGTAATAATATTAAATGAAAGAAAATCCTTAGTTTCAATAAGATGCGGGAGGATGCTGTATCCGTTGTAAGCGGTATAGGTTGCATAATAGGTAACATCGCCATTGTCGTTATAAAATCGCACAAAACGGGCATCTTCAATTCCCCTGCTCTCATTTTCAGATACAGGAAATATCACTCGTTCAGAGATTTTACTTTTTTCTTCAAATTTTATCCTGTAATTTGAATTTGCGAGCCAATTTATGTTGTTAATTGTTGAATCATTTCGTTGAAAATCTATATCTAAATGAATAACCTCAATACTTGCTTTTAGTTCCTGGTAAGTAAAAGCATCGGGTACCTGGTCGAGAATACGATTGCTTGTTTCGTTAGATGCGTTCATTTCTGTCAATTTAAGACGAAACGAATGTTTGTCATAAAACAAATCATGTGATAAAACGGGTGTTTCAACAAACGCTGAAACATCATCGAAGCTGAATGAACCACTACTATTAATAATTCCGCTACGAAAAACAATTGACGAAATATGTCCTTCGCCTGTTGCCCGAAAGCTCATGATAAAACGAAGACTACCATGTGGTAACCCTTCCTGATTCGGATGCGGAACAATGGAGGGATTGAAAAGTGCCGCAGATTCAATGGAATATTCCATAGTAAAAAAAGCACCAATAAGCATTTTTTTTGTTTTGCTTAGCTGCTGGTTTTTCGGCACATATTCCGATACCTCATTAAAGTTCTTTTCTAACTGAAATTCTATATTTTTATGACGATTAAAGTAATTGATGTGAACCTTTTGCAGTGTACTTTCAGCTTCCTTTTCGGTGAGTTCTAATACCCTGTTGATTATTTTTTTTATGCGTGCTATGTTGGGAATATGGGCTCGGGTAATAACCCGTGAAGTATCCCGTTCTATTCTTGTTTTTTCACGTTTAACCAGCGGTTTACCAAATGGTATATTGTTCATAATCTTTTTTTTATCCTTAGTAAATAATTTATTTCGACAAAATTCTCCTGTAAATATCCAAATATCCTTCTATCATTTTTTTTTGGCTGAATTTTGAATTTGCCCATTCTCTGCAATAATTTCTGTCTATTGATTTTATATTATTTACAGCATCTACAGCCTCGTCAATTGTATTAACAAGAAAACCTGTTTTT
>CAZSBG010000028.1:0-57123 GCA_964605145.1 uncultured Cytophagia bacterium | reverse complement strand
CGTCGTAGTGAAATAAAATATATGTCACCGAATTTATGAAATAGACCACTAAGTAATTATTCTGATGTTTAAATGTAAAAAATGTCAGCCGTTCAGATAAACCACTAAATTGGAACACTCTTGAAATCAGTCTGCCCACTTTCCTGAATAGAAATTTATCACTTTTACTCAGTTCTACTATTTGGTCCATACTAACATCCCTTTGCGTTTCTCACAACACCAGTCTATAATTTCAAAGGATAGTAAAAATTGGTTATGGTCTCAGATTTCAACAAAACATTCGTATCTGACAAGAAATATTCTTACATTTGTTGGCAAAAAATTTAATTTATTATGTCATTCCCGACGGAGCGAAGCGGAGTTCAGGAATCTCCTGACTAAATGCACTTATTATAATTGAATGAGGAGATAACTGCATTCCGAGGTATGACATTTGGTTCTGGCTTCGCCAGATTAAGTAACATAGACCTTATTTTCAGAGGTTTCGGCCTGATTTCTTTTCCATTTATTTTGAATGGTATCAATCCGAACAACTCTCACTTCTGATGTAAATGATTTCCCCTTCACATGGACAAAGTTGATCATCAATTCTCCCGGTTTATTTTTATCAATCGAACCGCCGCCATTCAGAAAATGTAAATTTCTGTGATAATATTCACCTGAATAATGTTCATGACCATGCAAAATTAAATCGATGTGATATCGACGGAGCAGATTGATAACTCTATTCTTTCGCCACAAATTATTGGCCAGATCTTCGATGTTTTTAAGTGCGGAATTTCGGAACAAGGAGTCATTTAAGTTTTGTCGTTTAATATGATGGTGCATCATTACAAATTTGAGCACCTGCTGATGGCGAAGACGGGATAAAATGTGTTTCAAACCGGTCAATTGACTTTTTTCGATGACGCCTTTCGAAGCAAAAGGATTTCTAAAAATGGAATACTCGGTCGTTGAATTTATGCCGATAAATGCTACATCATTCACTGTTTTGACAAAAGGATAGCCGGCATCCGGCGAATACCGATACGTATTTTCAAATGCTTCAAAAAAATATGTGTTATATTTTTCAATCATCATATTGTAGTCGACAGCCTGACACTTTTGAGGGAATTTCACCACGTCCTCGGCTAAATGCACTCCTCCGTAAATATCATGATTTCCAATTACGAGCGATAACCTGTCAGAATCCAGCAGATCATATTTCATGAACAAGGCTCGTAATGCGATAAAATCTTCTTCGCGTGCCAGGTGAATTAAATCACCGGTAATAACAAAATGATCGGTCCCCTGGTCCAGTGCATACTGAATGAGAAGCTCAGTACGATAAAGATTATTCGGTCGAGATTGCTGGCAGATATGCAAATCGGACAAATGAGCAATCTTCATAAAAATCGAGTCCTCAGTTATGTAAATTCCAAGCAGTCATTTAATACGAATTCACCAAGCAACAACGAATCCGATTCCTTAATCCGGTACGTTCTGCCTCATGATTGGAGAGGGTGAATGTTTGGTTAATTAACCAGCGATCCCACATCAATTCGATCATGGTTATTTTGATTTCTTCGCAGCTTTTGTCGCACCTTCAGCTCACTGGGATACACGCGTTTAACGCCATCACCCAACGCTTTTTCAATGACCCGAATATTGTGCACAAGGCGATGCATGCCAAAAATCTCCACCGACGCAGCCTGATCGGTTCCCCACAGGGAGCGGTCCAATGTAATATGTCGTTCGATAAATGTTGCTCCCAGTGTTACCGCTGTCCAGGTTGGCGCAAGTCCAACTTCGTGACCGGAGTAGCCAATGGGAACCGGATAGATGCTTTTCAGGGTCTGTATCATTTTCAGATTGAGTTCTTCCGGTTTGCAGGGATATGCGGAAGTGGAATGGGCAATGGCTAAATTCTCCGTGCCCAGCATAGCCACGGCTTCCTGAATTTCTTCCATCTGGGACATACCGGTCGATACGATGAGCGGCTTGCCTGTGGCTTTCATTTTTCTCAGGAGATTATGGTCGGTTAACGAGGCGGATGAGGCTTTATAAAGAAGCGGATCAAATTGCTCGATAAAATCAACGGATTCTTCATCCCAGCACGATGCAAACCAGATGATATCTTTTTCTTTGCAGAATCGGTCAATTTCAGCATATTGCTCAGCATCAAATTCAACCCGATGCCGATAGTCGATGTAGGTCATACGTCCCCATGGTGTTTCCCGTTCAATATGCCACTGGTCATAAGGGACACATAGTTCAGGAGTTCGTTTTTGAAATTTTATCGCATCGCATCCGGCGAATTTAGCGCCTTCGATCATTTTCTTGGCGATGTCCAGGGAACCGTTGTGATTAATACCAATTTCGCCAATCACAAACGCAGGCTCACCCTCTCCAATGACTTGCTTTCCAACCTTGAGACTTTTTCTCATGTTAACTAATCCTCTCCTTCCAAATTCGTTTAGATTAAATGTTCACTTTATATTCATCATTCTTTATGAGCGCTTTGTTGTAAGATTTTTTGGCTGCGATAATATATTCTGCAAAATCCCGAAATGCTCCGTGTCCACCCTTATTGCGACAAATATAATCAGCAACTGCTTTCGCAAATGATGTCGCATCGGTGGGACATGCAGCCAATCCCACCCGCTTCATGATTTCCACATCATTGGTGTCATCTCCGATATATGCGATACTTTCAAAACCAATTTTTCGACGTTTGATGATTTCTTCAACCACAGCCACCTTATCCCGGATGCCGAGATGAAGTTCAGTGATTTTTAGTTTTTCCGCTCGTTTCATCAGGGAACCGGATTTTTCGCCAGAAATGATTCCGACATCCACCTTGACAATGGTGCGCAATCGTTCCACTCCCATTCCATCTCGAATGGAGAATCTTTTCATCTCTTCTCCATTTGCAGAATAATAAACGCCATTATCGGTCAGCACGCCATCGCAATCCGTGATGACCAGTTGAATTTCTCTCGCTTTTTTTCGGTTATCTCCCGGTACTACCATGCTGTCCATCCTCCATCAACCACAAGATTTGCTCCTGTCATGTAACCGGATGCCTCACTGGCCAAATACAATAATGCGCCTTTGTAATCGGTTGGCTGCGCCATTCTCCCCAGCGGGGTTTTATCGGAATAATTAGAAACGAAATATTCATCCTGGCCATTTTCAACGCCCCCGGGTGAAAGTGTATTGACGCGGACACCTGCCGTTCCCCAATAGGCCGCGAGAAATTTGGTAAACGCGACCACTGCGCCTTTTGTTGTCGGATATGCCGGGGACTTGAAAAACAACTGCCTGCCCTGTTCATCCTTGTAAATCGATTGATCCGGCGCAACAATTCCATAGGTGGAGGCAACGTTAATAATACTGCCTTTTCCCTGCTTTGCCATTTGTGAACCGATTTTTTGTGAACAGAGAAACATGCCGGTGATATTCACATCCAACATTCTTTGCCACATTTCCAACGGATAATTCTCAAATTTAGATTTTTCCGCTGCCATAGCAGGGCTTTCGAACATATCATTAATTGCAGCATTATTCACCAACACGTCGGCGCGCCCGTACTTGTCCATAATGATTTCTCTTAGTCGTGAAATGGATTCCGGTTCAGATAAATCCACTCCAACTCCCAGGGATTCGGTTGGAAGTATGTCGGCAAATTGCGAACAGGCGGTTTCATCCAAATCGCACACCACCACATGCGCGCCCGCCTCTGCCAACGCTCCACAATGGTGTTTGCCGATCAATCCCAATGCGCCGGTAACCACAGCTATTTTGTCGGTTAATAAAAATAATTCAGGTGCTTTCATATAATTCATTTCATCAAATTTTCAATTCACTTCTTAATGACGTGTAAAATAAAATTACCACGTTACGTTTTTGTTACGGTCACGTTATATTTCAGCGTACATTTCATAACATTTATATTAAATGTGCTTGAGTCCCGGATATTATTTTCATAACCGCAAGCGATAAAATGAAAACGTCCATCCTTAAATAAACTGTAATTTTGATGTAATCTGAATGTAAAGTTTGAAGACTATTTTATACTTGTTTTATCCGTAATGAATTCAAGAAGACCAGATTTTAGCCTGAATTATGAATCGGATGCTCATGTCAATATATATTGAAATGAAAGAAAATAGCGTCAGGTCTTAATACCATTAATTTATTCAATCCAACGAAGTCGTGATAATATTCAATCCCGTAAGCTTCGACTAATTTAAGAGATAGATTTTAAGTAATGAAAAAACGAAACAACTCAACCACGACCAGCTCGAATGTATCGAAAATTCTGCGGCGAATAATCATCATCATTCCCATTGGTATCTTCATCAATCTTGCCCTGACTATTTTTACAAAAGACAGAACAACGCTGGACTCGCTGATAAATTTTTCCCCGATTTATTTCAGTCTGGCGATTTTGCTCATCATTATTCCGTGGTTCGCCAATGTGTTTCGTTTAAAAATATGGACTGAATTTTTTCACAGAAAATTGTCTTTCATTCAAACACTTAAAGTTGTAATGTACAGCGAGTTGAGCGCGGCCATAAGCCCCACCGCCCTGGGAGGCGCACCGCTGAAAATCGGGCTGCTCATGCAGCGGAAAGTCCCGTCAGGGCCGGCGTTCACTATTGCCTCCATTGGGACTTTGGAAGATTTAACCTTTCTGATGATCGCCGTACCGTCGGCGATTATCTGGACCACTGCCTGGAAGCTTCCTATTTTTATGAATACATACCACAAAATTCAGCACATCATTTTTTGGATAAGCGCAGCAGGAGTCGTTCTGTCGCTGATCCTTTACTTGTTATTCCTTATTTTGAAAAAGATGAATCCTGACTGGTTGACGCGCCATTTACCGGCCAACAAAATTTCGCTGTTCGAAAAATTTAAACAGAGGTGTGCCAAATTATGGCAGGATTTCAAAGAAGCTTATGGCGTGATAATAAAGCGAGGCAAGTCAAGATTTTTATTCACCACTCTGCTCACTGGCATTCAATGGATTTGCCGATATTCTGTCGTCACAGCGCTTGTAGCGAGCCTGGGTCTGCCGGTGAATCCGATTCTGTTCTTTGCGCTGCAGTGGTTGGTGTTTTCCATGGCGGTTTTTATTCCAACGCCGGGCGCGACCGGGGGCGCCGAGGCCTCATTCTATTTCATATTTTTGTCTGTGCTTCCCGGCGAAACCATGGGAGTCATCACTGCTGGCTGGCGATTTATTGCGTTTTATTCTTATCTGGCTGTTGGCGGACTGCTCTTTGTCACATCTCACCTGTTCCTGAAATTGCACAAAAAAGCCTGCGATGAAGCAGGCAAATTTGTGCTTGCGGATTCAGCCTGAAAGCTGACTCTGAAAATTTCAACGCCTCTTCATATCAGAATGCTCGGCTCTAACCTGGATTATTCATTGTAATGCATTAAGGAATCCAGATAGCCTGAATGGTGCTTAATTCCGAATTCATTATATCTAACTTTGTTAAATTTCATATATCTGATTAATTTTATACATAACATTAAGTTAAATATCTATTGTTTGAAATTTATGAATAATTCAGGCTAAGTGGGTTCGCCGATTTTTCTCATGTCGAGGAACAATTCATTTGGATGATAAATTTCCAAATCCATGCGCTCCAGAACGAATTCAGCGAACTCCCACTGATCTTCATTGTCCAGATCGATCGAATATTTTGGATCGATGACAATCGGCATTATATGGTCGCCGGTCATGCTGTGCTTGTGCATGATTGTTTCATAACGAATAACCTCGACATGCCCGGTTTGCCAGTATGTTGCAGGGAGTTTTTGTCGCGGCATATTGTACGGCTCGTTGAATTCGGATTCCAGCAAAGGAATCATTCTGTCATCTTTGACCTGCCACATTTTATATGGATTCTGGCCTGATGGAGTAACGCCGCGAACCGAATCGGCCTGGCTGTTGAGCAAAATTTCAATTGCCTCGTCAACGCAACGTCGCGGACGAAATGGCGTGGTGGGACGGAGCTGTACAATTATTTCCGGGCGATAATTTTCATTCGTTTCCAGCCAGTAAATGGCATGGTCGAACACCGGCAAATCCAGCACATGATCTTCAGCCAGCTCAGCCGGGCGAATGAACGGCACCTCGGCCCCCCAATTCATGGCTATTTCTGCAACCTCATTATCGTCGGTGGATACAATAACCCGATCGATGTATTCGGAACACAGGACTGAAGCAATACTGTATGAAATTAGCGGACATCCGCCCAGGTATTTAATATTTTTCCTGGGAATGGATTTGGAACCACCCCGTGCAGGGATAATCGCAACGACATTTTTTCTGGTTTTCATCTGAATGACCTCATGAGTTTGATATATTTATTCATGAAATTCGCCCATCCAATTTCATGCTAAATGAATGAATTATTCGGGATATTCACCTCAGCGCATCGGTCTGAAGATTGTTTTACAGCCAGTGCGATTTGCAAAGCCCGCACTCCATCTTTCAGACTGCATAGCGGAATTTCATTTCTTTCTATGCAGGAAATAAAATGAGCCAATTGATCCACAAACATGGTATTCCGGGTAAATCCCACCGGCGGGACAAATATTTCAGGTTCATCTTTCTCTGGAGTAAAAAGTGTTGCGGTTGTAGTTTCATTATACCAGGTAATTTTTCCTTCCTGGCCAATTATTACCAAATCGTGCCTGGCCGGCCGCTCGATATAATCCAGATACACAGTTCCAACAAGCCCTGAAGCAAATTTCAAAACTGAAATTGTTGTGTCTTCGGTATCCACCTCGAGTTCTGAAAAGTGAGATGCAACAGCGTAAAGATAGATCACTTCCCCAAAAAGCCAGCGCATGTAATCGAATGGATGGCACAGCGTTAACACAACGCCGCCTCCTAAATTTTTTCGCGCGCTGTAGCCTTTTCGATAATCTTCCCACGGATGCCAGCCGGGCAAATACTCGCCCCAGTGAGAATGGACGGATACAATTTTCCCGATGACACCCTCGTCAATCCAATGCTTAATTTTCAGCAGGGCAGGATGAAACCTGAACTGAAATCCAACCTGTACAATCAATTTTCGCTGATTTGCAATTTGAGTCAATGTTCGAATTCCATCCATGGAATGGGAAATCGGTTTTTCAATGAACAAATGACAACCGGCCATTGCGGCCTGCAATGCCCCCTCCAAATGGAAAGCTGTTGGCGATGCGATGATAGCGGCTGTATAGTTTCTCTCAAGAGCTTTGGATAAATTCGGGGCTCTGTTGAAATCAGGCATATCTTCTCCCGGCTGCACAAAAATATCTTCACTCACAACAGTGATGTCTTCAATGCCCAGTGATGCAAGGTTTCGCAAGTGCCTTTTACCAATGGAACCCAGTCCGATGATTAAAAATGAAATGTCTTTTGAATTTTTCACAGTTACCCTTTTTTAAAATAGAAATCAACTTAATTTAAATACGACTCACAAACAAATCATAGTCATTTCGAACCGCGCCATCATTCAATGACAAATGATTCTCCTGGATGAATTGCAGCGTGGCTATTCGGGCCTGACCACCCAAAATGGTAAAATCAAGAAAACCGTTACTCGCCAGCAGGTTCAAAAATCCATCACTGCAAAACGGCCTGAAATAACGGTAATAATGCTTCAAATGCTGATAAATTTTGAACATCATCGTCGTATGGTTCAGACTGCCATAAACGAATAAAATCTTTTTCTTTCTCATAACAATTCATGAATACTATTCAACCGACTACACCATTTTCATTTCAAATAACAAAAAATAGATTACATGAAAATTACTTTCATATTACATTAATATTACATTTTTGAAGACCATTTCTTTGGTTAGCGACTTGTAAGGATTTGAATTTCATTCGCCTTAAAATTTCAAAATCTCTTGACAATGTCAATTTTTATGTTATATTGTTAACAAGCTAACATAATGAATTTTATAGAACACGTCATCAGTCTGGATGCACACTTTCATTAGCCCCATCATTCTCTCGTTTTAATTTTTATATAACCAGGACTTGTTTTTTCACTTTATTTCAGGAGGTTTTATGAAGCTGAATGCCCCAAAAAAAATCACGTGGTGGATTTCACTTATCATTGCTATTGTTGCCCTCATTGCTCAATGGCTAATCACAATTTCTTTTCTGACGCCCTACGCCTTTATTCTTTTATTGGTCGCGTTTATCATTCTCTGGTTGGGAACGTTTTTGAAGGGATTCTGACGCAATTCATTTTTTTGTCTATGAAAAATCTGGTTGTATCGAATACGTCCTGATTTATTAAATTCTTTTGAGGAACGAGAGAACATTAAATATATGGGATGAGCCAGCTCCTGGATCAGATCGTTTTTGGAGGATTAACAGAGGAATAATTTTTTAAGAGCCGGGAGCGGCTCTTTTTTCTTCAGCATTTTTATTAAACTATAAAAAAAATCCCCGAAGAATTTCCGGGGATTTTGAATTTAAAATTGATTGAATTATTTCTACTGCAACAACACCATTTTGATGTGAAAAATATTGCCTCCCGCATTCATCCGACAAATGTACACGCCGCTTGGCAGCTTGCCACCTGTTTCCGCACGCGCATTCCATTTATAGCGATAGACGCCGGGCGCCTGTTCTGCCAAATTTTCGCTTGCCACACGTTGGCCGAGCGCATTGAAAATATCCAGCGTGACGTTTGATTGTTTTGGCAGCATGTACGCAATCCACGTTTCAGGATTGAACGGATTGGGATAATTCTGCAATAAAGCAAAACGTGTCGGTTTATCCACGTCACTATTGTCGCTGACGGCTGTAGATGAAATGACGAATGTTCCTATATCGGATTCAGTAGAGCCGACGCTGTTAAAAGCAATTATTTTCCAGTAATACGTCGCCTCTGCCAGTGTGGGTTGCGTTACATACACAAAACTCGAATCCAGAATATTATTGTATTGATCGACCACATGACTGAAACCGGTATCATCCGAGATATTTAATTGGTACATGGGCTGGCTGCCTTCAGGATCGTCCGAAGCAGCCCAGGAAAACAGAACGGTATCGCCTGTGGCCGTATAAACGTCTCCCTTTGGTGATTTCACCGTGAAAGGCGTCGGATTGTCCGGCACACTGGTCACCGTGATGCTCCACGGCTGCGAATCGCTGCCCCCCATGCCATCAAAAACAGTTAGCGTAATGGTTTCACTGCCATGCCAATTTGGCGCTCCAAAAATCATCATCTCTTTATTCTCAGTATCGGAGAACCAGGATAAATAGCTATTGTCACTGACCTGAAATTGAAAATCAGTGGAATCATTATCCGGATCAGTAACCAGTGAATAGAGATATGAAAAATTCAATTTCAGCGTATCATCCTCCAAAAACTGGGAATTGGGAATCGTTGCCAGAACCGGCGGGTCGTTTACCGGCTGCACAATGAACAATGTGAGGGAACTGTCAGATAATCCCCCCGGATCCGTCGCCTTAAAATTAACAACCTCCATACCGTTCCATTCCGGATTCTCAGGTGGCATAGATATATTAGCAACCCTGTTTTCAATGGTGATGATTAGGGCTTTCTGCCCTGTCGCAGTCCAGGTAATTTCAGTGTCCGGATGATCGGGATCTGTGACATAACCATCCAGGTAAATCGGCTGAAAACTCTGGTTCTCCAAAATGGATTGATCCGGAATTTGTTCAACCTGAGGCGAGCGATTGGCGATGCTGCTGGTAAAAATGACGTAGGTGCTATCCATTAAATTCTCAGGGTCAGCAGCAATGAATGTTACCGTATCCGATCCAACCCAGTTGGGATTGGGCCGGGTAATCGTTGCAATTCGGTTTGTAATTTCAACAACTACGGCGTTGTTGCCTCTGAATGTCCATGTGATATCACTGTCAGGATTATCCGGATCGCTCACATAATTATCCAGGTTAATTGCAGAAAATTCATCACCGACTCCTTTATTCTGATCCGGAATTTTAGACACCACCGGTGGATCGTTTCCCCCTATGGCTGTAAATGTGGTTTTTGTCGTATCCGATGCATTTAACGGATCAGTTGCCACAATAGACAGTTCCTCACTGCCAGACCATTCACTGCTGGGTGGAATCACAGACAGCACGCGATTTTGAATCTGATAAATGAGTTGAACGTTGCCAAATACCTGCCAGGAAATTTCGTCATCTGCATGATCCGGATCAAATACATAATCGTCCAGATTAATTGTGTTGAAGCTTTCCCCTTCATCAATCGTTTGATCCGGAATTTCGGAAATTGCCGGCCGATCGTTCACATTTGTGATGGTAAATGTGGACGATGTGCTGTCTTTCAAATTTCCGGGATCTGTTGCTGTAAAGGTGATCAGCTCTGCCCCGAACCAGTTTTCATCCAACGGCGTTATGGTGGCAATACGGTTTTCGTCAATTGATACGCTTAAATTCACATTGCCCCGAATTGTCCACGTTATCTGGTCATCCGTGTTGTCCGGGTCATCGACATAATTATCGAGACTGATGGTGTTAAACGGGGAGCCTTCTGCCACGCTTTGCGGCGGAATTGCTGAAACATCAGGCGGTTCACTGGACACATTTACGGTTGCCGAATCGATGCCAATTCCGCCATCATCGTCAACCACGCGCAAATAAATTTTGAATGTGCCACCGGATGAAAAATTCACCGTGATATCCTGACCATACCTCGCGTAAATACCATCGCCATTGACGTCCCACTGAAAAATCAAATTTGGGACATCATCCGAACCGGGATCTGTAGCTTCCGCATGACAACTTATGTCCACATTGGGCTGCCCCTGATACGGGCCGCCGGCATCTGCCGTGGGATTTACATTGTAAATTGTGACGCTGGCGATATCCGTGTGTGTTTCTCCTTCGTTATCGGTGACACGGACATTCATCTGCCCATAAAAATCATCGGTATAAACATACTCACAGGTAGTCGTGGTGGTGGTTGAATCGAAAATTCCGTCATTTTGCCAATCCCATTCATACTGAACAATCGTTCCATCCGGATCAATAGAGCCTGAAGCATCAAACGTAACTGTAGCGCCTTCTGCCTCCGTGTATGGGCCGCCGGCATCTGCCACAGGAGGATCATTGGTTTCAATGGTGAGCATTCGCAGTAAAACCGAATAATTGTGCGGGTATACGAGATAGAATGTGTTGCCTCTGGAACGAATGATATGTTTGTTTCGACCGTGATCACTCCCGCTTGCTCCCACAATTTGCACTGGTGTTTCCCAGTTATTGCCGGCATCTGTGGACAATGTGGTGTAAAGCGGACCGCCCGGGTAATCCAAAAACGCGGTGATCAAAAACTGCCCGTCATCCGTGCAGGCAATTGATCCAATGCCCATTCCTATTTTCCAGTCTGTGAAATAGTCATACGGCGTGCAGACGTCGTCAACGACCTGGCTTCCTTCGGTAAATCGAGTGTATCGAACGGATGCAGAATCCTGCCGTGACGCGTCCTGGCTGGTGCCATAACAAATATGAACATTTCCGGTAGAATCAACCGCGATGTCCGGGCTGCCATTTCTCCCATAAGCGTCATTATGATGAATATCTCCGTAATTGATGAAGCTGTCGCCTCCGTTATTAGACACGATAAAGTAGACAGGACCATCTTCGTTCGGCACACCGCTAACGATGTAAACATTCGACCCTTCAGTTGTTATCTCGACCCGATCGTCGCCGCGATAAATATAAGTATAATCTGTACCCAACTCTGCCTGTCTGTCGATACTGTTATCAATAATTCGATAATATTTTACACGTCCCCATACTGTTCCGTCATCATCAAAAATAAAACCCTGGACTACATGCGCCGCATCATTATCATCAATATCAATCCGAACCACATAGCCTCTCCGAACACCGGTGGACAATGTCACTCTGCTTTGCCAGCCTGCAGCCGTTTTTTTCACGTAGTAAGCATTGTATTTGGGTGTGCCATCCGGGTCCGAGCCGGCAGAGCGTCGATAGCAGACATGCGGGAAACCCTGTGAATCCACAGCTATCGATGCGCCGAAATGACCTCCGCCGTCATCATTTTCTGCCCCGGGAACAATCTCCTGCTCGAGAATTTCACCTTCAGGCGACACTTTGGAAATGGTCACGCCGTTTACCATGGATAGGATATAGAGATTCCCGTTGTATCGATCAATATCCATGTCAGGCGTATCGCCGCCGGAAATTGTAATGGGGTCGGACCATTGCTGGCCAATAATTGAAGTTGCCGTGAGAAAGACAACACACAGCACGATGATGGATATTTTTTGCATTTTCATGATTCACCTCATTCCTTTAGCTGAATGGTTTCAGTGATGAATTAAAGGTGTCTACTGAATTTTAAATCATCATCATATTTTTAGTTTCAACTTCCTGATTAGTCAAACACTTGCCATTAAGGTAAAAAAATTTCAAAAACCAATATTCAATACTCGAATAAATTCCAAATTTAAAACATCAATTATCAAACTTAACTTGAAAATGCACAACCAAACGTCTTTTGCCTCTTTTGTCTTTTAGAGTTTTGTAATTTCGATCTTACGAAACCTGCTAATTAAACCGATCTTTATTTTTTAGTTCATTTCGTGTATTCCGCGGGCAAAAATATTTTCTTTACTTCACCGCGAACTCGTAAACACCATCCCAGTTTTCCGGGGGTGGTTTTTCAATAAATTCAAGACATCTCAGCGTATACACACGCGAGGGACCATCTGACGGAAAATAGCGGAGTACGCGCCGAAATTCCTTGAGGGCCTGAGTCCATTTTTTTTCTTTGAATAAATCCAGTCCATACGAATATACATCAATAATCAAATCCTTTTCAATGGATGGCAAAGAATACATTCCGCGCAGTTCATATATTTTTACCGGGCGTTTCTTCCCCTTCACCCGAACGAAATCCAGTTCGCGGACAATGGCTTTATCCTTTACCTGCTGGTAGGTGGATTCGCTAATGATAATCGTCGTGGAATAATGTTTATTCGCACCCTCCAGGCGAGCGCCCAGGTTCACTTCATCGCCAATGACTGTATAATCGAATAATTGTATTGAACCGAGATTGCCAACGATAACCTTGCCGGTGTTGATGCCAATGCCAATTTGAAAATACTCCATTTCTCTTTCAGACCAGGACTTCTGGATTTTCCTGAGGGAAGCCACCATGTCCAGCGCTGTAAGGCACGCATGTTCCGCGTGATTGCTAAAATAATACGGCGCACCAAAAACCGCCATGATCTCATCACCTACGAATTTGTCCAGTGTGCCGCGGTGTCGGAAGATGACATCGACCATGGCAGTTAGATATTCCGTGAGTCGCTGGACCACGGTTTCCGGCGGATATTTTTCACTGTACGACGTGAATGCGCGAATGTCAGAGAACAACACAGAGAGCGTTTTGCGTTCGCCGCCAAATTTTGGTAATTCCCCGGAATTGAGCATGGAATCGACCACACTGCGAGCAACGTACTGCTGAAAGGTTTTTCTGTAGCGCCCTTTTTCCCGTTGTTCCACGAGTATTTTATTCACAATATTGACTACATAACAAAGCCCGAAACAGACCAGCGGAAAGACCATCGGCAACCAAATTTGCAGTTGAATAAACGCTGCAAGCCCGATAATGACATAAATAAATATGGCGCCCCCACCAATGAGCAATCCAAGGATCGGTTTCACGTTGCTGGAAAGCACCAGCGCCAGCCCGGCAAAAGCCAGGATAATAATAAAGACCAACAGCGGATTTGCCGGATACATGTGGGTACCTGTCAGCATGGTGTACAGCGCATTGGCATGCATTTCCACACCGGGCATTTTTTGTTTCACGCCATCGAAATGAAAAAAGGGCGTAAATTTGTTATCCTGCAACTCCTCCGCCGAAGCGCCGATCAACACAATTTTGTTCTGGAATAATCCGGACTGTTTGTAAATGTCAAATATATTGGTATCTTCGGTCGTGTCCGGTAAATCGAAATATTGATCATCTAAAATATTTGCAAATGAATACGTGGGAAAGTGTTTTGCAGGGCCAAAATAATTGATGAGCATATCATCGGATTGATACTTGGGAATTGTGATTTCACCAACGATAAAATTCCCATTGGAATCTGTAATTATTTCTTCATGGGGCAGGCCCTGAATATATCGAATCGCTTCAACGCTCAGCGGGTAATACTTTGTGCCAAATAAGTCTTGATAAAGATTATAGCGCCGGATGAACCCGTCCGGATCCAGATAGACATTGGCATAAGCCCATCGCGCGCCTGCATCGATAAATTTCGATAGCGGTTTTATCGGATACCGGTTCAGCGTCATATTTGCGCCATATTCAGCCACGACTTTTCCGGCAATGATGACCCGCGGGAATTCCCTGATAGCATTGGCTAATGCATTATCATCGCCCGGGCTCACTGTGGAGGGCTCGGCAAATTCAATATCCAAAATAATCATCGCGGCGCCGGCCTCGGCAAGATTCCGGATTGCCCGCGCGAAATAGGCGCGTGGAAACGGCCAGCGGGTATTCAAACTGACAAACGATTGATCGTCTACTGTAACCAATACTATCCCGGCGTCATCCACATCGATGATTCCGCGCAATCGATATCTCAGGTCATACGTCTTCAGTTCCAGATTATCGAAGACGCCTAAAACATTCAAAATAAAAGTTAATAAAATAACAGTTGCGACCAGCAATCCCCCCATATACTGTGATCTTGTAATCACCTTTCTCATGGTTCACTTCCCCAGAGTCAAAAAGCAGAGGTTGATTTTCCCTCTGCCCTTGGCTTCACCGTTTTCCTCATTCTGGATTCGACAGGTCTTTATGTGGTATTCATCAATTAATTATTTAGATGACCATTTGAAATCTTCTGTAAATTATTTTTATTCTCGCTACCGGACACTTTTTACAAAATGATCCTTGTGATGGCACTGTCATGCCCGAATGCCATGTCCAGCTTCCATTAAATTAATAAAGGATGACAGACTGGGCTTTTATCGGGCATCCATTTGATAAAATTTTTGGAGATTCCCGTCCTCCAAAAAAATGGCGGATCTACGACCAAAAACAAAGTCTGTTTTCATCTAAAAATATAATGCAACTTTGCAGGCATGCGACTGAAAGGAATGCCTGTGGTACGGGAATGACAACTCTATTGAACATAGTTTAAAAGGTGTCCGGTAGTCAATTTTTATTTAGGTTAGCTTTGTAGTGGATGCATATATGCGTCCACTACATAAATTAAAATATGAATTTTAAAGGATATTTTATTAAATGGTCATTCATATTAATAAAGAAAGACAACAGGCTTTGTTACGCAATTAGTATCTCAATTCATAGCGCAAGCGAAATATTTTGTCATTGTACGATTGTGCATCCACTGCTTCATCATTAAAATCAATGAAGCTCATATCCAGTAAAATTTGATGCCGTTTAGCGAACTGATAATGCCCCCCCAGGTTAAACGCGGTTCTTTTGTAATCCGTATAATTTGAAATAATAGGATTTTGAAGCTGATTGCCCTGATCATCCACATCACTTGCTATCGAACCGACAGCATTGGTCATTGTAAATCCACCCCGAACTTCCAACCGCCGATTCAAGAGTTGATAATCAGCGGATAGACCGAGCATATTGTATTCAAACCCGTATATGCCTTCACCGGTATTGTTGTCGTTCGTCGCGAATGTTACGACGGTTGTCAGTGGAATATTATACTTGGTTCGTAATGAATACATGCGAATATCATTGGCGAGATTGGACGTGGTTCTGTTAAACCCATCCTCCCGGTCCATGGTGATGTAAGTCATGCTCAGCGTATGGTTCAGATTGAATAACTGGACATCGTAGCCCACCTGAACTGAAATGTCCTTATTCTGATAATTTACCGCGCCAGATGTCATGGATGTGTCGAGCCCATCATTTCGATCGTAATTTTTCCAGTTCACGCTCACTTTTGGCCAATATTGCTGCCTCGGGAACAACGAAATCCCAATATTTATTGCATTGTAATCTGTGGGCTCTGTCGTTTCTTCGCCATCATTTTCATACGAAACCCCTTCTTTGTACTTATCCATGCCCAGGTTCAAATAGACCTGATTTTTGTAGAGCCGAATCCGGTCGTAAATCGAAAATCCCTGAATGTCTTTTCTCAGAAATGAATTTGCCAGTGAGTAATAATCCGACCCAATGGATTTGTAAATGACCCGAAGATTATTATTAAAATAATTGAACCGAAAACTGCCCTGAATTGCCAGTGAAGTCAATTCAGAAGGATCGAGGGGGATGAGCGATGTATTAAGAACAAAATACTCCTCGTAATCCGAAGGATCGAACGGAACTTCTCCCAGCACGGAATCCAGTTCCGATTGGGTGATTGCGCCGCCGGAAATGTCGTTTGCCAAAAAGCTGAAAGCCGCGCTGGCCTTTATCTCGATTCGGTGATTGTCCAGCGCAAACAATATATCCGGGCCAATGACTAAATTGTCCTTTGGCTGGGTGCTGTACTGAATGGATTCTGCATCATCCTTTACTTTCATCAAATTGAAACCCAGTTGGAAATTCCTGCCGCTGCCAAAACTGGGACGCACCGCTAATAAATTACGCTTGTAGGTGCCGTAACGGTAAATGCCTGTGGTTGAAGTAACTGTATCCCCTTCTGCGGGATCAATCCATAGAGTATCGCCAGTCACCGCATCAAGTTGAATATCGTACGGCAATCCTTCAATTTTTCGATTGATTTCCCCCTGGACAAATTCCAGGTTGAAAAAACCGAATTTCAGATAGGCTTCAACGCCGCGAACGCGCCTTCCCCACAAAATCAACTCATTGAAGCGCGGGGAAGTGTCGCCCAGTTTCGCGCCGATCCACGAAGTTCCCACCTCCAGCAAAAATCTGTTCCGAGGCTGGCCATCCGACTTTTCGCGTGACGTGATGAACGCCATACCGCGATACTTGACCGGACCGAACTGGCCGCGAAATTTCCCGCCAAAATTTGTGGTGGACAACGTGCTGTCGCTGACATTTTCCTGTTTCACTTCGGCAAAAACATCGCCGCTCACCGGCAGCTTTTTACCGTCCTCGCGCGAAACACCTTCCGAAACAACCGTGAAACGCCAGGTTACATCATCAAATCGATTGCCCTGCTTGTCTTTCATTTCAATTCTGACCAGATGCACGCCGAGGTTCAATCCTCTCGGTACGTATGAAATGACATGATTGCTGGTTTCAGCACTGGCGGTTACATCTTTATTATCGACAAATAATTTGATGGATTCTGTATCGATATTTTCAACCTCCCCCAGAAAAGAGGCAGCGATGATGACGTCTTCCGGTTCGATTCTTTCGTTGGGTTCCGGACTTAATATGACCGTTTCAATGTCCACACCGCTGGCGGATTGACGGAGCTGTTTCTTCGCGGCTGGCGCTGATTCACGAGGTGGAGCCGCATCGGTTGTCACGGTTACCTCATGGGGTGAGTAATATGGATTAGAGGGCGGACTTGTCATCACAGAACGGTCTGTTTTGACCGCCATGATAAAATAATCGATTCCCGGCGGATTTACAACTCTGGCCGGAATCTCGACAACATAATTCTCCAATTGTTCCCTCATTTCAATGTATTGAAAATCGGATTCTCCTTTCTGGCGAAAATAAACGCGCATATAATCGATTTGCACATTTGGATCCTCTACTTTCGCCTCGATAGAAATAGGCCGTCCC
Source organism: uncultured Cytophagia bacterium (assembly GCA_964605145.1). Classification (GTDB taxonomy): domain Bacteria; phylum Zhuqueibacterota; class Zhuqueibacteria; order Thermofontimicrobiales; family Thermofontimicrobiaceae; genus CAZSBG01. The sequence continues at coordinate 39,379 of CAZSBG010000028.1, read as the reverse complement.
TGCGATGCATTTTTTACCGGAAAATGAATCAATCCGGAGTGAAGCTGAGCCATCGCCTCTGAGCCCAAAGAAAATATCCCAGGCACCCCCAATAACCCTGGCAAAAAAAACATTAAGATGAAAAATCGTCTAAAGGTTGTCATAAAATCCCCATGCAAAGTTATTAATGGTACTTTATTTTCAAATGTTTTTTGTTGCCATCAGCATCTTCAAATTCCAAATTCAGTTCATTTTCCTGTTCATCCTCATCGCCCCAATCCGGCTTCGAATCCGGATCAGTTTTTTCCACTTTCGGGGCTTCATTTTTAGCCATGAATCCGGTCTGTCCGGGTCTGACAAATTGTTCTCCAAATTTGTTCATAAGCTGAATCAGTCCCTCCACAGCAATGATCATGGTGCTGCCGTCTTCATTTACAACGCCATAGAATTCAGTTCCTTTTACTGCAGCCACGCCGGAGGGTGTCTCAACAATCATTTTTGAATGTTGTTTTTTCACCTTGAGCCAGAAATTTCCAAGAGAACACACAATTCTTTTTGAAAGCGTTTTTTTCTCACGTTCCCCGCGAATCGCCAGCAGCGAATTATCACGTACTTTCAGCATGCTTTTATCATCAGTAAACATAATTGCGGCAAATGATTTATCGTAGGTTTTGACAATATCGCCTGAATCCAAACGCTTGCCGCGCTTGCTCGTTTTCCATTTTTTGGTCACCGATTCCTTGACCGACACCTTGCCATTGGATTTTAAAATGATCGCCACATCCCTTGTTGTTTGTGAAAAAGCTGGGAAAGTAAATATGATCATTGCAAAAACAATGAGCCACAATCTTTTGGAAATATATTTTGTTTCCATTTGTCAGGCACTCCTGTTAGAAACTTATTCAACAATAAAATTATCTATGGTAATTTCTTTGTTCATTACTTTTTGAAAAAACGCGTTCAGGTCATCCATTGACAGGGTCTTGCCATTATTCATCATAACGCCGGTAAATGTAAAGCCTTCCAGGCTTCCGCCTTTTTCAAAAAGCGCTTCAATTCCCCCGTCAGGGAAAAGGGTTTTTAACATGCTGAGCATCTGTTCGTTTTCAACCGAAAAAGTACCGCCACTGATATTCCCGACTTTAAATCCCCATATCTCACTTTCCAGTTTAATGGGACCGCTGGAGGATTGTATCGAAGCAATCACCTGCCAGTAATACGTTTTCCCCTCCTCAAGCGGCCAGGCGCCAGCCGAAGGATATTGGAAAAATGTTGTGTTGGTCGTCTGTTTCAGTCGGGGTTCATTGTTCATCACATCGGAAGGAGAAGAGTTCGTTGGGAGTTTTTCGCATACGGTTATTTCAAATTCATTTGCATTGGATTGCCACTGGAAAAAGGGATACGTTGTATAAACCTCCATCAAATCATAGTCTTCAGCAGGCTGGCCCGGGGAGTTCAAATCCAAAATGGTAGGATCCGTTATAAATATCTCTTTTGAAGCCTCATCAAGGAACTCTTGATTATTATTCTCATCATAAATTTCAACAAAAAACTTGTAATTCCCTGATGGTAATTTTCCCGAAGACAAAATAGCATTTTTGAGTTCCTCCGCCGCTCCTCCAATATCCACATTTTGCAGTGAATATTTTTGACCGCTCGTAAAAATATTTTGATTGGTCAAATGAATAATCTCATTGGGAGCCATCTCGAAAGGTTTACTGGTGCCATCAATTAGAATATCGCTCCCTTTGTTGATTCCAAAATGCATGATCACTGTTTTGAGCTGATTCGTGTTGTTAGTGATTGTCACAGCAAATAAAAGAGGAGTCGATTCCAGATTGGCTAAATTCAAATCGTTCAAAAATAGCACACTGGCATCTGCGATATAAATTTCCAATGTCGCAGTAACGTCGTCCACCATTCCGGCCTCTGCGTAATGACTGAAAACTACTGTCATTATTAGCAGAAAAATTAATAGCTTAGGGAAAGCTCGATTTTTCATATTTATCTCCAATATTTATTTTTTACAATTAATTAAACGAATTTCTTTCATTAATATGAGTTAAAATAGCAATTTTAATGCCAGTCTCAGAATTACTTCGTTATTATAACAATAATTAAAGGTTAGCTCTGATTTAAAATTCTCATGAACGATATTTATCTCATTTGCCCACAGATTGGTAGTGTTTGTACACAGTTCATGAAAGAGTCTGAAATTTGGTGTGATCAATTCTTATATAAAATATTTTCCAAACAAGTGTAATACTTTGATGCATTTGTTTCATTTCTGCACACGACATGTGTGTCAAATAAATCAAGTTACACGTGTAAGTTAATAAGAAGTCACGTTTCGAATTTGCTTTCAATCACATTTTATGAAATTAATTTAATATTTATCAAAGTATTGCAATTTATTTTTCTTTATTTATTTGTTTTTAAATGTCTTTCATTTTATTATTACATGTCCAACAAAATGCTACGAGAATAACCCGGAAAAATTCGTGGCTCGTCAAAACGTATAAACAGCGTAGCATCCGGTAAAAAGGCACTGAAAAATGATATTCTAATATCGTTATTCATCCACATGTAATTCGAAGATATTTTTTCTTTTTGGTCCACCGGGGATCTGTTGAGAAAATATGAATCAATTTGAAAAATCATCCGTATAGAAATTATGCATTTAACCTTAATTCATTCAATTTACTTATATTTTGATGAGTCAATTCTAAAAAGCAAAAATATTGGTAATTCTGTAGTTATGTCGGGAATAACGTATCCATTCAATAATTAATGGAAAATCTCTAGGATAGTGATGGTTCAGGAGATTCCTCCTGAACCCAATAATGAATTGGGATATATATCCCAACTAATTTCCCGTTCAGGATAAATATCCTGAACGATCGTACTTATCCCCTTCTTATTGAGCGGATACGGAATAACCTTCATAAAAACAGAATAAAAATTATGGGCAAAAATAATAATTTCACTTTTTGGGGACAGACTCATTAACCATTCAGCCAGAGGAATTGAAAATATTTCGATCTCATTTTGGACGATTTACCTGTTGCAAAACACCATGCGACACCGATGATAGGCGTATTCAACGGATTAGATAGGTTGTTTTTTCTTTGTTGAAAATGACGGAATGAGAAAATAAACAATATTCACCCAAACGACTTATGAATAATACGGCACATGATTCATCCGATAGCCTGATTGAACCCGTGGAACGATCCGGCCAAAAGGATGGAAGTCTTCTTTATGACTACAATATAAAAAGCTCGACAGACCAGATCACCAAAACGATTCAGGAATTTGAAAAACTTTTGGGAAAACTGAACTGCTGCTCTACCCGAACGCGAAGTGAATTGTCCACTGCTCTGTCTGAGGCCCTGGCCAATGCCATTATCCATGGCAATAAAAAGCAGCCCGATAAAACGGTATCGCTCAAAATATTTATTACACCTGAGAAAATTCAACTGACCATAAAAGATCAGGGCCCGGGTTTCGAATTCAAGGACCTGCCAGATCCGCTCAATCCAAAATATCTGACCAAAACAAACGGCCGCGGTGTGTATTTAATGTCGTTTCTCATGGATGATGTTAAGTTCAGCAGAAAAAAGGACGGGATGGAAGTGGTGCTGATAAAAAAGCTCACGAACAAAAAATAATCTCTCTCTTCAATTCTGGCATATCAAATTCCTCAAATCGACTTTTTCTTTCCAGCAAATTTTTCCAGATACGAAAATGAACCGATTTTTATGGGTGAATCATTTTTTCAAAAATTATCTTTTGAAAAGGAATTTAAATATAGCCTGAATTATTCACAGATTTCAATCTAAACATATTTAAATATATGTTATTAATAATATTAAAGATGTGTGAAATTTAACAGAGTTTGATATAACGAATCCTGAATTAAGCACCATTCAGGCTATCTGGATTCCTTAATGAATTACAATGAATAATCCAGGATAGATATTGAAGATCCATGGGGATTTTTTTTACATAGAAAACCTCCCGAAGCAAACTACGCTCGGGAGGTTAGTAATAACAAAAATCATTTAAACCAGTTTATGACTCAGGTGTCAGCGACTTACACAGTTTCTTTTTTCATAACAAATCCGCATAAATTGATTTGCCTTTTAGAATTACCTGTCGCCGTCAAGAAAACCGCCAAATCGTCCCAGCACAGAGCCCTCACCTGTCCTTTTGCCGCCGGCAGACGGTGCATTTTGCAGAATGCGATCAGCTAACCGGGAGAACGGCAGACTTTGGAGCATGACAGTCCCTGTGCCGCGAAGTGTTGCCAGGAACAAGCCTTCTCCGCCGAAGAACATGGACTTGAGGCTCCCGGCCCGTTCGATATTATAATCAATCCCTTTTGTGAATGCAACAATACACCCTGTATCAACGCGAAGCGTTTCATTTTTCAATTCGCGATGGATGACTGTGCCTCCGGCATGGACGAATGTCATCCCGTCACCACGCAGACGTTGCAAAATGAAACCTTCTCCGCCGAACAGCCCTGTGCCAAATCTTTTGGTGAACGCGATGCTCACTTCGGTGCCAAGCGCTGCACACAGAAATGCATCTTTCTGGCATAGTAGTTCTCCATCCACCGAGGCCAGATCGACCGGAATAATTTTACCCGGGTATGGCGCAGCAAATGCCACCCTTCTCTTATCCCGACTCTGATTGGTAAAGTGCGTCATGAATATCGATTCGCCGGTTAACTTGCGCATGGCCGCTCCCATCACTTTTCCCAACAATCCCTGGTCCGGTTGTGAACCATCGCCCATTCTCGCTTCGAAGCTCACCCCATCATCCAGCCAGTTCATGGCGCCGGCTTCAGCGATTACAGTTTCGCCAGGATCCAGTTCAACTTCCACGACCTGCATATCATCACCAAAAATTTCATAATCCACTTCATGGCTTTTCATGTTTTTTCTCCTTTGCGGTATTGATAAAAATTGGCAGTTTATTTGTGTAATTTTTTATTGGATTTATAAAATTGACGCATCTCACTGAAATCATCATTGCCGGCTTCATCAAACCCTGCCACCTGATCCAGCAAGATTAGCTCGGTTTCAGTTAAACGATGGGAGCCTTTTTCAGAAAGTTTAATTCCATCCCAGGGCAGAAGTTCGATTTTATTCATCGCTAAAAAATCGAGCACAATTTCGTTTAAAATAAAATCCCAGCCGCCGTACCACCGATCCCCGCTGATGCCAAAATGCGAGGGATTGGCCTCACCGCTTCTGCAATCATGCCACACTTGCGCGCCGGATTTGAAGACGCTGTCCGGTAAATCCAGGTGCCGGGCCGGGACAGAAAAATTTTCAATGAAAAAATCATCCACTTCCGGATCGATTCTAATCCAGCGATTTTCGTGCGGATTGCAGTACTCGCAAATCCAGTGATCGTGGTGTTTGTCGGAAGAAAAATAGGTTTCGAAGCCGCCGCGACACCGCGCCGGAATGTTGTGATGCCGGAGCAGGGAACAGGTTAACATGGCAAAATGCGTGCAAATTCCCACGGAGCGCTTTTCGATTGGCCTTTCGAATGTTAGCGTTCTGGAATCCAGCTTCGAGATGCTTTGAAGCATTTCCCTGACTGTCGAACAGCCGATGCCTCTGTCGATCTGACGTTTCGAAAGCCGGAGGTTCTCCTTTTCAACCCGTTCCATGTGAATGAGCGCTCCCTGAACAGCATTTACGATAGCCGGGACATCTGCCGGAACGCCTTCATACAAATCAACAAATTTACAGGGATCGGTATACTTGCTCTGGTTCGTATAGAATTCGAAAACATTATCTGATTCGGTGGCTTCATGTGACGAGCAATTCAGAAAAAGAATCAACAGGAGGTTCACTTTTAAAATTGTTGTAATTGGCTTGAAATTATCTCTGATTTTCATTTTGCCAATTCGCCATTTTGGGTTATTTGGAAAATTGCTTTTCGTGATTTAAAAGCCATTCTTTCCGCCACAATCCGCCGCCGTATCCCACCAGATTTCCATTGGCGCCAATGACGCGATGACAGGGAAGAATAATCGTAATCGGATTTTTCCCATTTGCACCGCCAATCGCGCGAACAGCTCTGGGATTGCCAATTCGTTTTCCAATTTCAAGATATGAAACAGTCGCGCCGTAAGGAATATTGCTCAGTTCATTCCAAACCGATTTTTGAAAAAGTGTGCCTTCCGGGGCTAACGGCAGATCAAATGTCGTTCGCTGACCTTTAAAATATTCGGCCAATTGTTTTTTACAGCGGTGCACCAGTTGTGAAGATGCAACTTTTTTTTCTGAAGGCTCGATAAACAAAATACTTGTGATGGCATTGTCTGTGGCTGTAACTTCCAACAGCCCGATGGGAAATTCGAAATAATCAGTATATTTCATTGCGATATCATTTTTCATCCGTCAAATACCCGACTCATTGAAAATCGTTCAGACCCATTGCTCCGTGGTTAGTTTATAAATTGCTATTTACGGCTTCGAGCTGTTCTTTCAATTTTTGCATTCGTTCGATGACCAAATTATAATCCAGTAACGGTCCTTCTATTTCCTTGTCCTTGTCCCACAGTTTTGTAAATTGCAGAGCAGTGTCCAGAAAATTATTGGCTAACTCATACTGTTCCAATTCGTAATAGCATTTGGCCAGGCCATAATAACATTCTCCCATGTAACTATTGCTCATGTGCCGGGCATTTTCCAAAATTTTTATGAGGCGGTGAAAATATTTTTTTGACTCTGACCAGCGCTCCAGTTTGCCAAGCGTTTTTGCAGTGATATAATTCCAGGTAGGATCCCCGACAAACCGTTCTTTCATTGAGAAGCACTCTTCAATGGCTTCCTCGTGCCTGTCTTCATAATAATAAATTTCAACCAGAGAGATTTTACTCTCAAAAGATGTGAACCGGCCCTTTTCGATGGCAATTTTGAGATAGTCAATCCCTTTATCGCGTTCATCTTTCATCATTCGAAGGAAAGTGAGTACTTTGGCTTTTGAGCTTTTCCAGTAATAATAGAGGCCCAGTCCGAAATATGTGTCCCACAGCGACGAATCCAATTTGTGCGCCTTTTTGATATTGGAAACGCCTTTCAAGCCATCAAGAAATGCCTTGAACCATTGCCCTTTACGGATTCGGTTCAGACCGCGAAAGCCGTAAACTGCGCCAAGCACAAAATAAGCATTAGGGTCATCCCTGTTTTTTTCAATGGTCTGATTACCGATTTCAATTGTCAGCGATGCAAGACTGTCAAATTTTGCGTCATAGACATTGACCCGATAAGACATCATATAGAGATGATATACAGCCGCGTGGCCAAAATATCCCATTGGATTTTCAGGGTATTTTGCAATAACTTCTTCGCAGAGTTTTTTAGCGTCTTCATAATTCTGGTCATAAACAAGATCGAGGGCTTTGTCCACCAGTGTGTCGACGCCGGCAAACGCGATAGTGGTCTGGGCAAATGATGGCGTTTGAATGAGAAGCATCGAAAATGCCAGAGGAAAAAAAATCAATAATCTGTTTTTATTGGTCTTAATACGAGTGATTGATTTCATTTTCTTATATATTGATTCATGTGAATTTAGCTAATTGGATTCCAACTATGCCGATCAGTGAATTCTTAAAGATTGAATTCGAACCGGCTCAATTTTTCCAGTTTTTTGACAAGTTTTCCATCGACAAAAATATACAATCCTTTATCTGTTACCGAGCTTGCCTCGCGTTTCCAGAGAATTTTAATGAGCCGGCCCTTGACCATCACGTTGTCCAGAACGAATGAATTTAGATCGAAAGGCAATGGATCGATAACAATTTTATTGCCATCGCCGGGCTGCAATCCAACCACATATTTAATGATCAAATCGTTGATCCACGAATGCATATAATCATCGGTGCCGCGAAAGTAGGGTGGTTTTCCATCAAATGGATTGTAATACTCGTATGACGTGGGTTGATTTACATCGCCGTTGGGAAATAACATGCGAACAAAATTCGTGAGCATTTCAACGGCCTGAGGCTTCAGTTTTTCATCCAGATTTTGAGCGGTATGAGCCAAAGCTTCACAGACGTGGCTGGTGGTCATCAGCCAGCTTCGGCCATTCCATGGGCAATTGCGACGCTTGTCTTTCCAGTCGCCAAAAATACTCGCATGGGCGTCGTCAAGACTCGTTGAAGGTACCGGGTATTCCGTCCAGAACTCGTTTGGATTGAACAAATGTTCAGTCAGCGCCGACACATGTTTGGTTCTGACCAGATCAGTAAAAAATGGATAAAAGCCGACCGCGTTTTTAATCCGGGATTTTTCTTCGGAGCCGGGCTTCACATCGACAAAAAAGTGCAATTGATCGTGCCACATTTTGTTCCGAATCGCTTCCCCGGTCTGGTTTGCCTTCTGCCGCCATTCATCAGCTTCATCGGATTTGCTCAGTTCACCGGCCATCCATGCCAGATTGTTTTGAAGCTCATACGTGTAAACCGATGCATCGATTCCCTTCAACTGAATCTCTTTGCCCCTGTCCGCCTTATGGTCTGCGAACAGATATCGGCTGTTATATTCCTGCCCGGTTTCCCATTGAGTTCGTACATCGTAAAGGTGCATGCCCTCTTTGTCCCGGTCCTTTTCAAAATATAATGCGTATTTACTCAGGGACTGGTAAGCCTGTTGAAGAAAATCCATATTGGAGTGATTGCGGTACAACTCGCGGACAGCGCGTCCCCAATTGGCGTGATAGAATACCTCATTTTCCTGCCCATCACTCATTGAAATAAGTCCGGGAAATGAACCATTCGGCTTCTGATGATCGATGAAATTCAGCAATGATCCCATGGCCACTTCAGGTTGGTGCATCCAGCGCGTTTCCAGAATGTGGTCCTGGGCGCTGTAACTGATGGGATGCCTGAACCATCCCCTGTTCACACCTTCAAAAATGCAGGGATGTGGCAAATTGAATCGGCCATTTGTATTTACCATATTCAGCCTCAGGCCGTACCAGCGATAGTAGTAGTATTTTTCAAAGTATGGATCGGAGCATTTAAAGGAGGGGACTTTTTCGAAGAATGAATTCCAGTTTTCAATGCTGACCTGAATGGGATTGGATTGTTTGGGGCTTTCATCGAATGATTCAATCGCTTCCTGTTCCGAAGAAGCAATGGCGCAATACGCTGAAAATTGTTCGCTCGAATTGGGCGCAAGGTCAATTTCGTATTGCATACCGAAATAAATGAGCCCTGAAAAATGATCCGGATTCATGCGCCATTCAAAATTCTCTTCCGCCGGGAGGCCATCATTGGTCATCTTTTCGTAGAAGGGTGTCAATTTCCAGTCCGGATAATTCCAGGTTTTATCCGAAACATTCACGCAGGTGGTTCTGGCGATTTTGTGTCCGCCCAAGGCCATGCCGATTTTCATCTCCAGCTTTCCATCCTGATTGGTGTATTTCCGCTCCCACGAAATTCGCGAGCGGGAATTAAAAATCGTGTGAATATAGTTGGCGTCCCTGCTCTCTTCAGGAAATTCCTGATCTGCGTTCTTCTGAATATTGTGACTCGTCCAAACAATGACGTAAATTTTTCTGTTTTTTTCTGCCGAATTATTTTTAATTGAAAAATTGGAAACGAGCACATCCTGCGGCAGCAGCGCTTTCTGTTCAATTATTTCCAATTCGTCCATCGGCTGATATGTCATTGTCAAATGGCTGGGAACCCATTTTTTCCCGGCGAATTTGAGCGGAATTTCTCTCAAATTTTCATCGAGAAAAGTGACTGTAAAAACAGGCTCGACAACATAATCCAGGAACATAGCATGATCCCAGAATCCGGGTGATTCAAGAAATAATGGATATTCCGGCGCCCAGATAACCATCCGGCCCCCACCTAAAAAATGCTTGTCATTTCTCGACAAAATATTTTCAATCGGCTGGCTTGAAATTTCATTCACATTCAAAAAAACAATCAACACTATCAACAGAATCCGAATCAGCACACCCATAAATGTTAACCCCTCAACCTTGCAATGTAATTATAAAACTCCAAAGAACCTGGAATTGTAATCAAGACAATGATAAAAGAAAGAATAGTGAGAATAACTGCAACCGCAGCCAGTTTTTTGTGAGTGGACGTTTCCCATCGTCGTTCCTGGTAGCTCAGCATATTTCCGGACACATAGCCGCCGATGAATCCACCCAGATGCGCCAGATTGTTCACACCAGGAAAAAAGAAGCCGAACAGGAAAAGCACAATGGCCCAGGTCATTAATTGCGGGTAAACTACTTCACGGAACATACCGCCCCGCGAGCGACCATAAAAAATCAACGCCCCAAGCAAACCAAATATGGAACCCGATGCCCCGATTGTCGGATTCCCTGTGAACGCATTGGACAGTACAAATCCGAACACGCCTGAAAAAGTAAAAATTAAAATCAGGCGCGATGTGCCATAAATATTTTCCACCATGGGTCCCAACTGGCGGATCCAGAGCATGTTAAATAAAATATGTAAAATGCCACCGTGAAGATAAATCGCGGTGATGAGCGTCCAATATTTGCCCATTGCGACAAACGATTTACCTGTCATTCCTAAAATAAACAGACTCTTTGAACTCGGCGATAAAATGCCCAGCATGCCACCGCGGGGACTCAATGCCCCTTGAATGTCAACCAGCAGACTGACAACATACAATCCGACACAAAAGTAAATGATGATATGAATGAAGTCCAGATTTCCACGAAAAAGTTTTTGCACGACAGTGTGCAAGCCAAACCTTCCGGGATTTTTCATACCACAATGGATACATTCTTCTGCATTAGCACTGATTAATTTCCCACAATTGGGACAAACAATCGCTTTTTTTGTATTTTCAGGGGCCATTTTTTATTTCCATTTTAGTTATCATTTATCTCGGGTAATTTGTACACAACAATGTTGCCTTCATGTTCACTATAACCCAGAACGCTTGTTCGGTTTTTATCGTGATTCCAGGTGCTCACCTCTGGAAGATTGGCATGCATTTTATAAACAATCTCTTTTTGCGGGACAATTCGATAAATCGCCAGCCTTGACATTTCCAGGGTCCACCACAATCGCGCCATAAGCCAGGATGCGATGACAAGTAAAAAACATCTATTTTTAGTAATTTTTAGCTTCATATTTTAAATCGCTAATATCAATTTTCTACGTTTTTACAATTATAACAAACATCGATATAAATGTCAACGCTTTTTTAGCAGATTTGTTCATCAAATTCATCGCTAAGTCTTTAATCCTTGCTTTCAGTGTAAAATTGCGCAGTAAGTTATAATCAACTGGAAATCTATACGCATAATAAATATCTACCCAACACAGTGTTTGAGTAAAGAAAAATGTTATCCCCTCCATTTCAGCGCGTAAAATCTGGATTCGAACCTTTGATTTTGAAAAAATATCGATATTTTTAAAACTATGAAAATCAAAAAAATACTTGAATTTGTAAATAATATTTTGTATTATTTTCGATACGATTCCCAGCGCGATAAAACCGCACATAATAATATTTGATGACCGATTCATATATTATTCTTTTGCACACATTTGCAAAAGTTGCCAGGTAATAACATAGACTCAATTCACAAATTTCAGGAAATTACCATGCGTCACCATGGAGAAAAAATTCTCCTTGTTTTTGCAATAGTTTTGATGATGACAGGATGCGGGGATAATACAATGGAATTCAAATTCAGAAAATTTATTGAAAATCATGTCGGTGAAATTAAGCCGTTGATGAACGAGATGGCGTTGAGTTACTGGAATGCTTCATTGACCGGCAGCAAAGAGGATTTCGATAAATATGCAAAAATTGAATTGAAAATTCGGACGATTTACTCGGACAAGGAATCTTTTAAGTACATTTCAGAATTGAAGAAGTCAGGGTTGATCAAAGATCCTCTTTTGAAGCGACAGCGCGATTTACTGTACAACGCCTATTTGAGCAACCAGATCGAGATGGAACTGATGAAACAGATGGTGGAAAAGAGCACAGCCGTCGAAAATGAATTCAATGTTTTTCGGGGAAAAATTGGCCGGCGTGAAGTGACAGACAATGAAATCAAAGATATTCTCAAGAAAGAAACCGACTCCGCAAAACGGCGGGAAGCCTGGCGTGCCAGCAAACAGGTGGGCCAACAGGTTGCAGATGAATTAATCGAATTGGTGAAACTCCGAAATAAAGCGGCACAGAAGCTCGGATTTAAAAATTTCTATCTGATGTCGCTTTCCATTGCCGAGCAAGATATGGACGAACTGAATTCGATTTTCGATGAGTTGGCTGACTTGACTGATAAACCATTCCGCAATCTGAAACGCGACCTGGATGACACCCTGGCCCAAAAATACGGAATAGCCGCAGATGAATTGATGCCCTGGCACTACCACGATCCGTTTTTTCAGGAAGGCCCCATGGTACACGATGTTGATCTGGACAGGTATTTTGAAGACAAAGATGTGAAGGAATTATCCCGGAATTTCTACGACGGCATCGGCCTTGAGGTCGATGACATTTTAGCACGAAGCGACCTCTACGAGAAAAAGGGGAAGAATCCGCACGCGTATTGCATCAGCATGGACAGGGAGCAGGATGTGAGGATTTTGGCCAACCTGAAAAACGACGAATCCTGGATGGAGACCATGCTCCATGAATTGGGGCACGCGGTATACGATAAATATCTGGATTCAGAGTTGCCATTCCTGCTTAGGGAGCCTGCCCATATTTTCACAACCGAAGCCATTGCCATGTTTTTCGGTCGCCTCTCCCGCAACGCGTACTGGCTGCAAAAGATGGTCGGTTTAAGCGACGCAGAGCGCGATGATATTTTTTCGAATGTGCAAAAAAGTCTTCGGCTGAAACAACTGGTCTTTGCCCGATGGTGCCAGGTGATGGTGCGGTTTGAACAGGCGCTGTATGCCAACCCGGATCAGGATTTGAACGCGCTTTGGTGGGACTTAAAAGAAAAGTATCAGTTCATCAAAAAACCGGAAGGACGCAACGCGCCGGACTGGGCCGCCAAAATTCATTTTTCTTCCTCGCCGGTGTATTATCACAATTATATGCTTGGCGAATTATTTGCTTCACAAATTCATTCACATATTGTCAAAAACATTCTGCAGGAAGATATGGATGCCGGTATATCTTGCGTTCAGGAAAAACGGCTTGGCACTTATTTGAAAGAAAATATTTTCGCGCCGGGCTCAAAATTGCCCTGGAATGAAATGATCAAACAAGCCACCGGTCAATACCTGACGGCGAAGTATTTTGTGGATCAATTTGTGAATCAATAAATCGATACATAAAATTTATTCAATATTCGTTTTAGAACAAACACATTGTAAACACAATGAATGATAATGACAAAAAAACAATAAAAAAATGGATAGACGTTTGGAATACAGCGAGCGTTTCGCTGCATGCTATAAAAACGAATGAACTTCGTGCTGAAGATTACTATGAAAAAAATTTCGATTTGCTGAATGAGATGCTGTGGTATGCCTTTGAAAACAGGACTGTTAAATTTACCAGTGGGTTGGTGGAGCAGCAAAAATATTTCAGAAAATTTTATGAAAAATCTTAACACATGAATAATGTAAAAAATTCACAAATCTATAATCCGCTGTTTAACGCTGGATTAGAATTTCAGAAAACGTTTTTTGAAAATAAATGGCTGTTTTGCTTTATTGGCGCAATAGCAGTCCTTCGTTGGGGCGATCTAAGAATGACTCAGGACATTGGACATTGATCTCTGTTTGTTGTGTGGCTTCGGAAATGAAAAGAAATATATAGATAATTTATTGAGCAATTTTACATCAAGGATTTCAGACGCTTATTCTTTTGCATTGCGAAACCGAGTGCTATTGCTTTACGCATCAAACGGAGTCTCAGCAGATGTTTCGCTTTCTGGTTTGCCATTCGAACAATCTATGATTAACCGCGCTACACCATATTCATTCGCCAAAGATTGTTCTTTGACCACGTGTTCTGCAGAAGACTTAATTATTCTTAAATCTTTTGCCAACCGGGCAAAAGATTGGATGGATATAGAAAGTGTTTTGATGCGACATGGTAAAATTCTTGATTTAGCCTGAATTATTCACAAAATTCAAACAAAAGATATTTAACTTAATGTTATGAATAAAATTAAACAGATATATGAAATTTAACAAAGTTAGATATACTGAATTCGAAATTAAGCACCATTCAGGCTATCTGGATTCCTTAATGCATTACAATGAATAATCCAGGTTAGAATACATCATGTCTCAATTGTCGCCTTTAATCGAATTAAAAGGCATGCCAGAGATATTAAATACCTTGAAATCTCTTATTAATAAATTGATCAATTAACATATTGGAATATTTAAAATAAACCCTAATTCTCATTGTTTATAAGAACTTATTTTATACAATAGAAAGGAGGCCCATACAGAAAATTCCGTTTGTTCTTTAGTTTTAGCAAAGACTTTGTTCACTGGCACTCATTTCTCGTTGACAAACGCTCTGTTCATTTTCGAGAACAGCCATAATAACTATCACTTTTCCAAATTCAAAAATTCAAGGAGTGCATTATGTTTTTTACTCTGGACAGCACATTTAAACGTGCTATAATTATCGCGATCGCTGTCGCGATAAGCATTGTTTTCATATTTACGGCTTTCTTTTATCGGCCAGCTTTAAACCAGCAATCTCTTGTGATTTATCTGTTACTGATTCAGGCGATCGTCATCACAACTTTTTTCACATTCAAGGACTACGCCACCAGTCGCGTGACATACGTGAAAAAATTAAAAAATCCAAGACTTCAGGAGAACTCTTTCGAACTCTCCAATATTCTCATTCAGGAATATGAATACATTCGCGAAACCGCAAAACAGGCAATGAGTGACCGTCACACCATGGTGAACTACTTTTTGCTGATTACCGGCGGCATATTGACAATCATCGGCAGCCAATTTTTCAAGTTGGAAGGGACCGTTCCGGGCAACGTTTCCATCGGGATGTTAACCATATTGGCAGTTGTGATCAATGTTATCGGGTGGATTTATTTCATGCATATTGTCCGTCTCAGACAGGCATGGTGCAGCAGCGCCGCGGCGATGAATCAAATTAAGGAATTCTATATTGTCAATGGCCGCGTGCCGGACGATCTGGCCCGGTCTGCATTTTTGTGGGACAGCAAAACGCTGCCCAAAGCAGGCAAAAAAAGCAATGTGTTCTATTATTCAGCCATGCTCATCAGTTTTATTTCAGCGCTGGTTATTTTTTTGGCGAGCTGGCTCATGCAATCATCAGGACAAGCTACCGCCGTAAGTGTATTCACCTGTATCATTGCATTGTACCATTTCGCGTTCCAGATGATTAGCTATTCACTATTTTTAGATTATCAACCCATTCGATAATATGAAAGTTCTCATAAAAAAACAGCGTCGAATTTTAGATGATTTTTTCAAGGTCGATCGGGCGGTGTTGCAGCACGAAAAATTTGATGGTACAATGAGCGAAGACATGGTTCGTTTGAATCTTGTCAGGGGTGAAGCATCTGCCGCGCTTCTGTACAATCCCAAAAAAGATACAATCATTCTGGTCAAACAATTCAGATATCCAGTATACACCCGAGAAAACAACAATGCCTGGACGCTGGAAATTGTCGCCGGAATGATTGAGAATAACGATTCTCCGAAAGCGACAATTCAGCGGGAGATACTGGAAGAAACAGGTTATGAAACGGAAAATCCGGAAGCCGTTTCCAGTTTTTATACGTCCCCCGGGGGCAGCGACGAAATAATTTACTTGTTTTATGCGGAAGTCAACGAATCGCACAAAATTGCCCGAGGCGGAGGCGCTACCGATGAGGATGAAAATATCGAGGTCGTAGAGATGCCAAGGCAACAGGCATTCGAATTGCTTGAAAATGGCAAAATTTTCGACGCAAAAACGATTATCGCATTACTCTGGTTCAGAGAAAAAAATAATCCGTAAAAAAACCGAAGCGCTTCAACGGAATGATTCGCGAATTGTTGTGCAGGTTGAAGTGATTTTTGTTTCAGGAGATGAAAGTGAACCAAACAATCCATCTTGCGAAATCCATTCATGGCATCATTTCAGTGCCCGGGGATAAATCTGTCTCTCATCGGGCGCTTATGTTGGGCGCCATCGCTGAGGGTGATACAACAATTTCCAATTTATCCCCTTCCGCAGATGTAGGCAGCACCCGCAATTGTCTGGGCCAACTCGGCATTACAATTACTGAAAATGAGGGTGTGATTAAGGTTCACGGCAACGGATTATATGGATTGTCTGCCCCGTCTGGAGACCTGGATTGCGGCAACTCGGGCACGACGATGCGATTGATTTCCGGTATTCTGGCAGCGCAGCCATTTTCGTCCATGCTTACCGGCGACGAATCGCTCAGCAAGCGCCCGATGAACCGTATCATTCAGCCATTGATGCACCTGGGCGCTGAAATTCACAGCCAGTCAGGTGGCCTGGCCCCGCTGACTATTCACGGTCAAAAGCTGAAACCCATTGTTTATCAAAGTCCGGTGGCCAGCGCCCAGGTGAAGTCGTGCGTTTTGCTTGCAGGTCTCTTTGCAGAAGGAACCACAACGGTTAGTGAACCGGGATTCTCCAGGGATCATACCGAGCGAATGTTGACAGATTTCGGAGTTCATTTAAATAAAGGCGACCACGCAATTTCAGTCACCGGGCCGGCAAAACTTCAGGGCTGTGACATACTGGTGCCGAGTGATTTTTCGTCGGCTGCGTTTTTCATCGGCGCGGCGCTTCTCTCACCGGAATCACATCTGGTCATTAAAAACGTGGGCCTGAATCCAACGCGCACTGGTTTGCTGGAAGTGCTGGGAAGGATGGGCGCAAAAATTGTCATTCATCAAAAATCGCATTCTTCGTCTGAACCCATTGGCGATATTGAAGTTTTTTCATCAAAATTATTTGGCGTCAACATTGAGCCGCATCTGGTACCCACCCTGATTGACGAAGTGCCCATTCTGGCGGTCATTGCATCTAAGGCAGAGGGAATGACCATTCTTTCCGGCGCAAAAGAGCTTCGTGTTAAAGAATCGGATCGGTTGCGTGCCATTACTCAAAATCTTTCAAAGATGGGCATTCACATCCAGGAAAAAGAGGATGGATTTATCATCGAGGGACCCCAGCAATTCAGGGGTGCGGTCGTGGAAAGCTTTCACGATCACCGCATTGCCATGGCGTTTTCTGTGGCAGGGCTCATCGCCCGCGGCGAAACACACATTGTAAATTCGGAATGTGTCAGCATATCCATGCCCAATTTTTACGAAACCCTAAACGGGGTTGTGAATGGATGATTCAGGTTTTAAATTTCTTGTCATCGGCGATCCCATCAGCCATACGCTTTCGCCGGTCATGCATGCATTATTTCTGGCTCACTTCCGAGTGAATGGCACCTACCAGGCGCGGCAGGTCAAATTAAACTCGCTTTCAGATGCATTCCAATCATTTCGCAGCGAAAGGTTAACCGGCATAAATGTCACGGCCCCGTTAAAAAATGGTGTTGTCCAGTTCATGGACGAGTTGACGGATGAAGCAAAACTCATCGGATGCGTCAATACCATCAAATTCAGGGAAGAAAAGATAATCGGGCACAATACAGATGCCATTGGATTTCAGGCGAGTTTGAGAGCGGATGACGTTTCTCTTGCGGGCAAAAATGTATTTTTGTTCGGCGCCGGCGGAGCGGCCAAAGCGGTGCTTTTCGCGCTTGTCAGGGAAACGTGTAAGACTATCTTTATCACCAATCGAAGCATCGACAAAGCCGAAGCGCTCATGAAAAATGCTTCCAGCCACTTTCCGGGAACGGATTTGCAAATAGTCCCGTTCGAAAACGCGGCCATCAATACAGCTCTGGGAAAATCGCACGTGCTTATCAATTCCACGACGGTCGGCATGGCGCACAGCCAGCATCAGTCAATCATCCCGTCGCCTGAATATTTGCACAGCGATTTATTCGTGTACGATCTCATTTACCGGCCGCTGCAAACATCGCTTTTAAAGTTAGCAGAGCAGCAGAGACTCCGAAATAAAAATGGCCTGGGTATGCTCATTTATCAGGGATTTGAATCACTAAAATTTTGGACGGAACTGGAACTTAATTTAACAGATACATTTTATAGAAAAGTGGAAACGTCCATCGTTTCGAAACTTTGAGAAACTATATTAACCACGAGGACACAGAGAACACGAAGAAAAAATAAAATTGAATTTAGTGTAGCTTTTTTTCACTACTTAGTATTTGCCCGAAAAATTACATTGTCACACTGAGCGGTGTCGAGGTGTGATTGAAAATCAACAACTTATCAGGCTCTCTTAGTCAAATTTGATTCAAACATCCCCCCTTCAAAGGGGGGGGATTCAGAAAAGTTCTTTTTTGAGGAGAGATTTCAGGAGATGTTTCATGGTAAATGTACCAGAAATTGAAATAATATTTTTATTTGACTGAGCAGTATCATTCAGCACTGATTTTTTCTTTCTATTTTTTTCTATGTTTTTCTTCTTGTCCTTCGTGCCCTTGTGGTTATAAATAATTTCAAATTCCAAAAAGTTATGGCTTTTGAATACAACCAAACGTCATGAGGGAGAGAGATATGTCAGGAATAACATGGAAGACAGCCGGCGAATCGCACGGAAAAGGATTGATTGGCATTATTGAGGGCATTCCCTCCGGTCTATCCATTTCCGAAGAGCTCATTCAAAGGGAATTGGCGCGACGGCAAAAGGGCTATGGCCGCGGGAAGCGCATGGACATTGAGAAGGACCGCGCTGAAATCATTTCCGGGATTCGTTTCGGCCAGACTATCGGGAGTCCGATTTCGGTTTTCATTGAAAACAAGGATTGGGTGAACTGGTCCAAAGAAATGGCGGTATGGGGCGATCCGCCCCGCAATCTGGAAAAAGTGACCATTCCCCGGCCGGGCCATGCGGATTTAGCCGGCAGCCTGAAATATCACCATCACGATATTCGCAATGTCATTGAACGTGCCAGCGCCCGGGATACTGCGGCTCGCGTTGCATTGGGCGCGATTGCCAAACAGTTGTTAGAATACTTCAACATTCTCATATTCAGCGAAGTAGTTCAGATTGGCGCAGTGAAACAGGAGAACCCGGTACACAAACAACTGCAGGGCGCCACGGATGAAGAAATAGATGCCTTGAGACGGAATATTGAAAAATCTGACGTGCATTGCCACGATGAAAAAACAGGGCAGGCAATGAAAGCCGCAATTGATGAAGCAAAAGACAGCGGCAACAGTGTCGGCGGCAGACTGGCTGTGATGGTAAAACGGGTTCCCATTGGTCTCGGGAGCTATTCGCAATGGGACAGGCGATTGGATGGATTGCTGGCCCAGGCGGTGATGAGCATCCCGGCCATAAAAACAGTGGAATTCGGCGATGGCCAGGAACTGGCAGGAAAGCATGGTTCAGAAATTCACGATGAAATTTTTTGGGATCAGCAGGCGCAAAAATATATGCGACCGACAAACCACTCCGGCGGCATCGAAGGCGGTGTGAGCAATGGCGAACCGATTATCGTGACCGCCACAATGAAGCCAATTCCCACACTCATGCGGCCGTTGAAATCCGTTAACATGCAGGAAAAAACACCGGGAATGCGCTACAAAAAACGCAGTGATGTTTGCGCGGTTCCCTCTGCCGCGTTGATCTCAGAAGCCATGGTCGCTCTTGTTCTGGCGGATCAGTTATGCATGAAATTCGGCGGTGATTCCATCGGTGAAATGAAGGAAAACATGGAAAATGTCCTGTACGAGAGACAACTGGATCTGCTGCAACGCTTCAGTCTCGGGGACTGGCGACTTGGCATGGGGGATTAATTTTAATTTTTTTGCCACCGAGACGCTGAGGCACAGAGAAAAAATAGTATCTATAGAGGATGAACCAGAAAACTTAGAACTTTTTAACATTTAATTTAAACATCTCCCCTTGTTCCCCCTTCAAAGGGGGGAATTTTTCTCAACAGACTATTATATGCTCCATTGTCTCTCTACGTTTCCGCGCCTCCGTGGCAATGCAACATTAAATTTATCGGAAAAATCACGACGTGCATATTTATCTCATCGGATTCATGGGGGCAGGTAAGACTACAATTGGGAAACTTCTGGCAGAAGAGCTACGACTGGATTTTCTCGATCTGGACGATGCTATCGAGCAGGAGGCAGGATTTTCGATTCCTGAAATTTTCAAAATGAAAGGCGAGGAATTTTTCAGGCAATTGGAGTCGAAAGCGCTTCAGTCAATCAGCAGCTCCCCTGCAAAAGTAATTGCAACTGGTGGAGGCGCTGTTCTGGCCGAAACAAACAGATTGGTGATGAAAAATTCAGGTATTTCCATTTACTTGAATTGGCCTGTCGACGTGTTATTCGATAGAATCAGGCACAGCCAAAATCGACCATTGCTTCGAAATCCCTCGAAGGAAAATCTTTTCGATTATATTCAAAAAATGTTAAACGAGCGGCAGCCGTTATACGAATTGGCTGATTACATTGTGGATGGCGATGAACAAATTACTCAGGAGCAATCCGTTGCCATGATTCTGGAAAAATTGCCAGCAGATGATATGACTAAAAAATAGAGATATTATGAAACAGCTTCACGTAAATTTAGGCGAGCGGGCTTATCCGTTAATTGTGAAATCCGCCAGCCTGCAGGACTGCGGAAAAGAAATTTTCCAGCGAATCCCGGCAAAAATTTATATCGTGATCACAGATGAAAACGTGGACCGATATTATTCCCGGGGCGTCATCGAATCTCTGGAAAAATCAGGGAGTACATGTTTCATTTATAAAATCACGCCCGGGGAAGAATCAAAATCCATGCGAACGGCCGAGGCAATTTACACGTGGATGCTGGCGCATCGATTTCACAGAGAAGTCGTCGTGATCGCACTGGGCGGAGGCGTTGTCGGTGATCTTGCCGGCTTTATTGCGGCGACATATCTGCGGGGCGTCCGGTTCGTGCAAATTCCCACATCGCTGCTGGCCCAGGTAGATAGCAGCGTAGGCGGCAAGGTTGGCATCAATCATCCGTTGGCCAAAAACAGTATTGGTGCGTTCTACCAGCCTGGTCTCGTATGGATCGATCCGACCACCCTTCGCACATTGCCCAAACGGGAAATTTACAACGGCCTGGCCGAAGTCATCAAATACGGACTGATTCTCGACGTGCCGTTTTTCGATTATTTGGAGACGAATCTCGACGCTATCATTTCATTGGAAAATATGAATACGCTGATTGATGTGATTCACACCTGCTGCCGGCTAAAAGCCGATGTTGTTGAGAAAGATGAAAAAGAATCCGGACTGCGCCGCGTTCTAAATTTCGGTCACACCATCGGACATGCGCTGGAGAAGCTGACCGACTATGCCTATTTTCGCCACGGCGAAGCAGTGACCTGGGGAATGCTGTCTGCAACGATTATTTCGGAGCGGGCCTGCGGGCTTTCATCCGCATCATCGCTAAAGATCAAATCGATGCTCGATCGATTGGAAAAACCATCTGTTCCATCTACCATCACAGCCGACCAAATTTTCGATGCCATTAAAGTCGATAAAAAAATGACCGAGGCCGGGTTGCAATTCGTACTTTTGGAGGAGATCGGAAAATACAAAATTCAGGCAGTGACGGATGAAGTTATTTTTGATGGAATAGAAGGGGTTCTTACATAATAAAATTGCCTACGGAACACGTGAATTAACACAAAATATTTTTCAGTTTTAATTGATGTGTTCCGCGGGCAAAAAACCTATTTCAGCAGCAAAAGCTTTTTCGTGGCTGAAAACTCCCCCGTCTTCAATTGATAGAAATACAGGCCGGAAGCGACCGCGTTTCCGTTTTCATCTGTCCCGTCCCACGTCGTTTGGTGAAATCCTGTTTCCCGCTTCTCTCTGATCAGCGTTTTTATTTTCCGTCCCAGCACATCAAATATCTTCAATTCAACATATTGATTTTTGGGAATCGCATAAGAAATTTTTGTGTCTGGATTGAACGGATTGGGGAAATTATCATACAAAAAATAATTGAGCTGAATAGCTTCTGCCTTGCTCCGGGAAACGCCGGAAACCAATCCTCCTGTGACTAAAAAATCATCAATATTCCAGCCGCCGGCCCAGACGTCATCGCCGTTGGACTGGAGTTCAAACATTATTTTTACTGAGGATTTGTTATCGGCATACGCGGAAATATCAACGATTTGCTCCTGCCACCGGGTGTCGTACAAACCGCTTGCCGGGCTTTCCCAGACAATCATGAAATTCACCCGAATTCGCGCTTCGTCCCCGGGAGCCACCGTTAGCCATCGCATAAATTTGAGCCCCACATCGGTCAGTCCACTGCAATCGATTTCCGGCGAGAGCAAATAATTATTGACGTTGTGCTGATAGTAGCCGTTCCACGACAAACCATCGTAATCGGCGTAACCCAAATCCGTTCCCCAGCAATTCGCCCCGGAATAGGGAAGCGCCGGATCGCCGGCCTTGCCCTGGGGCCTTCCCCATTGCCAATCGTCGTGGTGATTGGCGGACATCATCCATGATTTATGAGTCCACCCGTTGTATCGGGATTCGAAATTATCGAACAGGCCATCCACATTATTGAGCTGAAATCTGCTTTGAAAATCGGTTTTTTGCAATGCATCGATCTCCAAATAAAAATCGGCAGTGTGAAACTTCGGCGCATCGGATTTCAATTGCACCTGGAATGAAAACAGGCGGCTTTCTCCAATGGGCAGCAGGGGGACCATTGCAGAGTCAATGAGGATATCTGCAAAATTATCGGTTGTGCGAAGTGTTCCCAGCAATTCAGTCGCGTTCTGCCTGCCCGAATTTTTAACGCTAATCTCAATCCATGCGGTCTCACCATTGTTCAAAACGCTATTTTGGTTGCCATCGAAATCAATTACTTCCAAACTATCGAAGCTCAGCGCCGGGGCGTAATTTTCGAGCGCAACATCCTTGTTCCATTCCATGCCCGATGAATCCCGAAGCGACAGGATGAAATCGAACTTTTCTCCGTTGTCGGCGGACGGACGAATATAAAACAGGAATGAATCCGCAGGAATAATATCATTAAACTCAAAATTGCCGAGAAAAAGACTGTCGCGCAGCATTTCGATGTTTGGATTTGTGGTTGAAATAAACGCATTTACTCTGTGGGCCGCGATGTGCGACTGGTTCACCGCGGAAAATCCAAGCCTGATTTTTTCATGATTGTTCACCAGGCCGTTTCCATTCCCTACGCTGAGTCCGGACGAATCATCATCAATGTGAACGTTCTCCACAAAAAGGTACGCGGTTTTATTTAACTTCGCATCGAGTATAGTGAGGCTGTCCAAATCGACTGCCACCTGCTTGAAAATTCGTGTCGTATAACCCGGCGCCGAGATTTTCACCGTGTAATTTCCCGGTGTGAGGTAGCGATAAAATCTCCCGAATTTGGGATTGCTCTTTCGGGGATACAAAAGTCCCTGATCGTCGATTTCAAGGATTTCAATGACAGCTTCAATGGGTTCGTCCGTTTCCGAATCTGTTATCAGGCCGGTCAATCCGGATTTTTCCACCATGTTCATCAACGCGATGAAGCCGGGAACATTCCGTTCCATCACCTGATCAATTACGCTGGCCGGGGGCGTCTGGCTGTTGTACATTTCAATGGTGAACGCCATGCAGCCGTGTACGCCGTACATGAAATCACAATATTCGCCTTCGGTAAAATACCAGTGGCCGCCCTGACGCAGTGTGTAATCGAGCGAATCGGAGACGGTACCGCCGATTTGTGTCAAAATCGGCATGTCCGGAGCGAGCCCGTCGGTGTGGGTCCACGAATAGAGCACCAGCCTGCCGGATGTGTGATAGGTCATGCTGAGGACCGGCGGATGAGCCGCAGCAAAATCCCTGACTACCTGAGTTTCCGGTTCGGAAAAGGGATCCGGGCCATGGGAACCCCCGGCGACAAATTGAAATGAATAATTGCGATTCAAATCCACGCCATTATTGTTGCTCCGCCTCAAATTTTCCCGGCCATCCGGATTGACGAGCGGAATGAACCAGATCTCGTATGAATCGACCCATCGTGTGATTTCAGGATCGCTGCCATAATTATCCACCAAATAATGAATAAAAACGAGAGGGGCTTCAACGGTGAGAATTTCGTTGCCGTGATGGCAGCCGGCAATGAGAATGACCGGCTCGTCCTCATCCAGTTCCGGATTGTCGGAAACTTTCAGCGCGCCAATGACGCGGCGATCCAGCGAATGGCCGATGGTATCGAGCCTGGTTATGGGTGGATATTTCGGATCGTGAGCAATGGAGGTCAATTCCTGGTAGGTGGTTTCGTAATTGTGATATTCGCTGAGTTGATCGCCCAACTCCCGTTCGATGAGCTCCTTGAAGCTATGCGCGATGAACTCGATTTTTAATTCACTCTGTTTGAGATTTTCAATCCGAAAGGGATACGTTAGAACCTCAACGAATTTCCCTGGCACAATGTTGTAAATATCAATTCCCTGTTCAGCCAATTGTTTTACCTGGGTTTGTGTTGACGCGTAAATCCGATAGAGTTTCTGTTCGGATTCCTGGGCGTTAACTTGAGCAATGTATGAAAAGGTGAGGAGAATGAAAAGAAATCGGAACATGTTTTTTTTCACGGGGGGAATCCTTTAAGATTTATTTAAAGAATGGCAAATAACGTTTCTGGAGTATCATCCTTCGACTCCGCTCAGGATGACGCTCTGCTTAAGTCTTTTAAATTTATTGTCCGAAGTACGTCATGGTGAACGGAGTCGAACCATGAAAAATAATACAATAGCCAATTTTGCGTAGAGTTATTTATCAGGGAAAGTGAAGTAAACTCCATAGACGCCTCCTTTAAAATAGCTTCATTTGAGAATCTTCTTTCTGTGAACCTTTTGCTTTTTGCTTCTCTTTAATTTCTGCCTTTCGCTGCTGCTTCAGCGCCTCCTGGATATCCGCCAAAAAACGGGAGGGAATTTTGGATTTTCGTTCTCCGAATAAAAATCGGCTTCTACTGTGCAGCAGAAAAAGCCGCTCCTTCGCGCGGGTCATCCCCACGTAAAACAGCCGGCGCTCTTCTTCAATATCGGATTTTTCTCCATCTCCCCGCTGAAAGGGAATCACCCCCTCCTCGCAGCCGGCGATGAACACCACAGCGAATTCCAGTCCCTTGGCAGCATGCATCGTCATCAGCGAGACTTTCTCCGTACGGGGATCGAAAATATC
Organism: uncultured Cytophagia bacterium; assembly: GCA_964605145.1. Taxonomy (GTDB): domain Bacteria; phylum Zhuqueibacterota; class Zhuqueibacteria; order Thermofontimicrobiales; family Thermofontimicrobiaceae; genus CAZSBG01. The sequence goes on along the minus strand of CAZSBG010000028.1, from coordinate 14,064 downwards.
AGTTTCTTTTTGCAGAACAATCCGTTCCAAATATTCGGACAGGGTGCCCTTGAATTCCGCGTTCAACTGTTTAATCTGATCCCAATAGTACTGGCGTTTCTTATCGCTTTTGAAATACCCGCTCAGGCCGAACTGGACGATGATTTTATCGATGAGCTCCGGAATAGAAAAGTCCTGCTGAATCTGCTGTAAACTCTTTAATTTTGAAACAAATGACTCAAGCGGATTTTTTTGCGTCTCGCTGAGAACAGCGATTTTATTGTTGCGCTCCAGGGCCGTCCACAGCGAAAGCTCATTGGTTTTTTGGTAATTCAACACCGTATTCAGCGTCTGTTCGCCAATCCCGCGCGGCGGCACATTGATGATGCTGTACAAATCCAAATCCGAATGGGGATTGTGAATGACTTTGAGATAAGTGACAATTTCCCTGACTTCCGGAATTTCATAAAACGGAACATCACCCAGCGTTTGAAATGGAATGCCGGACCGAATGAACGCCTCCTCCAGTGCAGAAACCTGGGCGCCCAGCCGGTAGAGCACAGCGATGTCGGAAAAGCTCAGCCTGCCCTCGGAATCCCCCTCTTCTGTGCGTCCGGAATCCACCGAGAAAAAGCTGGTGCCGCCAACCAGTTTTTCAATCTGGTGAACAATGGTCTCTGCTTCCGCTTTTTCCGTGGGGACGCTGAACATGTTGATTTTCGTTTTGCTCGTCAACAGCGACCAGATATTCATGGACTGGTGGTCCAAATTTTTCGCGATGACCTGCCGGGACGCGTCTAAAATGGTTGATACGGAGCGATAATTTTTCTCCAGGGTGATCACTTTCGTTTTGGGAAAATCCTGTTCGAATTGCAGGAAGTATTTCCGGTCCGAACCGCGGAATCCGTAAATCGCCTGATCCGGATCGCCGATGGCACACACATTGGATTTCCGCGCCGTCAGCATTCGCAGCAATTGGTACTGAAGTTGGTTGATGTCCTGGTATTCGTCCACCGAAATCCAGAGGAACCGCTCCTGGTATTTTTTTAAAATTTTCGGATTTTTCTGAAATAACTGGATGGGTTTGGTGATCAAATCATCAAAATCATACGCCTGGTTTTTTTGAAGCGTGTCCTGGTAATTCGAAAAACGGATTTCAAAATGTGCATTCTCTTCGTTTTCAATTTGAGCTTCTGATTCATTCAAGAGAATCGCATTTTTCCGATCCGAAATTTTCCCGGCCAATACGCGAATCTCTTTGCTGGATAAATCAGGATTGATTTTTCGGAGCAGCCGTATTTTATCGCTCTCCGAAAAAATGGAGAAGGATAATCGATAGCCCAACGTTTGCGCCTGTTCGTGCAAAATCAGCGCTCCAAATGCATGAAACGTTTTGATTGTAATTCGAGAGGCGACTTCTTTTTCCAGCAATTGAAATAACCGCTCGCGCATTTCATCAGCGGCGCGGTTGGTGAAAGTGATGGCCAAAATGTGATCCGGCCGAATCTCTTTTTCCTTGATGAGATAAGCAATGCGATGTGTGAGCGTCCGCGTTTTGCCTGTGCCGGGCCCTGCAACAATGAGCAGCGGAGAATCCACCGACTCCACTGCCTCGCGCTGGCGTTTGTTCAGGCCGGACTCATCTTCATCCGGTTCTCTTTCAGGCGCGGGAACTTCGTTTTCTTTCTCCAAATCTTTCGATTGATACACCGGCTCCATGTCTTTTATGATGCTGAGCTGCTCGGACGAAATTATTTTTTTCCCGGCCGATTTTGTCTCCTCATCTTTGAAGAAAAATGACTGGGCGCTGAGCTCTTTCCTCTCCTCCTCGGAAAAAAGTTTGATCGTGCCAAATTCGCCGTCATAGCCGGCAGCAATTTTTACGTCGCCGGACCGTATGCGGCGAATGCCCTCAGCCAAAAGCGTATCCCCGATTCGTTCAATATCCTTCAACGGAACATCGAACAAAATGGCCATTTCCGATCCCAGCCGATCCAGCAATTTATCATAATGCTTTTTCACTGTTTTTGTGTTGGGTCCCACGCTGTAAATTTCACCTAAAACCTCCGGGAGCGGGATCAGGCTGTAAAATGGTTTTGAGTTTTCATGCCTCGCGCCTTCTTCCCGATCAGCCAGTTCTTCGACCCGGTACAATACGCCGACCGTGACTTTCTTCCCGCATACAGGGCAGATACCGTTGTGCTGTTTCGTCTCAACCGGACTCATGCGAATATTGCATTTCCGATGCCCATCCGCATGGTATTTTCCTTCTTCCGGAAAAAATTCGATGGTTCCTAAAAATTTTTCCGGGTCGCCGGTTTTCATCGCGTTCAGCATGGACAGGTACGAAAAATCACAATCGAACAAATTAGCTTCCCGCCCCAATTTGGCCGGGGAGTGAGCGTCGGAATTGGACACGAGCGTGTAGCGATCAAGCTGGGAGAGCCGCCAGTTCATGGGCGGATCGGATGACAGACCAGTCTCCAGCGCGAAAATGTGTGGCGTCAAATCATCGAAGCAGGCTTCAATGGTATCGAAACCGGATTTGGAACCTAACACCGAAAACCAGGGCGTCCAGATATGGGCAGGGATGAGAAACGACAGCGGATCTGTTTCCAGCACGATTTCGAGAAGATTACGCGCATCCAGTCCCAGAATTGGCCGGCCATCGGAATGAATATTTCCAATTTTATCCAGCTCAGCCTGAAATTTTTTCGCGATTTCAATCGAAGGCAGAAAAACCACATTGTGATTTTTCCGGACGCGGTCGTCCTTTTTATAAATATTGCTGATTTCGCCGGATAGCACAAAACGCACTTCATTCTCGCACGATTTCGGGATTTCCGATTTGACGGATCGGGCGAACTCCTCTTTCAGCCGAAAGAAGCCTTCTTCGGCCGGCTTCAGCTTAATTTCCATCTGCTCCAGCCATTTGGGATGACTGACATCGCCGGTGCCAACTACCTGAATGCCCTTTATTTGCGCCCATTTGTAAAGCTGCTCGAACGTGAGATCTCGGCTTGTTGCCCGCGAGTAGCTGGAATGAATGTGAAGATCAGCAATAAATTTCATGTGAATTCCAAGAAAGTGAAATAAAGAATTGGATTTGTCCAAATAAAAATTGGTGATATACTATAGCGAAATCGGGAGAAAAAGTCAAGTGGAATGTGTCACGATTTGACATGGAAAATGATCTAAATATATCAGCCACAGATGAGCACGGATTTCCACGGATTTTTTTCTTTGTCGTAAATCCGTGAGAATCCGTGCTCATCCGTGGCTTAAAAAGAAATCAATCAACATTATTCACATCCCCCATATAAAACCACCAGTTGTTCGAAATGCCGTTGATTTTCCCACTGGTGTTTGGAATGTGTTTCAACCACCAGAGATGATGCGCGCGCATATCGCCATTTCCCCATTCCTCGCAATTGACGCTGCGTGTAATTCCTTTAAAATTTGGGAAATTATACCAGTCATCACAATTACTCATCACATAACGCGTATTTCCCCAATCGTAATCTTTTTCGCTGTTGGGCGCAAAGTGGACGTTCCCGCAATTGGCTTGCCCAGGGGCAATTTTATCGTACAGCGTGAATTGTGTCCAGTAATTTTGGTCCTCAGGCGCGGTCTGAAAAACCCGGCTCATTACTGACTCGGTGAGATGCCCGAAATCCTCCAGCATGCAACCGACGCCGCGCTCGTAATTGAATCCCATGGTGATAAATTTACGGGAGCAATGTTCTGTGTTCGGGACAGGATCGGAGTTGCAATAAAACGCGCCCGTGCCGGCCATGGTCGATTCCCAGAATCCGGAATAGGGAAAAGTGAAGCACCACACTTCGTCAATTTCTCCCTGCTCGACCAGGTCGAAAATATCGAATCGTTCAAAAATGGCGTTGTAATCCACATTGTCCGGCTGATGGAATCCTTCCCGAGCCCGCCATGCATTCACGAACGATTCGTCCGTGTAGCGGAAGCCGTCCAGCTTGACAGGGTATTCATCCACCTCAACGCGTTTCACAATTTGATAGTCCAGATACCCCTTGCTGACCTCTTTCAAATCGTTTCGGTAAACTTCAGCCAGCGAATCCGGATCGTGCCAATTGAAAAGCTCGATCAATTCCTTGTCCTGTTCCACTTCAATAATGGGATTGTAAATAATGACCATCACTTTTGGTTGAATCCCTGTCGGCGTTTCACCCGGGTTTTGCGAGGTGCAACTCAAACCTACCACTAATGAGCTAAAAACCAATAAAATTAAAATTCGCATTTTCATAATTTCCTTCTTTCTTTCAAAATTCTGTTGATTCACCGACCACGTGGAGTTTCATTAGATTTGTCGTGCCTTTTTTGAAAATCGGCGCGCCCAATAAAATCGCCACGACATCACCGTGACGAACAATCTTCTTATCCAATAAAATTTTTTCAGATTGAAGAATCACTTCATCGGTGCTGTCGAAGTAATCCATTTTCATCGGTGTAACTCCCCATGACAGGCTCAATTGCTGCTGTACAATGCCCGAAGGCGTGAACGCAATGATACGCGACGAAGGCCGGTATTTAGCCACCATGCGCGCAGTGAACCCGGAAGTGGTGAACGCCACAATGGCTTTCACCCTCAAATGCTCAGCCGTCTCACAGGCCGAATGACTGATCACATCAGGAATGGGAAGTATATTTTCGGTTTCAAGACACGATTCACGGATTGACGAAAAGCTCTTCATGGATTCCTCAGCCTCTTTGATAATTTTGGCCATTGTCTTCACCGTGGTAACCGGGTATTTGCCGGTGGCTGTTTCTGCCGAAAGCATTACCGCGTCGGTGCCGTCGAGAATGGCATTGGCCACGTCGGACACCTCTGCGCGCGTGGGCCGTGAATGATAACGCATGGATTCCAGCATCTGGGTGGCGGTGATTACCGGCTTGCCTTTTTGCCGCGCCTTTCGAATGATGAGCTTTTGCAGCGACGGCACCTTCTCCAACGGAACCTCCACGCCCAAATCTCCCCGCGCAATCATGACGCCGTCCGTAATATTAATAATGGCATCCAGGTCATTGATCGCTTCCGGCTTTTCCAGCTTGGCAACAACAAGGATCGATTTTTGATGTCGGACAATGATTTCCTTCACCTGAGAAATATCGCTGGCAGATCGCACAAAAGACATCGCCACCCAATCGATATCATGTTCGATGCCAAACAGCAAATCCTTTTGATCTTTTTCAGTGAAAGAAGCCTGGCTGATGCGTATGCCCGGTAAATTGATTCCCTTATGGTCGGATAATGTACCGCCCTCCATAATTTTGCAGACCACCTCATTATTTCTGACCTCTTCGGCTTTCAATTGAATCAATCCGTCATCCAGCAAAACTCTGTCACCAGGTTTAATATCATTGACCAAATCTCTATACGTGGTTGAAATCAACTCCGGGGTTCCAAGCACCTCATCCGTTGTGATTCGTATAAACTTTCCTTTTCGAAGCTCAACCGCGCCATTCGATATTTTTCCAACTCGCAGCTTCGGGCCCTGCAAATCCTGCAAAATTGAAACCGGTTTATTTAGCTGCCAAGATACTTTTCGGATAATTTCTATCATTCTCGCGTGGTCGTCGTGGGTGCCGTGCGAAAAGTTGAGTCTCGCCACACTCATTCCAGCTTTGATCAACTTGGCAACCGTTGCTTCGGATTGTGTGGCAGGTCCCATGGTACAGACAATTTTTGTTCTTTTCATTAAAATAACTCCAATCTCATCTTACTCGGATTAATCGTTTTCCATCTGTTTTGAAAATAATGGCGCCGTTCTGGTCTGTCCTCAGTATTGTGACATTTAGCTGACGTAACCGGCTCACAACATCTTTCGATGGAAAATTGTATTTATTATTTTTCCCCAAAGAAATAACCGCGTATTTCGGTTTGACCAGATTCAGAAATTCATTGATTGATGAGGTATTGCTTCCGTGATGGGCCACTTTCAAAACATCCGACTCAAGTAATGCTTCGTAATTCAACAAAATATTTTCAGCTTCTTTTTCCACATCTCCGGTAAATAAAAAACTGACATCGCCATAGACAATTTTTAATACAATAGAATTATTATTGATATCCTCGTTCAAAACGCCGCGCTGCCGGGCGCCGGGATGAAGAATGTAAACAGCGTAAGTGTTTGAACGTTCAATAGTTTTTCCCGGGCTGGCACAGTGATAATCCAGATTCAAACTATCGACCACATGACTGTAGACTGAACAAATTCTGGAATCGTGGAACAGGCCTGCATCCAGAATTTTATCCACGCGCATTGACCGAAGCACGGCTGGCATTCCGCCGATGTGGTCGTTATCAGCATGGGAGAGCACAACGGTGTTAATCTTTTTTATCCCTTCCCGTTTGAAATAAGGCACAAGAAAGAATCGGCCGGCATCAAAATTCCGTATACTCGGACCGGCATCGATTAACATACGATGACCGTCCGGAAAGCTCACCAGCGCTGCGTCACCCTGGCCCACATCAAAAAAGACGACCTCCATCCAGCCTTTATCCGCTACAACCGAATGGAAAAGCCCAAAATTCACAACAATCAAAACGGCATAGACGAGCGCTTTCCGATACACTCGTTTTTCAATATTCAGAATGAGCCATAAAAAGAGGTAGTACAAGAATATGAAAATCAGATGAATCGACGGCACCTCGAACGACGCGAATTTTATCCCTTCTGCCTTCTCAATCACCGTGATTAAAAAATTCATACACGCCGTATTTGCATGTGCATATAATTCTGCCACAGCGAGTGAAAAAAACGAGAAAAATAATGTTGCGAAACCCAGCGCGATAACCACGCCGACCAGGGGGATGACAATTAAATTCAACACAAGAGCGATGACGGGAATTCGATGAAAATAATAAACCACAATAGGCAACGTTCCCAACTGTGCAGCCATCGACACCAGGAATAACGATCCCAGGTATTCTCCAAATTTGGTTCTCATCAATCTACGAAAAATTGTTGTTTTTTCAAAGAAAATTTTGAGACGCTGATAAATATAAATGATGGAAATGACCGCGCAAAAAGAGAGCTGAAAGGAAGCCTGAAAGAGCTCCAGAGGATTCACAAGCAAAATGATGAGCGCTGCCGCGGAAATGACATTCAGAACATCCGTTGGTTTTTGGATGAGCCTGCCAACCAGGAAAAGTCCCCCCATCAACGAAGCCCGAACCGTCGGCGGCTGAAAACCAATGAGGAGATTATAACAGAAAATACTCACCAAAACAGCAATTATCCGAGCCTGATAAGAAAACCGCAACAGGCTGAACAGCACGTAAAAAATAACGCTGATGTATCCAATGTGCAATCCTGAGATCGCCAGCGCATGAATCACCCCGCTTTTGGCAAATGCGTTTCTGAGTTCCTGAGAAATTTCTCCGCGTTCTCCCAGCAAAAGCCCTTTCACCAGCGGTCTGGTTTTTTGATCGTATAATTCATTCAGTGTGAAATACAATTTTTTTTTGACAAAGTGAATGGCCTTCTGTACCGTTCTGTCTTCGTCTGTGGACAGCACTGAAATGTCACTGGAATTTCGAATATAGACAAGACCGTAAATGCCATTTGCAGCAAGATATTCCCGATAATTGAACTCCCCGGGATTGCGTTCCGGATTCGGTTCAACGATCTTTCCTTCAAATGAGAGTAGGTCGCCGTATGTCGGTGAAAACCGATGATCTTTCACCTTGAATAAAATGTGACCGCATACACTGAGTCTGGTTGAATCAAAAACCAGTTCCTCCACTTCGAGCTTCACCTCCACGCGATCCGGCCTGTAGTCCGGAAATCCAGAAACTCTGCCGACAATACTCATTCGTTCATTCAAATCATTGAAATGCACAATATGGTCTGCAGGAAAGACATTCGCTTTCAAATGAAAAAGCAGCATCCCGGCAATCACAATGGCCACCGCAAAAAGATAATTTGAAAAAGAAATGTTTCCGCAAAACATCAGCGTTGCAGCTATGAAAAAAACGACAAAGATGATGAATGTTACGACAGGATTGAAATTCGCATAACGTCCGATAAGTAATCCGGCAATGAAAAGGATGACGATTTTAAATGCCGGCGATGTGTTCAATAAAGGAAATTTCATGAATAAGTACTTGCAATTACAATTATGGAATTGAGTGTTTCAAAATAGAACATGCAATTATAAGGATTTAATTCAGTGAAAACTTACTATATTTTGTTTTTATATCACTTATAAATATTTCAAATATGGCACAGATTTTGATGATTCAATAAATCTTATCTGTTGCACGATTCGATGTTGAACTATGCTGAAGACGCTTTTGAACTAATTAAAACGCATAACACCACGAACTAACACGATTACAAAAGCCAATAAAAATGATAAGCGCAAAAGAGCAATTAACCACATCAACTGAGATTCAACAAGTCGCGAGAATGATTGCTGCGATTTGTCCTTATCGACATGAGTTCAGGGCACTGCACAATGATTTTGAATTGTCACTTTCTGAAAATGAGACAGGGTGGTTTTTTGAATGTAAATTGTGCGAAGGCGCCAAATGCACCGGTTTTCTTAGAAATGATGACTATTAATTTGACCTCACCTCTCTTGGTTATTTAACCAATTAAATAACCTTTTAACTTTATGGTTCAATTCATCGAGCGGGCCGTCGTTGTAAATTACAAAGTCGGCCCGTTTTATTTTTTGCTGCAAATCCATTTGAGAATTTATCCGTTTGAGTATTTCATTTTCAGTCAATCCATCTCTTTGTTTCAGCCGTTTAACGACCGTTCCCTGTGATGCCGCCACCACAACGATCACATCAAACTGAGTCTGAGAGCCTGCCTCAAAAATCAAAGCTGCTTCAACGCCGGCAATCCTGAATTTACCTGTTGCCTCCAGCCGGGACAACTCCTTTTCCTGATATTCCAGCACATGCGGATGAATAATTTGGTTCAATTGCCGTTTCGCTTCTTCATTGTTGAAAATAATATCTGCAACTTTCCTGCGATCCAGCGTGTCATTCGGAAAATACACATCCTCTCCAAAAGCCTGTTTCAGGTCTCGCTTAATTTGCTCATTTTCATTGACAAGGGTTTTGGCCAAAATATCCGCGTGAATGATGGGGACTCCCAGCTTTTCCAGTAAGCAGCACACTTCGGATTTCCCGCATCCAATACCGCCGGTAATACCAAGTTTGAGCATTTAAACACCTTATAAAATTGATTGAAATAATTGAAAATGAATATTGAGGTTTCTACAAGATAATAAATTTAATACGATTATGCAATAAATTTTATTCATCGTGTTTCAGCAAAAATAATTCTGTCTGATTGATCAATTAAATGAACCATTTCAAAAAATCCACGTTGTTTATTGTAGAAAATGTGGAGAACCATATTGCAAAGAACCGATGACATTTTAATGAACGACTTCCGAAATGGCGACAGGAGCGCATTCGAGCTGCTTGTGGCACGTTATAAACTGGATATTTTTCAATTCATTCTGAGTAAAGTGTATGATCGTGAGCTGGCCTCTGATTTGACTCAGGATGTTTTTGTAAAAATATATCAATCGGTTGAAAATTATACCGCAGCCGGGAAATTTAAAGCGTGGATATTTCGCATCGCCCACAACCTGTGCATCGACGAATTTCGAAAGCAACAGAAAGCACCGATTTTATCAATTCAAACCGGCACAAATTCCGAAAATTCTCAAAGTTACTCTTACGAAAATCAGTTATCCGATCCATCGGCCACCCCGGTTCATGAATTTGAGCATTTAGAATTGCGGCACATTTTGGAAAATGCACTGCAGGCGATACCGGAAAAACAGCGCTCAGCGTTAGTGCTCTGCCAGTATCACGGACTGAGTTACCAGAAAATCGCTGAAATTCAAAAATGTCCCATTGGCACAGTGAAATCTCGGGTGCATAATGCCCTGATGAAAATGAAAGATATTCTAAAAAGTAAACAAATTTTGTAAAGAGCAGCAATTTCGCTCAACATATATAATTGAATTCACTACAGATGGAGGAAATCCACATGCATTGCAATGAAATACAATCGAATTTAACCGCTTTTTTGCATGGGGAATTAAATGAACAGGAAACCATTGAAATTCATCGGCACCTGAGTAACTGTGAATTATGCCTGAAGCTTGAGTTTGAATTACGGAAGACGGATAAGGCGCTGAATACATTTAAATTTCAGTCTCTGCCGGAAAATTTCGACCAAGGATTAGAGAAGAAACTGGAAAACATCGGCGGGAAACGTCGCAAGTTTCAGGACAATTATAAACGACTGGTTTATACCATTGCAGCGACCATTCTCATTACCCTTGGCGCTGAATACATTTTCAATAGTTACATTATTTCAAGACCACCCGAATTGCGATTGGCTGACTATCCGATGAAACATGCCGTATTTAACGCTGAAGCCAAACAAGAAATCGATAAAACGTCACTGAAAGATCGATTTATTGATAAATACGCCAATTCGGTCAAACAAAAAGTTTCAATTGAAAAATTGCACAACACTAACTATTGAAACGATTAAATTAAATAACAGCCGCGGCCTAACTTTTTCACACACAGAATATGAGGCAAAAAAAAATGAAAAAAAATATTGTTCTATTGATAATCATTTCAGGCCTTTGCTTTTGGGCTTGTGAAGAGCAACACGCCTCCAGGCCTTCGCTCAAAGACATTGAAAAACAGGAGAATGACATTCTCAACTGTATAAATAAAATTGAAAAATATCGAGTCAGTTTGGAGCAGATTTTGGACAATCCAGATGAAACTGAAAATTCCCCGCAGCTCTGGTTCAAACTGGGAAAACTGAATGAAGTATTTGGGCATTATGATAAGGCTGTGGAATATTACAAAAATCTTGTCACTCTTTTTCCCGATGAACCCAGCAGCGGTGATGGCTTATACAACCTGGCCCAAATTTACGACCTTCATTTAGATCAGGCCCACAATGCCAAAATCGCCTATCAACAGTTCATTAATCTTTTCCCGATGAACAAGTCCGTTGCAGCAGCTCATATCAAATTAGGGCAGATTTATTGCCGGCAAAATGAATGGGAAAAAGCAATCGACATATTTGAAATGATCATCAATAAATTTCCTGAACATAAAATCTGCGACGATGTGCAATTCCGAATCGCTGACATACTGGAACATCGAATAAAAGATATTTTCGGAGCGTCGGCTGCATATCAAAAAGTCGTGGAAAAATATCCTGAAAGTCCATGGACGGTTCCATCCCAAAATCGAATCGAACACTTAACGGACGGAGGTAACTCCAATGAAAACTAAAATCTTGCTTAGATTTTTCTATACTATGCCATTGATTCTTTTGCTTTTTTCCTGCAAGGAAAACAAACCAACGAATGAACAAATGAGTTGGTCTTCTGATGGCGCTAAATTAGCCGTGGCAACCACGGAGTCAAATGAACTGCTGATTGTCGAAGTGACTGGTAACAAAGTTGAGAGTATCACTGTGGTAGATACGACCATACAATACAAGCTCCTGGCTCCCCAGTGGTCTCCGAAAAATGACAACCTGCTCTATTTTAAAAAAGGAAAAAATGAGACAGAGGTCTGGACGTACTCGCTGATTTCAAAAAGCAAATACAAAATAACACAAATCGCAGATAAAGGAAATGAGACCTCCCTACGCCATGCAGCCTGGCTGCCCAATGATAATCGATTGTTATATGCTCGACATGTTCGCTCAGCAGGCACGAGCCAACTTTTCTCATTCACCGCAGATGGGCAACAGAACCAAAACATTTTCAAAGTGAAAGGCATTCTGTTATGGTATGATATCTCATCAGATGGCAACTGGCTCGCGGTTTCGGTGAAAAACAATTCTGATCCTTCATCGGCAGAGATTTGGAAAATGAAAACTGATGGGTCTTCGAAGGAAAAAATTTACGAAGGGAACCCGGTTTCCGTCTTATCATGGGCGCCGGACGGTTCCAAACTTGCTTTCATCAGACAGAATCGAGAGCCCAAAGACAGCTCTGATGTTGTTAGTCTGATTGATTCAGACGGCAAAAATCAGCAGATTGTTCAAAAGTTGGAATCACAAATTACCCGTATCGACTGGTCCCCAAAGGGGGATTTCATTTCCCTGATTCAACGAGAAAAAAGCAATAGTAATCTTTGGGTGTTGGACATGTCCACAAGATATTCAACCAAAATCACTTTTGACAACCTGATCGACTTTTTCGGCTGGGATCCCTCCGGAAAATTGTATTTCACGACAGCATATCCCGAAGCCCCGGCAATTTCTTCAGGTGCTGAACAGGAATATCGCGAATTAATCGAATCCATGCGGGGCATTATCAGAGAAAACCAGTTAATGTGCTGGCAACCCGATGGATTGAACCGAATCGACAAAAATCTCTTCAGCTTTGAAAATTCTGAAGCGACACAACGTAGTGCATTCTTCATCCCTTATGAAATTCAATTTCTCAGTCCTGAAAAGTATTTGCCTGTCATTCGCTGGAAAAATGGAAATTTTGAAGCCATCCCGCGGACAACATCAGAAAATATGGGGACTGCTGATCTCTATTTTCAACATCAAAAATATGAAGAAGCGCTTGCACAACTCAGCGACTATTGGCATTCAGATTTCAATTCACAGAATTTTCGCACAACGTTTGATGTGATGAATATTCTTCAAACGATGCGGTCCCCGGAAGACACGGTTCAAATGAAAAAACTTTTCACAGGGCTGAATAATGGCTCGTTGCTTCGGACAATTCTCATTCTTAGGAAACTCAATGAGGTGGAAAAATCAAACTGGCTGCTCGATCAGTCGCTGGCTTTGCTGAACCATTCCACTAAAAATTCAGCTTTTGAATCTGAACGGGATGAAGCATTCATCTGGTCGCTTATCAGTACTTATTTGAAATACCAATCCGCCGGGGAAGGCCTTCGCGATCTGGATTATTTCATCACAAATTCAGTTAATGATTCGCTATCCATATTCAGTTTGATGTTTGCACAATCTATTCTTGCATTTGAAAATGACCAGGAGAACCTGTGCCTCAATAAACTGGAGCATAGCCTGAATTATTACACCAACGATGCAGATGGAGATGATATACTGAGCTTTATGGAAATTCTAATATCCGGCGCTTCAAAAAAAGCAAGGGAGAAATATGTCCCTGTTTTGCATAAATTTGTCACTCGATTATCAGATGAGGAGGAAATTCAACACGCCTACAAGTTGATTGGACATATTTATGAAATGGAAGGCGATGCAGCAAAAAGCCACCTCTCCTATCAAAAAGCAGTGAGTCATCATTTCGATTCGCACAAAATCTGGGAAAAACTTTTCGAACTCGAAAGCCAATGATGCAAAATTTAATAATTCCTGATTTATCCACAGGCTGATTAAACAGGGCCATTGTTTTCAGCCTGTGGATACATTCGCGTTTTCACCTATTACCTAATTTATATATATGTTCGATAAATACATCAATTTTGTATACACGACCATGGTTAAACGCGGTGATCGATCTTCTCGGCAATTTCTACATTCCTGCGATTCCCTGCATTTTTATTCACACCTATTTTATCACCCACTATTAAATTATAGTTTCTTCCTGAGACAATAAAAATCAAATAAATCTGTAAAAAGCGTAAAAAATTCTAATTTTTTATTCGGCAGAAATCACCTGTTGAGTGTATTAACTATTTGTAATATTTGCGCCTTTGGTGTTCGAAATATGTTTGTTCAATAATTTTGTCTTCAAGGCACGGATAATTTGTTTTTCCTTGTTACATTGGCTCAACATGAAACACGCCGGCATAAAAGTATTACTAAAAATTAAACAAATAACTTAAGTATTATTCTAAAACTACCTAAATAAAACTTCCAAGTATTTTACTGGCATAGTATTTGCGTAAATTCAGTTCATCCAATCATCATAGTGTATAAAATATTAATAATTAACTACATAAACAGAATTGATTAAATATTTTACCAAAAAATTGTATTTATATTTGTAACTATTCAGTCCCATTTTGATCATAAAAAAAGTTAAAAAAGTACT
>CAZSBG010000027.1:0-57159 GCA_964605145.1 uncultured Cytophagia bacterium | reverse complement strand
TCAGGCTATCTGGATTCCTTAATGCATTACAATGAATAATCCAGGTTAAATATATAGAAAAATGCTTTGAAAGTCAATAAAAAAATAATGAGTTAAAATTTGTCGAATTTCTTATATGATTTCAAATTTGAAATTTCAGACCACATACGTTTTTCAATATCATCTATTATTACTTGAAATTATTTACACTTATAGCTTATTAAAGCTATTTAACATTTGATTTAATATGACTTACTAACAAATTTCTTTATGTTTTTTACTTGACTTTTAAATTAAAGAAATATATATTATTTCACGTTTATTGATATTGACTTTTTTCTCTTAAAAACTGAAAATTATTACTTCCTTCACATTTGCAAAATCATCAATTAATATGTGTAAACACTGCCATGTTTTTATCATGCATTGTTTTTTATAAAAAGTCATGCCTCCTCTCGTTACACAATGGCCAGAGGTAGTACGTTTCGCATCATCCAAATCAATTTTTGGAGGCACAATGAAATTCTTTCAAAATCATTGTCAATGGACTGCACCGGGTAGAATTTGTATTTTTGCTATTTTCATGGCTGGACTGTTTTTCAATCCTTTGTTCGCCGGTAATAGCACACCATCAACCGACGCGGATTTTGAAAAAGAGAGATATCGGGCTCTCATTCACGAGATTAAGAAAGTAGACGAGGCAACCCGTCTTGCAAGGAACGCAGCGAACACATTTTCGGACTCGCTGTTTTTGCCGGAACTTCTATTTCAACTTTCTGAATGGGAGGTTCGCAAGGAAAAACTTCATTTCGAACTGGAAATGATAAAATACGACCGGGAGATTGCGCTTTTTGAGAACAAAAAAACAAGCGAAGAACCACCGGAGCCGGTTCTAAATTATGATAAGACACTGGAAATTAACCATCGAATTATCGAAGAATTTCCGCATGTTTCCTATATTGGGAAAGTGCTTTATCGCAATGGAATATGTCTTTATGAAATGGGAAAAAAGGACAGCGCACGCCAAATATTCGAGCAGCTTATTGCAGAATATCCCGATCCCATCTACCTTGCCGAAATAATTTTCAGGTTAGGTGAATGTTATTTCGATGAAGCAAATTATGCGACGGCCATCGAAACTTATCAACAAATTCTCGAAAGCTGGGACAGCCCTTACTTTGCCATGGCATTATATAAAATTGCCTGGTGCCACTATCAAATGAACAATTATTCCGATGCCATCAGCACATTTTATTATCTGCTGAACGATATTCACTTGCTGGAAAACATCGACACGGATTTGTTAGGCAAATCACAGGTTCAGCTTACAGATGAGGCCATTGAATATATTGCCATTAGCTTCAGTGATTTTGGCGGCGTATCAGCAATGTTAGATTTCATCCAGGAGATGAATGGGTCCGAATATACGCCGGATTTGCTTTATAAAATGGGCGATATTTATTTAAAACGAGATTTTTATGAAGATGCAGAAAATGCGCTCAATATTGTCATCAGAAATTATCCCAAATATGAAAAATTACCTCAGGTTTTCTTCTCGCTTTTCACTCGATTTGAGGAATCCGATGAAATTGATATCGGTTTCGATGTCCGATCAGATTTTGTTAAACGCTGCGGACCAAAAAGCTTGTGGGCCAAAACTTATTATGATCGGGAATTTACAGAATGTTATAATTCAGTTTTAACGGATATAAATTTCAAACTTGCCACCCCCCTGTTATCCTCGGCTGACAGTCTTTTCGCTGCAGAGAATTATCGTTCTGCTATTGAAAAATACGATCAATTCATCAACGATTTTTCTTCAGATAAAAGACTGGCTCACGCTTATTTCTTTCAGTCAGAAGCCTTTTTCAATTTATCGAACTACAAAGTTGCAGCCCAAAACTACAGGCAGGTAGTAGAAAAATTTCCGGAAAGTGAACTCAGGGAAGATGCCGGCTATAATTATATTGTCTGCTATGATAAACTGTTTCAATCATCCATCGACTGCGATGATGATGCCCGGCCCGAAAAATTGAAACAAAACAAATCAATGAAAGATTTTATCCGGGCAAGTCATGCCTATTTGAAATGGTTCCCCCACTCCGAAAAAAGCCCGGAAGTGCAATTGAAGCTCTCTGAAATTTTTTTTCGAACTGAAATTTTCTCGTTAGCTGAAAAATTTTCCAAGGCTGCATTGCTCACAATTTTGAAACACAACAAAGGTTTGGAGTATAAAAGCAACGCGTTGAATATGCTTGCCAGAGCTGCATTCAAACAGGAGAAATATCAAGAGGCGGAACGCTGGTCGTCCATTCTCATAAAGCAGCACCCGGATTCACTTGAATTGGTTGAAAAAAGTAAAGTCATGTTAGCTTCATCAACATTCAAAATCGGGGAAAAATTGAAATCCCGAGGGGATGTCAAGGAAGCGGCATACAAATTTGAGCGCGCCTCCATGCAGGCGACAGACCCGAAAATTGCCGAAGCATCCCTGTTCGAGGCAGCTTTGCAGTTTGAAAAAGCGAACAAATACCGACGCGCAGCCATCAATTATGAACATTTCTTTAAAAAGTACCCTGATTCAGAACACAGCGAAGAAGCGATCTATCGGGGCGCGGTGCTCAGGGAAAAGTTGGGGCAATATTATCTTGCAGCGAAAAATTATCTCACATTGCATGAAAATCTGGTTGACCTGCAAGAGGCGGCCGGCGCATTATACAATGCCGGTTTGGCCTATGAAAAAACCAAAGACTGGACTTCGACCGCTGATGTTTTCAGCCGCTACCTTCAGAAATATCCAAACGACAATGATCGTAAACTGGAAGCCATGTTCAAAGTTGCGTATTCCCTCGAGATGAAAAATCAAATGCAGCGGGCGCGGTTCGCCTATCAAAATTTACTTAAAAAATACAATCAAATGAAATCGGCCGGCGAGTATGCCGATGAATTTTTCGCCGCTCATGCCAAATTCAGGCAGGGAGAAATGAGGCGCGCCACGTTTGAGGCCATTACGCTGAAGCCGCCTTTCCAACTCAATTTGAAAAAGAAGCAGCAGGCCTTCAACGAAATGTTGAAGACTTATGTGGAGGTCACCAAATTCAATATTGCGGAATGGACAACCGCTGCGTTTTATGAACTGGGACTTGGATACGAGAAATTCTGTCAGGATATTCTGAATTCACCAGCGCCGCCCAATTTAAGCCAGGATGAACTCAACACCTATTGGGCCACCATCCAGCAGCAGTGGGTTATTCCCCTTCAAACCGAAGCGCTGAAATATTATCAGACCAATGAAAAGCTTGCGCTGGAAAATAATTTAACCAATGACTGGGTGGACAAAACACGCGCGAGAATTTCATTTCTGAATCAAAAACTGGCAGAAGGCAATGCCATTTCTCCGAAGGAACAAGTGAAGGAAGCGATTGGCACAAATAACGCGGAAAACCGAACTTCAGTGAATCACAACCTGTAAAATCCAGCTTTAGTCTTGATACAACGAAAGCCCTGTGTCCAATTTTCGGCACAGGGCTTTTTAATTCATCGTTCCGATGCAGGAGCGTTAGACGAATAAATTCTGATGCATCAGAGCATAGCTTTTACTTCACCATCGCCTGCTCTACCAGTTCAATAATATCCGCAGCCCAGACTTTGTCCGCGGCATCCCTGTCCTTCAGTCCATCGGTGAACATGGTGAGGCAATAGGGGCAGGACGAAGCCACAGTATCCGCGCCGGTTTCCAGCGCCTGATCCGTTCGCATGTTGTTGATGCGCTCGCCAATGGTTTCTTCAAGCCACATGCGGCCGCCGCCGGCGCCACAGCAAAAACTTCGCTCTTTATTCCGCTCCATTTCAATCAGGGGATTGGCGCTGAGGCTTTCCAGCACATTACGTGGTTCATTGTACATATTTGCATACCGGCCCAGGTAGCAGGAATCGTGGAATGTGATCTTCTTGCCATTGGTTTTGTCGAGCTTTATTTTACCGGAACCGACAAGCTCGGCCAACAACTCAGTGCTGTGCTGCACTTCGAAATTGCCGTTGAACTGGGGATATTCATTCTTGAATGTGTTGTAGCAATGCGGACAGAACGTGACGATCTTCTTAATCCCAAGTTCATTGAAAAACTCGATATTCATTTCCATCAATGTCTGAGCCAAATATTCGTTGCCCAGTCGACGCGCTGTTTCGCCGCAGCATTTTTCTTCAGTACCGAGAATTCCCACATCCAGTCCGGCAGCCGCCAAAACTTTCGCGAACGCCAGCGAGACTTTTTTCGCGCGATCATCGAACGACCCGGCGCAGCCGACAAACCACAGAATTTCAGCGGTTTCGCCTTTGTCCAGCCGCTTGATTTTCACATCCCCGGCCCAGTCCGCGCGCGTGGAAAATCCAATGCCCCACGGATTGAAATTATTCTCCATGCCTTTGAACGTCTGGTTCAGTTCAGCCGGAAAATCGCCTTCCATCAACGCGCGGTCGCGGCGTAAGTCCACAATTTTGCTAATATGCTCAATGAACACCGGGCAGGCTTCCACGCAGGCGCGGCACGTGGTGCAGGCCCATATTTCGTCGGCAGTCACAGCAGTTCCTACAATGGACTCCCCTTCCTCAATCTCTTGACCGGCCAACAGCACTTTACCTTTTTCGTAAAGATTATTCTGCATATCGAGGATGATTTTCTTGGGCGAAAGGGGTTTGTCACTCAAATATGCAGGACATTGATCCTGGCAGCGCCCACATCGCGTACAGGCGTCCAGGTCAAGCAGATCCTTCCAGGTAAAATCATTGATTTTGCCCACGCCGAATACTTCGGAATTTTCGATGTCGATGGGCTTCAACGCGCCCTTTGGTTCAAACGATCGCAGGTACGTATTGGCCGATGACGTGAAAATGTGCGCCAGTTTCGAAAAAGGAATGTACGCGATGAATCCAAACGAAGCGACGATGTGAACCAGCCACAGAATTCTGTGCCAGAAAACGCTGTTTTCGGAACATAGCCCGGATAATGCGTATCCCGCAAAAGACCATTTCGCCCACTCAGGATTCGTGCTGGCAATTCGTGCTGCTTCAACAAAAAATCCAGTGACGAGAATGAACAAGAGCCAGATAAGAATGACGCCATCGTCCAGCAAATTATTGAGCCGATCCGGTTTTTGAACGTATCGCCGGTACAACGCAATGAGTATGCCGATGATTGCAGCCACACCGGCAATATCCAGAATCAACGAAAATACCGTGTAAAAATCACCGATGAGAAATGAAGACTGGCCGAAAATGAGTCCCCACACATCGTAGTCAAAACTGACCACGGCCGTACCAATGAACAGCAGCGCGAATCCGACGAAAATCAGCAAATGCATGATGCCGGGATAGGCTTCTTTGAGAATGCGCCCATGGCCCAGGGCGTACACCAGCGCCGACTTGATTCGCTCGCCAACCCTGTCGGAACGGCTCTCGCTCTGGCCCAGTTTCCAGTATTTGATTTTTCGATAGAATCCCCAGATGAAAATGGCAAGTGAGACAACCATTAGAGGATAGATAATGAGATGGAACGGAATGTTCCAAAAAACTTCTCGGGAAGGAATGTTTGAAGGCATCCGAAATTCCTTTCGATTGGTGAATAATTACCAATTGGCAAATATGTAATTTTATGAATTGGGTTCAAAAGTTTAAAAACACTTAGCCTCCAAATCTCGAAGGCTCGAAGTTTCATTTTAATTACTTCAACAACTCTCAAAGGGAAAAATAATCCTTGAATGAAAGTCCTGAGTCGCATAAACCGGAAATAGCAAAACGCAAATACCATCCCGCTAGCGGGAACAATCAAATCACAAAAACAAATTCCAAAAAACCAAACAAACAAAAAGCGATTTGGTTTTACATGTTCTTTAAATTTGATAATTGATTTTTTAGATTTGGAATTTATTTGATAATTGAATTTTGTTTTTTGATTTTTTTCCACCCAAATTGGTTAGAATTTACCTTGTTATATACTGATATAAATTTTAAGCAGGAAGAACAATTCACCCATCACAAAATACCCCTCACCAAAAAACCAATCGGCAAACAGAAGCCTGTTCACCGATTTTTTTCGATTGACTCTAATTTTTTTCTATGCTGAAACCCATTATTTATCAACAATTTTTTTGAGTTCTTCGGTCAGAGCCGGCACCACTTCAAAAAGATCGCCGACAATGCCGTAATCCGCGCGCTGGAAAATGGGCGCTTCCGGGTCTTTGTTGATGGCCACAATGTATTTGGATGACGATATGCCAGCCAAATGCTGAATCGCGCCGGAAATGCCGCAGGCAATGTACAAATCCGGGGACACTGTTTTGCCGGTCTGCCCCACCTGGTCTGAATGCGGTCGCCAGTCGGAATCCACCGCTGAACGCGATGCGCCTACTGCCGCGCCCAACAGATCGGCTAATTCTTCGAGAATGGCAAAATTCTCAGGGGCCTTCATGCCGCGTCCGCCTGAAACGATGACGGATGCTTCGGTCAAATCGATTTTGCCGCCGGCCCCGGAAATGATATCTTTCACCACTGCTTTCAAATCGCCGGCATCCACTGTCAGACCTATCTTTTCCACGGCCGCTGTTTTGGACTCATCCGGTTGCAACGCTGGAAATACATTGGGTCGCAGCGAGGCCATTTGCGGCGACGATTGCAGCTCATGACCTGCCAGTACTTTGCCGGCAAACATCGGGCGAATCGCCTGCAATTTTCCATTTTCCAGGGAGAGCTTCGTGCAATCGGTTGCCAGGCCCACATCCAGTTTTGCCGCCAGTCGCGGGGCCAGGTCTTTGCCCAGCGAGGTTGCCGGAATTAAAACGATTTCAGGATCAACCGATTTCACCACATCGGCGATGGTTTTGGTGAATGCTTCGGCATTGTATTTTTCGAGCAGGGAACTATCCCCCACCAACACTTTATCTGCGCCGTAAAAACCGGGTTTTGCGCTCAATCCATCGATTCCGGAACCCAGCACAACGGCCACAACTTCGCTTCCCAGTTGATCGGCCAGGCGCCGGCCTTCGCTCACAACTTCAAAGCTGACGTTCCGAAATGTGCCATTTCGTTGTTCAGTTAAAACTAACACTGGTTTTGACATTGACTCCTCCAGTTTTTATTTTAAATTTTTATCTTCAGTCAAATTTGTTGAATCAAAAATAACAAACCCCAAATTCTAAATTACAAATAAATTCCAATTTTTAAATTTCAAATAATACAATTTTTATGAATATTTAAGTTACGATTCGCCTGTCATTCCTGCATGCTTTTTGCAGGAATCTCATTCTATAACTCAGGAGATTCCCGCTAAGGGCATGCGGGAATGACAAGTATGGTTAATTTGAGTTATTTTTGTAGAATGATTTTAATTGAATATAATTTATAATATGATTTCGAATTTACTTTTTGAAATTTATTTGAATTTTGGTATTTGCTTTTTGGAATTTTATATTTTTGAGTATTTGTCTTTTGGAAATTCTCTCTCAAACAACTTTGGCCTCTTCACGAAGCAGCCGAACCAGTTCAGGCACCGCTTCCACGCCTTCTCCCACAATCATGCCGCCTTTACGCGCCGGCGGATATTCGATTTGCGTGACAGTAATTTTCGGGCTGTCCAAACCGACCTCTTTCTCGTTGATGGTCTTTTTCTTCGCCATCATGATGCCACGCAGCGCCGGGTAGCGAGGCTCGTTCAATCCTTTTTCTGCGCTGAACACGGCCGGCAGCGCCGCCTCGATCACTTCGGTGCCGCCTTCGAATTCACGCTTGACTGTGGCTTTCCCGTTTTCCAGGTTCAATTCTGTGATAAATGTGGCGCAGGGCAAATTTAGTAATTCAGCCACCATGGGGCCGACCTGCAAATTGTCATCATCCACTGCCTGTTTGCCGAACAGGATCAAGTCGTATTCCATTTCGCTGATGACAGAAACAAGCGCTTTTGCAATGGCCAGCGAGTCCAAATCTTCCCGATCGGTTTTAATGAGATAGGCTTCATCGGCGCCCATGGCCAGAGCGTTTCGAATCGCAGAGACTGAACGCTCCGGACCAACGCTGAGCACGGCAATCGTTGTATCGCCCTGTTTCTCCTTTATCTGCAGGGCTTCTTCCACTGCGTATTCATCGTAAGGATTTAATATCCAGTTTATATCCGTTGGATCGATCGACTTTTTATCATCCGCTATTTTAATCCGCGACTCCGTGTCCGGGACCTGTTTTACACACACCAATATTCTCATACGTCCTCCTTCAAAGGATTTGCGCAGCGCCACACTTCCTGAATAACAACCAGTATACGAAGAACACAAAGAAAAATCTTTTTCAATACGCTTTTCTTCGTGCCCTCTGTGTCCTCGTGGTGTTAATTTTTTATGACACTACAACGATTTATAATAGATTATTTTTTAACCAGTTTTACCGGATTTCGCCATTCTTGCCCAGGTATCCCGCAGCGAGACGGTTCGGTTGAAGACCAGTTTGTTTTCCGAAGAATCCGGATCGACGTTAAAATATCCCTGGCGTTCGAACTGGAAAAGATCCCCCACGTTTGCATCAACCAAAGACGGCTCAACCCGGCATTCTTCCAAAACTTCCAGCGAGTCCGGGTTCAAAAATGATTTGAAATCCGCGCCATTTTCTTCCTGTGCAGGATCGGCCACGCGCAGCAAATTTTCGTACAGCCGAACCTCGGCCTTTTTCGCGTGGGGAATGGATACCCAGTGAATCGTGCCTTTCACCCTGCGTCCATCCGGTGTATAGCCGCCTCGCGACTCCGGATCGTACGTGCAATGCAGCTCTTTTATCTCGCCTGTCTTCTCATCTTTCACCACACTCACGCAGGTGATGTAATAGGCATAGCGCAGCCGCACTTCATTTCCCGGGAACAGCCGGAAAAATTTCTTTGGCGGATCCTCCATAAAATCAGTCTGCTCGATGTAAATTTCACGCGAGAACGGAACCTTGCGCGTACCGGCGCTTTCGTCCTCCGGATTGTTGACAGCTTCCATTTCCTCGACCTGGCCCTCCGGGTAATTATCGATAATCACCTTGAGCGGTCTGAGAACGCCCATCACCCGCGGCGCGCGCTTGTTCAAATCTTCGCGGAGACAATGCTCCAACAACGCCATATCGACCATGCTGTCGCGCTTGGCCACGCCAATCCGCTCGGCAAAATCGCGAATGGATTCCGGCGTGTAGCCTCGCCGGCGCAGCCCGGAAATGGTCGGCATGCGGGGATCGTCCCAGCCGCTGACATATTTTTCCTGAACCAATTGCAGCAGCTTCCGCTTGCTCATCACTGTGTGGCTGAGATTCAACCGGGCGAACTCGATTTGCTGGGGATGAAAAACACCCAACTGATCCAAAAACCAGTCGTACAGCGGGCGATGGTCTTCGAACTCCAGCGTGCATATTGAATGCGTGATGCCTTCGATGGAATCCTCCAGCCCGTGAGCCCAGTCGTACATGGGATAAATGCACCAGTTGTCTTTGGTGCGATGATGCCTGGCGTGCAGCACGCGGTACATGACCGGGTCGCGCATATTCAAATTGGGCGACGTCATGTCGATTTTTGCGCGCAGCACATGCGAGCCGTCCGGGTAATCCCCGGCGCGCATCTTTTCGAACATCGCCAGATTTTCTTCGACGGAGCGATCGCGGTACGGACTGTTTTTTCCCGGCTCGGTTAATGTGCCGCGGTATTCGCGGATTTGCTCCGCGGTCAAATCGCACACGTACGCCACGCCCTTTTTAATGAGCTGCACCGCGTATTCGTACATTTGTTCAAAATAATCGGACGCGTAATAGAGCCGATCTTCCCAGTCAAAGCCAAGCCATTTCACATCTTCGATAATGGAATTCACATATTCGTCTTCTTCTTTGACTGGATTGGTATCGTCGAACCGCAAATTGCACAGGCCGCCAAATTCCCCGGCCATGCCAAAATTCAGGCAGATGGATTTCGCGTGGCCAATGTGCAGATAGCCATTGGGCTCCGGCGGGAACCGCGTGTGAACGCGGCCATCGTTTTTTCCCTTTTCCAAATCTTCTCTGATAATATTGCGAATAAAACTTGGTGTGCGGTTTGTTTCTGGCGCAGACATATTCGCATTTCCTTTCCGGGTAATTTTATTTGGGTGTTCGCCACGGAGACTCTGAGGCACAGAGTGATTTCATTCTGCTCCTAATCTTAATCCTAATCCTGACTCGTAATCGTAATCATATTTTTGATTAGGATTAAGATTAGGATTAAGATTAAGAATGAATTGGGAATCCTCCGAGACTTCAGGCCTTTGTGGCAAGAGACAAACTCTACTGAAATAAATAAAATGAATTAGCTCATAATATAAAATGATAAAGTAACAAAGTCAACGATTTTTTACCGGGGGGAAATATTTTCTAATTGGGTGAAAAATAAATAGTGAAGGGTGAAAGGTGAATTTTAAATTGTGAACAGTTAATCTGAAACGAAGGGAAAATCCCGAAGGGGGTTTAACAACAGGATGCAGATTCAAACTGCAATAACAGTTCAACCCCTCACGGGGTTGGTTGCGGGCTTTTGGGATTAACCAACTACAAATGTTGAACGCCTTCGGCGTTTTGTTGTCATAAATTATTTTTAGAAAATAGTACTACATAGTCAGATTAAAAAATGTCTCGAAAAACAAGGCAGTATTTCATAATCATTGTCATTCCCGTATGCTTTTAGCGGGAATCCCCTCGTGATTTAGAATGAGATTCCTGCAAAAAACATGCAGGAATGACAGAAAAAAAGTAATCTGACTAAGTAGTAATAGATAAACACAAATAAATAAGATTTTCCAATTTTTTCTTTTTTTTCCCAACCAAACCGATGACCCGTTCCATTCTGTACTAAGGTCATCAAGTAGGTTTATTGTTTGAGCTTTGGTTAAAAACTTTAACCTCGCTGCGGGAGGGAACCTGTTAAATTCAAAAATCGTCCTGCTTTCCGTAGATGGCAGGCATCGCAATGAATTTGTATTGAATTTAATTCGGCGGAGCAGACGACACGAAAACCCAGATTGTTGTTCCGATTATCTGGTTGGTTCCTGTTGCGATTCGCGCAACGGAAGTTGTTCTCATTGTTATTGTTCCACGAGCCGCCACGAACGACGGTCTGTTTTGGCTCCACCCCTTTTTTTATTCTGTGCTCTTTTGCTGCTTGATCCAGCCGCCTAACATTTTCCCGATTTCACCCAATTCCCGCGCGCCGTATTCAAGGGAGTTGACATTGATAAATCGCATTTCGAAACTGAGCCGAAACAAAATTTTTAAATATAATAGCTTTCCATCGGCCTGTTTTAACAATGTCATTTTATTGTTTTGCATATTCGCCAGTGTGACCAACTCTATCAATTCAAGAATGCTGTTTTCCATTTTTACTGCCACAGAAAACCGGTGCGATTTGGGAAAATGCGATGTGTGATTGAGAAGCCATTTGCTGAATTCGAATAACCGCTTGAAAATTTTCAGTTTTTCCATTTCTTTCATGGATCATTTCCTCTTTTTCTTAAAATTTTTTTCCAGATTCCCAGATGGTCAGATTAACAGATACTCACCCGGCGGAGCAGACGACACGAAAACCCAGATAGATGCCCCGATCATCTGGACGGCTCCAGCCGCGAACCGCGCAACGGAAGAGGTACTCAAGGTAATCGTCCCACGAGCCGCCACGAACGACGGTCTGAGAGTTCTTTCTCAAGATCGGCAGCCTCAGTTTCACATCATCCCAGAATTCATAAGGTGATGACGTCCATTCCCAGACATTACCGGCGGCGTCTAACACACTGAATTCGCTGTTGTCCTCAACAAACACGCCAACAGGACTCGTGCCCTCATTCTGACTAAAGGAATTGCATTTGCTTTTATCGAAAGAATCCCCCCAGGGGTATTCTTTTCCATCGACGCCGCGCGCCGCTTTTTCCCATTCAAATTCTGTGGGCAGCCGGTATTTTTTGCCGCTTTCGCTCTTTTGGGTGAGCCACTGGCAGTAAAGCTCCGCGTCACGTTTGTCCACGTAAATGACCGGGTGATTGGCCTTGCCGGCCGGGTAAAATCCATCTTTCCAGTCGTGCGGCGCCGGGTGGCCGGTGGCGTCGATGAAGCGTTTGTATTCCATGTTGGTGACCGGGTATTTGCCAATGGAAAACGCCGGCAGCGATTTCGGTTTTTTATCGTCCCCAAAACAAAACTGGCCGGCAGCCACCGGGACCATTGCCGGCTCAGCGGTTTCGAAGCGGGGATCGCCCAGTTTCTCCACGGCCTGGCCCACGGCTACTTTGGATTTGAATGTCAATTTTTCCGGCGAATTTAATAGATTCAACAGTCGCTGTGCAATCGCTTTTTTGAATGGAATATCCAGCTCCAGGCTGCCCAGCGCATCGAACAATTTCAGGGCAAATGCTTCGTCCTGTTCCAAGGCAAGGTTCAGCAACAGGTTGATATGTTCAGCGCCGCCAATTTTTATGAGGGAAACCAAAAACTGTTTCTGGATATTCTGCTTCAACCCGATGATGCATTCTTTCATCCGGTCAGAAATTTCATGTTTGATTTTTTCATCCACACCGCGGTCGTATTCTGCCATACAGGCAGCGGCAAGCAGCAATCCATCCGGTTGGTTGGCGCTGTCACTGAGCAAGGTAACAATAATTTGCTCCTCCCCGCTGATGGTGCGATACAATCGGACAACCTCCTGCCATGCCGGCTCAACCAGGTTCAGGAACAGCTCCGGCCGCAGTTCTTTTTTCTCATGAATGCAGAACGCGCATAAGTACTCCTGAAATGATAAATGGGAGAACGCGATCAAAGGCTCGTTGGTTTCCACATCATTTCCCTTTTCAACAAGGATGCCGCTCTGGGTTTTAATATCCTCCAGCAGGGATGCTGCAATCGTTGCGTGATAACGGTCAGGGCGCACTACGTTTTTTGGGATGGGAAGTTTAATATCATTTTTCAGTTTATCCGTAATGAGCTGCTGCGCGTCACAATGGGGAATCAGGGAATGTTCATCCGCCTGTTTGCGACTGAGTTGCATGCGCCACGCCAGTGAAGCAAGCAACTTCACTTTTTCATCTGTGGTTATTACAATTTCGCGATCCTGATTGGTGATGCCGGCCTGCTTTAATTTTCCGGCGCGCCATTTATCTGCCAGTACCAGCACACAATCGCGATACAGTTCATGCCGTTGGTCCGGCATGGGAATGCCGGCCGCGTGAATTAAAACAATCAATGTGAGCAGCAGCGGATTGTGGGTCAATTCACGCAAGTGAGTATTCAGCTTTACACTGCTCAACAGTGATTCTGCTTTTTGCCGATAGTTATTCTCAATGGCCGCGCTTTTCTGCTTCGTTTTCCCCTGGCATTCTTCGATGGCAATGGCCCTGAAACGCTGCTTCACCAAACGCTGACGGGACCCTTCATCCAAATCCTGAATTTTATAATTGATGAACTGATAGGCATCGAGCTGGTCTTCGTAGCCGATGTGCCGCGTGGTGGCAATTATTTTCACATTGTTATTTTTGTACTCGCCGGCCAGCGCCCCGGTTTTATCCGCAACGGCCTTTCTCGCTTCAACTGTGCCCAATTCATCGAACGCATCCAATAGAATGAGACAACCTCCCTTCTTCAGCTTGTTCCTGAAAAAGTTTTCCGGGCATTGTTTCCGCAATTCGACGTCGAGTTGCGCGCGGAACAGGTCATAGAGCGAATCATCGGCCCCCCAGCTTTTTTTATCGCTGATATTGATCAATGATATAAAAATCGGGAAAAACCGGGAAGACCAGCCCAATCGTTTCATCAGAATTTTATCATCATCACCTTCCACCTTGTCCTGTCGCAACGCCCGCGCGCAACTAAGGGCCAGGTATCTCAACAGGGTTGTCTTGCCTGACCCGGGATCGCCTTTTATCACCAGCCGGTCGTTATTCAAAATAAGGCGGCCCAATTCCATCTCATCCGGGATAATTTCTTTTCGAAATCGGAATCGTTTTTTTCGACGCATCATTTTTTCCATATCCAATTCATCCGGTTTCGGCCTGACCGGCTGTTCGACAATGTTATCCGGCACAAAGCTGAGCGTGGTGTAAATTTTTTCCAAATCCGCCAAACGCAGGCCCTTGTTTTTCGGGACTACCTGCGTGGTGGGAATTAAACCCAGGTATTGATGACGTTCTATAATCTGACTCAGATATTTCTTCTCGAACTGTTTTTCTCGATATCGCCCTGTCACCAGGCTCTTCAGCAGCGAAAAGAGGGACTTAAGTTTTCTGGAAAGCCATGGGAAAAATTTTGTGAGTATAATGCCGAGAACAATTCCTATAATTCCGGTGGTTTTACCATGCTCCTCAAAAAATTTAATAATTTCTGACAATGAAAATTCTTCCATTTAAGCATCCTTTTTTTTAGTTCTGAGTTGAAATGCGCGGATTGTTTGTTGTGAAAAAAACCATCTTACTGATATTTTATAAGAACGCGCATCTCTCTTTCTTCGGAAAAAGTGCACAAAAAGAATATTTCACCCCTGACGGGGTTCTTATCGTTCATGGCACAGCTTTTCTACCCATATCTAATCCCTACGGGATTGGCAGAATCGAAGTAATCACAACGCTTAATGGTGAAATATTTGTAGCAAATTGTTCAGGCAAATTTCCAGATCTGAGGATATCTGTCATTCCTGATACGCCTAAGGCGCATCTTCGACATTCGCAGAAATGACATTTTTGAATAATATTAAGATTTAAAAAAAAACAGGCTTTTGATACAGCCCCGATCAGAATCCCAGCACATTGTAATTACCACTCTTTCCCTTTTGCCGCCTTTTGTGCTGCCAGCAGCAGGTTATCGAAGCTCACGATTTTTTCAAATAAATTTTTGTAGGTTTTCATAGCAGTCTTCGCCTCTCTCCAATTTTTTTTCAGATCGCGCTGGATATGTAGCCAGCGCGTGTAATGGCCAGGACGTATGCCCCGGAATGGCCGCACCGTTCGGGATGAATATCCCGAACGATCAGAACTTATAATCCCTCACATAAAAATTCTCACCCTTTCCTTTCGCCGCCTTTTTTACCGCCAGCAAGAGATTATCGAAACCCACAATTTTTTCGAATAAATTTTTATACGTTTTCATGGTTCAGTTCCTCTTTTTCCAAAAAATTTTTTTCAGATTCCCGGATGGTCAGATTAACAGATACTCACTCGGAGGAGCAGACGACACGAAAACCCAGATTGTAGCCCCGATAACCTGGATGGTCCCAGAAGCGATTCGCGCAGCGGAAGTAGTACTCACTGTTAATGAGCCACGAGGCGCCACGAACGACGCGCCCTCCTTTTTTGCCGAATGCTCCCGGGGAGCCATCCTCATCATTTAATGGATTCAGAACTCCTGCAGATTTTTCATAAAAACCCGTATCATCGTACCAGTCGCGGCACCATTCATAAACATTGCCGCCCATGTCCAAAACACCTTCTTCGGTGCAGTCGTCCGGGAACATTCCCACCGGGGATGGATGGCCTAATTTTGCGTGTTCTGAATTTGTAATCTTGCCGTCCGGCGGTGTTTCTCCCCAGGGGTATGTGCGGTATTTGTCTCCGCCTCGCGCTGCCCGCTCCCATTGCGCTTCCGTGGGAAGTTTTACGCCGGCCCAAACTGCATAAGCGCTGGCTTCGTACCAGCTTACGCCCAAGACTGGTCGGTTCGGGTAAACCAATTGTTGTTCCCAATCGTCAGGTTCGGTGAATTGCCCCCATCCACCGGCAGCCCAGTAGACTTTGGTTTGGTAGCCATTGTTTTCCACGAACTTCCGGTACTGGCCTACCGTGACCAGATACCTGCATATTTTAAATGCCGACAATTTCACCTCGTGCACCGGGGATTCCCATTTACGAGCGTCTTCATCGTAATTGGGCTTCGCCTCGTTTTCTTTCTGCGCCCCCAAAAGAAAGCTGCCGGCCGGAATTTTTACCCAGTCTGGTTCGTTCAACCGCGGGTCCCCGGCCTGGCCTAACGCATCGGCCGCTTCCAGTCGTGTTTTCACATCAATGTTACGCGCTTTTTGTGTATCAAAAATTTCCATCACATGGTTCAGCATTTTTTTGTAGCGGGCGTCTTTTATTTGATATTTGAATGGAGACAGGTCGCGCAGCATGCCACCAATTATGCCAACGCATCTTGCCTGCGAGTTCAGACTTTGGGTTTCTTCGACCTTATCCAGAATCGCCTGGAAAAAATTGTCCACTTTGTCCACACCCTGGTCATAAAGCACGCCGGCCAATAGCAAAAGCACCTCGCGCCAGTCCGGGTCGTGCAAGATTTTCTGATCCACCAGCAGCTTCTTTTGCGTTTCATCAGATTTTCCGCCCAGGGCTTTGGCCGTCAGGTACTCCTGGAACGTTAAATGCCAGAACGTGATGTTATTTCCCCGTCCCACCACAATGCCGCTGTCCACTTCTTCTTCGCTGAGAAATTTTTCAGCGGTTGCAATTTTACTTTCTTCGGTTTCCCCGGGAAAATCGTCTTTAATGGCTTCCGCGGCCCAACGTTTACCTGCGGTCACTTTTCGTCCTTCCGGGTGGCGCTGCATGGCCAGTGCCAAATTCTGCAAATGGATGCCGCACCGCTCCGCGCTCAGCCGCCCGGGCCGCTGCTCCCGAGACCGCAGCAGCCAGGTGATGACCGATTCGTACAGTTCAACCCGCTGTTCCGGCAGGCGGTTTTCGTTCCAGTGAACCACGGCCAGGGCCGTGAGCATCACCGGGTTGCGCGCCATGCGTCGTATTTCGCCGCGGCTTTGCAGGGCTTCGTTTAAATCATTGTAATGACTTGTTGCCTGCGTTTCGCTTGCCGGAAAAAGTGCTTCGGACCAGCGGTGCAGAAAATTTTGAATGGATGCGTCTTCCAATGGTTCGATGATGACATGATGAAAATTTTGCAGCACCGCGTTATCTCGGTATGCGCCGGGTCGGCTGGTGACGACAAAGGCGCCGCTGCCGTAATCGCGAATGCAGTTTTCCACCAACCGGCTGATGGATTCCCGCGTGATTCTGTCCGGGGCTTCATCCAGACCATCCAATAAGAAAATTGTGTTCTCCGACTTGAATTTATTTTTGAAGTGTCCCTTTGAAAGGCCCCAGGATTTGGACTCGCTTCTGTCCGCCAAAAACTGAGTGATCCATTCCGGGTCGTCCACCGCGACCGGGTGTGCGCAGTCGTTTCTCTCGCGGCATCGAATGATGTACTCGGACAATTCCCCCAATCGAATGAAAATCGGGAAATAGTTCCGATTCAGTTTGAAAGCATTTTTTGTGTCCGGAAGCTGGACTTGCAGCAACGCGCTCGAAGCGTGAAAAGCAATGCGCCTGAGAAAAGTTGTTTTGCCGGCCCCGGGATCGCCGATGATGGTGACATATTTATTTTTGAGCGTCTCGTGCAGTTCCACTTTTCGGGGCGCAGTTTGTAATTCTCTGGCATCTTTATTTTTGCCGCGCTCCTTTTGGTCGCCGGAGGTTGTCAGCGGAATATACAATTCTTCAATACCGAACGTGTGGGCTTTGCCCGTTCCCACAGAAAGCCCGCGAATGGGAATCGTGCTGCATTCCTCGTAAATCCATTGCAGGTAACGCGTCGGATCGGCGCTCACCGGCGTTTCCGGGAATTGAGTCTGATGCCGTTGCCGCCAGTCAGATAACGCAGGGCTCACCTTTGAAGCCAGGTCAAAAGAATTTTCGAACGTAACGCGAACAAAGTTTTCATTGAGCCAGGCTTTGAAATCCTTCAATTTGCTCATCGCCTTTTGAACATCGTCCGACAGCGCCGGCGTTAACGTTCCGTTATTGGCTGCCTCCACCAGCCGATAGGATTCTTTTTTCTTTTCATCCCAATCGAATTTTTCATCGACGAGAAAAGCTAAAATTTCCTTTCCATTGGACTTTGCCCGCTCGCACTCTAACCAGGTGATGCTTTTTCTCCCGGTTCCCGACTGATTTCCGGGAATCCAGCCGTAGCAGTGGGCGACGATCACCACCAGCACATCGCATTCATCGACTTTTGCCATACATTCGTCCAGCGGAGGCCGCGCGCTGGCGTTGAAATAGTCGGACATGACCGGGAAAAATCCGGTACGGATCGCCGCCTCACGAACAGCGGTTCTAAATTCTTTCAAATCTTCCACCGTTGAAGAAATAAATACCTTTGGGTTGGAACGTTCAGCATCCTTTGCCATATTTTCGCCCCTTAAAATTGTAGTGAAATGTGGATTCAGATTAGCGCAAATTCTTGAAGATCAAACGAAGTATGTTGTTTAGAAATGTAATAAAATAAATACGACAAAGCAAATTGATTTTTTTATTTTTTGAAATATTCGTAATAGTGACCTAAGCCAGACAAGCTGGAATTTAAAATTAAAAAGTTACTATTCAGCATCTATTCTTGCCTCGAAGTCACCAAGCCACGAAGCACGAAAATGTCAACGACTAATCCATTTTTATAATCTGATATTCAATTGTATTTTTAGAACCAAATTCCGATTTTCAGAATAGAATAATTTTAGATATCATGTTTTCTTTGCGTCTTTGAGACTTCGTGGCTGAATAGTTACGTTAAAAATTAAAAATGAAAACCCTGTCCCGCACAAGTCAGTACTAAAAGTTTAACTGAAAAATAGCCTTTGTAACAAGCTGAAAAGATGCAACTTGTGATGGGCGCTAAAAAATTTCTTGCCAAAAAATGCAAGAATTTTATTTGTAAGTTACTAAATCCTCTCTTTGAAAGAAGAGGACTTCATGGAGAAATCCGAAAACCAATTCTGCTGTATAAAATCCATTCGACCCGTCCAACCCGTTCGATCCGCGTTCCATGCGGGAACTGAGGTTAGTCAGATAATTACCGCTCCCCAAAGATCAGCGCGCCAATGGCGCCCAAAACCCACCACGACTGGTTCTGGGTGTAGCCGGCCCAGATGTGCTGATTCTTGCGGTAATTGGTTTCGTCGTTATCGTTGATTGCCACGTCGAAACCGATTTTGGTGCCGGGTTCGGGCGTTATTTCTCCCAGACTTTGCAGGGGAATTCGCGCGAAAATTGCGTAGCCTTTTTCCGTTAAATTGAAAAACGTCTCCGCATCCGGGATAATATTTGGCCGCGGCAAAATGGGACCGCCGGCGCTGCCGCCCAACCACGAATCCGCGTTGAAATCGATGTTGCGGAACTCCGGCAAACACAACTGCCGGAACAGGCCCGGCGTGGGCGGATCCGCTCCCTGCCCGGAGCTGGTTCGGGTATCCAGCACCACCTCCATGCTGTCCGTGTCCCAGGGATAGCTCATTCGCGGGAAATCCCAGTGTGTGACCACGATATCATCGATCACGTCCGCGCCGATGTAAAGGAATTGGTCGTCGTACATGGCACAGATTTTCGCGGAGAGATCGTCCGGCCCGTTCCAGGGCGAATTGCCCATGAGCAGTTTGCACACCTGTTCCGGCCGATCGATGGTGACGGGATTTTCGCAATACCAGCCGTCCCAGCTTCCATCCAGCGCCGGCCGATTATTCGCGAACCGGGCTATTGCCACATAAAAATCGCGCTGAATTTCTGTTCGAAAATTCCCGCAGCTTAGCTTCACTTTGATCGGGTACAACTGATTTTCAGGATTGTATTGAACCAACGTCGCTGGAATTTCGATAGATTTTTGCTGCAACGGCTGAAGCTCAATTTGTCGTTTCGCGCTTCCTTCAATTTGCCAGAATGAACCGGGTTCCAACGTCAAATTTATGTTCAACTTTTTATTTGTGTTATTTTTCAGTTTCACACAGAGCAGGTTTTTCCTGCCATTGGGAAGATAAATCTCTGCGGAAACCGGCTCCAGAATCTGAAAATTCTGTTTGAATGAAAAAGAGTCAATATTGAAATCCATCGGGTATTTCGCTGACGGAATATCATCGGGAACATTCATCGGAACCAGCTCTGATTTTTTCTCGCCGGCTTTGAGTGTAATTTCAGGCACTTTGATATTCCGAATCCATTCCGTCGGATTCCCGAAAGTCGCCGGGAATATTTTCCGCTGAACCGGCCGTTTATTGGTCGCAACCAAATTCACGACGCCGCCCCACCAGTTTTGCTGGCTGCGAATTTCTGCTTCGCATGTTTCGGTCGCTGAAATTTCGAGCTTTTCGGACACTGCGAAATCGTTCGCGTTCCAGACTTCGATCTGCACATTATTTTCGAGTCCTAAAAAAAGCGTGGAGTTCTTCAATTGCAATCCCACACCGGCTGTTTTTTCGATAACGATAAAATCGCCTTGTTTCTGCCACGACACTGAATCCTGATTCACATTGACGCTCTCAATTCCCTGCGCCCAAATTTTAATTTTGCTGAATTGCGCCGGCAGTGAAACGTCGAGCGTCCCATCCTTTCGCCGGCACTCGATTTCTGAAAGCCGGACGTCGGAGGTCAGATACAAGATATTTTTCAATCGAATCTCCGAAACGTTGAACCCGGACAACACAGCGATCTTGTCAAATTCTTTGCGGGCAAACCAATAGGCGTTTTCAGGGACATCGGCGAAGATAAAATCGATGCCATTGTCGCGTTCCACCGTGTACAATTTATTTGATTCGCTGCATTGGAAATTCGTGACAGCGCTCTTTTCAGTGAAAGCATGGATGAGGTGGGCGAACCGCGTTTTGTCCGTGAACCGACGGCTCATCAGCATTGGCAGCGGCGTTTGATCGTTCATTTTCTGCTTGTAAAAATCCCCGATGTGCGGCGTGAGCGCGGTAAAAATTTGCGTCGATTCTTCCCCGATTCCTCGAACAGCAAGGTGCCGGTTTTCTTCTCTCACGCTGAAAATTGCCCCCCACGAATCGTTCGTTTTTGCAGAATGAATGTGGGTCAATCGGTCGTAACCGGGAATGCCCGGCGGTTTGCCAAAGAAGAATTCTTCTTCCTTTTTGAGTTCCACTCCATCCATCTTCACCTCGCCGAAGCCGTGCAGCGGCCAGTCCATGATTCGTTTTTCCGGGCAGTCCACATCGAACAGGTCGATGAAATAATCGCCGATTTGCATGACGGTTCGGATCAGCTTTGCGCCGGGATAAATGTCTTCGGAAAGGCCGGATGCCACCTGCAGCGCCGAAGTCGCGCCAAAAAACCACTCCCTGCCATTGGCCCATTTCTGGCTCGTTTGATTGATGACCACTGTATTGTGCGCGATGGTCTGCCTGTACCACGTCTGCAAATTGGGATCGAAATAGGTTTCGTTGAGCGGATCGACGATCCAATTTCGGCCGCAGGCAAAATAGCCGATTTGCAGTCGGTCCGGGTGGCCGTGCTCTCCGCCCATGATTCCATAATCGAGATAAAAATAGCGGCGGTCTTTGCCTGCTCCGTTTCTGAGCACCGCAAGTCCGCTGCCTTTCAGATGAACACTTTTCTCATTATATATTTCAACGTTCGAGGCAGGCAGATTTGGCTCCAAACAAAACACCGAAATTGGCGTATTCAGTTTGCCAATGCCGGAATCCTGTCCCACAATCTGGGTGCCGCGTGGCACGGTCGTCCGATTGAGCGCTTCCAGGTATTTCGGGTCTTTGTACACCGCGTAACCGATTTCGTAGTACGGCGCAAAATCC
The DNA here is from genome assembly GCA_964605145.1 of uncultured Cytophagia bacterium. Classification (GTDB taxonomy): domain Bacteria; phylum Zhuqueibacterota; class Zhuqueibacteria; order Thermofontimicrobiales; family Thermofontimicrobiaceae; genus CAZSBG01. The sequence goes on along the minus strand of CAZSBG010000027.1, from coordinate 35,531 downwards.
AGCAAATTGCCCCCGCCGGTATCCTTGATTCGCGGGAATTCAAAATTGGGTTTGATGATGTCGAACGGCGCATCGAACATTTTTTTCATGGAGCGTCCGGCGACTTCCGCGCGATACAGATCGATGCCATTGTGCCCGGCCATTTCCGCCAAATAAATCATGGCCCGCAGCGCGACAAAATGATAGCCCGGGCCTTCGGCCCACAGGCAGCTTTCCGGCAGGGCTGAACCCAATTGCCACTCAAAACCGTATTTTCCCCTCAGCGCAAAATCAATGAGGGACTGATCGCCGAACAGAAATCCCACCGCAGCCGAGACATTGTTGTACCAGAGCTGGCGATTGGACGCTGATTCCGGGAATTGCTGCGTGATTTCAGCAAGCGGGTAAAGAAGTCTGTCGCGAATATTTTTCCGGTCTGCCGGAGAGAAGCCCGTGTAATCGAACACCAAATCGTAGCCATAAGCCATTTTCACGCCCCAGAATGATTCGGACAGGGTTCCGAAAAATACGTGCGCCGGGCCCAAAATTGTATTGCCGGTGGGATAGTGAAGATAATTATCGGCGAACTGCACCAGAATTTCCCGGGCAGCTTCGGCGTATTTTTTATCGCCGAATACCTGGTACAGCAGGCCCATCCACACTAACTTTTCGGCCAGGCGTTCGTGGTGCCAGCCAGCCCAGGCCGAGTCGAATTTTTCGCCGCGGAAGACTTCAGTTTCGCCGAGGGGACAGCGGTGTTCGTGCGGACTCATTTCATCGTAAATCAGTTCCACATCGTGATTGGGGCATGCGTACATTTTGTACTGGTACACCTGCTTGAGCGGGGAAACATAGATCGGGCGCTTTTGAAGGAACGAATCGATTCCCTTTTTCTGGCGTTCGAATAATTTCCGATACCAGGGAAATTTTATAATCCAATTTTTGGCGTTTTCAATTTTATTTTTGTCTGCCAAAAGGCGCGGATGAGTAGACGTCATAGCGATGCCTCCGAAAATGATGGTCCCGATTATGGGTTTTTCAAGTTGAATGCTTAGATCACATCCAAATTCAGTCGACTTTCAAGTCCTCTAATTTTAAATGAAAAATATTTCAAGTGAGGGAAATAACAGGGGGGTAATACTTCCTTAAATCATGAAGGTTTGAAATAACTTATTTACTTTTATTGTACTAAACAAGTAAACTTCGAGTTTTTGAGTCTTCGGGGCTAAGTTGTTTCATAAAATTGAAATTTCAAATATTTTAAAACATCCTCCAAAAAATCATCAATCTGTTGCTTTTTCTTTGTCATCGCAATCCGCCGTAACGCCGCGGATAAAAATTTCACTAATCAACTTGGCGGATGTGGCCAGGCTGTACCGTTTGTTTTTCGAAAGCACCCAGAACCCGGACAGCTCATCCAGCGCGCCGAACAATATTCGTTTTGCGATTCCGGGCACAATATCCTTTCGCACTTCCCCGTTTTTCTGTCCCTGCACAATGATGGAGGAAATGATGTTCAAATAGTCATTCAGTTTTGTGCCCATGTATTCTTTCATAAATTTATGACTTTGCCGCAGTTCAATCTGCATCACTTCAGCCAGCTCTTTATTTTCTGCAATCAGACTGAGATGAATTTCGATGAACTTGACAATTTTATTGCTGAATCCTTTTTCCCTGGCGATATTTTCTCTCATATTCTTGATGATTTTGCTCATCTCCTCCTCGAACAGGGAAATGAGCAGATCGTCTTTGTTCTTGAAATACAAGTAGATGGTTCCATCGGCTACTTCTGCCAGTCTCGCAATTTCCGATATCTTTGAATTGTAAAATCCATTATGTGCAAATACCTGCGTGGCCGCTTTCAAAATTCGCTCTCGTTTTAACTTACTATTTTTTCTCCGATTTGCCATAGTTTTTTCTGCTTTAAGAATGAGAGATTGAGGTCCATTTGTAAAATTGAATGAGTATTCATTCATTAATTTAAAAATTTATTTCTGAATGTCAAGGACTTTTTCTCGTTAAATTTCATTCACTTAGAAAACATAATTTTTTAAAAAATAGTTCTTGACATTTTGATATTTTTATTTTATTATTAAAGGATTTTAATATAACTTTGGATAGTTTAACAATTTGAATAAATTTTAAACATTAATCTTTTATTCTCATGCCCAATTCCCTTTTCAGTCATATACTATTCAGCCGTAAAATTCCGAAGCAGGGAATGTGCAAGTAATTATATTTTATGTCTCTTAAATACAACCATGAATTACATTCATGGATTTTTTTTATTCCATTCGTTTAAGAAAAAGTTCTATTTATGGCACATTTGATAAAAAGCAATTTCATATATGCAATTTTTATTTTAGTGGTTTTGATTTTTGCTGGAGGCTGCTCCGACGATCACGGTCTGGAACCCATTCGCAGCGGGATTAGCGGCACGATTACCTATTTGGGAGAGTGGCCGGCCAAAACATCCGAAGTGAGAATTGTGGCTGCCACGCAGTTTCCGCCCACGGACATCAATGACCTGATCATTGGCGATGTGTTAGCGCTCGGCGGGGAGTCCACGGAATACACGTTTTATCTCAGCCCGGGCGACTACTATCTCGGACTTGTGTGGCGCGAGCAAAACGCGGCCTGGGGAATTCAGAGCATCTTCGGTCTTCACCTGGAAGAAGGCAATCCATTCTCGCCGGCGCTGGTTCATGTTCCGGATGCCGAGACGGTTGTTACCGGAAAAAATATCGAGGCGGATTTCGCCAAAGCGAGGCGGGGAAGCAGCAGCAGTATTTCCGGCACGGTTCGGTTTGTTGGAACCTGGCCGGCGCAGGTCGAGGGATTCATGGTGATTGCGAGCACCATATTTCCGCCGACAACCCTGCTGGATTTCAGTTTCAGCAGTATTTTGCCGGGCTATGTCGATTCTACGGAATATTCGATTGCAGCTTCACCGGGTACGTACAAAGCGGTTGGTCTTGTGATGAAGCTGATCGATCAGCCCTGGGCGCTTGAAAACATTGTCGGTATTTTGCTTGAAGAAAATTCATTTCAGCCCAGGGAAGTGGTCGTCCCGACCGAAGATAGCCAGATCGAAGACATCGATTTTACAGTTTATTTCAGGGAAAAATAGATTTTTTTCCCCATACACGGAGTATTCATGAAGTTTAAAACAGGAATAATTTTAATCATTCTATTGATTATGCTGCCCATTACCGCGCTGGCACAATCAGGAAATACAGGAACAGTCGCCGGCGCTATAACAGACGCCAACACCGGCGAGCCACTGCCTGGCGCCAATATCATTATCACCCAGACGCTCATGGGAGCCTCAAGCGATCTGGATGGGCGTTTTGCCATTGCCAGAGTCCCGGCCGGCAGGTATCAGCTCAAAGCCACCATGATGGGCTACAAAAGTCAGACCGCTGCAGTCACTGTTAGCGCCAATGATGAAACACGCGTAGAATTTAAACTAAAAGAAACTGTCATCGAAAATCCGGCGGTCATTGTCACGGCCAGCAAAAAAGCCCAGAGCTTTCAGGATGTGCCCAACAGCGTGTCCCTCATTTCATTGAAAGAAATTGAACGACGCAACAAAACATATCTGGACGAACTGCTGGAATACACCCCCGGCGTTTACCTGATGGAGGGCGACGTTAACATTCGCGGTTCCTCCGGGTTCAGCCTTGGCGCCGGCAGTCGCGTACTGCTGCTCATCGATGGCATCCCCATGATGCCCGGCGACAGCGGCGACATCAAATGGGACATTATTCCGCTCTCTCAAATCGAGCGCGTAGAAATTATCAAGGGCGCGGGTTCGGCATTGTACGGTTCCCATGCTCTTGGGGGCGTCATCAATATCATCACCAAGGAACCGGGTCTCAAACCATTGACATCCGTCCAAATCTCGTCCGGGATGTACGATGAACCCTATCACCCGGAATGGAAATGGACCGATGATTTACTCTATTTCACCCAGGTGGATGTCACTCACACCCGCTCATGGGACAAGGCCGGACTACTGCTTTCCGCGGGTCGAAAACAATCCACCGGTTACCAGCAAAATGGCGATTTCGAAAGCTACAATTTTGTCGGCAAATTGAATTACAAATTCAATGCGCAGTCCACGCTTACGATTCAATCTAATGTAACCAGGGGCGATTACGGCGAAATTTTTCTCTGGCGCAATCAGAATGATGTCTATCAAATGCCGGTGCCGGCAGTTGGGGATTGGACCGACTCCAATAAATTTAGCTGGAACATGGTATATCGTCAGTTGGTCAACCCTCAATTTACATACAAAATACGAACATCCTATTTTCACAATAATTTCGAGCATCATCATCACGACAACAATGATTTTTCCAAAGCCAATAAATTTGGGACAGAAATTCAGGCGGATTACATTCCCAATAAAAAACACACGTTGACCTTTGGCTTCGAGGGCATTTTTGACAATACCAATTCAGCGGTGTGGGGGAATCATGATGGTTTTATTCTCGCAGGATATGTTCAGGATGAAATCAGCCTGATTCCGAAAATCACCATGACTATGGGAGCCAGGTTCGATCATCACAGTGTGGATACCGGCGAGGAGGACAATCAATTCAATCCAAAGCTGGGATTGAATTTCAAGCCAACACTGCTGACGACTGTGCGCGCTTCTGTGGGACGCGGTTTTCGTGCGCCGACCATGGCGGAAATGTTCACCGAAACATTCACGGCCGGATTCAAAGTCATCCGCAATCCAAATCTCAAAGCCGAGAGCGCGTGGTCCTATGAAATTGGCATCAACCAGATTCTCAATCAGCATTTTATTTTTGATCTGGCCTTTTTTCATAATGATTATAAAAATTTTATCGAACCGGAACCGGATATTTACCAGACCGTTCAGTTCACCAATGTGGCCAATGCGCGCATTCGCGGAGTGGAATTCACCGGCCAGGCAAGTCTTTTCAATCGAAAACTCGCGCTGAATTTTGGCTACACATACATGGACCCGGTGGATAAAAGCACCGGCGAATATCTGGCGTATCGCCCCAGGCACCTGCTCACATCCGGATTTACAGTGAATTATTCCATCTTCGAGGCCGGGATGGATTACCGCTATATCAGCCGGATCGAAAAAGTGAAAGTCTACCCTAATGACGACAGGGTAGCGCAAAAAATATGGGATGCCAGAATCAGCACCAAGCTATACGATTTCGGAATTGCCTTCAATGTGAATAATTTATTTCAATACAATTATTTACAAATTGAACGTAACATGTCTCCGATGCGAAATTATGTTTTTACCATTAGCCGACAGTTCTGATTTTTTATAGTATTTAATTTTTACGAAGGCTTAGCAAGATAGGAGGTGATATTAAAAACAGACTCTATCCTGTCAAAATTGGATACAATTCTACCAAAGAAAAACTAATTCACTACTCACTTGTATTGGGAGGTAAAAAAATGAAACGATTTACTTCGTTCAGCACCCTTGTTATTGTTCTCTTTTTATCAACTTCTTTGTTCGCATCCGGCGTTGGCCTGACTGGTATTGGCGCCAGAGCAACCGCGCTTGGCGGCGCCTACCGAGGTGTGGCCAACGACTGGAGTTCGATGTTTTGGAATCCGGCCGGTATCTCAAAAGTTGAAGGAATGCAATTCGGATTCAGTCTCGAACGCATCAAACCAACGGCCAATTATACCGTAGCCAGCGGCGCGCCCCTGCCCTTTTACAGATCTGGCGAACTTCAAAATGTCGATAAAACATTCTATATTCCATCAGCCGGATTTGTTTACAGCACTGAAAAACTCTCCTTCGGACTGAGTGTATATGCTCCGTTTGGTCTGGGAGCCACCTGGGATGTGTTCAATACATCCGGTTTCAATTCCAGTTTTCCGGAAGAGGATTTTGAAGATGATTTACAAATTATCGATATTCATCCTTCAATAGCATATAAAGTTACAGATAAATTGTCAGTTGGTATTGGCTTCAGCTTTACCATGGCGGATATCATCATTCGAACCCCGGATGCTGAACCGAATCCGTTGCTATTAGATCCAAATTCACCATTACTTCCTCTTTTGGCACAATTTGGACTCACTTCCGACGCGTATAGTACGTTCCTGGTTGATCAAGAACTCGAAGGCACAGGCACCGGCATTGGTTTCAATTTCGGATTGCAGTACGATGTGACCGAAGACCTGACTCTTGGAATCGCTGGAAACTGGTACGACGACATTTCATTGGACGGAAAGATAAGCGCCACTGCCTATCTGCAAGAAACTGATGCGGCAACGCTTCAGAGCCTGGATGCCACTTTGGATCAGTTAGTGGGATTAGGCCAGATTAGTGCAACAGATAAAGCTCAAATTATGGCTGTTTACAGCGCTCCGATTACAAAATACGATAAGGCCGAAGGTGATGCAACATTACCTCTTCCGATGACCCTCGGCGCTGGGATTTCGTATACAGGAATCGAGAAGTTATTGATCGCAGCAGATGTTTCCTGGACACAGTGGTCTGCCTGGGATGTCATTGAAATCACCATTAACGAAGATAACTCCACATCAGAACTCGTTGAGAAGTGGGATGATGGCATCCGCATCAGCGCCGGTCTCGAATACACACTCACGGAAGCCTTAAAACTCCGCGGCGGATATTACACTGAACCAGCAGCAATACCAGATGGAACACTCACCATTACTGTGCCGGATATTAACCGACGTCATGGCATGAATTTAGGTTTGAGCTATACTATTGGCGGCATTGATCTGTTCGGAAGTTATGAACAATTACTGATTGGTGACCGCGAAGTGACCCAATGGGAAGAGCACAACATGGCTGGCGTGTATAAAATGAATGCCTGGAATGTTATGTTCGGTCTTGGTTACAGTTTCTAATTCTAAAATAATGAAATAGAATCATTGAAAGCCCTTCTGCAATGAATGTAGAAGGGCTTTTTTATTCAATTTTGATTTCTCAATTTATGCAATGAAATACATCGGTTATTCCACCGTAATGTAGCACATTCCAGACAAGTGCATAAAGCTCATCTTTCCAGCTTTCCCGAATCCGTTCCAAATTCTCCGTCACCAATTCCATCAATTCAGGGTGTTCATGAATTTTTTGGAGGATTAAATCTGGCTCCGATAGCGTATCCAGGTTCAGCAGGCTGCGCACCAGGGGAAACAATCGATACTCTTCTGACGCTGCCTGATGGACGAATTTCTTCCCGTAAATGGTACGGAATCGACAAATTCCAACCTCGAGTTGGGAAACATCGATCCCATAAATAGCAGCAATTCTACAGAGTATTTTTCTATCATGATTGCGAAGATATTTCTCAGCGCTTTTCAGCAATCGAATCAGCAAGTCTTTCTTCTCTCTCAAGACCAGGATATCAAGTGCGCACTGCAATACACGTCGTTTAGGCACACGGAGCGGAATGGTAAATTTTATATCCTTTGATAATTTTTCAATGAAACCATTTCGCTGAAAATCATGATACCTGCCGACAAATGTTATTCGTCCCAGCGTGGAATAATTATCGCACAAAATATGAAAGACCGCTCCCCATTCCAGCGGAGATTTATCAGGAACGCGCTGTAAATATGCCAAATCATGAGCAATTTTCTGATATTTATCTTTGCCCAGATGCGTGATAAAGTCAGGGATAACATTGCCAAGAATCAGTTCCGCGTTATCACTTGTTGCATCTTGCTGACAATTTATCTCAAAAGCCAGATTCAACAAATATGTGTGTGTGAATGTAAGCATGTTATAATATACGATTTTTTATAAATGATTCAACTAAAAATAAAAACCCCGCGTCTCTGTAAAACAGGGCGCAGGGTTCTTGAAATGAAATATGAGATGAATAGGGATATAATTCTATTTAATCTCTACTTCGATGCGTTTTATAAACTATTTGCATAATTCTGTGCTTTTTCAATATACTCACTATCCGGGTAATTGTAAATTAATTCATCGAACATTTGTTTTGCCGATGCTCTGTCACCCATTTTGATATACGACCGTCCCAACATCAGCAATGCATCATCTTTTTTGTATGATCTCTCATAGGGCAATACACGCTGAAATGCATCGACAGCGTTGGCAAAGTCGCCCTGACCAAAATAGCATTCGCCTAACCAGTATTGACAATTACTGGCTAATTTGTGATTGCCACTGGTCTCCAACAACATGCTGAATAGATAGATGGCAGCGTCATATTCTCTTGAATAAAAGTGTTGCAACGCCTGTTCGTAACTTGTGGCAAAATCATTCAGGTCAACATTCAGAGAAGCTGATAATGCCCCGCCTCGCCGGCGAAGATTATTTTCGAGCTCAGCGACTTTTTCTTTTCTGAGCGAAAGCTGGGCCTTAAGTTCTTCAATCTCAAGCTCCTTTTGCCGAATCGCATCATTGAGTTGATCCACCCTGGATTTTAGTTTGATATACTCTTCCATGGCCATATTGGCATCGGAGGCCTCCTCGTAACTATCCAGCCCCTCGATGAGAGCGTTCAACTCCTGGTCCGGCGAATCCTCGGTCACACCTTCAATTTCTTCAATTGGTGCGCGTTCCGACACCTGAAATTCAGGATCACCACTTCCTCCCCCTGTGAATTGAGGATTCATATAATATGTTATTCCGCTTTTAATATTGAGGTAGCCATCTTTTGCGCTATAGTTGATTCCATTCAAATCATCTCCGGTGGTATACCGGTAATCCATGGAAAAATCCAACGCGACCACAGGATTGAGCCTCGCTTCCAATCCACCGCCCAAAAACATGGAACCATCAAAAAATCGTTCGTCGAATCCACTGTACTTGAAGTTAAATACACCCAATCCAGCGTAGGCATAGGGAATGTACATCCCTTCGGTGATTAAATTTAATCCCGCCTTCATATCCATTGAAATTAAATCGGTCGTAAATGAACTCTCGTCATAAAAGGCCGTGCCATCGCTCAATTCACCATAGCCCAATGCCCCGGTGACGAACGACCTGGGACTGAGCTTGTATTTTGCATACACTTCAGCGCCAAAACCGAATCCGGTATGAGGGTGCTCGCAATAAATTTTTTGGCCACCAATATTAAATCCCAATCCCATACGACTTGCATTTAAAAATTGTGCCTGCACATTTGCATAAACAAATAACAACGCCGTTGTCAACCCAATGATCAATTTTACTTTTTTCATCACTCATTTCTCCTATTCTACCCCCAACCCCATAAATTCAATGATGGATTTCTCACTATTTCATTTCATACAACGTAAAAATGTCCATGTATAATTACATGTTATCGCATTTCACTACCGATATATTCATCCCAAAATATAAACGAACGTGAATTGTAACTTTTAATAAATTTTGCATCTCCTTGAAAAATTCAGATTTGTCTGGCTTAGTTATAATCAAAATAATTCTGCAGATCCACCGGCAACACATTTTCTAATGAAATTTTTTTATCGGAATACATGTTGTACGCCCGAATCAATTCACCCATTTTTTCTTTGGTCTCCCGGATCGAAATAACATCTTTGCTTTCGGCTTTTACATCGCTTTTTTGCTGCAGGTTATTTCTTAGTTCTAAAAGCGTATCACCGATTTGTTCGAAATAATAGTTACTCATGGACGTGTTAATAAGGTCGCCGACTTTCTGGTTCACCTCTTTCTCCCGCCCGGCGAGTGACTTCAATGTGTTTTTTAAATGGAACAAATTTAAATCGCGAGTTAGTTTTTCATCCTTGCCTAAGAATATGAACAACGCCGGGTGCCGATTGTAAAATTCAGTCTTCAATGCAACATTGGAGAGAAGATATTGCTCAACCACAACCCGTTCACCAAATGAAATATCGCGATGTGAGGCATACTTCAATGAATTTGCCTCTTTCGAATACTCAACCCTGACCAATAAATCTGCAAAAGAAAAATAAAGTAACTCTTTCATGACACCTTCTCTCATTTTGCGTTCACAGTTTCTCCGAATTAGTGTTTGTCTTTCTTTAAACAAACAACGTGCCATTTTAGAGTTACAAAACGCCACCCCTTCAAGTTATTATAATCACTATATTTAAAGCATTGCTGATTTTCGTGACATTTTAGTATTATTAGTAATTTGTATTACTTGTAAACAAACGTTGTCTCGTGATGATTCAATTTTCATTTATTGTCGAATAAAAATTTATGCAACAACCGGGCAACAGGCAAGTCAGATATGTTTTATTTTTTAAAACCTGTTGTTTTTTCCGAAGCTCCTCCGAACTTTTGCTTTGACGCCTGTTTACATTGCAGCTTAATCTGAGAAAATAAGTTGAATTGCATATTCATAATCAGATAATTGAATTGGCACATCGGGTGTAAATTCTCCTATTTCCTTTGGAAGACAAAGTTGATGCACTTTATCCGACGTCGCCATCGATTCCACTTGATGTAGCAATTTTTCTCCATCGATACGATTGAGTAGATACTTCAGCGGAAAACGTTTCAGCAATTCATAAAAACGCTCAAAATGCGGTCCGGAAAATATCCCTGATTTAAATGAAATAACGCTCTCTACTAACATGCCGAAAAATAAAGCTTCTCCAAATCGAATTTGAGGTCGAGCTGCCTCCATAATGGCGCGGGTCGTTGTCTCGCCAAATCGGATTCGGGAGTAAAAATTAGCATCACTTGCCCGTTTTTTATACAGGGCGTTTCGGGTTTCGCAGCTACGTTGAACAGCTTCCTCCAATCTATCGAGGTCTTTCTTTGTGATGTCAGGTATATAATTTTCAAGATATTCAAACAAACCATTTTTCAACAATGATGCATGCTGAAGTAAATATCCGAGACCAGCGATAAAGTTTTCTTCAGGCAAAGTTTTTACAAATGCAAGGTCACTCCATACCAGACCAGGAAGGCCAACTGTACTGAACAATTCGGGTGTTGAATCAAAAGATACGCGGTTCACGGGATCAATACTGGTGATAAGCTGGGCAGATAATGTTGTCGGAACAAACAGTGGAGCCATGCCGCCATACAGGACACTCGCCAAAAAACCTGTGAATTGAAGCAGCCGTCGACCGCCCATGCAAATTAAATTATCATGAGGCTTAATTCCCTCGCTCAATAATCGATGGGTTAAATTCGGAATGGAGTGAAAACCTTTTTCTATGTGTTGGTCGGAGAGATAAATGGACACCAATTCAATATTTTTTGCAGTGAATTCCCTGGCCATAAAATCGCCGTAACTATTCTGCAAATTTTGATCAGCAATAAGAATCGCCTGTCCGCGAAATCCATAAAGTTGATAAATTTCGCTGAGTTTAGGCAAAATATCCACCCCAATGTAGAGGGGATATGCCTTCTGTTCCAATTCTATTTTCAGGTTAATCATAATACTGACGCAGCGTGTTTAAGTAGTGCTTATAATGATTTAATGTAACCATTCAGGTGATTGATAATATAAGAAAAAGATTTTAATAACCTTAGCACCTTGTCATATCTCGACTCCGCTCGATATGACTTACGATATGTCACCTTGAGTTGAAAATCCGCCTCGGGAGGACGGAGTCGAAAGGTGACAATACACGGTGGGTAGCTGAATAGATACGATTCAATTATATTGAAGCGATGCCATATTATTGAAGCAGCTATGTAATAACAGGTCAACAAAATCATATTCGAACGAGTGGACTATGCTTTCTTCTTTGAAGACTCATCAGCCAACTGGAATTTTGTCTGCTTGGTTTTTTTTGAAATACTCTGCGTTTTTTTTTTCTTCTTGATATGATATTTAGTTTTTATTTCCTCAACCCGCTTTCGGGTAATGGAAATTCGTTTTTCCATGTCCGAGGGCGCCAATTCCAAAAACTTGCAATAACTGACATAAGCTTTTTTGTATAAACCCAAAGTATCCAAAGCCAAACCTTTGTTCAACAGCGCCTCAAAATATTCGGGATTAATTTTTAGCGCACGATCATAACATTTTACCGCATCTTTCATTCGGCCCACCTTGCTCAAAACAACACCCAAATTGTTCCATGCCTTAATGAACTCTGAATTTATTTTGATAGCTTTTTCATAGGCTTTTATGGCTTCATTATTTCTGTCGAGGCGATTCAGAATATTTCCTGAACGATAGTATGCGTGGGAGTACAATGGATTTAATTTTATAACCTGTTCAAAACAGCGCAGCGCCTCGATTTCTTTACCTGTTCGTTGTAAACATACTCCTTTAAAGTACCAAGCCTCATAATTTCGTCCATCGAGATTAATGGATTTATCGTAATGTTCAATCGCTTCGGCTAAACGATTGAGTTTATACAACACATTAGCGCTGCAAAACCAAACTTCAGCTTCATCAGGAGAAATCGAAGCAGCCTTATTAAACTGCTCCGCAGCCCGCTCCATTTGGCGGAGCTTTTCCAGTACAACCCCCTGATTGAGATAGGCCTCATAAAAATCGTCTTTTATTTTGGCAGCTTTTTCTGCCATAACCAGCGCTTCTTCATTTTGCTCCAGTAAAATCAGTACGCCGCTTTTATTCAGGTAACCAACGCTTGTTTCGACCCAATTTGTCGACAGATTGAATTTTTCCAACGCCTCTTTGTGCTCCTGGCGCCGCACTGCTTTATTGCCAAGCTTCATCATCTCGAATGCCTGGAGTCTGTCCGGAATCGGCAGATCTTTATTCTGCTCAATCTCGGTTCTAATCAATTCTTCATCGCCAATTATCTTAAAATGATCGCCGGTTGACCCGGTCGTGACATATCGTCGCAATTTCATTTGATCGAGTTCAGTCAAATCTTCCCTGAATTCCTGAAATGTAAAAATGATATTTGTGATAAACACAACCATTAATCCAAAGAACACCATCAGGATGTAATTATGATTGAATAGTTGATTGATTTCGAGATAGGTTGAAATTCCGATGATGACTAAACCAAAAATATTCACAGGAAGGAATGCCCAAAATTTCAATCGAATTCCAACAAAAATGAGAAATAAAAAGAACAATGCTAATAATCCATTGAGAATAAGAAAATACATCAGATTGGTATTCCTTTACTAATAATACTATTCCGGTTGTGAAGCAAAATAAAAATGCAGCCCAGCGATTTAAATCTGCATACTAACGATGATAATTTCGCGCGCCAAGTTTTTAATTTAATAAATATAATAACTTTTGCATTCTTTGTCAAGAATTAATTCATTTGACTGCCTTTCAACAAAAAAAAACCTCTCTTCATAGTTGATTGAAAAATAAAATCAACTTACATGAGAGAGGTTTAATGTGTTCGATCTATCTCAACTATTATTTTTAATTATGTCGCCATTTCATCTGAAAAATCAAATCGCTCACTGGCTCAATTCATATTCCTGCTTCTTTTTCAAACTACTCAATATAATGGCTCCACCGATTATGATTAAGATCACAGGCCAGTAATCAGCAACAACATCCCAGACATCCCAGTAAAAATCCGTGTGAATTCTCAACCAGAACATGGCTCCAAGAAACATAAATATTCCGGCGGGAACAAGAACGCCCCAGTCGCTGGGTTTGGTGATAAAAACGGCGAGAAAAGCCAAACCAAATACAATAAGAAACACGGGTCCGATTTCGTGACCATAAATCCCTATATTGAAATAGTTTCGAATAAAAAAGAACAATCCCAGTAATAAAAGGATTGTTCCGGGAAATACAGCGCCTTTATTTTTTTTGTTAAACACAGATGCAAAAAAAAGTACGCCCAATCCGATCAAGATAAGCGGATATAATTCGCGCCAACTAAAATGATATGGGGAAAGACGATTAATCAGCAACATGACGCCAAATATTATCAGCAGCAAGCCGGGCAACATGGATTTTTTATGTGTGCTCATAGTTATCCCTCCGCAATTTGAGCAAAATTTATTTTCGGTTATATATCGCTCACTCGGATTTATCTTCATCCGTTGATGGTAATTTTTTAACGCGTTTCGCTGTTTTGGGTTCAGGCCTGGTTTTTTTGGGCTGAGTTTTCTCAGCTCCCTATTGGACAGGGGATTCCTCAGGAACGATGACCATCCAGATTATGTAGACGATTACACCAAGAAAGAGCTTTGTTATCAGTGAAAGGACAACCCATCCGATTCTCACAGCTACGGGATCGACTTTTAAATTATGCGCAATCCCGCCGCAAACTCCTCCGATAATTTTGTCTGTTCTCGATCGAAATAAATGGGTACCGGTGGATTTTTTCTTATCGGTTTCCTTATTTTGCCTGAGCACGTAAAAGATGTAAAAAACGCCTAACAAAATAATGATAACCGGCCAAAACCGATCCCAGTCAAAAAACCATGGACTGAAAAATTCGAAATGAAATGGACGGAAATAAAAAAGATTCCAATGCCAATTTGATGATAATATGGATAATCCCAGCAGTATGAGCCCGACGCCCCAGTATAAGGAAGCATTTTGGTTTTTTTGGGCATCGGCAATACTTTGTTCCGGATTTTCCTTCATAATAATCAATGAAATCAAATATACCCAAAATCCGAATCCACCAAAAAACACGGTAACTAACCAAATAATTCGGACCAACTTTGGGTCGATGTTAAAATATTCCGCGACACCGCCGCATACGCCGGCGATGATACGATCAATTTTTGAGCGATACAACCTTTTCGGTTGAGTCGGGTCTTTGGTTTTTTCTTCTTTTTTTTCTTCCATTTCCGCACCTTTCACTATTTTGAAATGATCTCAATTATGCCACTCGTATTGAAAAAAATCTGATTTCGTTAAAGTGAAGACAATTCTGTTAAACCATATTTATCTATTTCGGAGCAGAGCATCCTGAATCATCTGGCATTGAGCGATGATTTGTAACTAATACTACTTAGTCAGATTACTTTTTTTCTGTCATTCCTGCATGTTTTTTGCAGGAATCTCATTCTAAATCACGAGGGGATTCCCGCTAAAAGCATACGGGAATGACAATGATTATGAAATACTGCCTTGTTTTTCGAGACATTTTTTAATCTGACTATGTAGTACTAATAACGTAAAAGTAATGAATATGTTTCAGTGCCATTTTTGATATGACACAGCAATTCAATACGGTTTACTTTTTCCTGTCAAGCGCTTCGCCAGTCATGGGCACAAATCGTACAGGCAAGACTGATTTTTTAGAAATTGTGCCATCTTGCTTTTTGGTGATAAGAACAAGCTCCTGATAGTAATCACCGACCGGGATAATCATGCGCCCGCCAGGTTTCAATTGATCGATCAGCGGTTGGGGAATTTCCGCCGGCGCCGCAGTCACGACAATTGCATCGAACGGCGCATGCTCCGGCCATCCCTGATAGCCATCGCCGATCCTGACACAAATATTTTCGTAACCCAATTCATCCAAAACCTTTTCAGCCCGACGCCCCAGGGGAGGAACGATCTCAATCGTGAACACGCTGTCAACAATTTCTGCGAGAACCGCTGCCTGGTACCCGGACCCGGTGCCAATTTCCAGCACATTTTCATGTCCTTTCAAGTTCAAGCTTTCAGTCATAAAACCGACGATGTAAGGCTGTGAAATTGTTTGATCCTCCCCAATAGGCAGCGGGGAGTCGATGTAGGCTTGCTTTTTCGTATGCTCAGGCACAAATCTGTGTCGCGGCACCGTTTTCATAGCGTTCAGCACTAAAGTATCGGACACACCTCTGCGCTGAATTTGCATCTCCACCATTGCAATTCGCTGGGAGACGTACGCATCATCACCAAATTGCTGCGCGATTTGGGCATCCGCATTATTATTTCCGCCCTGACAGGCGAAACAACTCACACTAATCCAAAATAACAAAATATACCGCTTCATGATTGCCTCCTTTTTTGCAGCACTTCAATGTGTCGGGCAACGCATTGAGCCTGCATTTCGAGATTGTACCCACCTTCAAGCAATGAAATAATTTTTCCATCGCAGTATTCATCTGCCAGTCTCATCACAATTTCGGTCAGTTTCCCATATCCAGCTCGGGTCATTTCCATGCCAGCCAGTTGATCCAGGCTGTGCCCGTCAAACCCGGCAGAAGTTAGAATGAAATCTGGTTCGAACCATTTGACGGCAGGCACCAATAATTGCTCGAATACATCAATAAATACTTCATCTCCCTGACCCGGCGGCATGGGAAAGTTCAATGTATAACCAACTCCATCACCTTCACCTTTTTCTGTTTTCAGCCCGCTTCCGGGAAAATGCGGCCATTGATGCGTGCTGAAATAAAACACTGATGAATCGCTATAGAAAGCCTGTTGCGTTCCATTGCCGTGGTGCACATCCCAATCGACAATACAAATCTTTTTTACCGCATATTTTTGTTGCAAATACTTCGCGACAATGGCAATGTTATTGAACAGGCAGAATCCACGGGCCATGTTTCTTTCTGCATGGTGACCTGGAGGGCGGACCGCACAAAATACATTTTTTACTTGACCGGCCATGATAGCATCGGCGGCTGCAAGGGCGCCCCCGGCAGAGAGCAGCGCGGCGCGGTACGAATGATTATTCACGGCAGTGTCCGCATCGAATTGATAAAATCCCAATTGACTGGCATCTTCCACTGATTTAATGTAACGGGGCGTATGAATTGTCTCAATCCATTTCACATCGGCCGGATAGGGTTGAATATGTACGAGGCTATCCCACAATCCTGTCTTTTTGAGATGTTCCAGAATGCTGCTCAAACGCTGCGGTCGTTCCGGATGCCATTCTCCCATAGTATGCAATAAATAGTCATCGTGATAGACAAAACCGGTCTCTTTTTTCAGATCATTGTTTTTGTTGTCGCTCATATTCAACTCGCATTTTCGTTACGGTCATGTGACTTTGGCGTACAGGTTCTGGAATCCGGTAACCCAGACAGGTTTTCAATGCACATTCCAATGATTCATCGACAGTAATTTTGAAGCCGGGCGATACAAAAATCGGTTTTACATTTTTTCGGGTGCGAACCACTGCCCCGATGACTTCGTTTCTACGGAACAAAGCAGAATAATCGCCACGCTCAAAACCAACCTCATCATACTCGCCAATCAGCCGACTTTTCGCACACCCAATTGTCGGTATGCCCAGAAACAAGCCAAGATGCGCCGCAATGCCCAGATGTCTGGGATGCGCGATGCCCTGTCCATCGAAAAGAACCAAATCAGGTACAAGCGTAATCTCTTCAAAAGCTGACAGGAGCACCGGCGCTTCTCTGAAAGTGAGATAACCGGGCACATAGGGAAAATGAACGTCAGCAATAGCCTCTGCCCGTTCAATGATTTCCAGTTCAGGATATTTAAGAATCAACACGCTGGCAAAACACTTTTTTAACTTTCGTGAATATGACACATCCGCACCGGCGATTAATTCAACAGGTTCATGCAATTCATGCAACACAATTTTATCTTGCAATTGAAGCTGAATGCTTTTTGCCTCTTCAATGGTCACGTCCCAATTATGAATATGCCGTATTTTCATGGTGATGTCGAATTAAGAAAAACTTCAGTTCATATCAAACGATTTTGTGCCCTGCCGCTTAATCAGTCAATCATTTTTTCTAAATGAAATTTCAGGATGAAAAATATTCAGCTTTTAATTCATGCACAATTTGGCGATGCGCTGAAAAAGCGATTCGCTCCGGCAAGTCGTTGAATGAAAAAAACCTCACTTCCGAAGCATCATCGCCAGCATTTAACCGGCCGTTCAAAATTTTACCGCGAAACACAATCAACACCACATGCACCCGCGGATCGTCAAATCCGGGATAAACGCCGTACAAATCTTTAATGGCAACATTCAGATTGGTTTCTTCCATGGCTTCGCGAACCGCAGTTTCATCGGCGGTTTCATTGTATTCCATGAATCCTGCCGGCAAACTCCATTCATCTTTTCGGGGTTCGTATTTCCGCTTAACCAGCAGTATTTTTCCTTCATCAATTAAAATAACAGCGGCAGCCGGTGTGGGATTAATATAAAAAATAAAATTGCAGTGGCTGCAGACCAGCCGCTCAGTGCCTTCATTTTCCACAAATTTTTCGGACAAGTTTTCACCGCATCGGGGGCAATACTTGAAATTCCTGGGATTCACATATTCATTCAAGGGTCAATTACTCTCCTTTAAAAATTGCTCCATCGCTTTTACAATGGCTCCAACTACTTTCTTTTTATTCGATTCCGAGGCGATCCGCATTTCTTCTTCCGGATGCATCAGAAAACCTGGTTCTGTGAGCACAGCGATCATGTCGGTTGGTCGGCACAGGGCAAGGTTGTCATAAAATAATCCAAAATTTTTCATCCTCGTATATTTCAACAGATTTTTCTGAATGAGATAAGCCAGGCGATGGCTCTGCGGATGATAATAATAGGTGCTGATTCCGCGATTCCGAAATGGATTCACCCCATCCGGCAGGGCATTGAAATGAAGGCTCAGCAATATGTCCGCTACCATAAAAGAAGCGAACCGGGTTCGCGCCGAAAGGCTGATGCCATCAAACTCGCCGTGCGTTAAAACAACAAACGCTCCCTTCTCTTCAAGCGCCTGCTGCAAAGCCACACAATACTGATAATTGATGTCGCGCTCCGACACTCGGGTCGGTCCCACTGCACCCAGGTCCGGATTGTGACCGGGATCAAGACAGATTACAATATCCTTCAACGGGGATGAAGGCCAGCCGGCGATTTCCGGCTTCTTCTTGATATCGATAAGAAAATTGCCATTCTCGTAAATCGGGCGATAGCCCCAGTGCTGCTTCTGATTCAATTCGATGATTATTTTGTACACGCCCCGCGCTTCTTGTTCCCAGCGGATTTCCCGAATGAGCGGATCATCAAAATCCAGCTTGATCCAGTCCGTATTTGCTGTGACACCGTACAGCGTAACATGCAGCGCGGCCGGTTTTTTAATTTGGGCCACCTTGAAAGGCAGTCGTTGATCCAAAAATATTTTCACCCGACTTTTTCTTTCAAATCCTTCCGTGCGAATGACGGTCACCACGCCCTCCGGCAGCGGCGTTCCGGGGGGAAGAATCTCCGCATTCTCATCGCGGATCCACACCTCATCGGTTTCCGAGAGGCGAACCCGGAGGTAATTCCCCCGGCGGCCGGTAATCCACACATTCACTCCGCGGGGCAGAAATAGCTGATATCCCAACCGCGGCCCGGTTTGCGCCACGGTCACCTCCCTTGTCAATTCCACAATTCTGGGGATGGCAGAATTATCGATGCCCAACTTTCCGTCCGCGGTTGTGAACAGTGTGTCGCCATCTTCATTGAAGAGCTTGAAATGAACCGCACGGCCTTCGGCCCAATCCCAGGACTGAATGATGTATGCGCCAGTGTAAATTCCCCGCACATCTGGCATTTGATATGTGGTTCCCTGCCCGAACACGGCTTCACCCCAATAAAAAGATCGCTTTGGGGGAATTTCTGTCATGGGCAAATCCTCTGCCAGCCCTTCAATGGAAAAACTCGCGTCGCAGCCGGGGGTTCCCTTTACCGCGACTTTGAACACATCGCCGGGTTGCAATTCCCAATCTTCTTCAGGAAAAACATAACTTGTGTCAATGACCAGCGAATCGCGCCGGGATGTTTCCAGGTAAAATGGAATGTAAACGTTTCGGACAAGTCGGGTGGTGTCCTCTTCGAAAATCGCTTCACATTCAAAAGAAAATGGTCCGGGCTTCACCGGCAAAAACGCCAGGAATGCGCCATTGGAGTAAAGTTTCACGCGCTCGTGGTTTATTTCGAATCGGCTATCCGCCGGCAAAACATTACCAAAAATGAACGTAGATTCTGACGCGGTGATCTGGGCGTTTTCTTTGGGATAAACGACATCAATTTTGACCTGCGAAAAAATGACAGATACTTGAATCAGACAGAATGTCAAAAGGAGGAAAAAACGCTTCATGTTCACTTGCCTTCCTGGATGTTACTCACGTGTTCTTCGACAATGTGTGATGGACATTTTCGGATGAAATATTTCAGCGCAGCGAAAAGTATGATGACATCGTCAATCTGGCCCAGACCCGGAAAGATAAAATCAGGAATGAGATCTATGGGTGAAATAACATAAGCGAATGCAAGTCCAAGCACAAATTTGAGCCGAAATGGCACCCGAGAATCATGCAGCAGGCGATAGTACAGTTTAATTATTTTCGGGAGATTGTAAATAAGCTGCAAAAATTCCCCGGGATTTTGCATGCCTTTTCGCAATATTCGATCAATTTTAATGGCCATATCAATTCCTGATTTTTAAACTTATTTTAAATGTCATAAACATTATGAAATCAAATTTAGAACGGAAAACTCACTCTCTGCAATTTTATTACTTTTTCTTCACTGAAAAAATCCATTCTTCAAAATCACTTCCACCGGCTTACCTTTTTTAATTTTTGCAGTGCCGGCCGGGATGCTCATAATGGCGTTGCATTTTGTCAATGATATCATGTTGGCTTTGCCGTAATTCACCACCGGTTTCACCAGTGCCTTGTGATTGCTGTATTTTATAAATGCGGGCTGAAATACGTGAAAGTCAGCCTCTTTTTTAAACGTCGATTCCAGAATCGCGCGTGAAGTGGGGCGCTTCAATCGGCTGAATCCCATCATCTTGCGAATCACCGGATAGATGAATACATCGAAACAAATGGACACTGCAAAAGGGTCTTCGGGAAGAACGAAAAAAAGCGTATATTCAGATTTTGCCAGGGCCAGTCCTGAACCGGGCTTTACTGCCACCTGTTCAAAAATCATGTGAGCGCCAATTTTTTTCAAAATCTGCGCCATCATTTTGCTTCCGCTCAGCGATGTTCCCCCGGAAATGAGACAAAGATTCCTGGCTTTTTTTTCGGACAGTTTATTCTCAATCATTTCCGGCTTCTGGGGTACAATTCCCAAAAACTCGACGTCGGCGCCTATTTCTTCCATGGCTGTCAATAGAATATGACTTCCGCTCTCCCACATCATACCACGTTTCAGTTTCGTGTCTTCTGTTTCGAACTCATCCCCTATCGCCAGAATGTGAATCCTGGGCGCGGGAAAAATATTCAATTTTTTATAGCCCACAGTGGCCAGCAAACCGATTTCATTTGACCGGATGCATGCGCCGGTTTTCACCACAGTTTCCCCCTGTTTCAGTCGTTCGCCTTTCACTTCAACATTTTCCCAGCTATTTGCCGGGGCCAGCATCCCAACACGTTCGCCTTCCAGTAGCGGCCGCACAAATTCTTCACGCTGAACCGCATTGCTTCCCTGGGGCAGCGGCGTGTTTGCGCGTAATTTAGCGGCCTGGCCGCGTTCAAGAATAATATCCGGCACCCGCCCCGGTTCAAATTCCCCGATTACTTCGAGAATTGCCTTATCATCTCTGGCATCATCGGAATGAACCGCATAGCCATCCACGGTGGAGCGGGTGAATGGCGGAACATCTATGGGTGACACAGCAGACTCAGCCAGCACATTGCCAACGCACTGGTCAAGCGGCAATTTCACAGGAGCCAGGCGATTGGTCTGCTGCAATGCCAAATTGAACGCATCCTCGAAAGCTATCATCGTGAGTTCCCTCTCTGGAATTCTTCCTGAACTGATTCAGATACAATTGATTGAAGTCGTAACCTGTGAACTTTTGTAAAAAAATGGTCAAAAACTTTTCAGCAGGTCAAATGAAAAGCGCCCATTGGTCTCAAATTTGTCAATTGTTCATTATATGTTTTCCACGCGAGACCGGTCTTTTGTATTATGAATTCAATGCCCAGATTTTCAAAATAGGTCTTTGTTTCAGGCAGGATTTTCACCATCCCCCATTTTCAGGTTCCAATGATTATCACAGAGGGATTGAACTTCTGGACAGAATCAGAAATATCTTCAACCGCCAATTCATGCCCTTCACGACGCCACCAGTCTGAAACGATTTTATCGCCGCAAACGATGAGATCATTTTTATAAGCGACGTCCTCCACCACCATTTTGCCAAAATTATAGCTATCAATCATTTTTGAACCACCTGGTAGGATATTCCATTTTTTCTCTTGAATTCTTCCCCAAAAGTTACAGCCTGCTCCCGAGTGGCAAAATCACCGATCCAGACGAGATAAAGAAGTCGATTATTGGAATACTTAGAACTTATAGAAACATCATATCCCTTGCGGGAATAAAACTCCTTTTGTTCGCGCGCATTATTTTCATTTCCGTACGCGCCAATCTGAATAGTAAAACGTCCCTGGCGTTCGGGAAACTCCGTAATTCGATCGGTACGTTTCGGCTGTTTTGCATCGGAATCATTTTGCCTGAACTTTTTGATGATCAATTTCAGTTCTTCCCTGGCATCCGATTTAAACGGCGAGTACGGATACTTGCGAATAAAAGTTTTGAATTCTTCCTCAGCGATGGAATAATTGCCGGTGGCCATCAAACATCTCGCAGCCAGAAATTTCACCTCAGGGATAATCTCTGATTTGGGATAGCGAGCTTTTATCTGGTCCAGCTCCTGCCGGGCAGAAATATAAGAGCCTTTTGCATAGTAATATTTAGCAATTTTCAGGCGAGCGAGCGACGCGTAGGGAGAGCCGGGATATTTACTGGCCACATTTCGATACAATGCAACCGCCCGGTCCGCATCCTGTTCCAGGTAGGCTTCCAGATACAACGGAATTGGGCTGTTCGGATATTTCTCCTTGACTAAATCCAAACGGTTGATCAATTCCTCACGGCCGGTTTTTTCCAGTGATTGAAGCAGATTTTTCTCCAAATCCTGGGAAAATATTAAGACCGGGCAAAAAATCAGAATGGCTATTAAAATATTTTTTTTCATAGCACTCACAAATAAAAAGTCAGATTACAAAATTGCAGTCTGACTTTTATAATTTCTTTTGAATTGAATAGTTCCCTAATTCAAGAAAGAATCCCATGCTTTGCATTGCGGACAGCGCCATTTTGGCTCCTGTGAAACAAATCCACATTCATTGCAAACAAATTGTTCTTGCTGAACATCTAATAAATCCTCCAATAGCTGCATGGCATAACTCAGGGCTTCATCCTTCTTTCCAATTCTTTCCATATATTTAGCCAGGTATCGCATTGCCAGTTTGGAGTCCGGGTTACGTTCTAATTCCTGCTCGCACAAATCGATGGCGCGCTCGACTTCGCCTTTCTTTTCATAAATATCGGCCAAAGAAAATCGAATGGATTCGTTATTTGGATTTTCCATCAGCAGGGATTGAAAGATATTTTCAATTTCTCCGAAATTTCCAATTTTGAATAAGATGTCCTTGATCCGCTGGAAGCCGAGATAGGACTGTTTGGGTGCGTTGTGAATAAACCTTTTCAGTTCGGTCAGCGCATCATCCAGGCGTTCTTCGCGAACGTAGGAATCTGCCAGATAGAGATATGCCGGGGGGCACGTTTTATCTAACTTTATGGCTTCCCGGTATTTCAACCGACCATCCCGTTCTCTGCCGTTCTCCACGCAGTTCAGGCCGGCTTCAACTTTGTAAAGCGCTAAAAGTGCATTGTTTTTTTCGCCCTTTTCTCTCTGGATTCTTTTCAGAACATCGATGGCATTTTCCCAGTCTTTGGAATCCACATATAAATTTAGCAGTGATTCCTGCGCTAAAATTTCATTGCTGGTCAATTCCAGCAATTTTTTGTTCACTGTAATTGCGCGATCGAATTTCTCGTTTGTGCGGTAATCTTTTATCAGGCTGCGGAGAATTTCTATTTTCTGGCCAAGACTCAAGTCGCGGCGCACCGTCAATCCGCGATGTATTTTAATCGCACGATCGACCATACCTTCCTCCCGCAGAATATCACCGATTTTGATGTAGGCATCAATATTGGCCGTATTCAGGCGCACTGCTTCACGTAATTTTTCGAGCGCTTCTTTCTTTTTACCCAGAATTAAGTAATTTAACGCAGTGGTGTATTCTGCCGAGTCATCGCGCTTGCGTTTTGGCCGCTTTACAATAATAATCATCACCACTGCAATGATGATTACAGCGATAACAACTCCGATGTAGGTTAACATGGTCATGGAATTCATTCCTGATTTTAAACTATTGAATAATTCGATCACTAAATTTCACCTTCCAAATCGTCAATGGCGTCGGTTTCTTCTTCGATTGGAATATTACGCAGCTCGTCCAATTCTTTCCTCAAAACCGTATTTTCTTTGTTCATTTTTCTGACTTCATTTTTTAATTGCAACACTTTGAAAATGGAGCCAACCAGCCACACCAGAATTCCCACGGCAAAGGAGATGTACATCACGACCCAAAGCGGCAATTGATTGGACTGATATTTATAGAATTTCACAATCACTGTCTGGGTTGCATTTTGAGTGGCAAAATAGATAATGAACAGAAGTACGACAACCCAAAAAATCCATCGAATGATCCACATAATACCTCCGACATGAGATAGTGTTACGGTTAATTTTTTAAAAGCAATTAGTTTTTAGAAGTTAGGCGTTAGACATTCTTTGTTTTTCGTTGAACAATACAAAATTTGGAAACTACAAAAAGCAAATGACAAATAAATTTCAATCTCAAAATCCGAAAACTCAAGCTCTGACGAAGCCATTTGGTTGAATATTTTCTAACACCCGTTGTTATTGAATGTTTCTTTTTGGAATTTATTTGAATTTTGTATTTTGTTTTTTTGTGATTTTTCTACAAATAGTGTTCTCAATTTGCCTTGTCAGTTACCCATACTTTTCACTATTAGCCTAAATCTCCCCAAACAACGTGTGGCCTTCAGCATCGACAATTTTCACGCTTAGCAGCGAACCAGTTTTGGGTGAATCGGAATTGAATACGACAATTTTGTTTGTCCCGGTTCGGCCCATGTACTGGTTGGGCTTTGCTTTTTTGCTGGGACCTTCGACCAAAATCTGCTGCGTTTGTCCAATCAAACTTCGGTTTCGCTTCAGCGTAATTTCGTTCTGAATTTCGTTCAAAATTAGAATGCGTTCAACTTTCTCCTGTTCGGACAATGTCTCTTTTAGCTTGAATGCCGCGGTGCCCTCACGCGGGGAATATTTGAAAACGAAAATTCCGTCGTATTCGACCTGTTTCACAAGCGAAACGGTTTCCTGGAAATCTTGTTCTGTTTCTCCCGGGAAACCCACAATAATATCCGAATACAATCCAATATCCGAAATTTTCTTCCGCGCTCCTTCGATCAAATTTAAATAATGGGAGCGCGTGTATTTTCGGTTCATCGCTTTCAGAATTCTATCTGAACCGGCCTGAACCGGTAAATGGAGATGATTGCAAATATTCTCATGTTCAGCGATTGCTTGAATCAATTTCGCGGAAAGGTCTTTGGGATGCGATGTGGAAAATCGCACCCGCTTCAGCCCGGGAACATCAGCGACCATCGCGATCAAATCTGCAAAATCGGTCTCCCCGTCGTGGTACGAATTAACATTCTGTCCCAGCAAGGCGACTTCAATAAAATTATCATGGATCAATTGTTGAACTTCGCGAACAATATCGCTTGCGGCGCGGCTTCGTTCCCGACCTCGCACGTATGGCACAATGCAGTACGAACAGAAATTATTGCATCCCCGCATAATGGCCACCCAGGCGCTGACGCCGCTAATCCGCGACGGATACAGTTCGCTGTATGTCTCATAATTATCAAATTCAGCTAATTTCAGGTGCCTCTGATTTCCCGAGTGGAAAAATTTTTTGAGCATTTCAGGGACACCACGGTAATTATCCGGCCCGACAACGAAATTGACAAATGGCTTTTCATCAATGATTTCATCTTTGAGCCGAATTGCCATGCATCCCATCACACCGATAATGAGGTTCGGTTTTTCCTTTTTCAGCAGTCGAATCGCGTCCAGGCGGCCGAACACTCTTTTTTCGGCATTCTCGCGAACACTGCACGTGTTCACAAGTATCACATCAGCGTTTTCTGCTGTTTCAGTTAGCTCATAACCGGTTTTATTCAAAATCCCGGCAACCAGTTCTGAATCATATTTGTTCATCTGGCAGCCGTATGTTTCGAGGTAAAATTTCTTCATCAAACAATCCTGGTAAGAATAAATAATACTAATATTTTAAATAAATGTCAATAGAATTGTTCACTGTCACATAATTATTCACGAACTTATTTCAAGTTCAAACTTATCGATTAATTTCGAAACGTGATGTAACGGGTTGATCAGGATTCTCCACAACGCCAAAAACAAAATCTTCATCGGCTCGTTCAACTCTTGCGGCTGTTATTTTATTGATGAAACGAGCATCCGTTTTTGCGCGGACCTTAACGTAAGTATCGGTCAGCCCGGACATCCATCTGTCCGTGTGTTTTTCTTCCCAGAGGACGCGGACCATCCGGCCAATATGAGATTTCAGGAATTCCTTTTTTTTTCGCCGTCCGATTGAACGCAAAATCTCACTTCGGCGTTTAATTCCCTTAGCATCCACCTGATTTGGAAAATGGAAAGCACGCGTACCCGGCCGCCGGGAATAACTGAAAACATGCAGATAGGTGAAGGGCAGTTTTTCAACCATTTCAACGGAATTTTGAAATTGTGCTTCGGTTTCGCCCGGAAAGCCCACAATCACATCTGTGCCCAATCCTGAACCGGGAAGTGATGAATGGACTTTTTGAACAGCCTCAAGAAATCTATCCCCTGTGTAATTTCGGTTCATTCGTTTCAGCACATCAGTATCACCGCTTTGCAGGGGGATATGCAAATGATGACAGATTTTATCCGATGCGGCGATCCAATGTATCAAATCATCGTTGATTTCCAATGGTTCCAGCGAGCTCAAACGAATGCGCTCAATGGTTTCGATTTCTTCCAGTTTTTGTAGAAGAACCAGCAGATTTTGTTTCGGCGACAGATCGAAACCATACCGACCAATGTGCACACCGGTGACGACAATCTCTCTGTGACCCTGCTGTCCCAATCGCTTTGCCATGTCCACGATGTGGGCCGGCGTATCGCTGCGGCTCTGTCCGCGCGCGAGGGGGACCGTGCAATACGAGCACAAATTATCGCATCCATCCTGAATTTTGAGAAATGCCCGGGTGTGATCCCAAAAGTTGCCTGGCGCCGGATTTTGAAAAGAGCTATTGTCAGAGGCTTCAGTGATTGGACCATTCTCCGATTCTGAACTCGCCAAATATTCTGCCAAAGAAAATTTTTGGTCGCTGCCGAGAATAAAATCAACACCGCCAATTTCACTGATTTTTTCAGGTCTAAGCTGGGCATAACATCCCACGACAGCGATTTTTGCTTCCGGCGAATCCTTTTTCGCACGGCGTATCATTTGCCGGCAACGGTAGTCTGTTTTGCCGGTCACCGTGCATGTATTTATCACGCACATATCGGCCGGCTCGCCGAAGGGAACGATCTCGATTCCGATTTCCTCAAACTGCTCCGCCATTACTGCGGTTTCTGCCTGGTTCAATTTGCAGCCCAGCGTATAAAAACTTACTTTTTTCATTATTTAAATTTTAATCCATTTTTTTTGAACAAACATTCTCTAAAAGATTATCTTCCTGCTAACCTGGAAAATACTGACAACATTTTGTCATTATATTTTAATTCTTGTTACCTATCACAGCTCGAATGACACCCATTACAGAAAAACCTCCCGACGTCTTTTCAGACATAACTTCGGGAGGTTTATTCAAATCAACAAACAATACTTTAACATGAATCGGTTAAGCTATCGCATTATTCACTTTTGTCGTCTTCGTCTGATTTCTCGTCATCTTTATCTGATTCAGATTCCTCATCTTTTTTCTTTGTCGATTTCTTGCTTGTTGTTTTCTTTTTCGGTTTTTCTTCAGCCTCTTTGGCAGCCGGTTTTTCTTCTTCCGGCGCTTCAGGCTCATCTTTCTCTTTTGCAGCCTCAGCTTTTGGTTCGTCCTTTTCCGGCTCAGCTTCTTCTTTCTTAGCTTCCGTCTCAGGAGCTTCCTCAGCCTGGGCTTCAGCGTCTTTTTCTTCAGCCACTGGTTCAGGTTTCGCATCCTCTTCCTTTACTTCAGGCGCGGTCTCTTTATCAGCGGACTCAGGTTCGGTTGCCTCAGCCTTTTCCTCTGACTTTTCGGCAGGTTCTGCATCTGTTTTCTTCTCTTCTTCAACTGCTTCCTCAGAAGCTTTTGCCGACTCTTTTGATTCCTCAACTTTTTCTTTCTCAGATGGAGTTTTGGAATCCTGGTCTGGTTTGGCTTCTTTTTCACCGAACAAACCATCTTCTTCGACGACTGCATTTTTATCTTTTATATCTTTACCTTCGATCAGGCTTTGTGCGTAATCGATTTTTTCGGACAACACAATCTTCTTTAGAGATTTATTGAATTCGATCACGCAAAGCTCCAGATCGTCACCGACTTTATATCCATCCGAAGGTTTGGTAATGTTGGGTTTGGCCAGATGAGACATGGGCACAAATCCATCCACACCGTCCGGCAATTCTGCGATCACACCTTTTTCGATGAGGCGCACAATTTTCCCGTGAATTACGGTGCCAGGTTTGTACGTTTCCTCGAAAGTATCCCAGGGATTTTCAGCGATCTGTTTGTAACCCAGGGAAATTCGACGATTTGCCCGGTCCACATTGAGAACAACGACTTCGATCTCATCGCCTTTTTTAACCACTTCGCCCGGATGCCTGATTTTTTTCGTCCACGACAGATCAGAAATATGGATCAACCCGTCGATACCCTCTTCCAGTTCAACAAAGGCGCCGAAATTGGTGAGATTTCTCACTTTACCCTGATGACGTGAGTTGATCGGGTATTTTTCTTCCAGCGTATCCCATGGATCCGGTTCCAATTGTTTCAGACCCAGAGAAATCTTCTTGTCTTCCTGGTCGATGCTGAGAATTTTTGCCTCGACAATTTCGCCAACAGCCAGTAATTTGGAAGGATGTTTAATATGCTGCGTCCAGGACATTTCCGAAATATGGATCAACCCTTCAACACCTTTTTCCAATTCAACAAAAGCGCCATAATCAGAAATGTTGACGACCTTGCCTTTCACAACCGTATCAACAGGATATTTCTCTTTTACATTTTCCCACGGATGCGGCTGAAGCTGTTTCAGACCAAGTGAAATTCGATTCTTTTCGTCATTATAATCGAGCACCATCACTTTGATGGATTCATCCAGCGCCACAATTTCCGATGGATGGCTGACTCGTCCCCAGGACAGATCGTTAATATGCAGCAATCCGTCTACCCCACCGAGATCGATGAACACGCCAAAATCGGTAATATTTTTGACGGTTCCTTCCAGAATCTGATTTTTTTCGAGATTTTCAAGAATTTTTTCCCGCTGTTCTTTCATCTCTTCTTCAACCAGCACGCGATGCGAAACGACAATATTCTTTCTCAGGTTATTCACTTTCACCACCTTGAAATCCATGGTGTTGCCAATGAATGCATCGAAATCACGAATGGGTTTCACATCAATCTGGGAACCGGGCAGGAAGGCGTCCACGCCGTTCAAGTCCACAACGATACCACCTTTGATCCGGCGCGTACATTTTCCCTGGAGAATTTCACCTGTTTCATACGAAGAAACAACTTTTTCCCAACTGTGGATGAAATCAACCTTTTTCTTGGACAGGACCAACAGGCCATCTGTATCCTCGATGTTGTCGATATACACTTCAATGTCATTACCGACTTTCAAATCTTCAGGATTGCTGAATTCCTCAATCGGAATTGTACCTTCTGATTTGAAACCGATGTCGACCGTTATATCTTTAGAGCCAATGGCTAAAATTTTGCCAACTACCAATTCACCTTCGACATAATCACTGATTGTATCCTCGTAAAGCTTACAAAGTTCGTCGTACTCTTCTGAAGAGTATTCTTTTTCTTCTTCGAGGTCTTCCAACTTTATAGGCTTTTCAGTAAAATCTTTGACTTCCGTCGATTTTTCTGAATTTGTAAGTTTAGACTCACCTCCTTGCTCAGTTTTTTGCTGTTCAATCTCACCCTCGTTTACCGGGGTGTGATCATCTTTCAAATCAACCATTTAACAATACCTCCTACGTATTATTTTTCTTGCTGCATTCGCGAATAATTTCATCCCGCACCTGAACCAGTTGCCAGTATGGCGTTGATGCTCCGCCGGTAATGCCGACCGAACTTACATTTTCAAACCACGCTGGCTTTAATTCACCGACGTCCGAAATGAAATAGGACCGCGAATTTTGCGTTTTACAAAAGTTAAAAAGTACCAGTGAATTAGAACTATTCTTTCCCGCAATCATTACGATCAGTTCATTGGATCGAGTAAATCTTTCCATGTGCTGATGCCGTGATTGAATTACGGGGCAAATAGTGTTTTTTACAATTAAATCCTTCACTCCTTTCTTCATTTTTTTGGCGAAGTCTTTAAATCTATATTCATCAATCGTTGTTTGCGCTAAGAGTAACGTTTTCTTATTGGAGTCGACCAACGCTAAATCATCGGGAAGATAAACAACAATCCCGTTGTTCCCGGCATATCCCAGCAGTCCTTTCACTTCCGGATGATTGGCCTTGCCGACGATCACAACCTGGCAGCCCATTTCTGAATACTGCCGCACCAATTTTTGCACTCTTTTTACGCGCCAGCACGTCGCGTTAATAAAGGGGATTTCATGCTGCTCAAAATAATCGAGCGTTTGCGGCGGCACGCCGTGTGAACGAATTAACACAACATCGCCGTTCACCGTTTGTCTGAAACCAGAATTTTCCTCCCATTGTTCCTGGGCTATCTCCGAAAGTCCCTTCTTCTTTAGCCGCTCGATCTCCTTTTCGTTATGGATGATCGAACCCAGTGCAACGATCCTTTTTCCTTCTGTTAAATTTTGCTCTGCAATTTCTACAACGTGCTTCACGCCCGGGCAAAATCCCGCGTACTCATCAATCGATATTTTCATTATTCCATTTATTCACGATGAAATCAACTTGCTGCACAATGGTCAGATTGGTTGTGTCCAGTTCAATGGCGTCTTCTGCTTTCAACAATGGGCTGGCTGCGCGTGAGCGATCCAGTTCATCGCGTTTTTTTATTTCATCAACTAATTGATCCAAATTAACTTTTTCATTCTTATCGCGTATCTCTTTGAACCTCCTTTTCGCCCGTTCCTCGATGGAGGCGATCAAAAATATTTTCAATCTGGCATCGGGAAATACCACTGAGCCCACATCGCGACCTTCCGCCACCATGTTCCCATGGGCGCCAATCCGACGCTGCATCTGCACCAGCCACTTTCTTGCACCGCCAAGGGCTGCAACTTTTGCCACGTGATTCGAAACGCTCGAATTTCGGATTTCTTGTGTGACATCTTCCCCATCCAACAAAACTTTTAAACGTCCAGATTTATGAGAAAGTTCAATATGTGTCGCATTGGTGAGTGATAAAATTTCTGGTTCACTCGCCACATCTAATCCTTTTCGAAGCGCCTTGAGCGTGAACGCCCGGTACATTGCTCCGGTATCTAAAAAAGTAAAACCCAGTCGTTCAGCTACAAGTTTGGCAGTCGTGCTTTTTCCAGAGCCTGCAGGTCCATCAATGGCGATGATGCGTTGTTTATCCATCAAATTATTTTTTCAACAAGTAATGTGAATTAAATTGTCGGCTTCAAAATTTCAGATTCTTTTCAGCCATTCAAAATCAGCCGGCAATCGCTCTCAGTTTCTCTATTTCCTCTTCAGTCAGATTTCGCCATTCGCCTGGCTTCAATCCTTCCAACGTAAGAAAAGAAAATCTCACGCGAGCCAAACGAATCACCCGAAATCCCAGTGCTTCAACCATTCTGCGAACCTGACGTTTGCGGCCTTCGTGCAGGATAATTTCCAATCGTTTACGATGATGGTCCAGCACCTTCACCTGGCATTTACTTGTCAGTCCTTCTTCTAACATGATGCCGGATTGTAATTTCCGAACCTGCTTTTCCAACACCGGCCGATGCACTGTCACTTGATAGACTTTATCCACCCCGAATTTGGGATGTGTCAACCGATAGGCAAAATCTCCGTCATTTGTGAGAATCAGAGCGCCGGTTGTATTTTTATCCAATCGTCCCACCGGGGAAACACGTACATCCTTTGGCAGCAAATCCATAACAGTTTTTCGCCCCATTTCATCATGTCGAGTGGTGATATACCCGGCAGGCTTATTCAGCAATACGTAGCTAAACTTCGAAGGAAGAGAGACCCGTCGTCCATCAACAGTCACACGATCTTTATTTTCGTCAACATTTTCTGCTAATGAAGTTACCTCCCTGCCGTTAATCGTCACTCGCCCGGCTAAAACAATCTGCTCGCATTTTCGCCGCGATCCCAATCCGCACGCTGCCAGAAATTTATTCAGCCTCATCGTCATCGGCATTTTCGGTTTCGGTGTCGCTATCGCTGTCAGAATCGTCTAACGCCGACATCTGATCCACGATTTCGCCTTCCAGTTCTTCACTCGAGAACGGAAGTTCTTCCTGGGTGCTGCCAAGCAGTTCCTCTATTTCTTTTGGTTTGGGAAGTTCCGACACCTCATTGACACCAAAATATCGCAGGAATTCTGCTGTCGTACTGTAAAGCAGCGCCCTGCCGATGGTCTCTGATCGGCCCGAAATCTGAATCAAGTTCCGTTCCAGTAAATTTTTCACCACGCCATCGGAATTGACACCGCGAATCATATCAATTTCAGGGCGACTGATGGGCTGCTTGAACGCAACGATTGCCAATGCTTCCAATGCTGCACGCGATAGTTTCGATTTGCTTCGCCCCTTATAATATTTTTTGATATAAGAAGCAAATTCAGCGCGGGTAACAAATTGGTAGCCGCCTGCCACATGTACTATTTGAAAAGAACGTTGCTGTTGCTCGTACTCGATATTGAGTTCGTCAACAATCACCTGGATTTGATTTGTATCGATTTCTTCAATAGTGCTTCTAATTCGGTTGCCGCTAATGGGACCATCCGATGCAAATATCAGCGCCTCAATTATCTTTTTCATTTCCTTATATTCTATCACGCGTCCTCACGATCCAAATCTCTCCAAAAGGCATGGATTGTCGGGCGACGATATCGCCGCGTTTCATTAACTCCAGTATTGCCATAAATGTGACCACGACAATAAGCTTGCTTCGAAGATGCGCAATTAAATCCACAAACGAAATCTGTTTGACTTTTTGGAGGTTATTGATTACGAATTCAATCTGCTCTTCCAGGCTAATTTGTAAATCTTCAACATGATGATAAGTTTCTTTTGGCATCCGATCAAGAACTTGCCTGAACACGCTGATGAGTGAAAACAAAGAGACATCCTCATCGAGTTCTATGCCATCCTCGGAATCACGTTCCGCATCCGGGTAAAATCCCCTTTGAAAGAAATTTCTTTGCGTGTCTTCAATATCCGATAATTTAAAAGAAAGCTCCTTGAATCGTTTATATTCAATGAGCCGAGTGACCAGCTCCATCCGGGGATCAACAATTTCTTCGTCTTCGTCATCGCTTTTGGGACGTGGCAGCAACATTTTTGCTTTAATACGGATGAGCGTTGCTGCTAATAATATGAATTCACTGGCGCCTTCGAGATCGAGCATTTGAATAATTTCGACATATTCCATGTATTGTTTCGTAATATCAGCAATGGGGATGTCGTAAATATCCACTTCATTTTTTTTTATCAAAAACAAAAG
This sequence comes from uncultured Cytophagia bacterium, assembly GCA_964605145.1. Lineage (GTDB taxonomy): Bacteria > Zhuqueibacterota > Zhuqueibacteria > Thermofontimicrobiales > Thermofontimicrobiaceae > CAZSBG01. The sequence goes on along the minus strand of CAZSBG010000027.1, from coordinate 1,898 downwards.
CAGATCCAACGGCCCTTCAAAATTTTGTAATTTGATTCGATACGCCATATTTATCCAAGGTTCATGACTTGATGAACGTCTTCCATCGTTTCCCCGGCGACCTTTCGGGCAATTGAATTCCCTTTTTCAATAATATGTTTTACTTCATCAATATCTTGTTCGTAATGACGGCGCTTTTCCCGAAATGGTTCCAGGTAATTTGACAATTTTTCCGCCAGATTCTTTTTGCACGCCACACATCCCAGAGCGCCGCTCCGGCAATCTTTTTCGATTTGGTCGACCTCTTCGGGATTGAATTTTTTGTGGTAAATGAAAACATTGCATATTTCAGGGTTGCCCGGGTCGCCCAGCCTGATTTTTGCCGGATCAGTAACCGCGCGTTTCACTTTGTCGACAATTTCATCCGGTTCATCCGAAAGCAAAATGGTGTTCCCGAGCGATTTGCTCATTTTTCTCCCATCCAGGCCCGGCAGCCGGCTGAACTCTGTCACTCGCCCGGACGGTACGATAAAAACATCGCCATAGGTCTTGTTAAATTTACGCGCCACTTCCCGGGTCAATTCAACATGGGGTAACTGGTCTTCGCCCACCGGCACCAGGTGCGCCTTGTAGATTAAAATATCCGCGGCCTGAAGTATGGGATACCCGAGATGACCAAATGCCATGTTGTTTTCAAGCCCCAAATCCTTGGCCTGTTCCTTTACGGTCGGATTCCGCTCCAGCCGTGGAATGGTCACCAGCATGGAAAAAAGCAGAAACAATTCCGCATGTTCCTTGATTTCTGACTGCACAAAAATCGGACTTTTTTCAGGATCAATGCCGGCACACAGCCAGTCGATGACCATATCCAATGTATTGGCTTTAATTTTGGAAGTATCCAGGCTGGTTGTTAATAAATGCCAATCTGCAACAAGATGAAAATTTTCATATTCGCCCTGTAAATTCACCCAATTCTCCAATGCTCCCACATAGTTGCCTAAATGAAGTTTTCCGGTTGGTCGCATTCCACTAAGAATTCTCTTTTTCATCAGATCAGTTCTCCCTTGCTGCAAGATTCAGTCGCCTGGTTGATTTGATTAACAGTTTTATCCAAAATATCGTTGCTGATTAAAAAATTTCCGATCCACGATTTGTGGCATCGGAAAAGTATGGTTCAAAAAAAGTTTTTAACTAAGAACGAAACACAAAAATCGCGTATCATTTAATTCATGTATAAATACGGTCGCCACCTCTCATCGATGACGGAGATATTGTATCGAATAAAAAAAATAAAGTTCGGACGCTGCGGTTTTTTGGCCAAAGTCATACCTGCTTCTTCAGGGCTTCTGTCCCCTTTTTTGTTGTTGCACTTCAAACAGGCGCATACCAGATTTTCCCATGTGTCCTGCCCGCCGCGCACGCGTGGAATAACATGGTCGATGGTCACCGGATTCGAACGGACACCGCAGTATTGACAGGTATGATTATCCCGCTTGATAATATTTTTTCGCGAGAGCACAATGCGCTTCCTCGGCATTTGAATGAACCGGGTTAATCGCACCACGCTCGGAAGCGGATAGCTTGTGCTCACCGAACGGACGTAGCCGCTGTTCTTTTCAATTATTTCTGCCTTGCCAAGATAGAGCAAAATAATCGCCTTCTTGGCATTTGTAACGCTCATAGGCTCGTAATTCTGATTAAGCAGTAATACCTGTGACTTTAACATGATAATTTCAATCGTTATTGAAGCATCATTATTAAAAAAATGTCTGTAAATTTACAACAAAATTTCTTAAGAGTCAAGCGATTTTTAAATAGAGAGTTATGATTATGAAGCGGGATTGTTCACAAATGTGGAAATATCTAATCTGGATTATTCATTGTAATTCATTAAGGAATCCAGATAGCCTGAATGGTGC
>CAZSBG010000026.1:0-57614 GCA_964605145.1 uncultured Cytophagia bacterium | reverse complement strand
ACCATTCAGGCTACCTGGATTCCTTAATGCATTACAATGAATAATCCAGGTTAAACACTTCGTGTGAAAAAAAATTGCGGTCGATTTTAGGAACTGGCAGGTTTATGGTGCAAACCTGTCGGAAAAGATGCACACAAAAAAATTTTATTCAAAGTATAATGATTCGTCTTTCAATGGGGAGGATTGAAGTACAATTTGATCGATTAAAAAAGGTTGAATGAAACGCTTAAATCCTTGCGATGAGTTTGTGCTATTTACACGCAACAAATCTCACAATATTTTTGGATTTAGTGATGATGTGTTTTAGGTATTCAAGCACTCGATCAATTTCTTTTTCAGTGGTTTTATAACCCAGAGAAAACCGAAGTGCACAATGAGCCTGCTCTTCGGTGAGTCCCATGGCCAATAAGGCATGCGACGGATCCGGGGATCCGGCCCGGCAGGCTGATCCGGAAGAAAGAGCCACACCGTACTGGTCCAATGCCATGACGAGCGATTCACCGCGCATGCCCGGCAGGGTGACATTCAGTGTGACCGGGACGCGATTTTCGGGATGGCCGTTCAGTTTTACGTCAGGAACGATTGCGCGTATGCCGTCGAATAATCTGTCGCGCAGTTGAGCAATTCGTTTCATCTCCTGGAGTCGTTGAACTGCCAGGTCAGCGGCTTTCCCCAGCCCGACAATGGCCAGCACATTTTCAGTGCCGGCGCGCATGGCGTTTTCCTGCTTGCCGCCGTTTATCAGAGGTTCGATAGTGACGCCTTTCCGAATGTACAGTGCGCCAATACCTTTGGGACCGTAAAATTTATGGCCGGAAAGGGTGAGCAGATCAACACCCAACTGTTCCACATCCACTGGAATTTTGGACACAGCCTGCACGGCATCGGTGTGGAACAGAACGTTTTTCTCGTGGGCAAGTGCAGCCAATTCCTGAATAGGTTGAATGGAACCGGTCTCGTTGTTTGCCATCATAATGCTGACTAAACACGTATCATCCGTGATCGCGTTTTTTAAATCGTTCGGATTTACTACACCTGTATCATCCACCGGCAGGTAGGTGACTTTTCTACCAAATTTTTCCAGCCATTTGCACGCATTGATAATAGCCGGATGTTCAATGCAGGAGGTAATCAGGTGATTCTTTTTTTTCCAGTTTGCAAAGGCGGTGCCTTTGATGGCGAAATTGTTTGCTTCGGAACCACCGCCGGTGAAGGTGATACGACGGGCAGTGCAATTGATCATCCGTGCGATGCTCCGGCGTGCGGCTTCAATAGCGGTTTTTGAGTATTTTCCCTCGCTGTAAATGCTGGAAGGATTGCCCTGTCCGTTCTCCAAAAAATCGGCCATCACTTTTCTGACCTCCGGATCGAGCATGGTGGTGGCGCTGTGATCCAGATAAATGCGTTTTTGCTTCCGGTCCGGTTTTGATTCCGGCACCATATCTTTTTGAATGACATCGCCTTCCCCGGAATTGATGGCCATATTTCCTTTTCCGGCGGACACTTTTTCAACCTGGCAAAGCAAGGTTTTGTAAACAGGAAAACCGGAAATGGGATCGTAATTCTGCAGATCAGTCAGGTCGTTGATATTGGTGTGCTGCCAGGCTTTTGGTCCCACCGGCCCGCCGCCGCCCATGTCGGCATCGATGGCGCCGCGAACAATATTTTCGGTGACATACGCGCGCATGGTAACCTGGCCGCGTTTGGTTCGGATTCGGGCCAGATCGCCGGTTTTAATGCCGCGCTCCGCCGCGTCTTTGGCATTCAGTGTGACGATTGGTTCCGGCCGCTTTTTGAGCAGCCGCGGAATGCCATGATGCTGGGACCGAAAATCTGTAGAAACGCGTGAGCCTGAATTGAACACGAGCGGATACTCTTCTGCCAGTTCCGGTTGCGCGATGGGACCCTCTTTGGGCTCAGTGTACACCGGCAGGGCATCGTAGCCATGTTCTTCCAGAATGGTTGAAGCGATCTCAAATTTTCCGCTGGGTGTTTCGAAGCCCGGTTTTCCATCCGCTCTCAGCAATCCTTTTTCCCATTTTTTGTATTGCATCATGGAGGTTTCCAGTTGAACGCTTCCGCCTGCATTTCGGACATCTTGCGGGTTAAAGTTCGATCCTTCTAAAACATGTTTCAGCAATTCTTCCTCTGTCTGCGGATACAGGTGACCGTAGCCCAAACGCCGGGTCAATTCTGCCAAAATGAAATAATCGCTTCTTGCTTCACCCACCGGGTCGATCACTTTTTCACGAAGCCTGAAAATGGAACCATAAGTCATATACGAATTGATTTCGTACATGGTGGTCGCTGGTAGAACGATATCTGCATACGCTGCATCGGCAGTTAATTGCCGGTCGATGCACACCATAAAATCAAGCGAATTGAATGTTTTGCGCCAGATCTCCGGCTGGGGCCAGGCCGTGATCATGGAACCGCCAAGAATGATGAGAGAGCGAATTTTGTACGGATTGCGGTGCAGCACAGAATCGGGCAAAGAAATGGCATGCGATTCCCCGCGATAGCTGCTGTAAACCGGAAATCTGTCTCTGCCCAGCGCCAGGTTCTCGTTGGGATTGGCGATGAGGCCGTCCCTGTTAATCGGGAAAATGTTGTCGCGCATAGAAAAACAGCGTCCCCCGGGCACATCCAGTTGACCTGCCAGTGCCCACAGCACCATGGTCGCGCGAATGGCCTGTACGCCGCTGTCGCTGTACTCAAGGCCGGTGTACATGATCGGGGCTGCACCGTTTGCCGCGGCGATTCGCCGGGCCAGGCTGCGAATGGTTTCTGCCTGCACGCCGGTAATGTCCTCAACCACCTCGGGGCGAAAGTGCTGCACATATCGCACAAATTCATCAAAGCCAAGCGTCCAGTTGTCCGAGAAATTTTCATCGTGCAATTCTTCATCGAGCAGCACATTGCACAATCCCAGCGCCAGCGCGCCGTCAGTTCCCGGACGAACCGCTATCCATTCCGCATCCGTGGCTTTGGCTGTTTTTGTGCGGCGCGGATCGATGACCACCACCTCGGCGCCGCGCTTCCGGGCGGTTAGAATTCTTTCATAATCCAGCGGCGGTGAATCCGTAGCCGGATTCGCTCCCCATACGATAATCAGTTCAGCGTTTTCGATGTCGGAAAACATGTTGATGAGCATCCCGCCCATGGTGACGTGCGGGGCGATCATGGCAAATGAGACGTAGCATAACGCGCCAACCCCCAGCGTGTTCGGAGATCCGAATGGAAAAAGAATGCTGGAGGCCGAAGATACCGACACGCCTTTGGGCTGATAGACGTCGCACATAGCCAGTTCGAAACTGCCCCGGCCGGTATAAATTGCTGTCGCCTCAGGGCCGGATTCCTGCTTGATCTGCTGAAGATTCTCAACGATTGTATCATAGGCTTCATCCCATGAAATTCGTTCAAAATCATACGTGCCTTTGGGACCCTTTCGTTTCAGCGGATATTTGAGCCGGTGTTCGGAATAAACAATGTCAGCAGAGTGCTCGCCCAGCGTACAAATCATGCCCAGCGGAGACGTGTCATCCGGGTGGACCTCACTCATCTTTCCACTTTCATCGAAGCTGACTTTCACCCAGCAGCCGGCCGGGCAAATGCCGCATATTGCACGTTTTTCATTATTATTAGATAAATCAGTCATGGGAATCCCTTTGTTTTATAAATTTTTGGTTCTATCCTGTTTCGTGTGGGTAAATAGATTCAACGCAAGGAACGCAACGATTAAAAAAATGATCGCAATCATAAACAATAACGCTTGGGTTTATCATATTTCACCACTCCGTGGTTTTATGAATATGCGGAACACTTATGCTACCAATATACAACCGCTACGCGGTTTTGATAATTGTCAATCACAAAATAATCCCGTAGGGATGGAATATCGGTAGAAAAATCGGCCACCGGATTGAGGTAAACCCCGTCAGGGGTGACATATTTTTTAAAATCAAACACCAGAATAACAGGCCACCTTTTTCCGAATACAGATAGATTATTGTTATCTATGTTATTATCCAGTTTTTATCTGTTTTGTGCATAAATTATTTTTGTTTGAATTCATCGCCATTATAACGGTTGGCGTAATAGATTGCCAACTATTATCCGGGAGCTCATTGGGCTTTTACTTACAAGCTGGTTTGAATAGCGTCAAATTGAAATGGTGATGTGCATCGAACCATTGTTTGAAGATAGTAAATCCAGCCTGTTCCGCCAGTTTACGGATGGATTCCTGAGAAAATTTATGAGAGTTCTCGGTATGGATTGTCTCATTTTTATTGAAGTGATATGACTCATCGAGATCGGCAATATAAACATCTTGTTCCCAGGTGCTTATCAAATGCATTTCGATTCGGCTTTTTTCTTCATTATAACTCGCTTTGTGTGTGAAATTATCCAAATCGAATTCACCGCCCAGTTCCCTGTTGATTCGTTTCAGCAGGTTCAGATTGAACTGCGCTGTCACGCCCTGTGAATCATTGTATGCGTCTAATAAAATTTTCCTGTCTTTAATTAAATCGAATCCAAATAAAAAATAATCCTCCGAAGAAGATGATTGCAACAGATTTTTGAGAAATGCGATGGCAGTGACTTTTTCAAAATTCCCAATGCTGGATCCGAGCCAGAGAATCAGTTTCGCCTGACTGGTTTGCATATCTACTTGGCGCAGTCCTTCGTCGTACTCGGCTGCCACAGAATTGATTTCCAGGTTGTCATATTTTTCCAGCAGCAGGCTGGAGCTCTCCATGAGCATTTTTTCAGAGATATCGATGGGATTGTAAACCACTTTATCATGTTGATTCAGCATTTCCTCGATGATTAATTCAGTTTTGATGGCGCTGCCGCTCCCCAGCTCCACTAATTGAATATCCTTTGGCAGCAATGAAATAATTTCCTCGGAATAAACCTGAAGAATTTCAGTTTCTTTTCGGGTTAAATAATATTCCGGCAACTGGCAGATTTCTTCGAACAGAATTGAGCCGGCATAGTCGTAAAAGTACATGCTGGGAAGATGTTTTGGCGAATTGGACAAACCCTGATGCACATCGCTGGCAAAGGTGTTGTTAACTCTCTTTGTTTCTGTGGCGACTGTTGTCGCGCGATTGTCTGTGGATATATTTTTCATGTATCTGTTCCTTAATTTATTGAGTCTTTTTTCTGGTAATAAAAGTTTTGAATTGGGGAATTCTCTGTATTGATGAAAATGCAGGGAAAAGCAAAGCTTAGAGTCGCAATCCCCTTGGAACAATGAATCGCTCCAGTAAATCAAATCCACCCTGAACGAGCAGGGCTAACCCGGCTGCCGGCACTGCGCCTTCAAGGATCATACCAATGTCGTCCAGACGAATGCCTGTCAGAATGGGTTGACCGTATCCCCCGGCGCCGATAAGCGCTCCCAGGGTTGCCGTCCCGATATTGATGACCGCCGATGTTTTGATGCCTGCCAGAATGGTGCTCGATGCCATGGGCAGTTCGACCAGCCGCAATCGGGCCGACCGGGGCAGCCCCAGCGCGCAGGCAGATTCATTGATGGATGGTGGAATGTCTTTGATCCCTGTGAACGTGTTCCGAACGATAGGCAGCAAACTGTACAGAAAAAGTGCCAGGATCGCCGGCGGTCCGCCAATTCCCAGCAGCGGGATCATGAAAACCAGCAGAGCCAGCGACGGAATTGTTTGAATGATTCCCACAATGCCCAGGATTATTTTTTCAAGCCGACTGACTTTAACCGCTAAAATCCCGAGAGGAATTGCAAGTAAAATGGCTGCTGATAAAGAGATAAAAACGAGCAGCAGATGATCGGCTGTATTTTCCCGGAAACGCTGCCAGAAGGTTTCCGTTTCAATCTCAGCATTCAGTCCAAACGTTTCGCGTATGAAGTCAGCCGCTACACGGGATTCGTGAACGCCGTCGAGTTTGGCTCTGGCGTTCATGGCGATCATTGCTGATTCATTTATTTTTCCGGTCAAGGTTTCAATTTTTTGGATTACGCCGGGAGCACGTTTCGACAGATCTGCCCGGTGAAGCAAAACCGCATCGTATTTGGGAAAATAGCCCAGGTCATCTTCAAGCGTTTGGAGCTCATAATATGCGATTTCAGCATCCGTGGAATACATGTCAATCACATCAATCGAACCACTGGCGATGCCGCGATACGCCAGGTCGTGATCCAGTCCGCGCACAAAATCTTGCGGCAGATGATAATGAGCGCGGAGCCCTCGCCAGCCGTCCGCCCGGTCCAAGAATTCATTGGTGAGACCAAATTTTAATTCAGGATGATTTCGAAGGTCTGAAATGGAACGAATATTCAAATCATTCGCTCGACTTTTTTTCATGCCAATGGCGTACGTGTTGTTAAATCCCAATGGCTCACTCATACGAACATTGAATCGGGCGAGCAGCTCGGGTAATTCGGCTTCGGTTTGAAGATTGTACTCTTGCAGAATTTCCCGCATGATGGTTCCGGTATACTCCGGGTAAATGTCAATATCTCCTTTTACCAAAGCGCTCCAGAGAACGCGCGTGCCCCCAAGTTGTGGTCTGTACTCACTGAATGCGTCGGTGCTGCTGGCGAGTTGATGAATAATTTCGCCCAGGATGACATTTTCAGTGAATTTTTTAGAACCAATGGTAATCCTGACCTGTGCGCTACCTTGCCCAAGACCGATTGAAGCGCTCACACAGAAAGAAAATACTGCAAGAAGAAATAAAGCCCATAATTTCAAACTCATCCCTGTGCTCCCTGAATTTTTTCAAGAGGGCTTCGTTGCGCATTGATGAACCGCGTCACAAACGGATCGGCCGGTGAATTGACGAGTTCGTTCAAAGAACCTTCCTGAACGAGCTGCCCATCGCGAAGCAATACAATCGTATCACCGATAAAGCCGGCTTCGCCAAGGTCGTGAGTGACGAATACGACGGTTTTATGCAGTTTCTGAAATATGGATTTGAGTTCTGCCTGCAAATCAATTCGAATCAGTGGATCCAGGGCGCCCAGCGGTTCGTCCATGAGCAGTAAAATCGGGTCCAGCATGAGCGCGCGCATGAGGCTGACCCGCTGTTTCTGTCCGCCGGAAAGCTGCGCCGGATAACGATCGAGACCGTCGGCCGGGAATTGCGTCAAATCGATTAGTTCAGTGATTCTCTCGGTAACTTTTGATTGGGACCAGCCAAGATAGGTCGCCATGAGCGAAATGTTTTGCCTGGTCGTCAAATGAGGGAAAAGTCCACCGTCCTGAATGACATAACCCATTTTTCGGCGCAAGCTCATGACAGACTCGGAGGTTACATCTTCACCATCGAATTGAATTTCGCCGGCATCCGGAGGAATCAGCCCGATAATCATCCGAAGAATGGTGGATTTCCCACATCCACTCGGACCAATGAGAACGGTTGTCTGGCCTTTTTCCACAAAAAGGCTGAACGGTTTCACGGCTTCAAGCCGGTCAAAAGTTTTTTTCAGATTTGATATTTTTAGCATGCAAGCAAGCAAATAAAAAATAGTTTGACGATTGCGAAGGTTAAATCAGGAGCTCCATTGGGATTAGCGCGTGAATTACTTTAACATATAAAAAAAATGTTAATAATTCAAGGTATAAATGATAAAAAACAGGGTTGATTGTGAATGCTGGGGAAAAAGACACTGTTTTATTGGACCACATTTCTTTTTCCCTCTGCGAATAAATAAATTAAGAGTACCCGTAAATATCAGTTCTAACCTGGATTATTCATTGTAATGCATTAAGGAATCCAGATAGCCTGAATGGTGCTTCATTCCGAATTCAGTATATCTAACTTTGTTAAATTTCATATATCTGATTAATTTTATGAATAACATAAAGTTAAATATCTATTGTTTGAAATTTGTGAATAATTCAGGCTAAAGATTATGATTTTGAGTGCTCATTTCCGATTCGTTTTTCTAATTTTTCAGGATGAAAACTTTTGTTCGCTTTTGATTTTCTCTTTTTCTGTTTTGATTATGGTTAATTCTCCTCATATTTTAATTTAATTAAGGCAATAATTGCTAATCATCTTGTGATAAAATAATCACACTATAAGCACCAATGCCGACATTCCCATTACAGGGCAACCCATCCCGACGACCTTTTACTGCCTTAGTATCCGTGCTTAAAAAATTACCAAATTCCGAATCATAACCATTCCAATCGCTGTTGAAGCGGACTTTCCAGGCGCCTTCTCGTGGGAACCCGATGCTGTAGTTGTCCCAATTTTTATCAGCAAAATTAGCAATGACAATTACGCTATCTCCTGCTCCGCCTTTACGCCAGCGATGGAAGGCAATCACTTTATCGTTATTGTTTACATGGAATACATTCACTTTTTGCCCGGTGAGTCCACGCGTACTATTCTTTTTGTCGAGCCGCAAAGCGATTAGATCCCGATATAATTGAAAGATGCCCTGATATTTTTGCTTTTTTGTCCAGTCGATTGGATCCTGATCGTGAAACCAGTCATCTTCCAGAAATTCTTGACCTTGGAAAATCATGGGGATGCCGGGTGCGGTAAAAACCATCGCTGCTCCCAGGGTGGATCGTTTTTTCGCATACCACGAGCTTGCCTTTCCAGGATCAATTTCCTCGGGAACACGCGCTTTGCCGTTGGCGATCTCATCATGGGATTCGGTATAAATCACTCGTTCAAACGCATCCACATTAAAACGGTGAATAATGACATCACGCAAAGCATTCATGTCCCGGTCCGTATCATTGGGAGTGGTGATTATACTACGCACCGTGTGAACAAAACGGGAGTCCCATTGCGCATCGAATCCAGCGCCACCAGCTTCGACATCCTTGGTGATCGTATGATTCATCTGCATATCTTCGGCAATGCTGATCTTCCAGGGTTGTTGCTTTTTCATCTCCTGATTGATCCACTGCATCAAACTCCAGCCATCAGGCAGATCATTATTGGGATCGTTATCGTGCCCATGAACATTGCGGATAAATGCGGTCATGTCCCAGCGCAGTCCATCGACTCGATATTCATCCAACCACATCCAGGCATTATCCCTGAGATATTGGTGCACTTCGCTGCGCCCATAATCAGGACGTGTGTCGCCCCACGGTGTTTGAGATCGCCCATCGTTATAAAAGTATATTCCGCCCTTATCATTTTCACTCCAGCCGTCAAACTGCCACAGCGAAAGATCACTTGGTCCCAGGTGATTATAGACCACATCAAATATCACAGCGATGCCGAGCTCATGAGCCGCCTTTACAAATTCTTTAAACGCTTTGGCGCCGCCGTAATCACTTTCAATGGCAAATATCAAGGCAGGATTATAGCCCCAGGAAAATCCCCCCGCAAATTCCATCACTGGCATCACTTCTATGGCGTTGACGCCTAATTCTTTAAGATGCGGCAATTTTTTAATCGCACTGTGTAAATTACCTGGCGGACCTCCTGGTCGATCATTAAATGTACCTATGTGCAGCTCATAAATCACCAATTCATTCCAATTTGGCATTTTAAAGCTGGTATTGCCCCAATCAAATTGCGGATCATGAATGATCCCGTTGCCGACTGAGCTGGTTACTTCACGGGCGTAAGGATCAATACGTTGTAATTTTTGGTCGCCGTTTCGAATGAGAAATTTGTATTGATCGCCAATTTTTGCATCGGATACTTTTGCATACCAAAAACCATTTTCTTCATGAGACATCGGATGGGCAGAGTCAGACCAATCGCTGAAGCTTCCAATCACAAACACCTCATCGGCATGGGGCGCCCAGACACGAAAAGCGACGCCGCCCTCGGTCGGCATCGCTCCCATGCCTGTGTGAACTATAGATTTTTTTTCGGTCATTAAAAGTTTTTTCCTTTGATTGCAATTAAATGAACAGCTAACTATCTATGGGTTCATCAAAATTGGATGCCGATTAACGTCGCATTAATCAAAAGCCTCAATGTGGAAAATTGTTACCAACTACTCTTCTAATTTAGTAATATCAATCTCTTTGAAAAGATACGTCTTTAGCTCTTCATCCCAGCCAGCCATATTTCTGCGCAGCCATTCCAACGTCATGCAGGCGTGCTCGATCTCCTCTTCCATGTTGTGTTTTAATATGTTTTTGAGAGAAGAATCCTTTTCAACATCAACGCGCTGGTGATACCAGTCAACCGCTTCAATTTCTTCTTTCAGACTGTTCAGCGCACGCGTTATAGAGCGGGCTTTTTCACTTAACTCACCTTCAGGTTCGTGATAGTCTGTCAATGATTTTTCCTCCTATTTAAATTTGCTAAAAGCGTTTTTTATGGAATCACCCAATGTTTTCCAGCTTCGTTCGATACCATCCTTTAATTCTTGCCAGGCATCTTCTCCCGCTTCCTGGATTTCATCGAGCTTTTGCTGCGCTTCTTCTTTTTTGCTGCGTAATTCCTCGATTTGCTCTCGATATTCAGCTTTGGCGTCTGCTTGTGCCTCGTCTGCTTTTGCTTCAAGTTTTTGGATTTCGGCATCCCATTCTTTTAGTTTGGCTGACATCTTGTCGACGTACGTTTTTCGATCTTCCATTTTAGTTCTCCTTGTTTGGTTAAAAGTTAAAATGTGTTCTGATACCAAAAATCATCAACGGGTTTGACGTGCCGTTGCCATTCCAAACGAGTTGCAAATGCGGCGATATATGTGTCCATTTGTTGAGTTGACGACGGGCATAGATTTCCATGATCTGTTCAACCTTCAAATTGTCCAGCACAGATGTATTCTCTCCATACGCCAGTCCCAGTGCCGTTGGCGGCATATTTCAGCATATTTAATTTCATCCTATGATGTAACCTCATTTGATTTCTTCATGTCCTATTTCTTTTTGCGTTTGCTTAAAATTATATGCGTGAAATAACCGAGCAAGAATGAAATAAAAATGACTATCGCCAAAAGAATTATTCGGGACATAGTGATAGACCAGAATAAAAATTGTACGTCCACAATTTGGGTATTTTGTGCAAAAAGTATAACCAATAAAGCAACCAATATACTAATTATAATTGATTTTGGTTTCATTTTCAATAGCTCTCCAATGATACTATTTAATGTTTCAGGCTCTGACTAATTTGTGAAAAGAAAGCCAGAGCCTGTTTTTTTAATGTAAATGAGAATAACTTATATCGTTTTTCGTTTACAGATTCGGTTGAATAATGATGTCGATACGGCGGTTTTTTGTCCGTCCTTCACTGGTTTCGTTATTAGCAATGGGATTACTTTCACCAAATCCAACTGCCTTGATTCGACTTTCATCCAAACCCATATTCGCCATTAGGTATGCTTTCACTGCATCGGCTCGGTCTTGTGAAAGTTTCAGGTTCATTTCATCGCCGCCAAACGAATCGGTGTGTCCTTCTACCTTGATTTTGCTCTCCGGGAAATTTTTGATCAAATTCTGAACTTTGGTTAATATACTAAAATATTTTGGTTCAATGACTGATTTGCCAGAAGCAAAGTTGAGTCCCAGCAATCTAATAACCAACTCGTTTTCAGGCGTGCGAAGCACCCGAGCTTCTTCGCTGGTGAAAGTTTTCTCAACATCTTCATACTTTTTCCTAATTTTTGCCTGTGCCTCAATGCGCAATGCCAGTTCTGATTTTTCTTTTTCTATACCGCCCAACTTTCCTTCTAATTCTGAGATTCGAGATTTCAGAGCTGCGATTTGCTGATTTCGGTCGGAAAGATCCTGCTCGAGTTCAACGTTCTTATCCTGCATTGTTTTTACGTAATCAATAATTCTGGAAGTGGTTTGATCGTATCCATTATCGAATTCAGCAACGACATCGATTGTGCTGGCAATTTCGCTCAAGGGTTTTTCAGCAGCCAATAAGACGTCTTCAAATTCTTTATCAGCATCATCAAGTTCTTTGATGGTTTTCGTTAAATAAATTGCATGTCTCGCTTCGTATTTAGCCTGCTTTGCCAGACTACGCGGATAGTCAGTATCATAACGGTTCTGTTCCAATTCCTTCGCAGTTTTTTCGATCAGGGATTTGGCTTTGTCTAAGGTAATGGGTGCTTCATCGTCAGCATCCATGTCCTCAGCTTTTTCAATAAGGCTACGCGTTTCGTCGAGATAATTGGCTTTAATTGCTTTCAATTCTGCTTTTCTATACAATGTTTCTGCTTCAGATCCTTTTTCTTTGGAATCATTCACATCACCATTCTCTAACTCCTCAGCAGCATCAGCGAATTTCTCTTCTGCATCTTTCCAGAGTTCCGTTGCGAAATTCGGTGCATCGGCATCCAGTGCATCATTTCGAGCTTTCATCGGATTGGCTAATGTTACTTCTGCCAATTTTGTTGCTTTGGCAGCTTGTTTAAAGTATGATTCTGCTGCGCGAAGTTTCTTCCTGATGTCGTCAAGATTTTTTCCTTTTTTTAGATCATCTTTAGCATCATTATAATAGTCCATCGCTTTGCTGTAATTCTTTGGCGCTAATAAATCAGCTTTGGAATCATCGGCTGCTTGTTTCGCCTGATTCGCTTCTTTGAATAAGGTTGTTTTAATGTCTTGCGAATAACATTTTTCTGCTGTCATTGGCACGCTAAACATGACAACGGCCAATAATAGCATGGACATTTTTAACATAAATTTTGAGATAAACATGATTTACTCCTCATTGTTGGTTAATTTTTAATAAGTTTTTAATGATAGTTTCTAACTCCCCCCAGTTCAGTTCTCCTAAAAATCGTCCCCTTAATTCCCCATTTTCTAATATCAATAAAGCAGGGGTTCCCATGATCCCGTACTTTTGACAAATCGTTTTGTCTACGTCAGAATTCACCTCCTTGACTTTTAATTCTTCTTCCTTGCCATATTTTACACATAAATCATTCAATGCAATTTTTATTTGTAAGCTCTGTTTATTGTCGTTACGGTAAAACAGGATTAATGTGTATTTTGAGTTTTTTGGCATCAGTCGTACATAATATATTTTTATTCTATAGACATCGTTTTTTAATTTTTCTTAACTTGATACAACAACTATGCCAATTTAAATCCTGATTTAATTCATTGCTATGAATCGCGTTGAATCAAAAGAGCTATATCTCTAACTACAAGATTAAATGTAAGTTACAAATACTTTAATATTTTGATAAAAACATATAGGCGAAAATTTGATAAAGAGAGATAGGTATAGGATGGAAAAACGTTGCAACAAATCAGGATAAATGTTGCAACATCTTGAGGTATCGTTGAAAAAATGAAAGTTAATAGATCAAATCAAAAAGCGTCTTTAATTAAATAAAAATTATTAAACCTTCTTGCCAAATCCTTTGGCTATTCTGAACTCACGCATTTTCCGCCAGAGGGTGGCACGGTGGATTCCCAATATTTTTGCTGCTTCTGAAATATTTCCTCTTTCAGCCAAAAGTGCTCTTCTAATTTCCTCTTCTTCTCCGCTGGGGTCTTCTTCCACAGGAGGAATCGGTGTGCCATTGCTTTGCGCATGCCTCAATTCAGGAGGCAGATTCTTTTCTTCTAACAGCGCGCCCGCCGTCAAAACAAATGCATGTTCAATGGCGTTTTCCAATTCCCTCACATTGCCAGGCCAGAGATAATTTGTCAACAATTGCTGTGCGCTTGGAGAAACTCCAACTACATTTTTATTATAATATCGGTTTAATTTGGTTATGAAATAATCAACTAATAAATTAATATCTTCTTTCCTGTCTCGCAAAGGGGGAACATTTATCTGCATGACTTTAATGCGATAATATAAATCTTCCCTGAATTCGTATTTTGCTGCTAACTCCATCAAGTCCCTGTTTGTCGCCGTAATAATACGAACGTCGATGGGAATGCTTTTTGATGAGCCTAACCGTTCGACGACCCTTTCCTGCAGAACCCGTAGAAGTTTTATTTGAGTGCGCATGGACAATGTGCCGATTTCATCCAAAAACAAGGTGCCGCCCTTTGCGACTTCAAATCTGCCAGCCCGATCCGAATCAGCACCTGTAAATGCGCCCTTAACGTAGCCAAACAATTCGCTTTCAATCAGGTTGTCTGGCAATGCTGAACAATTAACCGGCACAAAAGGCTTATTCTTTCTATTACTCATTCGGTGTATGGTTCGAGCTATCAGCTCTTTTCCAGTACCTGTTTCACCCACAACTAAAATTGAAGTATTGTAATCTTTAATGGATTCGATTAGCGTGTAAATATCTCTCATTTTTTGGGATTTACCAATGATCTCACCATATCGTTGCATCTGCAAGGCAAATCTTCTCAATCGAGTGACTTCGGAGACGTCATGTAAAATGAGAACAATTCCCGTATCTTCAGCACTGATTTCCTCGATAATCGTAGTACTCACCAAAAATGAAGTGAGCTCACCTGAGGGTTTGATAAATTCAATCGTATAATTTCTGACACCCTTTTTGTCTTTAATGGTTTTTTCAATAACCTCTACCAATCCTGGAATATTTTTTTGAAAAATATCTGTTGATTTTCTGCCAATTACATCTTTGAGTGTTACATGGAGCATCTCGGCGATCGCCTGGTTTGCGGTTGCGATGTTCAATTCCTGATCCAGAATGGCGATGACTCCATCCGGCATGCTGTCGAAAACGCTTCTTAATTCATCAAATCTTTGAATGTAACCTTGCAGCGATGATGGTATTGTTTTTTTAGTTTTTTGATTTTCTCTCATCGAACAAGTTCCTCATATTTTTTGTTTTTGTTAAGGTTGTCGATAAATGAATTTTATTGTTGATTCAGTATCGCCAGCGGTTACCGGAGTATCAGTCTAAGTTTCGAAATAGCAAAACTTTATCTCTCTGAACAATGTCTTTTGTTCCTGAAACGCAATATAACATGAAAGACATGAAATACAGCATATTAAACTCATCCCTATTTAAATTAGATCCGAATGTCGGCCAAATAATAATTGTATATTTTCCAACCCGGGGAGATAGATTTATAGTTTTCCTGTGGTCTATTAAAAAGGCTGACGTCATTTATAAAAACCTGAGACGAAAAAGCAATGATCTGATTACTATTCCAAATTAAGCTCATTGGAAAAAGACTGAATTCCGCGCCGTTCCAGCAGGGTGCCTTCCAGCAATTGCAGGTCGACGAGCGCGTTGATCGCGCCTACTGTGGCGCGGGCTTCGTCCAACTGACTGGCGATGAGGTCGCGTTGCGCTTGCAGGACAAGGTAGTTCGTGGATTTACCGACCCTGAATTTTTCCTGTTCAGCATCCAGTTTTTTCTCCTGCAAATCGCGGGCAACACGTGTGGCTTCCATTTGTTGACGGGAGCGAAGAGCTTCGATATAGGCGGAACGGACATCCCATTGCACGAGCCGTTCCATGTTTTTCAGCGAGATTTCCAACTGTTCCCGTTGAAATTTCGAACGCGCGTGTTGTGCCCGAGCCTGTCGGTTCGGAATGGGAAATTCGAATGTGACGCCGGCGGAAACGCTGTAAAACGGGCTGTTAATGTCCGGCAGACCTTCATTGAACGATCGCGCATACGTGGTTCTTCCCAGATTGATAAATAAATCCAGACGCGGCAGCAATCCATTTCTCGTGCGAACCAGATCCAGTTTACTCTTTTTTAATTCCAGTTTGGCCTGCACTAAATCCGGGCGATATTTCATGGCCAATTCTTCGTGGGTTCGAACTGAAGCAATAGAATCTGTCGGTACAATGGGATGATCCATCGGCAGGGGAATTACTTCCCAGTGGTGTTCATCCGGCGGATTTAACAGAAATATGAGTTGCAAGCGGGCTTGTTCGTATCGACTTTGGGCGTCGATCATCAACTCTTTGCGCGTGGCAACTTCAGCGTGCACGGCGGCAAGTTCCAGTTCCGGCAAACGCCCCACGTTAACGCGCTCCCGGGATTCGCTCAATTGCTTTTGAGCCAGCTCGAGAGAACGCTGCTGAATAATTATTTCCTGTTTGGCAAGGTACAAATCCCAATACGCTTTTTCCACATCTGCGGTGAGCTGTTCGGCAATTGCCTTGAGTTCCAGCTTGGAAATGTCCACATCAATTCTGGCTTTGCGGAGGTTTGCCAGGTTATACCCTGTGCCAATTCCCCTGAGCAATGACTGCGTGACCGATATGCCAATGTCGCCGCTATACTGATCCGAATAAATGCTGGAAATTGATCCGCTGATGGATGCATTGGCCGCAACGACAGTGCCGGTCGGTAATGCTTCGGTGAGAGAGATGTCGTATTGCAAACGCTCCGAAGTAAGCTCAAAGGGATCGGGACGGGAACCTAAAAAACGCTGCATTTTGGTTTCACTCTTATCTGCGGACAAGGCCAGGGTTGGATCAAACACAGCGCTCTGCTCGCGGGAATAGGTCCTGGCGATGGCGGGATTCAAACGCTCAACCGCCAGAGTCGGGTTGGATTCCATTGCAAGAAGAATAGCGTCCTGCAGGTGGATTTTTAGAGTGTCTGTCTTCGTCGAATCATTGGTTTCGAATAGTTTTGCATGGACGGTTGTGAGTGCAACGCATAAAAATATAACTGTCAACAGGATGATTTTCTTTGTCATAATGAATCTCGTTGTTAAATTGGTTCTGTGGGTTCAAACAAATTGTGCCCACAGAACACACAGCAGTACGCAAAGATATTTCTAACTCAAGTCGCGTAGTGTGGTGTGTTTCATGGGCATGGCACCTTTGGGCGGATCGAATGTTTATTTCAACTTTCCAGTGCAGCAGTATTATTTTTTCGTTTCAGTTTCTGTTCAAAAATGCTATACATCACCGGTACAAGAATTAAGGTGATGAGCGAGGAACTAATGAGACCGCCAATGACGACCCGGGCCAGCGGGGCCTGAGTTTCGCCACCCTCGCCAAGACCAAAGGACAACGGCATAAGACCCAGAACCGTGGTCAACGTGGTCATCAGAATTGGACGAAGCCGGCGAGAACCTGACAATTTGATGGCTTCCATTAACGACATTCCCTCGCTTCGGCGCAGCAGATTGGTGTAATCCACCAGTAAAATGGCGTTATTCACCACAATGCCGGCTAACATGATGCAGCCAATAAATGCCTGCATGCTGAAAATTGTGCCGGTGAGAATCATGGTGACCACAATGCCGATGATGGCCATGGGAATGGAGAATAAAACAACGAACGGATCGCGGAACGATTCGAATTGACCGGTCATCACCAGGTAAACGAGTAAAAGGGCCAGTATGAATCCAAACATCAACTCTCGGAATGCTTCCTGCTGTTCCTCATAATCGCCGCCGAACAGAATGACGAAATCTTTGGGCACCGGCACGGACCGAAGCTGCGCCCGAATATCGGAAATCACCGAACCCATATCGCGGCCGGTGAAATTGGCATTGATTGTGATGATGCGTTCCTGATCTTTGCGCTCAAGACTGACAGGGCCTTCGCGCGGAATGGTATTCACAACATTTCTTAG
Organism: uncultured Cytophagia bacterium; assembly: GCA_964605145.1. Taxonomy (GTDB): domain Bacteria; phylum Zhuqueibacterota; class Zhuqueibacteria; order Thermofontimicrobiales; family Thermofontimicrobiaceae; genus CAZSBG01. Next base: position 40,188 of record CAZSBG010000026.1, on the reverse strand, counting down.
AATGACTGATTCTCCCCGGTTATTGATCACAGTCAAATCAAGAAGATCGTTCAGGTCACGTCGGTCTTCCTCGCTCAGACGAACGAGAATTCGGTATTGTTTCCCGCTATCTCTGAAATACGATGCATGCGACCCGCCAACCGCGGTTTCGAGCGCATCGCCAATCCTTGATACAGTCAGCCCCAAATCCGCGGCTTTTTGGCGATCGATTCGGATGATTTGCTCCGGGCTGCCTTCCTGACGGCTGATTCGGGTATCGGTGATACCGGGCACCTCCTTAATGACTTGTTCAACTCTATGCGCCAGATCCTGAGCGGTTTTTAAATCATATCCCCGAATTTCCACGCTCACATTTTCACCGGATGAGGAACCCATTCGCAGCAGGAACAATCCGCGACCGGGTCGTGTGCGGATAGTGACACCGGGAATTCCTTGCAACGATTTTCGCAGATCATTGGCAATCTGCTCACTGCTGCGTTTTCGCTCGCCCTTTGAAACCAGTGTCGCCTGAATTCGGCCTGTGTGCCCGCCGCTGGACCGGTAGCCTCCGCCGCCAATTCGGGTCAACATGGAAACCATTTCAGGCACCTCGCGTCGAACGATCTCCTCGACAACTTTTGTTGTCTGGTCCAGAACTTCCAGTCGCGTCCCCACAGCCATTTCCATTTCAATGCGCACTTCACCCTCGTCGGCTGTTGGCATCAATTCCACGCCGATAAAGCGAATTAGAATGATCGAAAAGATGAAAAGAATGGCGGTGACGCCCACGACAATTTTCCGATGACCGAGCGCCCATTGCAAGAAATTGCCGTAACGTTCTTCGACTCTTCGAAAGGTCGTTTCGCTGACTGAATAGAATTTCTGAAGGCGGCCGGTATTTATTCCCTGTCTGGATGGTCGATAATGCAGAAAACGCGATGAAAGCATTGGAATCAATGTAAGCGCTACCAGGAGTGAACAGAGCAGCGAAAAACTCACCACATAGGCCATTTGCTGAAACATGATGCCGGACATGCCGCGAATGAACACGACCGGGAAAAAAACCACGATGGTCGTGAGCACGCTGGCCATAATGGCAGACCACACTTCGGAAGTTCCGATGAGCGCGCTTTCTTTGGGCGATTTCCCGGATTCCCGGTGCCGGTAAATATTTTCCAGCACTACAATGGCGCTGTCCACCAGCATACCAATGCCCAGCGCAAGCCCTCCAAAAGTCATGATGTTCAACGTGAATCCGCCGAAGTACATCAGTCCGAACGTGGCCAGCACAGAAATGGGGATAGCGGTGGCGATGATGGCTGTGCTTGAAATGTTTCTCAAAAACAGAAACAGAATGATGATCGCCAGAATGCCGCCGAGAACCGTGGCGTTTCCCACGTTATTGATGGATTGCCGGATGTACTTTGATGTATCGATGAGCGAAAGAAGCCGTACCTGAGGTATGTCGCGATTGATTCGTTCAACTTCTTCCTTGACTGCTTCAGCAACTTTGACGGTATTGGCGCCGGATTGCTTGCTGATGGAAATGCGCAGCCCCGGCTTTCCGTCTATTCGAATGATTCGGCGAACTTCCTCCCAGGAATCTGTCACGTTGGCGACATCGCGAATCTGGATGGGCGTGCCCTGTCGCATGGTGATGACGGTGTTCTCGATTTCGTCCAGTGTCTGGAATTCACCCTGGGTTCGAATTAAAATTTCGAAATTTCCTTTTTCGTAGAGGCCGGCCGGGATGTTTCGATTTTCATTCCGCAGGGCAGTGAGAATGACGTCCGTGGACAAGCCCAGCGCTTTCAGTTGCGCGGCCTGCAATTCCACATGAATTTCTCGCATCAAACCGCCCCAGATGTCCACAGCAGCCACGCCGGGAACACGCTCCAGGCGGTATTTCACCTGGTCTTCCATAATCTGGCGCAAATCCAGCGGATCAAGATTGCTGGAAACGCCCATGATGAGAATGGGGAATGCGGACAGATCAAATTTTCGAATCATGGGACGTTCGATGTCTTCCGGCAGGCGGCCCAGCACGCGATCGATGCGGTCGCGAATGTCATTGGCAGCCACATCCAGTTCCATGCCCCAATCGAACAATACCCGAACCATGCTGCGGCCTTCCGTTGATGTCGAAACGATTTCTTCCACGCCCTGAACCGCTGCCAGCGCTTCTTCGATGGGTCGTGTGATAAGCTCTTCCATTTCCTGCGGCCCCACATTGCCATAGCTGGTTATCACAGATATGGTGGGATAAGTCACTTCCGGCATTAAATCAATGGACAAACGCGAAAGCGACACCAGCCCTAAAATAATGATAATAAGAAATATGATAAATGTCAAAATAGGCCGTTCAACCGGTCCCCGTGCAATACTCATGAAATGTGCTCCTTCAATGCATAGAAAAGAGATAAAGGCGAAGGTAAAGAAAAAGCCCTTGTCGCCGACAAAGGTTGTTCAATTTCTAAAAAATATTGGTAATTGAATTTTTAATTTTGGAATTTATTTTTTGTTATTTGTAATTTATATCGCAAAATATGCAGATCATAACTTATAATAAACTAAAGACTAACACCTATCACCCAACCACTGCTTTTTAATTTTTCTGCGAATCGGGCAGTATCACATTGCTTCCGTCCTCTAATAGATGCTGGCCCAATGTGATCACCAATCCATCGATTTTCGGTGACAAAATTTCGGATTTTGTGGGTGATGTGATGCCCAGTTCAACCGGCTGATAATGAGCGATAGTTTCTCCTTTATGGACAATAAAAATGCCGTTTTCACCGCTGCGAGAAACAACCGCTCTGGCCGGCACCACCTGGGCTGAATCTTTTTCAGCGAGAACCACATTTACTTTGCTGAACATGCCCGGCTTCAACAGGAGTGAATCGTTGGTGACTTCCACTTCCATCTGGGCCACGCGCGATGCTTCCTGAAGCATGGGCGAAATTCGTGAGACCTTGCCATAAAAGCTGCGCCCGGGAAAAGCGTCCACTTCGATTTCAGCCTGTTGCCCCACTCGAATTCTTCCGTAAATGCGTTCAATCACTGTTGTCCGAACAATGACTGTGTCGATTCCGATAATGGAGACCAACGGCGAATTGGGCGCTAAAAGGCTTCCTGCATCCACGAATCGTTCGCCCACAAAACCGGGCTCTGTTGCCCTGAGCAATGTGTAATTGAGTCGTATTTTCGCGGATGTGAGTGCAGCCTGGCGCTGTTCCACCTGGGCCTGAGCCAGCTTTATGCGCGATTGCAGCGCGCTGAAATTGGCTGATGTTGCATCCAATTCTGCCGGCGAAGCAATGCCTTTTTTCTGCAAAGATTGCACCCGCTCCAGTTCCTGCTTTGCCAGTTCAAACTGGCTTTTTATTTCAGCCAGATTGGCTTCGGAAATTTTCAAATTGGCTTCGGCTTCCAGCACCAATTGCTGATACTCCGCGTCATCAATTTTAGCGATTAATTCTCCGCGTTCCACCCAATCGCCGATTCGTTTGTTCAGTCGCATTACACGTCCCGATACTTTCGGCGCAACAATATATTGATAAATAGGATGGACGCTGCCAGTTAGCTGTCGCGTTTCCTGGATTGGGCCGTAGCGCGCACTGTCAACTTCTACCGCGATCGGGGGACGTCCCGGCCGACGTGACGAGGTTCCTTCGCCTTTAAAAATTAAAACAGATATTCTCCACAGAAAAAATACAAAAAAAACGAGCCCGATAATTCGAATAATGTGTTTCTTTTTCATTCATGTTTCCATTCTTCAAAAATAAGTTTTAAAAGTATCATCTTAATACTGCTTAGTACCCTATTTCATAATTACGATGACATCTGTTTTTTGGTTCTCTGCTGTTTCGTGTGGTTGAATTGATTCAGCGCAAGGAACGCTGCGATTAAAAAACGATCGCAATAAAAAACATTGATGCTGAATTAAATAATATTTCACCACGACATGTTTTGATAAATACGGTGAACATATTGGCTACCAATATATCACCGCTACGCGGTTTTGAAAATTGTCAATCACTCACGAATCCCGTAGGGATGGAATATGGGTAGAAAAGTCAGCCCCGGAATGAGAAAAACCCGGTCAGGGGTGACATATTCTATAGAACACAAACCCCCAAAATAACAGGTCACCTTTTTCGGAATGAAAAGAGATTCTTGTTTTCCATGTTATTATCCATCATATTTTTCAGTTTTGTGCAAAATAATTATAGATGAAACGGTCATCTGGTAATATTTTTTGCGTCTTCACCGCGCAGGGGAATATCAGTAGTAAGATTTTATTTCACTAAATAAAAACCACACATTTCAACATAGAACCAATTTTTTTTCTATCCTGGATTATTCATTGTAATTCATTAAGGAATCCAGATAGCCTGAACGGTGCTTAATTCAGAATTCGTTATATCAAACTCTGTTAAATTTCACGCATCTCGTTAATATCATTAATAACAATTAGTTATATATATTTAGGATGAAATCTGTGAATAATTCAGGCTATGTCACTGAATCTATGAAAAAATCCACTTCGTCAGATTCCCCTTCATCTGTCATTTCCGCTGGACTTTACCCGGGGTACTTCCGTTGGTCGCCTGTCGTTTCTTGTCGCAGATCCGCCATCTTTTTGGAGGACAGAAATTTCATTCTAAATCGCAGGGAGATTCCCTAAAAGCAAAGTCTGCTTTCATCCAAAAATATAATGCAACTTTACAGGCATGCGACTGGAAGGAGTGCCTGTAGTACGGGAATGACCTTGGCTTGGGTAATAACGGTTCATATTTCAAAAATCACTTTAATATGACTTTGTCGTATTAATTATTCATTTAAAAGAGCTAAGGTCTCCTGAGGAATCGGTCCAAAATCCGAGCTTGCGCAATTCTCCGCCACCTGCGAAGCTGTTTTCGCCCCGGGAATGGCGGTATGACAAGCCGGGTGCGAGATGCAGAACCTCAAACTCACCTGGGTTTTGGTTTGGTCCGGATATTCGTCGAATAAAAATTGCAGCTTTTCCAATTCAGCCAAATAGGTTTTCAGTTTTTCCGGCGATAAATTCATACTGCGATGATCATCTTCACTGAATCTTGATTGGGCATTGAACTTCCCGGTGAGCAGGCCGAATAAAATAGGAATCCGGACAATCACGCCAATGCCATATTGAATTGCTTTGGAAAAAAGCACTTTCTCGGCTTCCCGTTCCAATAAATTATAACGCACCTGTATGACATCCAGAATATCATGATGCAAATCCAGCAAATGTGCATGATTTGTCTCCTGAAAGGATTGAACGCTCCAGCCAGCATGAAGAATTTTACCATCTTTTTTGAGCTGCTCCAGCGCTAACCAGGGTTCATCCCGCTCTATATTTTCAAGGCTGCCGCTGTGCAATTGCAATATATCAATGGCCTCAACTCCGAGACGTTTCAGGCTTTTTTCAGCGGCAAATATGATGTATTCTTTCGTGTATGTCTGCTTGATTGGTCCGTATCCACGATCATCCTCAGACGTGGCATGGTAAAAATCGTTGCCGGCTTTGGTAGCGATAACAATATTGTTCTTCCCGCGATCTTTGATGACGCGGGCGATCAGTTCCTCGGAATGCCCGAAGCCGTAAACATCCGCAGTGTCGATTAGTGTAACGCCGTGGTCAATGGCTTCATTCAGAGCATTGATTGAAACGTTATCATCGGTTTCGCCCCAGTTCATGCCTCCAATGGCCCAGGCGCCGAATCCAATAGTAGATACCTGTAAACCGCGTGAACCTAATTTTCTATAATTCATAAGACTCCTTTAAATTTTAACACCTGAAATGAAAATTTCTTTTCCAAAAATCTCATTTTTTTGGTTCAATTTTGAAATGGGTGGTATTGTTGGGTGATTTAAAACCAGATTAGTGATATTTGAGTTTTCTCACAACATTCCACCCTACGGGATTCTCTTGTGATTGACAATCTTCAAAAACGCTTAGCAGTGATATTTGGGTTGCCAATGTGTTCATTATATCTATCAAACCACCAAAGGTGAAATAAAAGAAACTCCAGCGTTATTGTTAATGATTGCGATCGTTTGTCTAATCGTTTCGTTCCTTTCATTACTGCCTGATATATATTAGCTTGAATAAAGAAATGTAGTCATATTCAATGCAGAAAATGCATCTTTTGTTCCGTTAAAGTTTGGTTGAATTGCAGATTGCAAAGAAAAGAAGTGTCAGTTATAGAAAACCATATTTTTAAATTGTCCCGGAAACATTCGGTGTTGTGAACGCTTTCATGTACGGAAGCAATTCTTTTAGTTCTGCTACTTTTTCAGGTTTCAGTATCATTTAATAGACGGCACAATTTATTTACAGCCAGATTCGCCTTGGGGGATGAAAGCGAATGTATGCGAACCGTCAGCGTATTATTTTGATAATTCGGGATTAAATCTGCATCACTTGCAATAATTTGTATGGCTAACATGCGTCCATCTTTATCATTATTGATGTAAAAATAGAAACCATCGTCACCAAACCATAATAACCATGCTTCAATTTTTCATAAACAGCTTCACCTTTCAATAAACCCTGGTTAACGCCGGCAAAAAAACCAACACGCCAGCATGGCACACGTTGTCAGTATGTTTAAAAATGGGAGATGCTTGTTCCAACTCACCAAACGCAGCAGCGACTCGATCTGCCTCGCGGCTCGCGCCGATGCCCATTCGATCTTACAGGACTCTATTTGGAATTGGGTATCAATTTTCTCATAAATAAATTTCTGGGCTATTTTCAGAAATCCCTTCAGGATTATTAAGCATGGGAAATTTTTATCAATGATTTTAAAACCTGTAATGACTCAGAGGAATAGACAAGAGAGTCGTCAGAAAGCTGATTGTTAGCCCGCCAATTCATCGGTGGTACATTTTGTGAAATTTTCATCGCAGGGATTTTTTCCTTGACTTTTTGAAAAAACATCGTATATTAAGCTTGTAACGATTACAAAGTAGTATCCAACCTAACCTGAAACCTACACGATTTATCGATGATACAAGATATGATAAAAACCGAATACCGCTGAACGCGTGTATTTTGCCGTGTGGTTTTGAAGCAGCGATAATACGAGCGAGCGTTTATCGTTCTAAACATATTTATTTATGAAAAATTATTTTTTTATTGATCAAATTGGAAAATCTTTTTTCTTTTCTTTCGCCTGCCTTTTTATGCTCCCGTCTGCGTTGTTTAAACCCGATAATTCATTAATTTGTATTTACCCAATAGAGGATTCTTTAAAATGGACCGGAGGCAACCGTTACCGACCAAGCATCTGCGAGATGTATTGATTCAAAAAGGAGTGAAACCATCGTTTCAAAGAATATATATTTTGCAATATATTATGAATACATCAACACATCCATCTGTGGATACGATTTTTAATGCGCTCTATCAGGAAATACCGACACTGTCGCGAACGACCGTATACAACACGTTGAATTTATTTGCGCAAAAGGGCATCGTTACCGCCCTGAACATTTCCGATACCGAGCTGCACTATGATTACTTAGAAACACCTCACGCACATTTCAAGTGCGTCATGTGTCAGAAAATTTATGATATTCCCCTGGAATCCGAGCTGTTAAATGTAAATGATTATCATGGTCATCAAATAAATGAGACGCAGATCAATTTCAAAGGCATTTGCAAGGATTGTTTGAAAACGAATAACAATTAGCACATGGAATAAGAGAATTTTTGTGCCTGCTTTTTCAGGATTCCGGTCGCCGAATTCTAAATCAGAAAAATCTATTTTCTTTCAGGAGGATATAAATGGAATGGCCAATTTTTGAGATGCCATTTATTGGTAATCGATTATTAGTGGCAATTGTTGGGGTCATACACGTGTGCATTTCCCATGGAATGGCTGTGGGAGGCAGTTATTTTGTTGTGTCCCTCCATTACAAATCCCTTAAGGAGAACGACACGCGGCTCAGTGAACTGGCGTTCAAAGTACTGCGCACATTTTTTATTGTGACCACCTCGTTTGGCGCCCTGACCGGCGTGGGGATCTGGCTGACAACGGCCACGGTTTCACCGGTCACTATTGGTTCATTGCTGCACATCTTTTTCTGGGTGTGGTTCATCGAGTGGATTGTATTTGTGTCCGAGGTGGTGCTCATCATGTTCTATTATCTCGGATGGAAGAAATACGGGCCGAAAACAGGCTTCAAGATTGGCCTGGTGTACGTCGTTTTCTCCTGGCTGACCATGATGCTGATTACAGGAATTCTTGGCGCCATGCTCACGCCGGGCAAATGGCTGGCCACACGATCGATCTGGGACGGCTTTTTCAATCCCACTTATCTTCCCCAGTTGTTGAGCCGTACATTTTTGGCGGCCATTCTGTCGGTCAGTTTTGGATTGTTGATTACACGCTTCTTAAAAAGGTACCGCGATGTGTGGCCCAAAGTCTGGCGATTTTCAGGCATCAGTTTGCTGGTCTTCGCCCCGGTTTTTCTTTTTGCGGTACTCAGTTATTACCACGTACTACCCCAGCACATCGGTCATCTCATTCCCACTGCAATGATGACCTTGAAATACGCCACCTATGCCCATGTCAGTAAAATATATTTCCTGGTGACGGTGTTGCTGCTGTTTACATTTGGTGCGATACTGTTCTGGAAAAGAAAAGATTACCTCATTATTTCAATCATTCCCACATTTTTGATGATCGGCGCTGTGGGTCAGTTCGAACGCGTGCGGGAATTCATTCGCAAACCGTTTACTGTCAGTGAATATCTCTATTCCAACAGTATCCGTTTAAACGAGCAGCCATTTCTCAACAAGGATGGCATTCTCAAATATGATGGATGGGCTGAACGTTCTGCAAAGGAAATCGATCCGTTGCTCAGAAATGGTGAGAAAATCTTTAAAATAGAATGTTCGACGTGTCACACATATACCGGAATTAATGGGATCACCAAAAAAACCACTATTCTGCAAGACAAGGATTTAATTGAAAATTTTCTTAAAACATATAAGCGCTCTCATCCCTACATGCCTCCTTTTACCGGGACTGATGAGGAGCGAACCGCCCTCGCTGCCTACCTGGACAAGATTGTGAACCAGGCGAATGGGGGTGATAATTTAATTACGGAGGTAGAAAACTGATATGGATATTATACCCATTGATATTCCACTCGATCTCCCGGCAGCCGTATGGTTTCTAAAATTTGCTTTGATCGCTTTTTTCCTGCTTCATATTCTGTTCATTAATTTTATGATCGGGGGAACGGTATGGACAGTATTCATGAAAATGTTAGGAAAAGAGGATCCGTTCTGGAATCGAGTCGCAAAGGATATTGGCAACACCGTGACAGTAAATAAAAGCCTGGCTGTTGTCATTGGAATTGCGCCACTTTTAACCCTCAGTCTGCTGTACACGCAGTTTTTCTACTCAGCCAATAATATTACGGCGCCGCTCTGGTTGTCCATTATCTGGCTCGTCCCCACAGCTTTCATTGCCCTCTATATTTTTAAGTACACCTGGGATTCAGAAAAATACAGTGAGAAATTCAAATATTTCTGGGGCTTGCTGGCTGTGGGCATTTTTATGATTGTGCCACTCATATTTCTTTCCAATATTAATTTGATGCTTTATCCGGATCAATGGAAAAATGTGTACAATTTCTGGCAGGCTCTCTGGGTGCCCAATGTACTGCCGCGCTATCTTCACTTTATGAATGCCAGCTTTGCCATTACCGGATTTTTTGCGTACGGGTACTTTCATTATAAAGGGAGAAATAAACCGGAAGATGCAGCGTATTACACCCGGGCAAAACGTCTCGGCATGAAATGGGCGCTTTACGCCACTTTGCTGCAAATGGTCTTTGGCGTATTAAATTATGGCACATTGCCCATGATAGCGGATTCCAATCTGGTGCTGACTCTGATTCTTATTACCGTGTTTTTTGCCGGCATTATGGTGTACCTGTTATCACTCAATCTTTTTGCTGAAAAGAATATCAATCCCATCATAATATTTTTTCTTGCATTCATTGTTGTGAGCCTAATGGCAACACAGCGACATTTTATCCGCGAAAACGCGTTGAAAGAACCCAAGAAAATAATGGCAAATAAAACCGAAATCTATCAATCACGACTGGCTTCGTTCCTGAAAACCTATTCTCCGACCGGCGAAATTCAAGTGACCGGCGAAAGCATTTTTCAGGAGGTGTGCATGGCCTGTCACGCGATCGACCGAAAAGTGGTGGGGCCGCCCATGCAGTATGCAATCGATAAATACAAGGGAGATCGGGATGCCATGGTGGATTTTGTGAGCAATCCGGGAAAAATAAATCCTGATTACCCGGTAATGCCCAAACCGCCAATTTCGGAGAAAGAAGTTGAAATGGTTGTGGATTATTTATTAAACCTGGAGGTGGGAGAAAATGAATAAGAAATTGCCCATCATATTAGGCGGCTTAGCCATTATTTGGTTTGTGACTGTTGTTGTGCTGGTTTATGCATCGCATTTGATCATCCATCGATTCGGACCATTGCCGGAACAACCAATTGAATTTTCCCATACCACGCACGTGAACTCCTTGAATCTTGAATGCCTGTATTGTCACTCAGCCGCTGAAAAATCCATTCATGCAACCATCCCTGACGGTGAACTCTGCTACTCCTGTCACAAAGATGCAGATATCGACAAGCCAGAAGTGAAAAAGATGCTGGCTATGTATGAAGCTCAAAATGAAATTTACTGGGATCGAGTGTATCAGGTGAAAGATCACGTTTACTTTTCGCATCGGGTACACACCATGGTGGCAAAACTGGAATGCCAGGAATGCCACGGCCCGGTTGAAAATATGACGGTGGCGATTCGCTCTTCCGGCGGATCTTCGGATCGGGGATTCCTGGAAATGGGTTGGTGCGTCACCTGTCACAAAAAACGAGGCGCGCCGAGAGAGTGTATCACGTGCCACAAATAACCTTCAATCTTAATCATAATCGTACTCGTACTCTTAATCTTCTTTAAAGATTGATTAGGATTATGATTAAGAAGAAAAGAGAAAAGGAATACGATAGACTGCACAGTCAGAAATCAGGAGATAAATAAACATGAAATTGGATAGACGAAGTTTTCTAAAATCATTGGGATCGATGAGCCTGGTGATGGTGCCGGATATCACCCGGGGGCCGGTGCGGAAATTGTTTCCGCTGCTCATTCCTGCCGAGGAAATTATTCCCGGCATGCCATACTGGTACGCCTCAACGTGCCGCGAATGCCCGGCCGTGTGCGGTGTGATGCTCAAAGTGCGCGACGGCAATGTGATCAAGGTGGAGGGCAATCCCAATCATATGGTCAGCCGCGGTGGGCTCTGCCCCCTTGGACAAGCGGCGCTGCAGGAATTGTACAGCATGGAGCGGCTGAGAGCGCCGATGAAAATTCCCACTGCCGGGCCGCGCGAGGAACAGACCTGGGATGCGGCCATCGCTGAAATAAAAGGGAAGATGGATTCACGAAAAACCGTTGTGCTCAGCGGGCATCTATCCGGCAGTCAAAAATCATTCGTCGAAAAATGGGTTGCCGGCATTCCCGGAAATTCGGAACTGGTTATTTACGAACCATACTTGCGAACCGGCTATCGGCGCGCCAATGAAATTGTATTCAATAAAAAGGTGGAATCGGTGTATCATTTAGACAAAGCCGACTATGTTCTCACGTTTGGCGCGGATTTTATGGAGACCTGGCAATCGCCGGTAAGTTTGAGCCGAAAATTCTCCGAAGCCCGGCGGTTCAAAAATGGCAAATCAGCCAAGCTGGCCTACGTGGGAATCGCTGACAGCCTGACTGCTGCAAATGCTGATGAAGAATACAAAATCAATCCCATGTCCGAAACCGTGGTGCTGCTAGCCCTGGCAAACTGGTTGATGGAGGAAAATTACAAACTGGATTTGGCGCGCTGGGAGAAACGCAACTGGCGTGCTGTTCTGGAAAAATACACATTTGAACTGGCTGCGGAATCTTCCGGATTAACCCTTGAAAATTTGAACCATCTTGCCGAACAGGTGCTGGAAATTGAAAACAGTTTGGTCTTGTGCGGTGAATCGTTAGCTGCGCATGAAAACGCCACGGCGTCATTTGTAGCTGCCAATCTTGTGAATTATTTTGCCGGCAACTATGGCAAAACCATATCATTGGCGCAGGACAATGGTGAAAACGGTTCGGCGGCGGACTTCGAACGCCTGCTTCAAAACATAGAAAACGGCAATGTCGCCAATCTGATTGTTTACAACGCCAATCCGGCTTTCACATTTCCGGATCAGGAGCGGTTCGCGACTGCGCTGAACAAGGTTGATCTGAAAATCGCGCTGGCCACAACGCCAAACGAAACCACAGCGCTGATGGATTTTGTTCTGCCGGTCCATCACGCCATCGAAACATGGGGCATTGATTCCCCGCAGCGAGGCGTTTATTCGTTAGTGCAGCCAGGCATGGAGCCTGTGTTCGATTCAAAGCCACTGGAAGAAGCGCTGATGTCTATCGTCCCGGTGAGTTCATTGCCGGGTTCGTTGGAAAAATTTATCGAAGACGAATGGCGGGCGATATTCAGCCGAACGTCCGGTACAACATCGTTTTCGACCAACTGGAAGGAAATGCTGCTTGCCGGCGGTGTTTGGTCGAATGCTGAAAACGTCAGCGCAGCGCCGGCGCTCTCGTCGCGGATTCGAAGCTATGTGGGCGCAATGCAGATGCCGGCCAATCCGGAAGGCCTCAGCCTGATTGCAAATTTCAGCCATCGCTTTTTCGATGGTCGGGGCGCGAACAGATCGTGGCTCTGGGAAGTGCCCAATGCCATGCATCATACCGTGTGGGACAGCCCCATTCGCATTCACCCGAAATTAGCAGACCAGCAGGGCTTGAAGGAAGGTGACATTGTTGCGATTTCCGCCAACGACCGCTCCATCGAAGCCCCGGTGCTAATCTCCGAACATGTTCATCCCAACGTGGCCGCCATGGAATTCGGCGCCGGCCACACCAATTACGGCGATGTGGCTGTGGAGGAAACCGGCAATCCCTGGCTTCTCCTCTCCGGAAAAACTGACGAGAGCGGCGATATGACGCTGCTTGCCCAAAATGTTCAACTGAAATCCACCGGCAAATGGAGAAAGCTGGTTCGAATTCAGGGAAGCTATGACCAGGGCGAGCGCGACATCATTCAGGATATTCACATGTCTCATGCCATTCAGTTGGAAAACAGTAACGCCAAACGAATGGAGCCGCATCATCCGGTGATATACCCGGTTCATGAGCACAAAGAATATGACTGGACAATGGTTGTCGATCTGTCCGCATGCATTGGCTGTGGCGCGTGCGCTGTTGCTTGCTATGCTGAAAATAACCTTCCCACAGTGGGCAAGGTGCAATGCGACAAAGGCCGCGAAATGGCGTGGCTTCGGATCGAGCGATTTGAGGTGGAAAACCGGTCTCGCTTCATACCTGTCATGTGCCAGCAGTGCGAAAACGCGCCATGCGAAACCGTCTGCCCGGTATACGCCACGGTTCACAGCGAAGAAGGATTGAACCTGCAGGTCTATAACCGATGCGTGGGGACGCGCTATTGCTCCAACAACTGTCCCTACAAAGCGCGGCGGTTCAATTATTTTCATTATAAATGGGAAGAGCCGGCAAACCGGCAACTCAACCCGGACATTTACCATCGTCCCAAAGGCGTCATGGAGAAGTGCACCTTCTGCGTGCAGCGAATTCGCAAGGCCAAAGAGGATGCCAAGGTAGAAGGCCGAAAGGTCGCGGATGGCGAAGTGATGCCTGCATGCGCGCAATCGTGTCCCACCCAGGCGATCATGTTTGGAAATATCAATGATCCGGATAGCAAGGTCTCGAAGCTAATGCACGATTTTCGGGGATATCATATATTCGAACATCTGAATACACAACCCTCTGTAATATATTTAAAGGGGATTAAACATGAATAAGGAAAATTATTTTGCTCCCAGGCTCACTGCCGATGATGTCAACAGCCAGGTCATCGATCCGATCCGCAAGCCGGGAATTGCCTATTACCTGCTGATGCTGCTATTTCTCGCTTTTGTGGCGATTGGATTGACCTGTCTGGGTTTGCAGGTATTTAAAGGGCTTGGCGTCGCAGGCATGAATAACCCGGTGGCGTGGGGCATTTATTTAACCAACTTCGTCTTCTGGGTCGGTATCGCCCATTCCGGAACGCTTATTTCGGCGATACTCTTTCTGTTCCGATCGCGATGGCGAACCAGCGTCAACCGAATTGCCGAAGCCATGACCGTGTTCGCTGTGATGATGGCCGGGCTATTCCCGCTGATTCACGTCGGTCGAATCTGGTTTGCCTACTGGTTATTCCCGTATCCCAATGCACGCACGCTGTGGGTGAACTTCCGCTCTCCGTTGAATTGGGATGTGTTTGCAGTTTCGACCTACATGACGGTGAGCACGCTGTTCTTCATCGTGGGGATGATCCCGGATATGGCGGTGCTGCGTGATAAGTTCAAAGGGCTCCGAAGCAAAATTTACGGCCTCTTTGCCATGGGCTGGCGCGGCACGCACAGGCAATGGCATCATTATGAAACCGCCTATTTGCTCTTCGCAGCGCTGGCAACGCCGCTGGTGATTTCAGTGCATAGCATTGTGTCCTGGGATTTCGCCATGTCCGTGCTGCCCGGATGGCACAGCACAATTTTCGCGCCGTATTTTGTCGCCGGTGCGATATTTTCCGGGTGTGGCATGGTCATCACCATCCTTTTTCCGCTGCGCAAGGTGTTCCATCTGGAAGACCTCATTACAGAGAAACATTTTACGCGGCTGTCCCAGATGATGCTGCTCACCTCGCTCATTGTTACCTATTCATACCTGACTGAATTTTTCATTGCCTGGTATGGTCACAACATATTTGAACAGGAATCCTTTTACAATCGCGCATTTGGTTTTTATGGTCCCTATTTCTGGGTGATGTTTTTCTGTAATTCAATTTTACCCTTGTCCATCTTCATTAAAAAAGTCAGAACCAATGTGAAGCTACTTTTCGCAATATCGATCTTCGTCAATATCGGGATGTGGCTGGAACGGTTCGTTATCATTATCACATCATTAGCGCGAGATTTTGATCCGTATTCCTGGGGAAAATATGCGCCGACTTACATTGAATGGGGAATTTTCCTGGGGAGCATCGGCGGATTTTTAATCCTGTTTTTCTCATTTGTAAAATTCGCGCCGGTGGTGGCAATCAGTGAGGTAAAGGGACAGCTTCACCACGATGTTCATGGAGGCAAACATGACTGAAATAAAAAAAAGAATGAAGGCTGTTTTTTCTGATTATAAAAAATTTATCGCTGCGCTGAAAGTATTGGCCCAAAAATCAAATCTGGACATGGAAGTATTTTCGCCCATGCCACTGCATGATGTGGAAGACATACTTCCGCAAAAGCCAAGTGCTGTTCGCTGGTTCACATTTATCGGCGGTATGTTGGGACTCACTGTTGGATTTGGATTTCCAATTTATACGGTGCTTCAATGGCCGCTCATCACCGGGGGTAAACCTGTTGTTACAGTTCAGGCGTTTGTTATTATTGCCTTCGAGCTTTTGATCTTGTTTGGCGGAATTTTCACTTTAATCGGCTTGTTGATCAACGCGCGGCTGCCGAGGCAGAATTTATCCAATTATGACACACGTTTTTCAGAAAATTCGTTCGGCATGATCATTAAAACGGACGAGGCCCAGGTGGAGGAACTCAGCGATATTTTGAAAGAAGCGGACGATTTGGCAGTGGATGAGGTGGAGGTGCTGGCAGGGGCGTAGCGCGGTGCGAGCGGCGCGCGGGACAGGAACTCAGAAACCAACTAACAGAGGGAATCGAATGAAAGAGGACAATGCAATTATAAAAAATATACGAATCATCGTCTTGGTGTTTGTTGCAGTCGGTGTTTTCTTTGCTGTGAAGGGCGGCTTGAGTGACCACCCGATCAGGATGTGGCAGATTTACCTGGTCAACTTCCTGCTCTGGACCGGCATTGCTCAGGGCGGGATTGTGTTCTCCGCGGTGCTCGAAGTGACCAATGCAGGTTGGGGTAAAAAAATGCGTCAGGTCGCAGAGTCATTCGCTGGATTTCTGCCGCTGTCTCTCATTCTCTTGCTTGTGATGTTATTGGGACCTGACCACATTTTTCCATGGGTGTCCAAAGTACCCATTTCAGATGAAAAGAGCATTTATCTCAATCTCCCGTTCCTGTTCGGTCGTTCATTCATCGGCATGGGACTGCTGACGATTTTGAGTATTGTGTTTGTTCGAAAGCGGAGGGAAGCAGAGGAAGAAGACGGTGAACGTCCGCGAAAATTAGCGGTGATTCTTCTGCTTATTTACACTGTTGTTTACACGATTATTTCATTCGATTTTATCATGTCATTATCGCCACACTGGTACAGCACGATTATGGGCATGCACTTTTTCACGGCGTGTTTCTATACCGGGCTGGCTGTTATCACAGTGTCCGCTGTATTTGGGAGATGGTCTCT
The DNA here is from genome assembly GCA_964605145.1 of uncultured Cytophagia bacterium. GTDB lineage: Bacteria > Zhuqueibacterota > Zhuqueibacteria > Thermofontimicrobiales > Thermofontimicrobiaceae > CAZSBG01. The sequence goes on along the minus strand of CAZSBG010000026.1, from coordinate 23,649 downwards.
GTTTCCGAAAGATTTTATGTCTAAAAGCGATTTCCACGATCTTGGTAAATTATTATTTGGATTTTCAATTTTCTGGATGTCGCTGCTCTGGTCGCAGTTCCTTGTCATCTGGTACGGCAATATCCCGGAAGAGACCGAATTCCTGCATCTGCGCCTGTACGAACAGCCGTGGAAATCATTTACATGGATAGTTATTGTGCTCGGTTTCATCGTTCCGTTGATTATTCTTCTGAACAAAAAAGGAAAGACCACACAAGTTATCAGCGGCATTGTGGGATTTCTCATTCTTGTCGGTTCGTTTTTTCACATGTATATTTTGGTTGTTCCCTCGCTTACGCCGCATCATCTTTATTTTGGGCTGAGTGAAGCGCTCATATCATTGGGATTTTTGGGGCTTTTCATTTTCAGCCAGGATATCGGGCTGAAGCGGTTCCCTATCAGGAATTAGAAAAATGATTTTAAAAATTAAGCTTGAATTTTTCATAATCATCAAAAAAGCCCGTTCAGGGCTTTTTTTGTATGAAGTTTTAATAATTTTGAGTTGATTAAATTTGAAGTGACCGATGGAAGTTTATTACATTCAATTAATTTTTTACTTGACAATAACAGGGAATTTTTTATATTTAAACATGACAAAAAAGGTCATGTTTGTCTTTTATTGATATTCAAGTTATAATGAACAGAAGGTACATTCCATGCAGTTATCAAAAGCAGGTGAGTATGCGGTTCGGGCAATGCTTCATTTGGCAGCCATGGAAAATAACGGCGTGAGTCAGATTCCGGGCATTTCCAAAACATGGGATGTGCCGGAGAGTTTTCTGCGGAAGATTCTGAACAGCCTGGTCAAAGCGAGATTGGTCCTTTCTTCGAGAGGAACCGGCGGTGGTTTTCGGCTTGCAAAGCCTGCAAGTGAAATTACATTGCTGGATATTTTCGAAGCCATCGAGGGAAAGGTGTACCTAAATTATTGCCTGATCGGGCCAGGTACCTGTAAAAACAGAAAATGGTGCCCGGTTCACGAAGTCTGGCGTAAAGCGCAAAATGCTTTCACGGATGTACTTCGCAAAAAAAGCCTTGCGGACATGGTGTCCAATCCTGAGTTTGAAAAGCATTTTGATAAAATGCGCGGCTAAAGGAATATTTCTTCAATCAAAATTAGGTTATGAAAACGATCCACAATAAAAGGAGGATTTTTCGATGACTTGATGGCTCTGTTTTTTTGTTCAATGCGTTGTGCGATTTAAACTAATCTTTATTTGAGGTAATTTAAACAATAACCTTAGGGAGGTAAAAATGGATCCAGTATTTCTGTCACGGCTGCAATTTGCTGTTGCCGCTGGCTTTCATTTTCTTTTTCCCCCATTGACGATGGGGCTGACACTCATCATTTTTATTCTCGAAAGTTTATATGTTAAAAAAAATGAAGAAATATACAAAAATATCTCGTCTTTTCTTATCAAAATATTTGCGTTAATATTTGTACTGGGAACCGCCACAGGAATCACGCTCGAATTCGCATTTGGAACAAACTGGTCCAACTATTCCCGAATGGTTGGCGATATTTTCGGTGCTCCACTGGCCGCAGAAGGTGTATTCGCGTTTTTCATGGAATCCATTTTTTTGGGGGTTCTAATATTCGGGAGGAACAAAGTTTCCAAAAAGATGTACCGGCTATCAGCGTTTTTGGTATTCTTCGGTGCACATCTTTCCGGGTTATGGATTATTATCGCAAATTCGTTTATGCAGACGCCGGCCGGGTATGAAATTGCCGGCGGCCGCGCGGTGCTCACTGACTTTTTTGAGGCAGCCATCAATCACTCCACCATCCAGCGATACACGCACACCATCGTCGGCGGCTGGATTACCGGTTCGCTCTTCGTTGCCGGCATCGGCGCCTGGTATATTCTCAAAGAAAAATATGTGGAGCTGGCCAAAAAGATGGTGCACATTGCGCTCGTGGTTTTTATTGTTGCCGGCGTGCTGCAATTGGTGACCGGGCACCAGCATGGCATCCAGGTTGGGAAAACGCAACCGGCAAAACTGGCCGCTTATGAGGGACTCTGGGAAACGCAAGAAGGCGCCAGTCTCAGCCTGTTCGGCATTCCGGATGAAGCCAAAGAAAAGACACATTTGGAAATTGGGATTCCAAAATTGCTGAGCATGTTCATTTATATGGATGCCAACGCGGAAATAAAGGGATTGAAAGATTTTCCCAAAGATGAACGTCCTCCTGTGTTCATTTCATTTGCAACGTATCATATTATGATTGCCCTGGGAATGCTTTTCCTGTTAATGGCAGTCGTCGCCGCATTCCTGATGTGGAAGAAAAAAATATGGGAAACGAAATGGTTTCTCTGGGCGCTTCTGTTTTCAATTCCGTTGCCGCATATTGCCAATCAGACCGGGTGGATGGCAGCGGAAATCGGACGACAGCCCTGGGCGGTTTATGGCGTATTGAGAACCGCCGATGCAGCTTCGGTGGTTGTGCCCACCGGGCAAATTCTTTTTACATTGATTATGTTTATTTTAATTTATGCACTGCTGTTCTGGATTTTCATCAAATTGGTGTTGAAAATGGTGCGTAAGGGGCCTGAAAAAATAACCAGCTACAGCTACTAAAATAAGGGAGGACGAAAATGGATTTTTTGGTTTTTTTGCAAAATACATGGTATATCCTGGTTGGCGTTTTGTTACTGGGGTATGCAATTCTCGATGGATTCGACCTGGGTATTGGTTCACTGCTGCCATTTTTGGGCAAGAATGAAAAAGAAAAACGCGCACTGCTGAACACAGTTGGCCCGTTCTGGGACGGCAACGAAGTTTGGCTGCTCACCGGTGGCGGCGCCCTGTTTGCTTCATTCCCGCATGCCTATGCAACGGTTTTTAGCGGATTTTATCTCGCGCTGATGCTTGTGCTGTTCGCTCTCATCTTTCGTGCAGTCTCCATGGAATTTTACGTGCACGATGATGAACGCCGCAAAGTGTGGGAATGGGCCTTTGTCCTTGGAAGTTTCCTGCCTTCGCTGCTCTATGGGGTTGCGTTGGGCAATGTGATCGTCGGTGTACCGCTGGATGCCAATATGGAGTTCACGGGAAATTTCTTCACGCTGCTCCGGCCATTTCCTCTGGCGATAGGATTGTTGGGATTAAACGCCATTCTCCTCCAGGGAAGCACATACGCAGCCCTCAAAACTTCCAGCGATATTCAAAACCGGTCAAAAGACCTGACAAAAAGATTATGGGTGTCGTTCATCGTTTTGTTTGCACTGTCCTCAGTGATGGCATTTGTGTACGTGCCCGGCTCTGCCACCAGCATTCTGGCCTGGTTAGCGACTGCGGTTGTCATCGCGTCTTGGGTGATGATTAAACAAGCGTTGAGCAAGGGCAAAGACGCCCTGACGTTTTATATGTCATCGCTGTCTTTTGTTGGTCTCTGGGGGATTGTCGGTGCCATTCATTTCCCGAATCTCGTGAAAGCAAGCAACGATCCTGCTTTTAGCTTAACAATTTACAATGCCTCGTCGACACAATTAACCCTGACGGTAATGCTCATCATCGCTGCGCTGGGAATGCCGCTTGTTTTTCTTTATACCTACTATATTTTTAAAATATTCAAAGGCAAAGTGGAAGTTGCAAATTAGCATATCTTCGCAATGACAAAATTAGGGCTGGAACCTTGAATTTGAGTTTCAGCCTTTTGTTTATTCCTGAAATTCAAAATAAAATTTGTCGAGGATGTGCACAAATAAAATCTCGATGAAAAAATGTCAAATAATTTAAATTGCTATGAGTAAATAATCAAAAATTGTCTTGATTTTGTAATTATTTTAAATTATATTGGTTTTAAATTGACAACAGTTACTAATTGGTTCGGTGCACAAAATGGAACACTATAAAAATATTCTCATTGAAAAGGGTATAAAACCGACTTTTCAGAGAATAAAGATACTCGAGTACCTGGATAAGCACGATGAGCATCCCACTGTTGATATGATCTATGCATCATTGTTCAAAAAAGTCCCAACGTTATCCAAAACAACTGTCTATAATACACTGGATATTTTCCGAAAACACGATCTCGTCAGGGTGCTCACAATCACCGAATCAGAACTTCGTTATGAATATTTTCATGAATGCCACCATCATTTTTATTGCAGAAGCTGTGGTAAAATATTAGACCTAAATGTAAATTGTTCCTATCAGGAAAACATGATGGCGGAAGGACATAAAATTGAGGAGATTCATGGATATTTTAAGGGCATTTGCAGAAACTGTTTGAAAAAACAAGGATCCAATTGATATATAAATAAAACGAAGGAGGTTTTTCATGCCAGAAGAAAAGGTGTTGGATATTTTAAAAGGCGCCATATTGCTTGAGAAAAAAGGCAAGGCATTTTATGAAAAAACGGCTTCCCAAACGGAAAGTCCGGCAGTCAGGGGCGTATTTGAAACAATGGCCAGGGAAGAATTGAGTCATGTAGATATTCTCTCAAAACACTATGAAAATTATGTCAAGAATGGTAAATTATCCGAATTAACCTATGAAGAACAACCTGAACCGGTGAGCAAACAAGTACTGACCAAACAAATTCGTAAAGAAATAAACGCCTCAGGATATGAAGCGGCCGCCATTACAGCAGCCATGGCCCTGGAAGACCGCGCAGTAAAATATTATTCCGATCGGGCCCGGGCAACAACAGATTCGGCTGAAAAAGAACTCTACGAATGGCTGGCAAACTGGGAAAAGACACATCTCCAGTTTTTAACAGACATTGATAAAGAGCTGCAGGAAATGGTATGGTATGATAATCAGTTCTGGCCTATGTAATCCAGACTGCAAAAGTTATGAACAATGCTATTAATTTTTTTTCTCTCGGCGAAATAGAATTTGAAATAAGAAATAACATGTAACTATTTTATCAACAGGAGGCTCTTAAATGAAAAAGATGACCGAAAAATCACTTCAGGAAGCATTTGCTGGCGAATCCATGGCTCACATGAAATATCTCATTTTTAGTGATGTTGCAGAAAAAGAAGGTTTCCCCAAAATTGCAAAACTATTTAAAGCTATCGCCTACGCTGAACAGGTGCATGCGACAAATCATGCCCGCAATTTGGGATACATTAAATCGACAGCCGAAAATCTTGGAACAGGAATTGAAGGCGAAACTTTTGAAGTTGATGAAATGTATCCTGCTTACGACGCGATTGCAAAATTGCAGGGAGAAAAAGGCGCTGAACAATCGATTCATTTTGCAATAGAAGCTGAAAAAATTCATGCTGATTTCTATCAACAAGCTCAGGAAAACGTGAACAGCAAAAAGGATTTTGAACTTGAGTCTGTGTATATTTGTCCGGTATGCGGCTATACACACATCGATGATGGCTTGCCGGCAACCTGCCCGGTCTGCGGCGTGTCAAACGATAAGTTCAAAAAATTCTAAATTATATTTTTTTTGTGAAAATGGGCTATTTATGGAATTAGTTTTCTAAATAGCCCTTTTTTTTGGAATGAAATAAATTATAAAAATATTGTATTTTATGAATCTATTTTCGCTTCATTACATCTAATGAGTAGAGAATAAAATGAAATGATTTCAAATTCATACGAATCACAGAAGAGGACGCGCCATGATAAAAAAATATTTAGGCTTTCTAATTTTGATGATGGCTATTATTGGAAATGGCTATTCGTTTGCAGGTGAAAAAAGTAATGAATCAGGGGAAAAAAATATGGAATCCATTTATGATTTTACTGTAAAGGATATTGATGGAAATGAAGTGAAATTAGAGCGTTTCAAAGGAAATGTAGTGCTCATTGTGAACGTCGCGAGCAAATGTGGTTTTACGACCCAGTACGAGGGACTGCAAAAAATCTATAAAAAATATAAAGACCAGGGCTTTGAAATCCTTGGATTCCCGGCTAACAATTTTTTAGGCCAGGAGCCGGGAACCAATGAAGAAATCAAACAATTCTGTTCTGTAAATTACAACGTGACTTTTCCAATGTTTTCAAAAATATCTGTGAAAGGAAAAGACATCGCACCATTATATAATTATTTAACGGATAAAGAAACGAACAAGGAATTCGGTGGCAAGATCACCTGGAATTTCAATAAATTTTTAGTCAACAGAGAAGGTCGAATTGTGGCGCGGTTTGGTTCTCGCACCAAGCCTGAAAGTGAAAAAATGACCAGCGCCATTGAGCAGCATCTGAAAGATAATTTGGAATAATCACCTTTTGTATGGAGGCACATAATGATTAAAATGATTGAAGTTGTCGGTATTTCAAAAGAGAGTTTTTCTGAAGCGGTAAATTCCATTATTCATAAGCTGGTTGGAGATGGACATAAAGTACACTGGTTCGAAGTATCGGAGCAACGAGGCGCCATGCGCGGGAGCGATATCGAATACCAGGTGAAAGTGAATGTTGCTGTTGAAGATAAATAATCGATATAAAAGTAGGTCAGGCTCAATGCTTGATCTGCTTGTTTCTTCGAAAAGCAGAATTGGAGTAACCGAATGGAAGAAACCAAACGTTTGTGGTATTTGAAGAACTTCAACATTTTCGATACCATGAGCAAGGAAGACATGGTTGCCTTGAACGAGATGGTAGTGGATGATTACGTCAAGAAGAGACAACCGATATTTCTTGCCGGCGATCCCAGTGAGAATTTGTATTTATTGAAAGAAGGACGCGTTAAAATAACGAGGCTCGATGAGTCCGGTAAAGAGTTCACGTTGATGCTGCTGGAACCCGGCGAAATTTTCGGCGAATTGGGCTTGTTCGACGATGCGCCCCGGGAAACTTCCGCTGTGGCATTGGAGGATAGCATTATATGCATGATGCGCCGCCAGGATTTTGAAAAATATTCTGCCAATAAACCGGAGATGAATTTCAAAATCAGCAAAATGATGGGGCTGCGTATGCGGTACATTGAAAACCGAATCGAAGAGTTACTGTTTCGTGATGTTCCTTCACGTTTGGCGCGACTGCTCATCCGGTTGGTGGAACGACATCCGCGCGAGACGAAACATGGCGTGCGAATCAACATTAAATTATCCCAGCAGGAAATTGCCAATCTCATTGGCGCCACGCGGGAAATGACCAGTTCTGTTTTGAACGCATTTAAAAAGGGTGGTTTGATTGATATTCAATCCAAATATATTTACATTTTAAGCAAAAGAAAATTGGAATCACTGTCGAGGTAAACCCTACATAACATGTTTCCGTTGTGAATAGATGGCCTCGCTCGAATCTACCGGGAGCGTGTAAGTTCCCACGAAATACGTTTACGCCTCATAGGAATTTATAAATCCTGCCCGTTACATTCTCAAAATAAATTTTCCTGATAGAATATACAAATTTGGTTGATGAAGTTTTGAACTGGTAGCTCAAATTCTAAAAATTGTAAACCAGTTTACAGATTTTTATGTTTTTTTATTATAAATTTTATTCTGTAATTTGTGACTATGAGAAAAATGTCTTAAGGAGTGATATCATGAAAAAGATAACCAAAATAATTTTTGTTCCATTGCTTTTGGTCATGGTAATATCAGTCACTGCCAATGCGCAGGGCTTGTTGCGGCCAGGTGCAAAAGCGCCAAATTTCAGATTAGTAACCGTGGATGGAGATACAGTTGAGCTCTACAAGGTTTTGGCAGATTCCGAAAAAGTGGTGTTGCTCAATTTTTTCGGGTGGAACTGAGGCTCCTGTATAGCGGAGGCTCCGCTAATTCAGGCGACGTGGGAAAAATATATGGACCAGGGTGTGCAGGTGATCGGAGTGAATACTTGGAAAAATGGCCAGACTCCCACAAATGTTCGAAATGTTTACATTTCACCAACTGGTACAACCTATCCGGTTTGTCTCGATGGAGATACGCTGACGGCAAAATTTGGCGGCTCCGGCGTTGAAGATTACTTTGTGATTCGGCGCGATACAACAATAAGTTACAGCCAGCACGGTTATAACACGGTTGCTGTGGAGGCAGCGCTGGATGAGGCGTTGATGGTTTCGGATGTGAGCGATGATTCTGACCGGGGGAATATCCCTTCAGAATTTTCATTGGAGCAGAATTATCCCAATCCATTCAATCCGCAAACCACCATCCGGTTCAGTTTAAAAAATTCAATCCCGCTAACCGCGACATTGAAAATCTATAATTTGCTGGGTGATGAGATTGCAGTGCTGCTCTACGAAAAAATGACAGCCGGCAACTACAGCGTGCTATGGAACGGGCTGGATGAAAATAATCGCCCGGTGAGCAGTGGAATCTATTTTTATGAGCTACGCGTGGGAGAATACAAACAAATCAAGCGAATGGTGTTGGTCAGATAGGGTGAGAATCGGCATGAAATTCTAATGGTAAAGTCGACGGCACATTCGTTTTCATTAGAAGCAATTTAGCCGAAAAGTTAAGGAGAAAGCATTATGTTGAATTACAAAATAGTCAAGATGAAATTTAGCAAGCTAACGCTTTTATTGGGGCTGATCCTTTTAACAGCATTTCAGGCAGAAGCCCAGGAGAAGGCGCCTGATTTTCAATTGATGAATCTTGAAGGCAAACAGGTCGCATTAGAGGATATGCTCGACAAAGGACCAATCGTTCTGGATTTCTGGGCGACGTGGTGCAAACCCTGTGTAAAATATATGCCCAAGATTCAGAATATCCACGAAAAGTATGAAGATGCGGGTGTCATTGTTTTGGGCATCAATCAGGATGGTCCGCGAAGTCAATCCAAAGTGAAGCCGTTCATCAAATCCATGGGAATAACCTTCCCGACACTTATTGACAATAACAACCAGGTTCTGAGGAAATATAGTCTGAGTTCGATTCCATCAACCATCCTTATTTCACCGGAGGGAAAAATTGTCAAGGTGCATAAGGGATATCGCCCCGGGGATGAAAAGCGGCTTGAAGCAGAAATCGAAAAATTGTTGAAAAAATATAAAGATACGATCTAAAAATTGAGATGATTGCGTTGGCCGTAATTGAGAAGTTATCAGTCTATTTGATTCTTTCTTTTCACTAAACGATTGATGTAATAAATATCCACAAAAAACCGGCTCCACCCGGCACGAGTCCTGAGCTTGTTGAATGTGTCTGAACAGTGGCGATAATCTGAGTCTGTTTTATTGCGAATAACTAAACCACACGCGGGATTGATGGCCAAACGCCGAAAGCTTATTAAATTGTTAGTGTTTCAACCCGGGTGGAGTCGCAAATTATCTGTTCGTAGTTTTTATCATTATCATATTTAAAATTGGGGTGATCTGATGGCTTCTGCTGCTGATATCCCCATGTTTTAACAAAATCGACAAAGTAGTGTCTATGATTCTGTGAAGCATCGAATCTAAATCAAGACGAAAAACTTAACATTTAAAAGTTGCGAATGATTCTATATATGTTTCAAGACTCTTAAAATCAATGGATTCCCTATCATTGTACGGGAATGACATCGGATAAAAAATCAAGTTACTTGATAGAATGAAACTGTTGAATTTTTTTCAACATCTCAAACGAAAAATTAACAGTTGAATTATTGACATGATGCAGGAAATTTATATATGTTCGATCGCTATTTGAGAAAGTTATTCCTATTTACTGCCTTTTTATTGTATACAAATGTGAATGGACAGGTTCTGGTCTCTAACCTTGCTGAATATCAGGTTGGCAATTTGCCGGAAGCTGAACCGGCCAATCTCACTACATTCTATAATCAGCTTAATCTGGATTATTTCAGGAATGACCTGATCGTGGGAATGAGGTTCGAGTCGTTTCAGACGTCGGCACTTGATAAGAAATATAGCAAGTTTACGCAGCGGTATTTGGAATGGCAAAAGAACGGGTTCAGAGTTCGGATCGGGAATTATTATGGCATGCTTGGAAGAGGGCTGGTTTTCAGGGCATTTGAATTGCCGGGAGTGATCCGGGAAGATGCGCGGAATAGAATCCGTTACGGACTTTCCCGCGATCTGGATGGATTTATGGTTGAGATGAACACCTCCATGCTGCACGTTAAATTTTTGCGAGGCGAGGCGCTGGATAGCACCCTGCCGCCATCTGAAGACGCGAACGACCGATCTCTCGGCATTTTTGAGGGAGGGCAACTGATGTTTCGCCCTGTTCACTGGCTGGCTTTGGGTGGAACCTATGCGCGTTACAATTTAACCAATTCGAGTGAATTTGAGGTTGGCTCAGGCATTGTCGAGTGGTCGTTGTCTCCACTCATGGAGAAAATTGAAGTCTCAGATGTCTATTTAGATTTTTACGGTGAATTTGCACAGAAGCAGGCAAATAAGTCGAATTTTCTTTCAACCAGCGACCGACATCCTCATGCGTTATATTTTTCTACCAATTTTATCTGGGGACGTTTTGGCTTGAGCGCGGAGCATAAGGATTATCACGATTTCAGATTGCAGGTGAATGACCCTCCACCTTTAGTGAGGGAACATAGCTACTATCTTCTGAATCGCGAAACGCATGTCCTGCTGCCGGAGGATGAAAAAGGAAATCAGTTCGAAGCAACGTACACATTTTCTAACGGTTCAACGCTTATCGCAAATTATACGCATGCTGAAAACCGATTTTCATTTGGGAAATATGATGTGGAAGAAGTATTTTTTGAAATGAATTACAATGTGAATCAAAACATACGGGTCAAAGCGTTTGTCGATAAAGGAAAAGACGAATACCCTGCAAAATCAGTCGCAGATCGCAAGACTGCCGGCATTGGAATGGACTGGCAGTTTCTGGATTTCAATTCCATCAATTTTGATTTACAGATACAGGAGACCGAAAAAACGTTCGATTTCTTGCCGGGAGAGAATCGGTACAAAGACTATTACTGGTCGTTGGGATTTGCCAGATCGCCGAAGCTGTCGATGGCCATTGTGGGACAGCGAACCGGCGATCCCATCGAAACGGATGATGTGTCAACCTCAAAGGTTGAAATCACTCCTAAAAATTTATGGTCATTCAATTTAAATTATCAACTGACAGATGAGCATGAAGTCTTCTTGTTCTATGGAAAACGCCGGGGTGGATTTGCTTGTACTGCCGGCACATGTTACGAAGTGCTGCCGTTTCAGGGATTTGAAGTCAGACTGCAAAGCCGCTTGTGAAAGGGGAGAAAATGAAAATTGAATTAATTATTGATGACAATTGCTTTTCCATGGATGCGCTGCTGCAAATGCAAGTCCGATTGCGCGAAGAGTTTCCCGATTGTCAGTTTTCAATCAAAAAATTTCAGGATCATAGAGAAAGATTGATGGAATTGGAAATTCACGTTTTACCGGCGTGGGTGATCGAAAATGAAGTGCTGCCTGTGGCTCCAAATGATTATGAACAGGTACGAAATAGAATCCGGCAGTACATCAGAATGAAGCTTTAAGCAATGATTTTTGATACAACTATAATTTAATGCATCAGATAATTGATGTGTATTCGATAATAATTTAATATGTTCGTTTGAGCATGACCTGGCAACGAAGTGAAACAAAAAAATCGGAGGAAAGATGAAAATCAATATGGGAAATATAGATCGAGCAATACGACTGGTGATTGGACTGGTCATCATTGCGCTTGGCGTTGTTAATCATAGCTGGTGGGGCGTCATCGGGCTTTTACCTCTCCTTACGGCGGCTGCTGGTCGCTGCCCTGCCTATCTGCCGTTTGGAATTTCAACATGCAAGCGCAAGGATGCTCAGAAATCCTGAATCAATTCACAGCACGATAATCTGCATACCCTTGTGTCTCAATTTCAGTGCGCAAGGGTATTTCTTTTGCTGATTGTGGTCGCAAAAAGCTCACCATTGTTTCGATGAAAACCGGGAATTCTAACATCACGGATCAGTCAAAAAATTAAAAAATATCTTGACTTTGTATCTGCTTTAATTTATATTCATTACAAATTAAAAGAGCTTTCAATTGGGAAAATAGCAAAAATTCACACATGCATTTTATTTTTTTATGTGACAAAGCGGATAAACCGAGCGCTTGTTAATTAACCGGAGGATTTTGTTTATGCACGTATCAAATGAGATTACACATGATATTGTTATTATTGGCGCGGGGCTAACGGGTTTGAGCGCTGCCCTTGAAGTGAAAGAGATGGAAAGTTCCGTGGATGTCGCCCTGGTTTCCAAAGTTCACCCGGTGAGATCACACTCCGGCGCAGCCCAGGGTGGAATAAATGCGGCACTGCGTTTCGATGATAGCTGGCATTCGCACATGTACGATACAGTCAAGGGTTCGTGGTTTCTGGCAGACCAGGATGCTGCCAGAGTATTATGCAGCGAGGCCAAAGAATGCATATCCGGTCTGGATAAATACGGCGCTTTGTTCAACAGAAATGAAGATGGTACAATTGCCCAGCGAGCGTTCGGGGGACAGAGTCGTCTGCGCACATGTTATATCGCCGACAAGACCGGCCATAATTTGCTTCATACCCTGTACGAACAGGCCCTGAAACAGGATGTGAAAATGTACTGGGAATGTTTTGTCACAACCCTGTTGATCGATGATGGAAAATTTAAAGGGATTGTGGTCATAGATTTGATCTCCGGTGAAATCAACCTGATCCGTGCCAAAGCGCTGATCATTGCCACCGGCGGCGCCGGGAGAATTTATGGACAGAGCAGCAACGCGCTCATCAATACCGGCGATGGAGGTGCGTTGGCATATCGCGCCGGTCTGCCGCTTAAAGATATGGAGTTCTTTCAGATTCACCCCACAGGTTTGTTGAACGGAATTCTCATCACCGAAGGGGCACGCGGCGAAGGCGGGTATCTGGTAAACAACAAAGGCGAGAGATTCATGGAACGCTATGCGCCAAAATTCATGGAACTGGCGCCGCGGGATTTTGTCGCCCGATCGATTCATCTGGAAATTCAGGAGGGCCGGGGAGTCAATAACGAGTATGTGCATCTGGATTTACGCCATTTAGGGGAAGAAAAAATCAAAAACAGGTTGCCGCAAATTCGCGAAATTGCGATGCATTTTGCCGGCGTCGATCCTGTGCATGAGCCCATTCCTATCCGTCCGACTGTGCACTATACCATGGGCGGAATCGATGTAAATGTAAACACACATACTCGTATCCCCGGTATTTTTGCAGCCGGCGAGTGCAGTTGCGTGAGCGTACATGGCGCCAATCGCCTTGGCGGAAATTCATTGCTGGAAACAGTTGTTTTCGGCATTCGGAGCGGAAAAGAAGCGATCAAGTTTGTGAAAGAAAGCGAGTTGCCGGATTGTTCGAAATCATTCGTGGATGAGCAACTTCAACCGTTGAACGATTTATTGAAACGTTCCGAGGGCGAAACCGCAGCCACCATCCGAAACGAGATGGAAAAAACAATGATTGAAAGTTTCGGCATATTTCGCAAGGGTGATTTGATGGAGAAGGGACTCGACAATATCAAAAAACTTAAAGAGCGATACCGAAAAATTGCGGTGAAGGACAAGGGGATGATTTATAATTTAAGTCTAATCCGTACACTGGAACTGGGATTTATGCTGGACCTGGCCCATGCTATTGCGGTAGGAGCCCTCGCGCGGAAAGAGAGCCGCGGTGCGCATTTCCGGGAAGACTATCCCAAAATGGATAACCAGAATTTTCTCAAACATACAATTGTGCAAGACGCGGGAAGAGCCGATCCTGAATTAAGTTATAAAGAGGTGGTCATCGAAGACATCGAACCTCTTGCAGAAATTCGTTATTGATGAATGAAAATATCTGCTCAATCCGTTAGATCATAGGAGTGTTCTCTCATGAAAATCAACGTTAGAATTTATAGATACAATCCGGAAAAAGACAGCGAAGGCAAATTGGTGGATTACAAAGCAGAACTCGAACCTGGAATGTCGGTTCTGGCGCTGCTCCACCAAATTCACGACGAACAGGATGGCACTCTTGCCTATCGCTATTCGTGCCGAGGCGCTATTTGCGGAACCTGCGCGCTTCGAATCAATGGGGTTGCCCGACTGGCGTGCAAAACTCAGGTCGCCGATTTGCTGGAAGAAAAAGATATCATTACCGTGGAACCGCTGGCACATTTTGGGGTGATTAAAGATTTGGTCGTAGATCGATTTCCATTCTGGCAAGCAGTGAAAGAAACCAAGCCCTGGCTGGTTCGGGAAAAAGACCTGGCTGACGAGCGATTCAATTATGAATCGCATCTGGCAAAAATGGAACTGGATCAATTGAGCCGTTCTGCTGACTGCATTAAATGCGGAAGCTGTTACTCCGATTGTCCCAAGGTGGATGAGACGCCGGAATTTATCGGGCCAGCCATCTCCATTCAGTTTTACAAACAGATATTCGATCCGCGCGATACCAAAACAGATGATCGGATCAAATTGTGCTCCGGTGAAAATGGGGTAGAGGCGTGCGATAAACATTCCAACTGTGTGAAGGTCTGCCCGAAAGATTGCCGGCCGTTGCGAGCTATCGCATTCATTCAGAAGCGTATTGGAGCGTAGCGATTATTCAGAATTGAGCGTGGTTTTGAATAGTATTTCGGGATGAAATTTCAAATAGCAAATAAACAAAATCCAAATAAATCTCAATCAGCCAAATTGCAATTACCTCAAATTTTGTATGATTAATCGAAACTTCTCACTGTTCGTTTTGAATTTGGTTGTTGAATTTTGAGTTTTATTTATTCTTTGATATTTGAACATTGAAATTTTGATTTATGAAATAAGTACATTTAAAATGAAAGTAGTAAAGTTATGTCGAGACTTATAAATTTTGATCATGGTTCAGCCACTCAGCCCCTGCCTGAAGTCGTGGAAAGCATGCAGCCATTTTTGCGGGATATATTTGGAAATCCCTCCAGCATGCATAGCGAAGGACAGAAAGCCAAAGCCGCGTTGGATGAAGCGCGAGAAAAAGTCGCGAACCTGATACATGCATCTCCATCCGAGATTTATTTTACATCATCCGGCAGTGAATCCAATAATTTCGCGGTAAAGGGAGTGGCTTTTGGAAATCGCAAAAAAGGGGATCACCTCGTCATTTCCGAGATTGAACATTTCTCAGTGCTGCAGGCAGCAAAATCGCTGGAAAAACTGGGATTCGACGTCACGTATGTTCCGGTCGACAAGGATGGCCTTGTGGATCCGGAAGATGTGAAACGAGCCATCACGGAAAAGACCATTCTCGTATCCGTCATGCATGCCAACAATGAGGTAGGCACCATTCAACCCATTGAAGAGATCGGACAGTTTGTGAAGGACAAGGGCATTTTATTCCACACCGATGCATTGCAAACCGCCGGCACGATTCCGGTGGATGTCGCCAAATTGAACGTCGATTTTTTGAGCCTTGCCGGACAGAATTTTTACGGGCCCAAAGGGGTGGCTGCGATCTATATAAAAAAGGGCACGCGAATCAATCCCCTGATCGATGGCGGTATTCAGGAAGGCGGGCGCCGGGCTGGCACAGAAAATATGATGGGCATCGTTGGCATGGGGGCTGCCGCGGAAATGGCGGTTCATAAAATGGATGAACGAATCGTCCACATGCAAAAATTGCGGGACGCCATGATTGAAAAAATTGAGGCGAATATCGATTCAGTTTATCTGCACGGCCATCGGACGCAGCGACTGCCCAACAATGTCAGTTTTGGGTTTGAGTTCATCGAAGGCGAATCGATTTTGCTGTTCCTCGGCATGGATAACATCATCGCCTCCAGCGGTTCAGCGTGCACGTCCAAAGCGTTGAAAGCGTCCCATGTTTTGGTGGCTATGCGAATTTCCCACGCCATTGCCAATGGAACAATTCTGTTCACATTGGGTATTGATAATACCAAGGAGGATATCCAGTTATTGGGTGAAAAATTACCACCCATTGTGCAGAGACTTCGAGAGATGTCACCGCTATACAAAAAATAAGGTAATATTCCGGATTTATGTGGAAAAAATTCCAAGAAAGGATGAAAAAATATGAACGGACCTTATTCCGAAAAAGTCATGGATCATTTCATGAATCCACGCAATGTTGGAGAAATCGAAGAGCCTGACGGCGTGGGCACTGTGGGCAATCCGTCCTGCGGTGATATTATGCAAATGTTTATCAAAGTAGAAAATGATGTGATCGTGGATGCAAAATTTAAAACTTTTGGATGCGGCGCCGCCATTGCCACCAGCAGTATGGCCACCGAACTCATCAAAGGAAAAACAATAGAAGAAGCGATAAAGATCACCAACGCCAAAGTCACAAAAGAGCTTGGGGGATTACCCAAGGTGAAGCGTCATTGCTCCGTCCTGGCAGAGCAGGCATTGCAAAGCGCGTTGGATGATTATTATAAGAAAAAGGGAATACCTTCCCCGATACAGTTAAAGACTGAAGAAGAAATGCACGATGAAGAGTAAACCCCATTTGATTGAGAAAACTCTGGAATGAATTTTTGAACAGGCATGAAACAGCACTCGAATGACGTGAGATTTTTTGTGTGAATTACAAATAAAACTGAAGTAAAAATATAAATAAACTGATGAATTGAAGTGGCAGGTCACAGTTTCCCGGGTAGTATAATGGAGCGGTATCTGCCACTTTTATATTATAACCTGTAGGGAAAGGATTTAAAATGAAAGCCGATTTTGTTGAAGATTGTCTGGGATTGAATTGTCCCATGCCAATTATTAAAACCGCGGAACGAATGAAGGATTTAGCCCCGGGGCAGATACTTGAGGTTATTTCGGATGATGCCGGCATTGTTGAAGATATGCCAAACTGGTGCAAAACCACAGGACAGGAATTCCTGGGAATAGAACAAGATGAGGATGAGTACAAGGCCTATGTCAGAAAAATTAAATAGATTTTCTATCCCGATATTTCTATTGTTGATATTCGTCATGTTACCCAACTGTATGGAGAATAAAGTGGAAAATTTTAAATATACGAATAAACTTATTCATGAAACAAGTCCTTATTTGTTGCAGCACGCGCACAACCCGGTGAACTGGTATCCCTGGGGAGATGAAGCGCTCAAATTAGCCAAAAAGGAAAACAAGCCCATTTTTCTATCGATTGGTTATTCTGCGTGTCACTGGTGCCATGTGATGGAAGAGGAATCATTTGAAAATGAATCCATCGCTGAATTGATGAATGCGCATTTCATTTGCATTAAAGTAGATCGGGAAGAGCGGCCGGACCTGGATGAAATTTATATGACAGCCGTACAGGTGATGACCGGGAGCGGTGGCTGGCCATTGTCAGTCTGGTTAACGCCCGAATTGGAGCCTTTTTACGGGGGCACCTATTTCCCGCCGGAAGATCGATGGGGACGGGTCGGATTCCCAAATGCCCTCCAGCAATTGGCAGATTTGTGGCAAAATCAGCCCGGAAAAATACTTCAAAGTGGGGGACAGTTGAAGGATTATCTGAGACAGATCAATCAGGTTCAAAGTTCGGAAAGTGAAGTAACTATGGATGTCTGGCATAATGCGTTCCGCGAGGCGAAATCCAGATTCGATGAAAAATATGGCGGATTTGGCAATGCCCCAAAGTTCCCTCAGGCAATGGAACTATCGTTTCTTTTACGATATTATTTCCACACCGGGAAAAAAGATGCACTGAATATCGTGGAAAAATCACTTCGGGCTATGGCAATGGGAGGAATTTACGATCAATTGGGGGGCGGATTCCATCGCTACGCCACAGATGCAAGATGGCTGGTTCCTCATTTTGAAAAAATGCTGTATGACAACGCGCTGTTGGCAACAACTTATCTGGAAGCGTACCAGATAACAGGCGAAAAATACTATGCAGATGTCGCGCGCGAAACTTTAAATTATGTTCTGAGAGAAATGACGTCCCCGGAAGGCGCATTCTATTCATCTCAGGACGCGGATAGCGAGGGCGAGGAAGGCAAATTTTATGTTTGGCAAAGTGATGAAATTGAGAAAGTTCTGGGACCGCACGATTCAAAAGTGTTCAATGAGTATTTCGGCATTACCTCTCAGGGAAACTGGGAGGGTAAAAATATTCTTCATGTGAGCATTGAAGAGAGGGATATTCTCGATAAATATCAACTTGACTCCCGACAATTCATGGAGCTCGTTACAAAGTGCAAGCATAAACTGCTCAGAATTCGCGATAAGCGGATTTCTCCTGCAACGGATGACAAAATTTTAACAAGTTGGAATGGATTGATGATTTCTGCTATGTGCAAGGGATTCCAGGTTTTACGCAATGAAAAATATTTGGATTCAGCAAAAAAAGCTGTTGCATTTTTAATAGATAAAATGTATATTGAATCTAATTTATTAAGGACTTATCGCAATAGTAAAAGCCACTTAAGTGGGTACCTTTCGGATTACGCCAATTTTGTCGCGGCTCTTTTAGATATGTACGAAACGACCTTCGAATTGGACTATCTGAAAAAAGCGATTGAGATCAACGATCTGACACTACAAAAATTCTGGGATGAAAATACGGGCGGTTTTTTCTTCACTCCTTCTGGTCACGAACATTTAATAGTGCGCACACGAAATCCTTACGATAACGCTGTTCCTGCTGGCAACTCAGTTGCTGTTCATAACTTGTTCCGATTAAGCGAATTCACTAATGACAACAGTATGAAAGAAAAGGCTGTAAAAACAACGAAGCTCTTTGCAACGCACCTGAAAAAGTCGCCATCGGCATTTTCTTGTTTGCTCAGCAGTTCGGATTATTTCTGGGGGACGCCCAAACAAATTGTGATAAGCGGCGAAAAAAAATCCGAGCCTGTAAAAGAAATGATCGCATCAATACATTCAAAATATCTTCCCAATAAAGTTTTGGCGCTTACAGAACCGAAAGGTGTAGATGATGAGTTGTTTAAAATGCCATTATTTATCGGTAAATCAGTTCAACCGTCGGCCGCGAAAATTTATGTATGTGAAAATTATGCATGTCAAAATCCCTTTAATTCCAAACAACAATTTGAAAGGTATTATCAAGGACTAATAAAGTAATGTCTGAGATTCTGTGAAGCATCAAATCTAATTTATTTTGAAAAACTCAAAATTCTTTTTTGATAGACAATTCTGGTTTACCATTTAACACCGTTACAATCAATAGTAAGCCGTCCACCATAAAAAAGGCGGATCTACGACTTAAAACGAGCGGGAATGACATTGGAGGAAAAATCAAGTTTCTTGAAAGCACCTTAAAAATAAAATTCTGAACGTTTTTGGCAGAAAATCACAAAAAACAAAATTCAATGCGCCAGAGGACGCACAAGCCTTTAGCTGATGCCAAATAAATTCCAACTAAGAAAGTTCAATTTTCAAACTTTATTCGAAATTCAGAACCAATCGGTCATGTCCGAGTTTGATTTTTTGGAATTTGGATTTAAAATTTGCCTGTTATTTGGTTATTGATTTTTGTAATTTCCGGTTTGTCCGGCTTAGGAACGTGGCATATCAGTTTGTCAGCCGTCTTTTATACCGCTTAACGGCGATAAGGCACAATCATATTTTTATATCATAGCAGCTATCCCGGCGTGGCTAAGCCGCACATAATAATACTTGATGACCGATTTATATATAATTTTTTTACACAAATTTGCAAACGTTTCTGGGTAATAACATAGAAACGTTATAATTCAGAATAGATAATCATAAGTCCGATCAATTCAGATAGAGGAGTCCAATATGAAAAAAGTCGCCCTGGTAGCGTTTAATGGAGAGGCCATGTGTTTCGTTCACGTGCTGCTAAACGCGCTGGATATGGCCCAAAATGGTGTTGAAGTCAAAGTGGTGATTGAAGGTTCAGCAACCCGGCTGGTCAAAGAATTGAACGATCCTGAAAAGCCTTTTGCGGAATTGTATAAAAAAGTCAAAGACAATGGGCTCATCGATTGTGTATGTAAGGCCTGTGCAGGAAAGATGGAGTCCCTGCAATCGGCTCAGGAACAGGACCTTCCGCTTTGCGATGAAGTTTTGGGACATCCAAGTTTAAGAAAGTTTATGGAAAAAGGCTACGAGATCATTACTTTTTAAGAGCGCCGTTCGAATCCATACAACATCTACTGAAAAGCGATCCTGTTGAGAATAATTCAGATTTTAAAAAGGAGGTGGCCGAATGACATCAAGAATTCACCACCAGAAGCCCCGCAGGTCCCAGGATTATTTATATGAAATAACTGAATTAAAGCCGGGGGATCATCTCTGTTGCATATACCGCAACGATAAAGAACACAGAGCTGTTATTACCCCTTATATTGTGGCCGGACTGCAACGAAATGAAAAAGTGTTTTATATCGCGGATGAGCGCACTGCAAAAAAAATTATCGATTATTTTGCCGATCAGGTGTTGGATATCAACGCCTATATTGAAAAAGGCCAATTTTTAATACTCACTGCCCATGATGCTTATCTGAAAGACGATGTGTTCGATCCGGCAAAGATGATTGAGTTGCTGAAGAAGGAAACCAGAGACGCCCTCAAAAGCGGTTACTCTGCTTTACGTATTACCGGTGAAATGACCTGGGCGCTCAGGGGACATCCCGGTTCCGAGCGATTGATCGAATATGAAACAAAATTAAATGAATTTTTTCCAAAATATAAAAGTCTGGCTGTTTGTCAATACGACATGAGACGGTTCAAGGCAGATATTTTACTCGATGTGTTGCGCACGCATCCCCTGGCCATTATCGGCACAGAGGTATATTCAAACTTTTACTACATCCCTCCCCACGAGCTGCTGAGTCCTCAACTGAACGAAGCAAAATTGAAACACTGGCTCGAAAATCTCAAGAATTACAATCAGTATGAAGCCCTGTCCAAAGAAGCGGACCGAATGTTCGATACGCTGCTGCAAAATCTTCCCGGTTTTGTATATCGATGCAAAAATGATCGAGACTGGACTATGGAAGAAATCAGTTACGGGGTAAAATCCATTTTAGGATATACTCCGGAAGAAATAAAATTGATTAGTTATGCCGAAATGATTCACTCAGATGATAGAGAAAACGTGTGGGATGATATCCAGCAGGCCCTGGACAGGCGCTTGCCGTTCCGCATTAAATATCGCATGCGAACAAAAGCCGGAGATTACCGCTGGATGCTGGAACAAGGGTGCGGTATTTTTCACAAGGATGATACACTCAAGTATCTGGAAGGTTTTGTCACTGATATTGATGAGGAAGTCAAGGCGAGAGAAGACAGGGATCGTTTTTTCAATTTGTCCAGCGATCTCATTTGCTTTGCCGGGGCAGATGGCTATTTCAAATATGTCAATCCGGTTTGGGAACAGGTGCTCGGTTATACTGAAAAGGAACTACTTTCAAGACCTTTCCTAAATTTCATCCATCCGGATGATCATCAAAAGAATGAAGCTGAAGTTGATCAATTGCTGAGTGGTAAGAAGACAGTCGGATACGAGAATCGCTATCTTCACAAGGACGGTACATTTCGTATTATCAACTGGACTGCAACACCAGTGCCTGAAAAACGAATTTTTTACTGCATCGGGCGCGATGTAACCGAGGAGCGGCAAACACAGAAAATTCTTTTTGAAAATGAAGAGCGGCTGCGCAAAGCCCAGGAGGCCGGCAAGATTGGCACCTGGGAGTTGGATATAAAAACAGGCATCTGGACCGTATCCGAAGAGTTCGCCAGAATTCATGGCGTACAGCCGGGAAAAGTCGCCATGGAAAAAATTCGGGCGATGATACCGGAAGAGGATATTGAATTGGTAGAGGAAGCATATCATAGAACGCTCAATGAACATGTGCCTTATGCCATTGATCACCGAATTAAAAAACCTGGCACAACCAAAGTTCAATGGGTGCAGGCAAAAGGCGAATTAGTCCTTGATTCGAACCAACATACAGTTAGGATGGTCGGAACGTCTCAGGACATTACCGACCAAAAGCTGGTAAATATAGAATTGAAACAGGAAAAGGAACGGGCACAAAATTATCTGGATGTCTCGGGCGTTCTATTCATGGTGTTGAATGAAGAACAAACCGTCACGCTGATTAATAAAAGAGGCTGTGAAATCCTGGGTTATTCGGAAGAAGAAATCATCGGAAAAAACTGGTTCGATACATTTCTGCTTAAAGATGAAGTGGAAGACGTAAAAGCAGTTTTTAATAAACTTCTCACCGGTGAACTTGAAGCCGTGGAATATTATGAAAATTCCATTTTAGCGAAAGATGGGAAGAAAAGAGTAATTGCCTGGCATAATACAATGCTCAAAGATGAATCTGGCAAGATTACAGGACTGCTAAGCTCTGGAGAAGATATCACTGAACGAGTGGAAATCTCAAATGAAATTAAAAAGAAGAACAAGCTTCTCACGGAGATGGGCAAAACTGCAAAGATCGCAGGATGGGAACATGACCTAAAAACTGGAAAGGCTGTGTGGACAGATACGCTGTACGATATTATCGAGATTCACCCTTCGGAAGAGCCGCCCGGCGTAAATGAACATCTTGATTTCTATCCTCCCGGGGATAGAGCGATTTTGGAGAAAGCATACAATAGTGCGATGGATGAACATAAATCTTTTGACCTGGATTTGAATGTATACACGGCCACGAAAAAATTGTTCTGGTGTCATGTTTATGGCGAACCGGTGGTTGAAGATGGCACATGTATAAAAGTGCGGGGAGTCTTCCAGGACATCACGGAAAGACAGAAAATTAAAGAATCCCTGAAGCTGAGTGAGAATAAGTATAAATTATTGGCCGAACATGCAAAAGATGTAATATGGACGATGGATGCTCATGGCAAACTTCTATATGTCAGCCCGTCTGTGGAGCGATTGCGCGGGTATACTGCTGAAGAAGTCATGAAACAATCTCTCAACGAAATCCTGTCGCCAGATGGTGTGGAAACGATTCAGAACGCCATGCATGCTTTTCGGGAACAACAGCAAAAGGGTATCAGAGATACTTCGCCGAAAACGTATGAAGTCGAACAACCCTGCAAAGACGGATCATTCGTTTGGACTGAGGTTGTGACAAATAATATTTATGATAAAGATGGAAATTTCATGTTCATTTTGGGTGTTTCCAGAGATATCACTGACCGAAAAAAAGCAGAACAGGAACTGCGCCTCAGTGAGGAACGATTTCGGAAAATTGTGGAACACATGCCGGTGCTGATCAATGCGAATGATGAAAATCAGAACTTTATTTTCTGGAACAAAGAGTGTGAAAAAGTAACCGGCTATTCAGCAAATGAAATTATTAATAACCCTGATGCATCTAAATTGCTGTATCCTGAAGAGAACCACCTCGATTCGATGATAGAGGAATGGGCAGAGCGGGGGAATTCATTTGAAAATTGGGAATTAACGCTGACAACAAAGGGCGGAAAAAAGAGAACCGTTGCATGGTTCAATCTTTCGTTTTCAATAAAGATTCCCGGCTGGTATTCCTGGGCAGTAGGATTTGATGTCACAGATAGAAATAATGCGAAGAAAGACGTTGAAAAGAAAATCAATGAATTGGAAAAATTCAACAAGCTTATGGTAGGACGCGAAAACAGGATGATTGAATTGAAAAATGAGATTAATACGTTGCTTGAAAAACTGAATCTGCCTAAAAAATATCGGGCCCCGGAAAAAATAGAATAAATGTTGATGCATAGTACTACTTCGTCAGATTACCCTTTTTCTGTCATTTCCTCTGGACTTTACCC
>CAZSBG010000025.1:0-58422 GCA_964605145.1 uncultured Cytophagia bacterium | reverse complement strand
AATTTATTTCTAATATAAGAAACATTTTTTGGACAAATCTAAGCTATATAAACTAAGTTATGTGTTGTAATTGAGAAATGAGGTAATAACCATTTAAGAGATCGGGCTAACATGCAAACCATCATTAGTTTTTTTAACCATCCCTTTTTTATTATCGTGGGTGGAATCACAACCTCGTTGGCAATTGTTGGCACAGTGTATACCCTTTATTTGGTCATCAAAGGAGTTTTGCCAGTTTGGTACAGGCTGGGGATGGGATTATCACGAAGGAAGATAGCAATTTTTGCCGAGGAGGAGTACAACAATTTAAAAAGTATGCTTATCGACTCAAATATTTTTGTGTCAAAGAATATCGTGAAAATTGACAAACAGTCCATTAAAAAAGCCGAGACCATAACTTTGCTCTTGGTGCACTGGAAATGTTTTGAGCAGGAAATTGATAACATATTGAAAATCAAAAAAGATTCAGATGCATTAATTATATATGCACCGCAGCCTGAAGGGCGAATCGATAATAATAATTTGGAAAAAATCAATTCGGAAAGAAATTCTATCATTGTCAACTTTAGAGGAAGACTTTTAAACGACATTCTAACCTGCATGATGACAACCAGCTATGAAAAAAGATAGATTCAACTCCAAGCTCCGTGAATATGTGAAAGAAGAAATCTCTCCAAGGACTGAGGAAAGGCAATTCATTAGCGCTATCTATGATTCTTTTAAGACAGTATTGAATCAGAGTTGCATTCAAATTGGTTCTTATCCAAGATTCACATCCACTCGTCCACTCCACGATTTAGATATTCTTTGGATTTTAGGCAACTGGAATGAGCAAATTCACAACCCAAGCGAAACATTAAAAGAATTGGTTCTAAAAATAAAGAAGGATTATGTCAATCCCACAGACTACGATTTAGAAGTTTTGCCACCACGGAGTCATTCCATTACTATAAGTTTTAAGGATAGGACGGAAGAAGTTTTTTCTGTGGACATTGTACCAGCTTATATTTTTTCCAAGAACGAATTCAATGATGATACTTACAAAGTGCCTGAGATTTTAAGAAAGAGACGTGGTAAAAAGAGGACTGAATACTACCAAACACTGTTGCATGAGCAAAAAGAGATGGATTGGATAATTACCGATCCAAGAGGTTATATTGAAATTGCAAAAAATGTTAATCAGTTGAATACTGATTTTAGAAAGACTGTCAAGTTTGCCAAGGCATGGAAGAATTCATGCAAAGCAAGAGATGATAGTTTTCAACTGAAATCCTTTCACATTGAGCAAGTAATTACAAACTATTTTCAAGAAGACACTCCTTTTACAATATTTGATGGCCTTTTTAAGTTTTTTGTAAGCTTGCCACAATTGTTAGACACTGCTCAGATAAAAGATCGAGCGAATAACGAGTCCTATATTGATGCGTATGTAAGTGATTTAACAAGAGGGCAAAAGGAAAGAATCATTGAGGCGAGAGATTGTTTTTTGATAAACTTGGAAGAATTCTCAGAAGACGATGAGGTTGGGAATTTATTAGATGCTTGTTTTTACAGACGAGCTAGTTATGCCGAACAATATTTATTCGATTTCGAAATCCCAACTCTTTTAGATGATAATTATTCATTTGGGATTTCTGGAGAAGTTCAAGAAAGAGAAGGCGGTTTCAGGAAATTCATTCTAGATAAAATCGGGTTCATACCGATTGATAGAAAAATCAAATTTAGAATTAGAGGAAACCCACCCAATGTGGATCTTTTTAAGTGGAAAGTTAAAAACGATAACTCTTCAAAAGAGCCAAGAGGAGAAATCACTGATCATCACACCAGAAATGATCCCGAAGATTCAAGATACATGGGCAATCATTATGTAGAATGCTACGCGATTCTGCATGGGACTTGTGTTGCAAAAGCTAGACAAAATGTAAAACTGAAGCCATAAGAAACCTTATGTGAAAATAGCCCATGAAGCAGCATATAACATTTTTTTGCAGCCGATTGCGGGGCGCTTGCGTGATTTCAGAGTTTTGTGCATTTGCGAAGATTTTTCTAAATATCGGCTTCAGTGAAATGAAACCCCGCAACGGCTGAAAAACTCGTTAAAAAAAGTATCATAAACGGTAACAAAAATATTTATAAAAAAAAAGTAGAAAAATCTGCAACAACACCGATCTTTTATTTTTAAATTTCCATCGCCGCCCGAACAAGCTCCTTCACCGTAGCCGTAGCCAATCCCACACACGTATCCGCGGCGCCGTAGTAGATATTCACGGGGCTGTCCAGGCGGGCAATGCCGTTGTTGTCGGTTTGTTCCACAATGGCGCCGCCGGGGAAGACCACGTTGGGCACCTGGCCCACCATTTCGTACATTTCGCGTGGCTCTAAAATATTGTAGCGGCTTCGGCCCAGCGCTTTGGCAGGGTTCTTCAAATCTAACAGGGCCACGCCGGCCTGGTAAATGTACGCGCTGTTCAAATGTTTGGCAATGCCGTGGTAAATGAGCAGCCAGCCCAATTCGGTTTTAATCGGCGGCGGCCCGGCGCCAATCAGTTCGTCCCAGTAATGGAATCGCCCGCTGAACACCGGGGCGACGAGTTTCCAGTCCAACAAATCTTCGGACTGGGACAGGCATACGGTATTGCCGGAGCTTGGGCCGTCTCCCAGCTTCATTTTGTTGGGGCGGTCCAGGCGGTAGTACTTGCCATCAATTTTTTCCGGAAAAAGCACTCCGTTTCGGGAATCCTCAGCCGTGGTAATGCCCAAAAATTCATACTCCTCAAAATCCTCTGTGCGGGCCAGCCCCAAATGGCAGCCGGCATCCATGTCCATGGCAAACATGATGTAATAGGAATCATCGATGCGCGTAATGCGGGGATCGTAGCAGTGATAAATTTTCTCAGCTACATTTTCGATGCCCCGGAAGTGCACGATGCGATTTTCAATTTCGAAGTGAACGCCATCCTTGCTCGTCGCTTTTACGGTGAAGGTCTCCCTGCCGCGATTCTGCACGCGCAGCAAAAGCAGGTAGGTGTCGTTAAATTTAATGGCGCCCGGGTTGAATACCGACGTGACATCAACGATATGCGGCGGAATGTACGGGATGTCCTTTCGGGTGATAATGGGATTGCTTGGGTGGCGTTGCATGGTAATTTTTTCCTTTGAATTGGATGTCCCTCATAGAACGCGGATGACGCGGATCTCACGGATTTACACGGATTTTTTATGATTCAAAAAACAAAAAGAATCAGAAAATTATTTATTTGGTTATTTCAAGATTATGTAATAATTGCAATAAATTTTTAGTATTTTTTTATCTGTGTTCATCAGCGTTATTCGTTTCATCCGCGTTCTATGCTGTTCGAAAAATACCCACGACAACGTGCATTGAATTTATTTATCCATACGAAACAGCATAGAGCCAATTATATTTTCTACTTTAATCTTTTCAGAAAATTGATGAAATCCACTATTTCTATATTACTGTCTGAAATTTTATCATTGTACGTCAAATTAACGAGATAGCCCAAATCAAGGTTATTATTATTGACAAAGAATTTCAACGCCTTTATTCCGCTGGAATTACGAAGCTTTTTATATTTCAATTCAACAGGAATAATTTTATTTTTATTGATGATGAAATCAATTTCAGTGCCGGTTTTTGTCCTGAAATAATATATTTGTTCTCTTCCGAGTGTATTTATAAGTTCATTCAAAATAAAATTTTCGAATAGAGCGCCCGAATCATTTCGGTTCTTCATTCTATTGAAATTTTGGATCATTTGATTCCTCACTCCAGTGTCGAATAGGAAAGTCTTTTTCATTTTGGATATCTGGCTTCGGATATTAGTGTAGTAAGGTGGAATAAGGTGAATGATGGATGATAGAATGAAATGCTCTAAATATTTTTCAGCTTTTTTTCGGGGCATCCCCAAGGTATTGGATATTTCTTCCAAATTTAGCAATCCGGAAATTTGAGTTGAAACGATGACTAATAGATCGTTGTATCTTAGAACGTCATCACTGCCTGAGATATACCGTATATCTTTTTTTAAGTAAGTATTTACATATTCTTTTAAGAGTGTTTTTTTTATTTCAATATCTTGGGTTAACACGATTTCGGGCAAACCGCCGTAAACCAAATATTCATCCAATAATTCAAGAAAATCCATTCTCTTTGATTCAGGCATATCACTTTTCTCGAAGAATGGCAAAAGATTTTCTTGTTTGAAATTTATAAATTCTTCAAAGATTAACGGCGTCATATTAAAACCGACTTTTCGCCCGACGAGTGAATCGCTAAATTGCCCTTTTACTTCGAAAAGAAATGAACCTGTTACGATAAGTTTTACTTTGTCCCGATGTAAATCGTACAAGTATTTCAAAAAATTTGTTGGCTCTTCGAGATACTGAATTTCGTCAATCAAAAAGTAACTTTTCTTTTTTTCATCAATAATATATTTCAGGAGTTCTTTGGGAGATTTCGACAGGTCAGCTAATGTGTCTAAATCTTCCAGGTTAAAGAGAAATATGTTTTTTTCTTCAATCCCGCGTTTTAGCAATTCTTCTTTCAGTAAATATAGCATCGTTGTTTTGCCAACGCGTCTTGGGCCTGAAATAATTATAATTTCATCTCTTTCAAGCCAGGGGATGATGGTTTTTAAAATTGATCTATTCTTTACCATTTTACACTCACAGGGAAAAATAACATTACTATTTTGTCTTCAAAGGTAAAAAAAGTAGGGTTATGTGATTTAAATTAAAAATATAATTTATGAATGTCAAGTATTTTTTTCTTGCATTCGGCAAACATTATAATTATTATTACGTAAGTCTTATAATTCAGTCCGAGATAAATAGGTTAAATTATTTTCTCTGTGAAAAGGAGTAATTAAGTCACCCTGAGCGGAGTCGAAGGGTGATAAGTGCTTAATTTAGAGTCACACCTCGACTCCGCTCGGTGTGACAGTGCAAATTGACAGACAGATTATTTAACACACCAAAAATCCACCACTAACCATTCACCAATCACCAATACATGGAGGAAGTCCAATGAGATTTTATAAGCTAATTGTAGTTTTTACGCTTTTACTTGCCACTCTCGTTTTTGGAGCCATCGAAGGGCGGTTCATGCAATACCCGGATGTACGTGGCGAAAAAATTGTGTTCACGTACGAGGGCGATCTGTGGACGGTCAGCAGCGCCGGCGGCACAGCCATGCGGTTGACATCGCACCCGGGCAATGAGGAGACCGCCAAAATTTCGCCGGACGGAGAATGGATTGCCTTCTCCGGCAATTACGATAATGGCAACAATGTTTACCTGGTTCCCTTCGAAGGAGGAACGCCGAAACGACTGACCTGGCGTGTTTCCGCGGATGTCATTACCTGGACGCCGGATGGGAAAAAGATTGTGTTTCGGTCCGGGCACGAAAATACATTTCGGCCCATTGTGAAGCTCTATTCGGTTTCGCCGGAAGGCGGCATGCCGGAAAAATTGCCGGTGCCGCGGGGCGTGTTGTGCACGTTTTCGCCGGACGGGAAAAAGATGGTGTACAATCGACGCGGCCGCGAAGAGTATTACTGGAAACGCTACAAAGGCGGACAGTACCAGGATATCTGGATGTACGATTTTGCGGGTGACACGTTCACCAAACTCACGGATTACGTTGGCAAAAACAGCTATCCCATGTGGCTCGGCGGGAAAATGTACTTTGTCTCCGACCGGGGCGAGAACGGCATCGCCAATATTTACAGTTTTGATTTCGCCACGAAAAAAATAGACCCGATCACGCAATACAACGATTTCGATGTGCAAATGGCTTCCACTGATGGCAGCAGCATCGTGTATTTGCATTCCGGCTATCTGTACAAATTGAACCCGGCATTGGGCGGGCCGGAGCGAATTAATGTTCTCATCCCAACGGACAACTGGCGTTTGGCGGATCGCACGGTGAATCCCAAAGATTATGTGCATTCCATGGATATTTCCGAAGATGGCGAAACCGCTGTGTTCGAAGCGCGCGGCGATGTTTTCCTGGTTCCGGCCGGGGAGAAAGGCGAGACCAGAAATCTGACCAACAGCGCCGGCAGTCGCGAGCGCTATCCGCAGATTTCGCCGGATGGCAAATCCATCGCGTTCTTTTCGGATAAGTCCGGCGAGTACGAGCTTTACATGGCAGGCCTGGATAAATCTTTGGATTGGGTTCAATTAACAAAAGGGTTGAATAACACGGTGTACCATCTGGAGTGGTCGCCGGACAGCAAGAAAATTCTGTTCGGAAACAAGGATTTCGCCATTTTTTATGTGGATGTGGCCACGAAAAAGCTGATCAAAATCGATTCGTCCAACCAGTTGAAAAACGATGAATTTTACTGGGAGATCAGCGATTATGGCTGGTCGCCGGACAGCAAATGGGTGGTGTATTCGTTTGTGCAGTTCAATCGCAACAGCAAAATATTTCTGTACAATCTGGAGCAGAACAAAAGCGTGCCCATCACCGGCGATTTTTACGACAACCTGAATCCCTCGTTCGACGCCAATGGCGAGTACCTGTATTTTCTGTCGTACCGCAATTTCGATGTGCAGATGGATGTGTACGAGGATAATCATGTGATTCCCAATCCGGTGAAAGTGATGGTGGCTCAGCTCCAGGCCGGGCAAAAGCCGCTCTTTTTCGATTCAGAAAAAAAAGAGATGAAAAAAGAGGAACCGTTTCGCATTGATATCGACGGCATTCAGGACCGGATTTATTCCGTGCCGGTGAGTGCCGGGAATTATTTCTATCTCAAAGCTGGCAATGGTACGGTAACCTGGGCTTCGGTGGATAAATTCGATGACAATGAATACGATCAGCTTTTTACGCCCACCGGCCGCGACCAGTGGGAGCTTCATATTTTCGATATGGAGAAAGAAAAAGAAGTCGTGCTTACTCAGAAAATCAGCGATTGGAAAATGTCGAACAACAGAGATTACATGATCATCAAAAAGCGGAATGATTATTTTGCCGACAAGGTGAGCAATTTGTATTCATCCCGATCTCTTGGAAAAAGGTTGAATATGAGTGACATGATTTATCGGGTTGAGCCGGTGAAAGAATGGACGCAGATATTCAACGATGCCTGGCGCTGGTACCGCGATTTCTTTTATGCCCCAAACATGCACGGGCACGACTGGAAAAAGATGGGCGAAACCTACAAAACCTACATTCCCCAGCTTCGGTCTCGGCAGGATTTGAACTGGCTGCTATCGCAGATGGTGGGCGAGCTGTGCGTTTCCCATACCTACGTGTGGGGCGGCGATATGGGACCAAATCAGATGCCTGATAATCCGGTGAGAACCGGGCTGCTGGGGGTGGAATTGCAGAAGTCAGATAAGGGATATTATCAGTTCAAGACAATTTTTGGACCGACAAAATACAACCGTGACTTGAGATCGCCTCTGGGGAGACCTGATTTCAAATTAAAAGAAGGCGATTATATCATTGCGATTAATGAGAATGAAATTAAATACCCGGAAAATCCATACAAATATTTGCAGGTCACGCGAGGCCAGAAAGTGACCATCACCGTGAACAGTCAGCCGACTGCGAAGAACGCGCTGACCTACGAAATTGAGCCGATCCGTTCGGAGCGGAGGCTTCGTTACGAACGCTGGCTGGCTGACAATATCGACAAGACGCTCAAGCTCAGCAACGGCGAAATCGGTTACATGCACATCACAGCCATGGGCTCCGGCAATGTGGCCCAGTTCGATAAATTCTGGCGAGCGTTTCGCTACAAAAAAGGATTGATCATCGATGTGCGCGGCAATGGCGGCGGCTGGACCGAATATTTTCTGATAGACAAGTTAGAGCGGAAAATGGTGGCCTACAATTGCCTGAAAAACATGGAGCCGTTCCGCTATCCCGGCAGCGTGAGCAACGGGCATCTTGCCGTGGTCACTAACGAATACAACGGCTCGGATGGCGAGGCATTTGTGGAGCATTTCAAAGCGAGGAATCTGGGAACAGTCATCGGAACGCCTTCGTGGGGCGGGCTGGTTGGCATCATCAACGGCCAGACCACGATTGACAACGGAACCGTGCATCAGTCCAACAATTCATTCTACGGTCGTGAGGGCGAGTGGTTGGTCGAAAATCACGGTGCCGACCCGGACATGCTGGTGGACAATGATCCTGCTTCAGTGATGAAAGGGCAAGATAAACAATTGGAAACGGCGATCAAAGTGCTGCTGGAAAAGATTAAGGCAGAGCCATATTCGTTCCCGGGGAAGCCGGCGTATCCGGTTCGCTAAAGAAAAATTACAAATGTCAAAAAACAAATAACAAATAAAAATCAAAAGCAAAAACTCAAATTCAAAATGGGGGGAATGGTTGTCCCACACCCGGTGTCCTTCGGACAACCGGGGTGGAATTTTGTTTGGTACTTGTGAAATTGAAATTTGTTATTTATTTGTTTTTTGGGGATTGTTTTTTGGAATTTAAAAAAAACCTCCCAACACAAACGTGCGGGAGGTTTTTTTATCGACAGACTAAATTAAAGGTTATATCTTTTTTCCAACTTTATCAAAAATATTCACCGCAATCAACCCGTAAATGCCGGTGATGAGAACAACGGCCAATTCGAAAATACTGTCTGAAATGGGCGTCTTTTTCCATCGGAGTTGAACAAATGCCAGCGCTAAAAAGAATAGATTGCCAAGTAAGAACTGCAGGCCGGAAAACCGAAAATAGAGATTGACGAGCGTACTTTTTTCCGCAGTTAGTTTAACCGTGAATGGAAAAAGATACTTGGCGATAATGCCGCGCGTCATTTCATGTTTTGTTTTCCAGGTTTCGTTATAGGTGTCTACTACCTGATAATCCCTGTCCGTGACGGTCGCTTTAACATAACTTTCTGAACGCAATGACACCAATCTGAAAAATAAATTCCCTCTCATTGTAAAGAGATCCGTCTCCCGATTATAATCTTCAACTGGAAGTTTTATCAATTGATAATTGTCATACATGATCAGATAAATATCGTTTGATCGGGTGAATATCAGTCCGTAAAATTCCCGCAAATTGTATTCCCTGACGACAATCGAAATGATGTCCAAATCCGTGGGTATGGAAGTTTTCACACAAAAAGGTTGTCCTTTCACTTTTTTTACATGAAAAACTGCATTGTTGGCATCCACGACAAAATAGCCCTCATCAAAGGACTTACGAGGATTGGGATTCCCTGCAATTAAATTTGCTGGAAATTCAAATCCCTGCTTAGTGAGAGCATCTGTAAAAAGCTGTGATATCTCTTCGTTTATTTCATTGGAATTCGCATTCAGAAATTCCATTCGATCTGTGATGCGGAAATATTCGTCAGGCATTTCCAGTCTTACCCGACCGGATTGTGATTCAAACATCGGAAACAACTGAATCTGGGGCTGATCAAAATCTTCCGGGTAAACTCGATATGTGATGGAATTGGTGCGAACTTCCCGGATGTCGATTTCCTTTCCGCGCAGTGAATCCGGCATTTTTCCGCTGGAACTGAGTTGGCGAAAGTTTTGAAGCGGAAGGATTTCTTCGAATTGATCCCGCGTATATTCATTCCCCTCTTTGTCAACATAGTTAAGATCGTTATTGCCATATCGATAGAACATAAAATCGTCGGTGATAGAGCTGTACATAACGAACGGCGCTCTGATATTGATGTCAAATGCCATCCAGTAGAAATAGGGAAGATAGATGGCAGCAACGATGATAGCAATGATAAGCAAAAAGAATCTCGTTATTTTAACGGCCATTACATGACTCCTTTTCTAAATCTGTGAGCGGAAAGCAGAATAGACGTACTGAAAAATAAACCCAATACAATGAATATCGGCAATGAATTCGAATAGAGGTTATACCAGTAAGATTTAAAAAGACAACTGATAAATCCGTATGAAATGAGTATCAATAAAATTCGACGGGACCAGAGCGGTTCCAGAATAATCATGGATACTGCAAAATAAGCTACCAAACCGGCCAGGAACCAGGGAAGCGTTGTGATAAGCACGCTTCGGAGTATTTCAACCGTGAAAAAATTGAGAGTGATGACACTCAAAATAAGAATTGCCAACGCGAACAGTAAAATCAGCGAAACAATACCAACGGACATCATTTGCACTAAAATGGTATTTTCGCGCATGGGTAAATGCAGCGATAATTTCAATCGCTTCATGTTTATTTCCGGAATGAATTGAGTCAGGGCAACCACCAGCCCGGCTAAAAATGGTATGTATTTAATTTGCAGATAGAATTTAAGGCCACGAAAAATTACATAATACCAGTAAGACGTGGCTTCACTGAATTTCATATCATGAGCTAATTTTAGATGAATATAAAGCAAAACAAAAAGTGTAAATACAGCCATGCCAATGTAGCACCAGCGTATTTTCAACCATTCTTTGTAAATAATTGCTTTGAACATGAATCCTCCCTAACTAAAAATTTCTACATTCAATCGACTGATGTAGTTAAGGTCTGACAAATTGCATTTATAATGAAAAGACAGATAGAAAAAATGGACACCACGTACTTTTATTGCTATCTAATCACGCGTTTTTGAGCATCATGGCTTCACCAAATCGGTGAAATATGACAGTCCATCCGAATTAATATTTTCCTGTGATGCCGATGAACGCATCTTCGAGGCTCATTGGCGCTTCGGCTATGTTTTTGTATTCAATCTGCTCCGATTTGAGAAAGTCCTCAATCTCGGTCTGTTTAGAGAAAGAAAAAATGGTCGCGTGATTTTTTATTATCTCAAAATTTTTGATGATATCGTTCACGGGTAATTTTAGTTTGTCATTGACAACTTCAAGTTTGAATTGTTTGAATTCCGTCAGAAAATCATTGAATGACATGGATAGCAGAATATTTCGGTATCCGAGAATCATGACCTCATCAATCAGTTTTTCCAAATCCTGAATGATATGCGACGTGACAAAAATCGTTTTATTTTCTGCTTTGGCATATTCGGAAAGATAGTCGATGAATAAACGACGGTAGCCCGGGTCGAGCCCCATGGAGTAATCATCCAAAATCATCAATTCCGGGTCCTGGGCAAGAATGAGCCCTAACGCGACCTGGGACCGCTGCCCGCACGACATTCTCGCGATTTTCTGCTTTGGAGATATTTCCAGTTTGCTCATCAGTTCGAAATAGGGCTCCTTTTTCCAGTTCGGAAAAAATTGTGAGTAAAATCGCTCGATCTGATAAATATCCATGAAGCTGTATTGGATGTGTCCCTCCATCAGGAATCCGATTTTGGCTTTTGTTTCCGGAGTCAGATTCTGGGAATCTTCGCCGAAAAGTAAACACTGCCCGTATTTCGGTTGAAGGAAACCGTTGAGAATATTGATGGTCGTGGTCTTGCCCGTCCCATTTTTCCCCAGCAGTCCAAAAATGCTGCCCTTCTTGACATTGAAAGTCATGTTTTCAAAAACGAGTTTGTTGCCATAGTAATGCGTGAGATTTTTGCATTCAATCACGTTATCCATTTTTTTTCAGTCTCCTCTCTGAAAATGAGAAATAAACATAGCGCGTCAAAAAACAATAACTCTAACGATAAAAAAAAAATCTCAAAAATCCAAGATAAAAAATACAAATGTTAAAATTTATTAAGATGAAACAGTCGCCGGAGTGAATAGCCTTGACAAAAACAGGGGAATTCGCTACATTATTACTGTACGTTACTTTCAATAGTAGAAAAAATGAATTTTATGAAGCCCTGAACCTGATAAACCGAAAATTACAAAATTCAAAAACAATTAACAAGCAAATTGCAATACTAAATCTAAAAAGTCAAACTCGGGCATGACTTGCTTATCTAAAAACTAATACTACTTAGTACTACTTAGTCAGATTGAAAAACGTATCGAGAAACAAGGCAATATTCCCATATCATTGTCATTCCCGCATGCCTGCAAAGGAGTGCCTGTGGTACGGGAATGACAACAACAGGGAAATGTTGCTTTGTATTTTGAGTCCATTTTTAATTTGACTATGTAGTACTAACTTCTGTCAAATATTTTGCCATGCTTTAGTCATATTCTAACTTGTAACATTTGTCGCTGCTCATTCGTTATGTAATTGAATGATGAAAAAGACGCAATTTAAAAAATATGTGGCTTTGCATAAAGATCTCATTTACAGCCAGGCCTACTATTTTACAGGCAGTTCCGACGATGCGGCGGATATTGCCCAGGAAGTGCTTCTGAAACTTTGGCACCATCTGGAGAGAATTGAGCCGAAGGCGCTGAAAAGCTGGCTGCTGAAAGTTACCCGGAATTTGTGCATTGATCACAGCCGGCGGAAGAGAGAATTGGCTAAGTCCATGCTGAGCCAGAATTCTGAGGAGATGCCAACTATATTGCAGCAAGAAGATGATGGTTTGAATCCGGAACAAGTTGCAATCAATATGGATTTGAAAGATAAACTATTTTCCGCGATCCAAAAATTGCCTCCAAAAATTAAGGAGGTTATCATTATGAGAGAAATTCACGATTTGAAATACGAAGATATTGCAGCCTCCATGGACATACCGGTGAATTCAGTGAAGGTGTATCTCCATCGGGGCAAAAAATTATTATTCAAATTTTTACAACCATATTATCCACAGGGATAAAATGATGAATTGTGCAGATTATGAAAATTTGGTGGATGATTTTTTCAGTCATCAATTGGATAGAAAAGAAAAGAAGCAGATTCAGCGGCATTTGCACGCATGTAAGAATTGCCGCGGGTATTATCAGCAATATAAAGAAATGCTGGATTCGCTGAATGCGATGTCGGTGAAGAAATGCCCGGAAAATGTGGTCGATAATGTTATGGATATTTTGAATATCGATTCAGGACAAGAAGAAAACGAGTCTCTGCTTGAATCCATTCGGAATTTTTTTGGGCGGTACCGCTGGCGAAGCGGAGTGACGGGTATAGCAGCAGCCGTTGTCCTGGCATTGATGTTACTTTATCCAGTAACGATGCAACAAAAGCAAACAACGCATCAATATACGGAAAAAGAAATTGAAGAAGCAAAAGACCAGGTGAAAATCGCTCTGGCGTATTTTAATAAAGTCACTAATCAAACCCAGGAAATTCTGGAGCAAAAAGTCTTGCCGGAACAGGTTGTAAAACCGATGAAATCATCGATTAAAACAGCGATCAAACCTTTTTTTAACGGAGGAGAATCGTGAGAAAAAGCATATTCATTATCATTGCGATCGGAATCATATTGAATCCCCTTTTATTATTCGGTCAGGAAGATTATAGCAAATATCCGGGCTTTATCGATTTAAGTAAAATCGATGAATTCAAGGAATCGGATGAGAGCCTGGAAATATTTATCACCAAACCCCTGTTGTCGTTAATCGGCGCGGTATCTTCCGGGGAGGAGGATCCATCGTTCATTCAACTCATCAGAAGTTTGGCGCTGATTCGCGTGGATCAATTTTCAGTGGCTCAGAAAACAAGTGAAGATGTCAATGAAATTATTGAAAAACTTTCGTCAAATATGGGAAAAAAGAAATGGACCAGAATCGTTCGATTGAAAGAATCTGATGAGCGGGTGGATATTTTCATTTTAAATGAAGAAAAGCATGTGGCAGGAATTTTGATTATGTCCCTGAAATACAATAAGGAAGCAACATTCGTGAACATAGTGGGCAAAATTGATATGGATCAATTGGCAAAATTGAGCCAAAAATTCAATATCCCCAAGATGGATTCGTTGATGGTGAAAGAGAAGAAAAAAGGCGAGAAGTAGAAATAACTCCCCTGCTATCGTTGTCAAAAATAAGGAGAGTTCGGCAATATTCCTGCATAAAAATACATCATTAAAACAGCAATTTTCAAAGAAATATCTTCATTTTATTTTCTCCAGAAATACACCACTTTGGCCATCAGTGTGCGATTGGTCAGTTCATTGTTATGGCTCCCTATCAGTTGTTCCTGATTATACACCAGGTAAAAATCGCTTCCCGGACGATAAATATAACGAAATAAAATGTTTGCGTTCCATTTCACGCGACCGTCATAACGACGGCGGTCGCTGTTGTATTGGATATATGCTTTGAGATACATGCTGGTTGAGAATGCATAAATAATTCTGTTGGACCATGTGAACGTGTTGAAGTGATGCCTGGGTAAATTCACGCGGTTGAGCCGGTAATCTATATTCAGGAGCAGCTTTTTTATATTTCTGATATTGAATCCACCGCCAAACGAATTTCGTTCACCGGTATAGTAGTCGGACCGGGAGAAGGACACGTCCATGGCAATTGTGCGAGATTCGCTGCTGGAAAATCTGGAAGAGAATGAATATCCTTCATACACACTGGCCGGAATAGCAATGCCGGGCCGCACTTCCCACGTTTCAGGCAAGAATTCATAATCCCTGTCAATGCTCAGACTGAGGCGCGCGCTGTTTTGAAAGTTGATGCTGTAAGAAAGGTCAATGCTTTTATCCAGCAAATGATTTTGGTGATCGGTGAGATAATTGCCGGAGATGCTGTAATTGAATTTTCGAATGGACGTAAAGCGTTCTGGTCGCGGTGAAAATGTGAAACTGGCAGAGGTCCTGCGTATATCTGTTCTTCGGACAAATCCCATTTCTGCGTTAAAATCTGGCTCCACATCAATATAATCGATGCTGGCCTGGTACCGATCTGTTCGCCAACTGAAATCCACATTGGCTGCGCCGGTTCTTGAATTTGATTTATCGGATGTGTGGGAACCGGCGATAAAGGCGGTTATGCTGGTTGTTTGAGTTAGCATGAGCCTGGTGTCTGCGGCAAAGACCTGATTGTTACGGATGTTTTTTTCGATAATCTTGTTCGTGGCGATGAACCCAATGGATGATCGTTGGAATATATCCTGCTTCAGGCGAAACACACCGTAATTCGTGGTTGGAATGACAACCCTCTCTTCATCACTGGAAATGAAATCAGATTTTCTGGTCTGCATGTTTAGAAACCCGATGGTCGTTTTGCCAATTTTGCCGGTCATTTTTACACCGCCCCACAGCGGCACCTGGTGACCGGATTCGATGCCGATTCGGCGACTATAAAACATTGTCGGCGTTCTGCCCCCGCTATGATAGGAGCTTCCGATATTAAATATTTCAGCGCCTTCTAAAAAGAATTCCCGTTTCTCCGGAAAATAGAGTGAATATCGAGTCAGGTTTACCTGTTCCTGGTCGGCTTCCACCTGGGCGAAATCCGTATTAAACGTTAAATCGGTAACCAGGTTGGACGTAATGTTGACTTTGGCGTTCACACCGATTTCATTGATATGATTCATGACAAAACCGGTCTGCAAATCTTTCTGGAGGCCTCCCACAGCAAATGGCTGCAATTCAAAATTGCCTCCCATGTGAAGACCGCGAAACGGCCCGATATGCCCGGCCTCGGAGAGCCGAAAGAATCCAAATCCGCTGATTTCCCTGGAGACATGATTCCAGTCCAGGCTTTCATTTTTTCGGCGGATCATTCTGCCGAAATTCGCGCCAAAATAAATTTCATTTCCTTCCTCAAAGCGAAGCGTTTTCCAAGGGATGGCCAGCTCGGCGAACCAGCCGTGCTGGTTGATTTTAGCTTTGCACTGCCAGAGGCCATCCCAGTCCGGGTTGAAGTTTCGACCCTCGTCCGTCAGTTTTGCGTCTCTCTTGCTGCCGTATGCATTGAAAATAAAATAGAAGCTACTGCGATTGTCGTGATATGTGTCCAGCACCATTTCGAAATAATCATCATCATCCACGATGCCGTCGCGCCGAAGTTCGGTTCTAACAATTTTGTCCGGCTCGGAATCGAAACATTTTATGCCGAAGTAAAGGTTGTCTTCGTCGTACAGGCAGGCAATTTCGGTTCGTTCGGTGGGCGGATCGCCATCGCCCGGCTCCCGCTGTTGAAATGCATCGGAAAACTGAACCTGGTTCCAGATGGATTCATTCAGTTCTCCATTAATTCGAATTTTGACATCGATTTCAAATGCCTCGAGGTGTTTTTCCGAGTTTAATTCATCATTTGACAAATTGCTTGAAAATATTGAAGTTGAAAAGCACAGCAACGCAAAGCCGGATAAGATGCATTTGTTGAGAAGCATAAAAATCCCGTGATTATTTCGATAATTGATAAAACATGCTTAAAAAATGAACTGTCAATATATATCAATTTTCCCTTCAAATCAAGTAAAAAATGGAGCGAATGGTTTATTGAGGATCGGGGATTCAGGAAATGTAATTCATACCGAAAAGGTGAAGTCATGGGTTCATTTGAGAAATATCTTCACCTGTGAAATTTTCCTGATGCGTTTGATCTGAAACGGCCGTAAAAATATTTCACATAAATTGAAAAATCGTGAAACTATTTTCATTATTTTGCATCTAAATTAAAAGTGAGCGTTTTGAGCTATTTAGTACGAAAAAATTGTGTCCCATTTATTGCCTGAAGTTTATACTTAACCTGGATTATTCATTGTAATGCATTAAGGAATCCAGGTAGCCTGAATGGTGCTTAATTCCGAATTCAGTATATCTAACTTTGTTAAATTTCATATATCTGATTAATTAGATTAATA
Organism: uncultured Cytophagia bacterium; assembly: GCA_964605145.1. Lineage (GTDB taxonomy): Bacteria > Zhuqueibacterota > Zhuqueibacteria > Thermofontimicrobiales > Thermofontimicrobiaceae > CAZSBG01. The sequence goes on along the minus strand of CAZSBG010000025.1, from coordinate 41,828 downwards.
ACAATTATTTAAACATTTTTTGATTGAAATTTGTGAATAATTCAGGTTAAGTAGCATTATTTGTGATTCATAAATTATAGATAAAATCATCAAACTGAAATCATGTTTTTAAAAATTATCAAACAAGGAAGTCAATTTTATGAAAAGAAAAATTTTAATCATACTGCCACTATTAATTTTAGTCGTCGGTTTCATTGCCATGCGCATTCTAATTGGTATGAAAAATGAACCGCCGAAACGCCCGGCAGTGAATCGGGCGAAAGTCGTTGCATCACAGGTGGTTGAACTGAAAGACATCCGGGCCGGAATAACGGCGTACGGCCGGCTGATGTCGTCTCAGCCCATCACGTTATTGAGCGAGGTGTCCGGCGAAATTATGCGGGGAAGCGTTCCATTTCAGCCGGCGCAATCGTTCAGGAAGGGAGATCTACTGCTGAAGATTGATGACCGACAGATAAAACTGGATATCAATACTGCCAAAAGTGATTTCCTCAATGCTCTGGCAACGGTGCTGCCTGAATTGAAAGTGGATTTCCCACAGGAGTATCAAAAATACCAGACCTATTTCGACAGCAGCAATTTTGAAGAAAAACTTGGTGATTTACCGGAGACAACGGATCAGAAGGTCAAGTTGTTTTTGTCCCGATTCAATGTGTACAAGTTGTATTTCGCAGTTCGAAATTTAGAGATTCGGCTGGAAAAACACTATTTCTTCGCGCCTTTCGATGGCTCGATTATTACAGCGGATTTGCGCGTCGGGTCAACGGTTCGGGTAGGCAGTCAATTGGGACAAATAATCAATCTGGAAAATTTGGAGGTTGAACTTCCTATTCCTCTCATCGACGTTCAATGGATCGATCGAACCCGGCCGGTGCGTTTCACATCATCCGAGATTTCCGGACAGTGGCAGGGCAAAATCAATCGGATCGGAAATAATATCGATACCCGAACCCAGTCAATTCAGGTCTACGCCTCAGTGGATAAAGGCGACCGGAATGGATTATACAACGGCGTTTTTCTGAAAGCAGAAATTCCGGGCAAGGTGATTAAAAATGGTATCTCCATCCCGCGGAAGGCCATTTATGAAGACCGGTTTGTGTATATGGTCGAGGGAGGTAAACTGGACTACCGCGAAGTGGAAATTTCATTTGAAGAACCGGAATCGGTCATTGCGACCGGGGGAATTCAAAACGGTGACACATTGGTTGTGGAGGTGCTGCAGGGTGTCGCGCCTGGTATGCTGGCGCGGCCACAGATTAGCGAGGAGGGAAGCCAATGAAACGGATTATCGAATTTTTTATCAAACACAGAGTCTGGACCAATGTGCTGATGTTCAGCGTGTTTGGTTTTGGTCTGTTTTTTTACTCGGGGATGAATTATTCGTTCTTCCCTGAAATCGAACCGAGTTTTCTCACCATTCAGGTGGCATACCCCGGCGCCTCGCCCGAGGAAGTGGAAGAGGGCGTTATTTTGAAAATCGAAGAAAATCTTGACGGCCTGGAAGACATTGAACGGGTGACTTCGGTGTCACGGGAGAATTTTGGGGTGGTGAATGTTGAAATTGTGGAGGGTTCCGATCTGGATAAAGCCCTGGCCGATGTGAAGAATGCGGTTGACCGAATCAGTTCATTTCCACTTGGCGTTGAAAAACCTGTGATATTCGAGCAGAAATTTCGATCGCGCACACTCTCTATTGTGCTTTTCGGCGAGACCGATCTGTTCAATTTAAAGTTTATCGCTGAAAACTTGAGAGATGAGCTTCTGGCAACGCCTGAAATATCCCAGGTCAACATACAGGGGATCCCCAATCTGGAATTTTCCATCGAGGTCTCTGAGTCGGATATGCGGCGCTATCAATTGACTTTCGATGAAATCGCCCGCGCTGTGGCTTCTGCAAATATCAATATTTCAGGAGGGAAGCTGGAAACCCGCGATGAGGAAATACTCATTCGGGCATACGGAAAAAACTATTTTGCCGATGAATTGCTAAACCTGGTGGTTCGGGGCAATCCGGATGGAACGATCATTTATTTGAAAGATGTGGCAACGGTGAGGGAAAAATGGGAAGATGTCCCAAATAAATCCTATTATAACGGCCGTACCGCTGTGGTGTTGAACATCGATAAAACGGCTTCGGAGGATATTCTTGCGGTGGCAGGGCAGGCCAAGTCAATTGTTCAGCAATTCAATGAAAATAACACCGAAGTTCAGGCGCTTACCATCGATGATGCGACGATTGCATTGCAACAGCGTTTGGCGCTTTTGGTCAATAATGGTATTATTGGCCTGGTGCTGATTCTTCTCCTTTTGGGATTCTTCTTAAATATCCGACTGTCGTTTTGGGTGTCCATCGGCATTCCATTTTCATTTGCAGGCATGTTCATGATCGCCAATCTGGCCGGAATTACCATCAACGTTATTTCTCTTTTCGGCATGATCATCGTCGTCGGGATTCTGGTGGATGATGCTATTGTGGTCGGTGAAAATATTTTCTCGCATCACGAGCGCGGCAAACCGGCGTTCAAAGCAGCGCTGGACGGCGCAGTGGAGATGGTAGGACCAGTCACAACATCTGTGATGACGACTATCATTGCATTCACGCCGTTCTTTTTTCTCAGCGGATTCCTGGGGAAATTTATCTGGCACATGGCCGTGGTGGTCATCGCAGCCCTGGTATTTTCGCTGATTGAAGCATTTCTCATTCTGCCGCCTCACCTGGCGCATTCCAAAGCGCTCGGAGAAAACAGGAAGGACTCCGTCATCCGGCAAAGAATTGAAAAAATTATTCATTTTCTCACCCACCGAATGTACGCGCCTTCTCTGAAATTGGCGATGAAAAGAAAATGGATTACAGTTTCCATCCCGTTTACTTTTGTGTTTCTAACAATCGGACTGATTGGCGGTGGATTCATTGGCGTCACGTTTTTCCCGTTCATCGATGGAGATACACTGCCTGTGAATATTTCGCTGGTTGCTGGCCGTCAGGAAGCAGATACGGATTCTCTGCTGGCGCGCATCGAGCGTATCAGTTGGGATGTAAATCAAAAAATGAAGAACGAGCGCCCTGATGGAAAAGATGTGATCATCGGAATTAAGCGGGATATTGGGAGCAATGATTTCGGCGATTCCGGCAGCAATGCCGGCAAGCTCACGCTGCAACTGCTCGATGGTGAGGAGCGAAACATGGACAGCTTCATCATTGCCAACCGAATCAGACAGGCGGTCGGTACAGTGCCGGAGGCGCAGCGTATTTCATTCGGCAGAACCAGTATTTTTGGGAAGCCTGTTTCAGTCAGTTTGTTGGGGAATAATTTGAATGAGCTGAACAAAGCCAGAGACCTGATGGTGACTGAACTGCAGAATTTTACAACCTTGAAAGACATTACCGATTCCAATCAGGAGGGCCGGCGGGAAATCAATATTGAACTGAAGCCACGGGCCTATGCGCTGGGATTGACCTTGCGCGAGGTCGCCGGTCAGGTACGCCAGGGATTTTTCGGTCAGGAGGTGCAGCGGATTCAACGGGGTCGGGATGAAATTCGCGTCTGGGTTCGGTATCGCCCTGAAGATCGAGCAGCGCTGGGATTCCTGGATCAGATGCGCTTTCGAACAGCCTCAGGCGCTGAATATCCGTTCAGCGAACTGGCGACGTATGAGATTAAACGGGGAATTTCCGCGATCAACCATCTGGAGAAAAAGCGGGAAATTCGTGTAGAAGCCGACCTCGTCGATGCAGAAATCGATCTACCGCCAATTCTGACAGAAATTCGGGAGCAAGTGGTTCCCAAAGTTTTGGCCCAGGTTCAGGGCGTCCAGGCTTCATTCGAAGGACAATCCCGTGATCAGCAGAAAATGCAGAGATCCATGCGCAGCGCTTTTTCCGTCGCACTGCTCGGCATGGTGATTCTCCTGTTTCTGGTTTTCCGGTCCTATGCCCAGGGCTTGCACATTTTTTCATTCATTCCATTCGGAATTATGGGGGCAATCTGGGGACACGGCATTCAGGGAATTCAGGTGAATACGCTTTCCATTTATGGAATCATCGCCCTGGCAGGTATTCTCATTAATGACAGCATCGTATTTGTGGACCAGATCAATCGGAATGTGAGAGAGGGGCAGAAAGTGTTCGATGCAGTCTACAAGGCGGGTATCGCACGTATGAGACCCATACTGTTGACAACGCTGACAACATCTGTGGGGTTGGCGCCAATCATCACCGAAACCAGCCGACAGGCGCAATTCTTAATTCCCATGGCGGTTTCTGTGGCGTATGGCCTGGCGTTTGGTACGTTCATTCTGCTGATTATTTTGCCTGCTTCTTATCTGGTTCAAAATCAATTACGGGTGTGGGTGACTTATCTATTCACGGGAAACAAGCCTGAGCCGGAAGAAGTGGAGCCGGCAATCAAGGAATTGAAAGCGATTGGATAAATAAAAAATGGATGGAATTTTTATTGAAATTTACCAGGAATAAAAAATGAAAAAATATATCTTACTATTTTTACTGATGCCTTATGTTGTGAATGCTCAGTCTGTTCTAACGGCAGAAGATGCCATAAAAATTGGACTGAAGAACAATTACGATATTCTCATTGCCCGAAATTCTGCTAAAATTGCCAAAAACAATACCGGCCTGGGGACATCGGGTTTCCTGCCAACATTGGATGCTGTAGGTAATTATCGTTTTGGCGCTTCAGAGCAGGAGACCAATTCACCCATTGGTTTTGGAAATTCTACCTCGCGAAATTTGAGCGGATCAATCGCGCTGAACTGGACGTTGTTTGATGGATTTCAGATGTTTGCCAATAAAACTCGGTTCGAAGAATTGGCAAAACTGGGTGAATACCAGGCTCGTTATCAAATTGAAAACACAGTAGTTGCTATTTTAGGCGCTTACTTCAATCTGGTTCAGCAGGAACAACTGCTGGATGTGGCGCAAAACGCCAGAGATGTCTCGGAAACACGCTTGAATAAAGCCAAGGTCAGGCGCGAACTCGGCGGGACCTCTGCGGCTGATTTTTTGAATGCCCAGGTGTCGTTCAACAATGATGTGGCCGGGGTATTGACACAGGAATTACAGGTGAATATTGCCCGGAAAGACTTGAATATTTTGTTAGGGAGGAAACCAACGACGCCAATTCAGGTAGCAAAACAAATATCTGTCCGCGATGTTGAATTCGACATCGAAAACTTAATGAAGCTGGCAGAAGAGAGAAACAGCTTATTGCTCTTCACCATTCAGAATAAACAGGTTGCATATCAAAATGTGAAACTGGCTCGATCCGGATTTTATCCCAGGATTTCGCTGAATGCCAGTTACGGTTACACCGATTCTGAGACCGATCGGGATGTCATTGAAAACGGTTCATTCTTTCCTCAAAACATCGAATCGATAAATAAAGATGCAGCCCTTGGCTTGACACTGTCGTTCAATCTTTTCAATGGATTTCGCAACAGAATTGAACTGCAAAATGCCAAAATTGAAGCGATGAACCAGCGACTGGCCCTGGAAGACGCGAAGAATCAAATCGCAGGTTTGGTTCAGGAAAAATATGTGACGTTTAAAAAACAGTTGGAACTGGTCAAGCTGGAAGAACAGGATGTGATGTCAGCCCGGCAGAATTTAGATCTTCAATTGGAGCGCTTTCATATCGGCACGGCCAGTTCACTGGAATTCCGCGATGCCCAGGTCAATTTAATTCGCGCTCAAACTGCGTTGATCGCAGCGCGTTACCAGTCCAGAATTACAAAACTGGAAATTGAACAGTTGATGGGCCAGGTGGGCATCGAATAGGTGAACCGAGAAAATATGAGATTTCTCCATATTCCGTTTTCGATTGAACATGAAATTGAGATTTTGGTTGCCAAATATTGAATCCCCAAATTATTGCTTGCTAAATGTAACAAAATTTTATATATTTGGGTCTTGTAAATTCGAATCGTTAATTCAATTCAGGAGGGTTTGGAAACCAAAATCGGAGGTTTTATGCAAGAATCGAAAACGGGCTTACCTGAAAATGCGTATCGTCCATTAAAAGAGGGCGAAAAGTACATCCCTTATGTACCAGCTTCATTTACCGGCCCGGAAGTCACAACTCGTTCTGTGACCTGGGGGTTGATTTTAGCGGCGCTGTTCACGGCTTCCGCTGCATACCTGGGTTTGAAAATCGGTCAGGTGTTCGAGGCTGCCATTCCCATTGCCATCATAGCAGTCGGCTTGAACGGTCTTTACTCGCGAAAGAACACCATTCTGGAAAATGTCATCATCCAGTCCATTGGTGCGGCTTCCGGCATGGTGGTCGCCGGCGCCATTTTCACCATTCCTGCGTTGTACATCATTCCTGATCTTACCACCAGTTTCCTGCAAATATTTCTGGCGTCATTGTTTGGTGGATTTTTAGGCATTGTCTTCATCATTCCGCTGCGGCGATATTTTGTCGCAGAGCAACACGGATTGCTGCCTTTTCCTGAAGGCACAGCGATCAACGAGGTGCTGGTCACCGGCGAAAGGGGTGGTGAACAGGCGAAAACCCTGGTTTTTGCAGCGCTGATCGGCGGCATTTACGACTTCGCCATTGCCACATTCGGGCTGTGGAGTGAAATCATCTCCACGCGCGTGATTCCCTGGGGCGCGGCCGTTGCCGACAAAGCAAAGCTCGTCCTCAAAGTAAACGCCGGCGCCGCGGTGATGGGGTTGGGGTACATCATCGGTTTGCGTTATGCGTCCATTATTGTTGCCGGCAGTTTTGTGTCGTGGCTCGTGTTAATTCCTGCCATCTGGTATTTTGGCAGTCATCTGGGCGTTTCTGTGCTGCCCGGAGATATTCCGATAAATACCATGACCGTGGAGCAGATTTTTGGAAATTATGTTCGTCATATCGGGATCGGTGGAATCGCCGCCGCCGGTATCATCGGCATCATCAAAAACAGCAAGATCATCGTACAGGCGTTTTCCCTGGGATTCAAGCAAATTTTTAAAGCCGGCGCGATCGAGGAAAAACCGGAACGGACCGACAAAGACATCCCCATGTCGCTGGTCATTCTGGTCATCGCCCTCACCACAATCGCGATTTTGCTTTTCTTCAGAATTTCAGTGGTCGATTCCTGGTACATAACCATTCTGGCAGTGCTGCTCACAGTGATCATCAGTTTTCTGTTCACCACAGTAGCGGCCCGCGCCATTGCAATTGTCGGCGTGAATCCTGTTTCAGGCATGACCCTGATGACATTGATTCTCAGCAGCATCATACTCGTTAAAGCCGGATTGCAGGGATCGGCTGGCATGGTTTCCGCCTTGATTATCGGTACCGTCGTGTGTACCGCGCTTTCTTCGGCCGGCGCGTTCATCACGGATTTGAAAGTGGGATACTGGCTCGGCGCGACGCCATTCAATCAGGAGCGGTACAAATTTTTAGGAATTCTCGTCTCCGCCCTTTTCGTTGGCGGTGTAATTTTGCTGCTGGAAAATGTGTACGGCTTTGTGAAGACACCGGAACATCCCACCCCGCTTGCAGCGCCACAGGGAAATGCCATGGCCGCGATTTTGAATGTACTCTTTGCCACGGAAGCAGTGCCATGGGGATTGTACCTGGCCGGTGTTTTCATGGCGCTGGTCATGGAATTAATCGGCATTGCCCCACTCGCTTTTGCGCTCGGTATGTATCTTCCCATCGAATTGAACACACCAATTCTGATTGGTGGAATTATCGCTCACCTGGTTGGTAAAAGCAGCAAAAACGAGGAGGTCAACAAAGCGCGGAAGGACAAGGGCACGCTCATTGCTTCCGGATTTATTGCCGGCGGCGCGTTAATGGGCGTTATCAGCGCGGTAATTGCATACTTCTTCAACGATAAACTGCATGTCGGTCTGGGTGAACTGGAATTTGGCGGCTGGCATATCGGCATGGTCATCAGCATTATTATGTTCACGTTCCTGTGCGTTTACATGTATCAATACTCGAAATCGGCCAGTGCTGATAAAGAATAAAAACGGAAACGATAAAGCGAGGGTCGAAATTGGCTCTCGCTTTTTTTATCACTGAAAATTTTGAAGCTGAGTAAAAGTTTGAATTTTTGAATTTTGTTTTTATGTTATTACCCAGCAACTTTTGCAAATTTGTGCAAAATGATTTCTATGAATCGGTCACCACGTATTATTATTTGCAGCTTTGCCGCGCTGGGATTTATTTGCAATTTGGATTTTATCATTTGGTATTTCAAGTTTATCTGGCTTAGGATGAAAAAAGAGCGATTCATGAACAACCTTCTGTTTTACATCACCGGCCACGGATACGGTCATTTTGTGCGAACATTCGATGTGATCAAATCGATACTGGCGCGGCGGTCGGATGTTGTGTGCAATGTAAAAACCACGGCCCCGGTATGGCTGACGCGACACCAGAATATCGAAAATATCCGGTTTCATCATGAAGCAAGGGATGTGGGCGCAATTCAGGAAAACAGCTTTTCCGTGAACATCGAAGCCACGCTCAAGGCAAACGCTGAATTATTGGAGAAAAAAGAATCAGTGATTCAGCGGGAAATTCGGTTCATTGAACAGGAAAATATTCAACTGGTTGTGGGCGATATCCCGCCGCTCGCGTTTGATGCGGCGAATCGTTCTGGCATTCCCGGGATCGCCATCGGCAATTTTTCCTGGGACTGGATTTATGAGTCGTACATCGCACAATTTCCGAAATATAAATTCATCATTGATGAAATAAAAAAATCCTACGCACGCGCAGATTTGCTACTGAGACTGCCCATGGCCGGTGATATGTCTGTATTCCCCCGAATTGAAAATATTCCGTTCATCGCCAGGAAATCGCTTGAAATTAGGGAGAGCGTGCTGGAAAAATTGAAATTGAGTCCGACATTCAACAAGAAACTAATTTTGCTGGCGTTGCGGAATCACGATCTGACCCGGATGGACCAGGATTTGTGGAAAAAACACGAAAGTTATTTTTTCATCATACCGGATTCGAAATATTCCCTCGACAAAAATATTCTCACCATTCCGGCCGATTTTTGCCTGTTCGAAGATTTGATTAAAGCCAGCGATCTGGTCGTTTCAAAACCGGGATACGGCATCGTGTCCGGCTGCATCGCCAATCGGACGCCGCTGCTGTACACGTCGCGCGATGATTTCGCCGAATACGAAGTGCTGCACAATTACATTCAGCACAACATGCCGGCAATTTTCGTCCCGAGAGAGGATTTTATAAATGGGAATTGGGTCGAATTTATTTCGTTTGAAAAATTAAATGAACGAGGCTGGAACGAAGTTGCCATCGATGGAGCGGAAAAAGCAGCGGAGCGGATTATTCAAAATTTAAATGGCGTAAAATAAAAAATCCAGGCTTTCGAACCGGGATTCGTTGCAGAGAAAAAGTTTGAAACTCCGCGAATCACATCACCGAAAAAACATACTTTGTCAGCAGCGTATCTTCACTTACACTCCTGCCTATTTTTTGGTCATCGATAATTTTTAAATCATGAATGACCTGCACATTGGTGAACTGGCCTGTCTCCGGAGTAAATCTCAAATTTTGACTTTCCGTGTAAATCAATTCAGATTTAATATTTTGAATGAAGAAAAAAAGAACCACCAGAGCGGCGGCGCCGAGAACTCCCTGGTACACCGGGATTCGGTACTCAAATACGCGACGAATTCGCTCCCAAATCACATTCAATTTTGATTCGCGGCTTTCATGACTTGGACAATCCTGCTGGTAGCGCAATATAAATGTCGATCGGTAATCAGGATTCATGTGCACCAATTCTTCAGCCACCCGGTTTTCAAAAATGAATTTATCAACAGCGTGCGCAGTTCAGATTGTGATTCGTATGGCACCGAATCCGGATCGACTTCATTCGTCACATTTTTTCTCACGTCCATTCCGCGATATTCGTTTTTGCGCAAAAGATTTGAAGAAAATTTAGCGGGGCCGGTATTTTTATGGATAAAAAATCAATAGCCGAAGCAGTTTGATTCAATCAAATAATAAGTCTTTCAATGAATTAATTCGATGAGATTTAAAAATTATTTTCATCAACAATCGGTGAATTGTTGCTATTTCACTTTGTTCGTAAATTTTATACTTGATAAAGAGATAGAAATGATTTATATTATGAAAATGAATTATAGAGACGAGGGGGAGCGCCTTCTTTTTTCTTGATCATAAACTTACTCTTAATCATAATCCTAATTTTGGAAGATTATGATTACGATTAAGAGTAAGATTGTTCTGTGCTGTCGGTGAAATTTAATTTTCTCGGGTGTAAGTCGTATACACCCTGTTGGTATCAATTTTTTGCTTGAATTTGTTTCGCAGGTATTTTTTAATATATTGTCGCGAGCCCGGAATCAGCGCCAAAAAACCGACCGCGTCGGTGATAAGCCCGGGAGTGAGCAACAATAATCCACCGGCGAGAATGATAACGCCATCCAAAAGTCCTTCTGCCGGAATTCGGCCCTGGTTCAATTCCTCGCGGATTTGTGTCACCACTCGAAAACCCTCGTATTTAGCGAGATAAGCGCCGGCAATGCCTGTGAGAATGACGATGGCAATGGTTTGTCCCAGGCCGATGTTTCGGCCCAATTCAATGAGCAGGGATAATTCAATCAATGGGATCAGCGTAAACAGTAATATTAATCGAGCCAATACTATCATAGTTCTGCCTTATTTTATTTGCCTTAAAAGTGTGTATTTTTGAACAGATCGTCAAACTAAAAGATAACACAAGTCCATAACAATTGCAATATTTTTTTAACGATTTCACTACCGGACACTTTTCAATTTATGTTCGGTAGTTCTGTCATTCCCGTACCACAGGAATTCCCTTCGGTCACATGTTTTTTCCGGGAATCTCCAGATATTTTTTCAAATGGATGCCCGATAAAAGCCCAGTCTGTCATCCTTTATAAATTTAATGGAAGCTGGACATGGCATTCGGGCATGACAATTCCATCAAAAATGCAATATTACAAAAAGTGTCCGGTAGCGAGTTAACGATTAATTTACCATGAAAAAACAAATAATAATTTGGAATCTGATATTTTTTGTACTGGCGGCTGGCTGCAAAAATCCGTTTTCAACGCGGGACGCAGAACCGCCCACCGAAGGGCGGACTTCGTGGCAGTTTCCCACCGATCCGATGATCGTGCTTCAGAATATGAAATATGCTATCGAGGAAAAAAATGTGGAAAATTACATGAGATGCCTGGTGGATTCCAACGCGCTTTTTCTTTTCGAGCCGGATCAGTTCGAAGCATCAAACAACGCCGGGATATTCGAATTCTGGAATTTATCGCGGGAGCAGACTTACATCAACAAAGCGTTCACATCCACGCCGGATGATTCGCTGCGCGCGCTGGATTTCTCCAACATTCAGCGCAGCTATTTCCCTGATTCGGCCTATGTGCAAGCCGACTATCAACTGGATTTGCACCACGTCCTTGCCCAGAGCTATCCGCGCCAGGGAAAGGGGCAACTGGATTTCTGGCTTGTACAGAGAAATGGCTACTGGGTCATTTCCCGTTGGTACGATCACGACACAAAAGTGGATTCTACCTCGGCGCGCCTGCCGTCGTGGAGCACGATTAAGGCGGGGTTCAGTAATTGATTCGTGGATAATCATTCTCAATCATTTTTTCGAAATTTTAGTATGAAGAATTAACGATAAATTGAATAATTGTTGAAGGAGAAAATTAGTGAAAATAGAAAGTATTAGATTAAAAAATTTTAAAGCATTCAGAAATGTCGAGATTTTAAAAATACCCAAAATGAGCGTTTTTGTAGGTGCGAACGGCTCTGGCAAAACAACGCTTTTTAACGTATTTAGTTTTTTAAAGGATGCTTTGACAGATAATGTGCATGTTGCTCTGACCAAACAAGGCGGCAGTAGAGGATTCCAGGAAGTAAGAAGTCGAGGTTCCGATGGTATGATCGAAGTTGAGCTCCAATTTCGTCAAAGTGAAAAAACCCCATTGGTTACTTATTCTTTGAAAATAAATGAAGTAAATGGCCGTCCTATTATTGAAAGAGAGATACTTCAGTATAGAAGAGGGAGTAAAGGTCAACCATGGCGTTTTCTTGATTTTTCCAGAGGCAAAGGACAGGCTGTAATCAACGAACCAGAAAGGGTCACTGAACGTAGTGAATTAAAACGGGAGGAACACGAGCTTAAGTCTCCTGATATTTTAGCGTTAAAAGGATTGGCACAGTTCGAAAAATTCCCTGCAAGCAAGGCACTTGGTGATCTTCTTGAAACTTGGCATATATCAGATTTTCATATTCAACAGGCGAGGCCTGAACGAGAATCAGGATATGCAGAGCATCTTTCCAAAGAAGGAGAAAACCTTGCACTTGTCACTGAATTTCTTTATAAGCGACATAATGATATATTCGAGAAAATCAAAGAAAAACTCAAACAACGTGTTCCTGGAATATCTGAGGTAGATTCAAAAATTACTGAAGAAGGACGAGTATTACTTAGGTTTAAAGATGGAGACTTTAAAGATCCCTTTTTAGCTCGACATGTTTCCGATGGAACAATAAAAATGTTCGCTTATTTAGTTCTTTTGTACGATCCCAAACCGCATCCACTCTTGTGCGTGGAAGAACCTGAAAATCAGCTTTATCCAAAGCTTCTTGCGGAACTCGTAGAAGAATTCAGGGAATATTCTCGAAAAGGCGGTCAAGTTTTTGTTTCGACTCATTCACCAGATTTTTTAAACGGTTGTGAAATTGATGAGGTTTTCTGGTTGAAAAAAGAAAAAGGCTATACTATCGTCAAACGAGCGAGTGAGGATGAGCAAATTAAACTATATATGAAAGATGGAGATAAACTCGGCTATCTCTGGCGACAGGGATTTTTCGAGGGGGCTGATCCGTTATGAAAGAACTGGTTTTTCTTCTAGAAGAAGTATCCGCAAAAGTGATGATTGAAGGCATTTTGCCGAGACTATCAAATTCAGAAATAATGTTTCGTTTTATTGTTTTTGAAGGTAAACAAGACTTGGACAAATCGTTAATACGTAAGCTTAGGGGATATAATAATCCTGAAGCGACTTTTATAATTTTAAGAGATCAGGATTCTGCTAACTGTAAAGATGTAAAATCTAGGCTAAAACAAAGGTGTAATGAAGCAAATAAGCCGAAAGCAGTAGTACGAATTGCTTGCCGAGAGTTGGAGAGTTGGTATCTTGCAGATTTGAATGCTGTTGAAAAGGCGTTTTCTAAATCTAATCTTTCATCACGACAGAATGAACGTAAATTCCGAAACCCTGATAGGCTTGGAAACCCGTCGAAAGAGCTAAAATCTCTGGTTCAAGAATATCAGAAGATAAATGGCTATCGAATGATTGCTCCCTTCTTAAATATTGAGAACACTCGCTCGTGTAGTTTTAGTCACTTTATTAATTCTATAAAAGATAATATGTAGCATTAATATTGGTGAAGAATGTGCCCAACTAATGAAATAAAAATTTAAATCAGTCTCATTTATTGATCGACCAAAATACGACGTTTGAAAAAGCACGAATAATTCATAACCAGGGCTGGCTTGCCGAAGGGATCGCCGAATATTTCAGTGGTCATAGTTTTTATGACAGGGATGAATTTTTCGAAATATGTAAAAGGGACAATTTTCAGTTTGCCGGGCTTCATGGAAAAAATCCACTGAAAATGTCAAGCCGGGAAGTGAGATTGAGTTACACGTATTATCGTTTTTTTTGTTGAATTCCTGGTGGAGCATTTCGGGCTTGAAAAGCTACAACGCTATTTGAAAAAATATATCGAAGCGCCGGAAAGTTATAAAAAAATATTTGAGGAGGTTTATCTGTGTAATTTAGATGAAATTTTGAATACATTTAACTCGAATTTTAATAAAAGAGACGTTTCATAACAGATTAGTGAGGAGAATGAATGATATGAGAATGAAAATATTTACATACCTGTTGATATTACTTTTAGTATCTCCTGCAGTTACAAAAGATTTTACTGCCGAACAATTCAAACAGGATTACTTGGAAGCATGTGAACTCATCGCCAAGAAATACGTATATTTTGAAAGGAAATCACCGCTTACAAGAGATGCTTTTATTCAACAAAGAGTGAAATATACAAATTCGATTCAATGGAATAAGGCAGCATTTGTAACTGCGATTCGCGACTTACGCGCTTCATTCCCCGATGGACACTTTTCCTGGAGCATCCCGCGAGAACTATCACCAGTTGATGGTTTTTATACACTCGGGTTTGTGCCCACGTTTACCAGCGACAGCATTTTGGTTGTAAAAAAAATCTATCCATATTATAATTCCCGGTTTATGGTGAATGACACAATAAGTGAAATCAACGGAATCCCTGCTACGGATTTAATCAAGTTTTATGGTAAACGGGATCCGCAATCAACATTGAATACAACATATGAAATTGCCGCCAGAAATTTATCACTGATTAAATATTTTTCACCTGTAGTTGATGAGTTAGAGCCATTACAATTTACTGTGTTGAGGAATGGAAGACAGTTGGAATTCGCGGCTGAATATAAAAAATGTTCATTGACTACAGACGTGGCAGAAAGCAGAAAAGACAGTACAATCATTTTGCTGCAAAGAAATTTTCATTTATCGTTGGAGGAAATCCCTGATTCGAGCTTGTCCCTGCATCCTTCGTTATTGCTGTATTCAATGATGAAAAATAATAAAAAATACTGCGTTTTACACCCGCGCGATTTTTATGGCTGGGACGATTCTGATATTGACACCGTTTTTGGGATGATTCATTCGCTGAATCCGGATGTTCTCATCATCGATCTAAAAGATTCCAGCGGCGGCGGATTCAATCAAATGCTCTATTTGAGCTTTGCGGTGAATGTTACAAAGGATTTCCGATTTTTTTATGACATTATTGATGAGGACAACAGGAGAATTTCAGGCGTGGATGACTTCAATTTTATCTCAGAAAAAATTGAAGTGAAAAATATTTGGAAAGGGAAATTGCTCGTTCGCTCCAATGAAATTTGCGGAAGCGCATGCGATTTTTTTGTGCGATGGATGAGAATGAACAAAAGAGCACCAATTGTTGGCACTGCTCCAGCAGGCAGAGGCGGAGGAACAGATGGATTCATTTTGAAAAATACAAAGACAAAAATAAAATTTCCACTGAGGGAAAGAATCCCGTTGAATTATCCGCATAGTATCGAAGGCGAAATATTCGGAATGGATTATATCTCGGAGGAAAATTTAAAAAATTTGCTCGAAAATTTAAGCGCAAGGGAATTCGCATGGTAATGATGAGTTTGTGTCTGCTCTATCCTTCCTTTCGAAAAAATGATAAAAAAAATAAAAGGATTTGACTTTTTCAGTTGAAAGTGTTATTGTATGACAATTCATAGATTTCACAATTTAACGTTTTTAACCTGGATTATTCATTGTAATGCATTAAGGAATCCAGGTAGCCTGAATGGTGCTTAATTCCGAATTCATTATCACTAACTTTGTTAAATTTCATATATCTGATTATATTCATTAATAACATTAATTTAAACATCTTTTGTTTGAAATTTGTGAATAATTCAGGTTAATTGTTCTCCCTGTTCAAATATTTTAATTCGTCCGATCATTTAATATAGCGTTCCCATGGCCAAAAAACGTAACTATAAACGAAAACCTGTCAAACGCCGTCGCGCCACAACAACTGTTCGAAGACGACGGACACCCAAGGAAAACAAGGCGCTTCAGGCCGTCTCAAGAGTAATTCGGCTCATCGTTCTCATTGGAATCTGTGGATTTGTGCTCTATCGATTATTTGGTCCGAACAGGCCGAAACAACAGCCGCCACCGGCCGAGACCGTGGTGAGCCCGGCTGAAGAAGCGATTATCCCGGAAGAACAGCCGGTCAATATCGATTCGCTCCCAAAGAGCGAGGCGCTGGATTTTCTGATTCAGAAAATTTTTCAGGAATTGAATGTCGATGATGCGTGGATCAAAAGAAGTAATGACAGGCTTTCGGTGCAGCTTCCTGCTGAACTTTCCGACGTGACTGTGATTTGGGAGATCATTCAAAAAATTGAGCAGATTAATTTGAAGGTGCTCGATTCAAAAGAAAATTTGAAAGCCAGAAAATCAACGATCACTATTGGCACGGAAGAAGAAAAATTACTGACAATTACGTTTTACAAAAATCCGGAACTCAAGCGCAAGGCAGGAAAAATTGCTTTTATCATCGATGATTTTGGATATTACGACAACCGAACCAGCAATAAATATTTGGAGTTAAAATACCCGATAACACTTTCAGTAATACCCGGACAAAAGCATTCTTCAAAAATTGCCGATAAAGCTAAACAACACAATAAAGAAATTATGGTTCACATCCCCATGGAGGCAATTGGAGAGAAGGTTGAAGACTCGGAATTTTCAATTTTCACCAGGTTGTCAAAAAAGGAAATATCCGAGCGAATTCAAAATGCGTTTGATTCCCTGCCCGGCGCTGTCGGGATGAATAATCATATGGGATCAAAAGCGACGGCTGACACTGCGGTGATGGATGCAGTTCTGAAACAGGTAAAAAGAATGAACAAATTCTTTGTGGATAGTCGTACGACTTCGCACAGTGTTGTCCCTGAAATGGCCCGGAAACTTCAGGTAAAATTTTCAGAGAACGGCGCATTTTTGGAACGCAAAAAAGGTGAAGATGAAGATTACATCCGAAGAAAAATAAAAACGGCTGCCAAGATCGCCCAAAAAAGAGGAACGGTCATTGCCATTGGTCATCCATATAAAGAAACGCTTAACGTTCTTTCTGAGGAACTTCCAAAACTGGAAAAGCAGGGATTTACGATTGTGCCCATTTCAAAAATAATAAATTAACTCGTGAGCCTGGTTTCTGAATTCTATTTCATTTAATAAATCCGTTTTTTTTCAATGCTCTTAAAATAAATAGGTTACTGTACGGAGGACTTTATGGTTCGATTGGGAGTAAATGTTGATCATATTGCTACCATCCGAGAAGCGCGCCGCGGCCGAGAGCCGGATCCCATTGCCGGGGCGGTTCTGGCAGAATTGGCCGGAGCCGATGGTATTGTCTGTCATTTGCGCGAGGATCGGCGTCATATCAAAGATCGCGATTTAACCTTGCTGCGCCAAATTGTGCGAACGCATTTGAATCTGGAGATGGCTGCCACGGATGATATGGTGAAAAAGGCAATATCTGTGC
The DNA here is from genome assembly GCA_964605145.1 of uncultured Cytophagia bacterium. Lineage (GTDB taxonomy): Bacteria > Zhuqueibacterota > Zhuqueibacteria > Thermofontimicrobiales > Thermofontimicrobiaceae > CAZSBG01. The sequence continues at coordinate 24,603 of CAZSBG010000025.1, read as the reverse complement.
TGCCGGATATGGTAACGCTGGTGCCTGAGCGGCGCCAGGAAATCACTACAGAAGGTGGGCTGGATGTGACTGCCAATTTCGAATACCTGGAAGCGATTACATCGACCCTGCGCGCGAATAATATTGTGGTCAGTTTCTTCATCGATCCTGATATTTACCAGATTAAAGCTGTGGCTAAACTCGGCGCCGATTATGTGGAGTTGCACACAGGTGCCTATGCCAATGCCGAAGATTTGAACCAGGTTGTCGAGGAGTTGGAGAGAATTCGGTCCATGGCCATGGCAGCTTCCAAATTTGGATTGGGTGTTAGCGCCGGTCATGGATTGAATTATCAAAATGTGGTGGATGTAGCAAGAATCAAAGAGGTCGAAGAATTGAATATCGGGCATTCCATTGTGTCCCGCGCTGTGCTCACCGGCATGGAAAAGGCAGTGCGCGATATGATCGGGCTGATACGATGAAGGAAAACATCAAAATTGAAGTGTGATACGGCAGACGTTAACATAGAATTGTATCAAGTTTTATTTCCTCGAGTTAAAAAGCTAAAAATGAAAGAGGATGAATTAAATACAAATCGACGATTATGAAGGAGAAAACATCATGGCACAGGCAACATTGAGTGTGGATGGGCATGTTCATTTGTACCCAAATTATGATTTGGTTCGAGCGATCGAGAATGGACGAAAAAATTTAATTGCTAATTGCAATGGAAAATCTGATGAAAAGGTGGTTCCGGTCTGGTTGTTAACGGAACGATCGGATTGCGCCATGTTCGATGAAATTTCGAATTCACCGGCCGATTTCAGTAAAGATGGGTATGAATTTATCCCGCGAAAAGATGGATTGACAGTTCTCGTTCAAAAAAAATCCGAGCCATACCTGTACATTTTTGCCGGACGTCAGCTGGTTGCCAGCGAGGGCCTGGAAATACTGTCGCTTGTTTCGACGCTGAATATTTCGGATCGGGCAAAAACAATTCGGGACATCAAAAAAGCCATCGTGGATTCGGGCGGCATCGCCACTCTGAACTGGGCGCCGGGAAAATGGTTCTTCAAACGGGGAGAAGTAATCGCGAGCCTCATCGATGAGTATGCCGCGGACGATGTGTTTGTCGGGGAAACCACCCTGCGCAATACGCTGTGGCCTGAGCCAAAGCTCATCAAACGGGCGAAAAAACAGGGATTCTCGGTAATCGCCGGATCCGATCCGCTGCCATTCAGCGGCGAGGAAGAGACTGTGGGAACGTTCGGATTCAAAATTGAAGGCGATTTCGATGCGTCACAACCGGCAAACTCATTCTGCAAAATGATGAAGAAGAACAGAAATTCGCTGGCGCTCATTGGCCGGAGAAATGATATTTTCACGTTTGCCCGACGCCAATATAAAATCATGGCGGAAAAACGAACGCGGGAAAGTCAATAGTGTGTTATTGTTGCCACGGAGACACGAAGGCACAGAGAGGAAAAATAAAATATTGATCTATGCAGAAATTGTTTTTCTCTGTGAACTCTGCGCCTTTGTGGCATTTATATTTCAAACAGATAATAATTAGTACCTGACAAGTAAAATCCTGACCATTTTTGGCAGAAAATAGATCCAGTGGAAATATTAAAATAATATTGTTTTAAATTTATCTTTTTGAAGTTTGGATTTTATTTGTTATTTGATTTTTGTGTTTTGGAATTTCTGGTTTATCCAGGTTAGGGAGAAGAATATGAGAAACGAACTAATCAAGGTTTTTCCTGAATTCAATTTGATTAAAAATGAAGACTTACGAAACAAAACCATCGATGTCTGGGTGGAAGCGATGGAACGCGGCGGCTGGAACGTGGCTGATCTGGACAGGATTCCATTTACGTTGTTAATTCCGGATTGTCCTGTAAATATTGTAGAGCACACACGGGGTGTCACCCAGGTCGCCATCGAATCAGCCAAAGTGCTGAAAGATTTTAATGGCAATTCCTATAAAATCGATGAAGATATTTTAATCTCCGGCGGTTTGCTGCACGATGTTGGAAAAATTGTGGAATACGCGGATGCGCCGGACGGCATCAAAAAAAGCGCGTGCGGAAAATTGCTGCGTCACCCGTTCAGCGGCGCCGGCCTGGCCATGAAACACGACTTGCCGGACAAGATCGTGCACATGATTGCTGTACATGCCAAAGAAGGCGACGGCGGCTACCGCTGCCCTGAGGCGGTTATTGTGCATCACGCGGATTTTATGAATTTTGAACCGATTAAAATGGGGTAACGTGAGACGTCAAAGGTGAAATGTGAAACGCAAGAGGCGAGAAGTGACTCGGAAAATTGGTAATGTATTTTTTCTTAATTTAGAAAATGACTGAAAAATAGAAGCGTTTGTTTGATAATTTACGGAGGGAGTTTTTTTGTGACTGAAGCAGTACTGTTTGATTTTGATGGTGTTATTGCAGATACGATGCCGTACCATGTGAAAGCCTGGAATACTGTATTTTCAAAATATGATGTGAAGATTGACTGGAGCGAAGTAAGTGCGCATGAGGGAAGAATGGCTGAAGATATTGGCGCCAGATTAGCGCGGCAAAAAGGGCTTTCGCTGAGTGAAGCAGAACTTGACGAACTGACGCGATTTAAGCGCCGAGCTTATCGTGAGGTGACAGAGGCTAAGCTATTCCCCGGAGTGGAAGATGCCATTGCATTTCTGAAGAGCCAATCTAAAAAAGTGGCGCTTGTGACCGGTTCGATCCTTCCCAATATTCTTCCTGTTGTTGGGGAAGATTTCCTGGACAATTTTGATGCAGTAGTCACCGGCAATTCGGTGACAAATACAAAGCCTCATCCCGAGCCATATTTGACGGCCTCGAAAAAACTGGGCGTCGAACCGGCGCAATGCCTGGTCATCGAAAATGCTCCGATGGGCATCCTCTCAGCCAAAAGAGCAGGCATGTATTGTGTGGCGGTGCAGACAACCATTCAGGATAATCTTTACTTAAAAGAAGCTGATTTAATTGTGAAAGATATTTTATCCATTCCTTTGGAGCAATTGCTGAACGGCAAACAATAATTCAAATCCAGTAAAAGTCAATGTAACAAACAGAGTCCATTTCGTAAATATGAGATGGATTTTTTTATTATGGTTCTATGTCCTTTCGTGTGGGCAAAAATGACTCACCGCAAGGGCGCAATGGAAATGCAACGATCGCTATGAAAAAGAAATTGTAGCTACTCAGGTACTTTTAGTTCTTTGAAAAAAAATGTAACTACTCAGCCTCCAGGACTCAAAAACTCGAAGTTCAATTTATTACTTAGATTCTGTATTCAGGCATCGCAAATTCGATGATTCACTTTACCTTGCTTCAGGTTGAATTTAACTCCCTTCTCCCCGTGGGAGAAGGGCCGGGGATGAGGGAAAGAATTATTTCATTATTTCTAATTCTATTGAAGTTAAGCTGAGTAGTTACGATTATTTTATTCAATCATAATCTTAATCACAATCATAATCTTCATGAGGTTTATTTAGAAAACAGGTAAAAAATCGTATAGATAAACTTTGTAAGCCATAAAAAAGAGAGGAAGGATTCAGCGCTATCAAATCCTTCCTCTCTCTGCATTTTTCAAATTTGAAATTTCCCCCTGTTTTCTGTTCCACACAACAACCGCATTCTTTTCTTCGATTGTAACGCTCCAAAAAAGTTTGGAACTTTTGCGATAATAAAAACATAAAACTATCACCCTTTTGGGTCAGCTCGATGGCGGCCTGAAATCAATTCGCAGGGTGAGTTTTTCATCATTTATTTCGGAGTCTTCTTGTTGCCCCTGAAAAAAAAAATATTATTATTGTTCGTACTATTTCTTTTCGTTTCCTGTGACAACGATGGCCCTGTCTCTCCTCAAAATTCAGCCCCGGTGCTTTCAAGTTTAAGTGTTCCTGATACCATTTTTTTAAATGAAATTTCCAATTCCATTTTTTTTGTCAAATGCACCGATAAGGATGGGCTGGATGATGTTCAATCGGTACTTTTTGAAATCTCAAATGGTGTTGAAAATTTATCCGGTTTATTATTCGATGACGGCGATTACGAAACGCACGGGGATAACATTGCCAACGATGGTAAGTATTCTATTCGATTATTCACAGATTTGAACACGGGCAGTTACAGTTTTTCGGTGAAAGCGGTCGATAAGGCCAGCGCCGAAAGCAATTCGCTGAGCCAGGATTTTGTGGTGGAACAGGGAATCGTCAATGTCGCACCGGATTTGACGCAGATTTTCATTCCGGATTCGGTTGTCGTGGATCAGGTGCTCCCTTTTATGCTTCAGGTGCGTGCAGTGGACCCGGACAGTAGCGATGCGGTGCAGCGAGTCACCTATCAAATTTTGGGACCGACAATTACTGAATTGGCCGAAGAAGGTGATTTGTTCGATGATGGCGCTCACGCTGACAGTCTGGCAAACGACAATGTGTTCGGCATTGAAACGAGCACAGCATTTTCAGCGTGGAAATTTGGATTGTATCACATCAGCATTCAGGCCTACGACAGTTACAATAAAAAAAGCGAAAGCATTTATGTCATTCTGCCCTGGAAAAAAATGGAGATCGGTGTCGCCCCTGAGGTTTTTGATGTATCCGCTCCGGATACGATTAAATTGCCGGCATCCGGAGATGACACGCGGTTGATTACCATCGGCGCCACGGATGCGGATGATAACCGGGACATCAAGGACGTATTTTTCAACAGCTTCAAACCGGATGGTGAAATTTCATCCAGCAGTCCCCTTGCAATGTATGACGATGGCACCAGCGGGGATGATAAAGAGGGAGATCAAATTTATTCTTTGCAGATACGATTTCCGTACAACACACCGACCGGCAATTACCGCTTCGAATTCCAGGCGCGCGATTATTCCGAATTGTTAAGTAATAAAATTATTCATATCGTAACGGTGACAAAATAAAATGAAAAAATACATTATTCTGATTTTTCTTTTAAGCTTCAGTTTTAGTTCTGCAATGAGCCAGGTTTTATCCAAATCCAGCTATACATTGTTGGCTGATCCTGAAACAGGAATGAAAAGTAACAGTGTTTCCGATATTGTGGTCGTCGATGAAAAAACCATCTGGATTGGCACCGGCAAAGGGTTGTCCAAAACCGAGGACGGCGGCGAAACCTGGGTGACCTATTCGCACAAACAGGGCATTGGCCGCGGCGGGGTTTCTGCCATTGCTGTCAAAAATTCGCTGATTTGGGTTGCTACTGCCATCGACACGCTGTTCGATGGCGAGCACTACCCGGCCGGCGGCGGATTGAGCTATTCGCTGGACTATGGCGAAACATGGAATTACGTGCCGCAACCGCAGCCCGGAGGCAACTGGACCCTGGTCAACAATATCACATACGATATGGCCATCATTGATTCCACGGTGTGGATTGCCAGTTTCGGCGGCGGTTTGATGAAGTCGTCGGATTTGGGCCAGACCTGGGATGTGCGGCCGCCGGACAATTACAATTTCAACCCGGATGAATATTATAATCACCGCGTTTTTTCGCTGTTAGCAGTCGGCGATACGCTGTGGTGCGGGACTGCCGAGGGAATCAACGTTTCGTACGATGCCGGGGAAACGTGGGAAACCCAGTTCACCCACCAGAATCAGGATCAGCCCATTGCCGGGAATCACGTGGTGGCGTTTTGCGATCAGAAAACAGATAACAAACGGATCGTCTGGGCTGCCACGGCCAACACCGAAGACCCGACCGAGTTTCGCGCTGTGTCCAAAACCGAAGATAGCGGCCTGACATGGAGCACAGCCCTTCGCGGAAAATTCACCTACAATTTTGCCTGCGATGGAAGCACAGTCTACGCTGCCACGGACAGCGGGCTGTTGAAATCCCCTGATTACGGAGAAAACTGGGATGTGTTCCCGCAAATTATGGACAGCGAAACGCATGAAAAATTATACACAATCGAATATTACAGCGTTGGTGTTACGCCGACCAAAGCACTGTGGGTGGGCAGCGCGGATGGTCTTGCAAGCTCCGAAGACAATGGGATTAACTGGAACATTCACCGTTCCTTCGTGAAGCCCGGGACATCCGGCGAGCCCCGCGTCTACGCCTATCCCAATCCATTTTCGCCGCTGCGACACAACCAGATCGGCGGCGACGGATTCATTCGGTTTCAATTCAACACAACCAGCAATACCCGCGCGACGATTCGCATTTTCGATTTTGCCATGGATTTGGTCACCACCATCGAGGGCGGTAATTTTGCAGCGAATCAGGATGCGGTGATTCCCTGGAACGGAAAAACTACGGATGGCGACCTGTTGGCCAACGGCGTTTATTTCTACCATTTGGATTTAGCCGGAGATGGGAAATATTGGGGCAAGGTTATTATTATCGATTAGATTTCTGAAACGGAAAATTCGAAAAATTTAGAAGGAATTAAAATGAATAAGTGGAAAGTGACAATCGGTTCGTTCGGACTGATATTTCTTATGATGTCGGTTAATAGCTTTGCGAATGATGGCATTTTGGCCGGCGCGTTTCTTCGAATGGGACTTGGCGCTCGTGCGAACGGAATGGGAGGCGCATTCACAGCCATCGCCGAAGGGCCGGAAGCCGCATATTACAATCCCGGCGGCGTGCCCATGCTGGAATCGCGACAGGTGAATTTGTCCTACCGATTTCTCTCGCTGGACCGAAATTTCAATTACATCGGTTTTGCCACCGGCATTCGCCCGAAGATTGGGGATGAATCTGACGAAAAAGCGCTCAATGGCGGACTTGCGCTAAGCTGGATTCATGTCGGTGTCGATAACATAGATGGACGCGATTTTTCGGGGAATCATTACCAGGATTTTTCCAATGCCGAACACGCGTTTGCCCTGTCCTTTGGCGTGATGCCCATAAAAAATTTGGCCATCGGTTTTACAGCGAAAGTCCTTTACAACCGATTCCCGAACATGGGCGAAGATGACGCCACTATTTCCGATACCGGCCTGGGACTGGATTTGGGGATTCTGTACAAACCATTGCCGTTTATGTCGGTTGGATTTGTCGTCAAAGAACTGAACGCCCGTTACAACTGGAAAACGGATAAGCTGTGGGAAAAAGACATCGATAAAATCGATCGATTCCCCCGAACATATCGCGGCGGGGTCGCGATTCGCTGGCCGTATCCGTGGCTGTTGGTTGCAATGGACATTGAAAAGAATAATCAGCAGGACATGAAATATTTTGTGGGAACCGAAGCCAAAGTAATCGACCGCTGTGTGTTGCGCGCCGGGCTGAACGATGGCTCGCCGGCCCTGGGCGCCGGATTTTTGTTCGAGGTGTTCTCCAGGCCGGTTCAGATAAATTATGCATTTGTCACCAAGAGTTACGATGTCGCCAGCGAGCACATTTTCACGTGGTCGTTTCAATTTTAAATTTTAATCATGAAAGAATAGACGGTGCGAAGATGAAAAAAACGATTTTGATGAATATTGCAATCCTATTGATTGCAACAATGACAACGACAGGATTTTCAGCCGAAAGCGCAGCCGGCACCGGCCTCGCGTTTTTGAAGCTTGGCGCCGGGAGTCGTGCTGCGGCCATGGGCGAAGCTTACACCGCAATCTCCGATGACGCCAGCGGCACATTCTGGAACCCGGCAGGGTTGGTTAATATGGGGCGAACCGAACTGATTTTCACCCACAACAAATGGCTGCAGGACATCACCAACGAATTTCTCGGACTGCGGTTTGGCGCCGGCAAAAGCGCGTTCGGGATCAGTTTCATGTCCAACACAGTCGGCGGCATCGAGCGCCGCGTTGGACCCACCGCCGAGCCACTGGATGTGTTGGAAGCGCACGATATTATGTTCGGCGTTTCCTATGGCAGGGCATTCAATGAAAATTTGTCCTGGGGAATGACCGTAAAATACCTTTATGAGAAAATTTATGTTGAAAGCAGCGCCGGCGTTGCCGCGGATTTTGGCTTGTTGTATCGAACAAAAATCAATGGATTGAGCGCCGGGTTGGCCCTGCAAAATTTTGGCTATGTCACGGAACTGCGCGACGAGGCAACCCAGCTTCCGCAAACAATTCGCGCCGGACTTGCCTATTTATTGCCAATGCAGATTTTCAACGGTGCGGTTTTATTAGCTTCCGATTGGATGATGGTGATCGACGGCAATTCGCACGTCAATCTTGGCCTGGAGTATGCGTTCGTCAATTACTTAGCCCTGCGCTTCGGCTACCAAACCGGCTACGATGACAAAGGAATCAGCGCCGGCTTTGGCGTGCAAATAAAGCGCTACCTGCTGGATTACGCCTTTGTCCCCTTCACTTCCGATCTTGGCAATTCCCATCGGATATCGTTTGGGGTTCGGTTTTAGCCTCAAAGCAAAGAGAATTTAAGAGGCTGGAAAAAGCGAAAATGGGAGTGAAAATTATTTTGTTATTTTGTCTTAAACTGCTAATTTTATGCGGTCAAAAATAAAAAAAATGGATAGTTTGAGATATTTAATTCATCAGCATTTGTTTTTTATCAGTGCACATCCGTGAATATGCTCCGTAGGACGCATCTGCCTCTGGCATGATCTGTATCCGAAATTACTTGAACAGAGTTATTATTACTCTTAGTCAAATTAAAAAATGTCTCAAAATGCAAGGCAATATTCCCCTATTGTTGTCATTCCCGTACCACAGGCATTCCCTTCGGTCACATGTCTGCAAAGTTTCATTATATTTTTTAATGAATGCAGACTTTGCTTTTAGCGGGAATCTCCTCATGATTTAGAATGAGATTCCTGTCCTCCAAAAAGATGGCGGATCTACGATAAAAGACGTGCAGGCGACCAAAGGAAGTCCAGAGGAAATGACAGAAAAAAGGTAATCTGACTATGTAGTATTATTAAATTGAGATTGAACAGCCCTGCATTAGTGAAGTGCAGGGCTTTTTTATGGCTACATTTTAAAGCTTCACTCTATAAAATTATTGAAACAATGTGATAGATTTCAACTGATGTGAATTGTTATCACACCTAAAAACAACTTGCTTTTTAACGCATATAATTGTAATATAAACTCTTCTGATACGTCAATTATGAACCAAAAATAATTTCGATCAATGAAAATTCATCACTATTTTCTCATTTCAATTCTGCTATTTTCATCCGCTCGAACACAGGAATTTCAAACAGCGCAAAAACAAAATTTTGCGGGTGAGCAACTGGAATATCACATGGAGTATATGAATTTGCATGTGGCATCGCTGTTTTTTGAAATGAAAGATGATTTGGAAAATTATCTTTTAATGGTCGCCGCCAAATCCACAGGGAAAGCCAATTTCCTGTTTTCGCTGAACAATGCCTACGAAACAGTCATGAAAAAAAATACTCTGCTGCCAATCCGGGTTGAAAAACAAATCAGGCAGAAAAATATTTCCCATGATTTGAAAATAGCATACGATCACCCGGCAGGTAGGGCTTCGCTGGCGGACTCTGTTTCCTGGGATATCCCGCACAATTGTTACGACTATTTCACCATGCTGTATTTTCTTCGAACGTTGAGCTTGGATAAATTTCATTCATTGCGTTTTTCCCTTGATTCCGAATATTTAATTTCCGAGGTGACAGTTTCTTTAAAATCAGAAGGCGAACTGGTGACCGTTCCGGCCGGGCAATTCAACACAGTTCGGCTTGAGCTGTCATTCACGCAACAAACCAAAGAGTACCGCCCGTGGAAGACGGACATCCTCACAAATCGGTTAGCGAAACCGGGCTCACTGGTGACCATCTGGTTCAGCCATGATGACTTACGGTTACCGGTGAAAATATCGTACGGAAATTCACTCATTAAAACGTCCATTGAATTAAATTCCTATTCTCGAGGTGCGCAGGATTGATTCTTTCGTTTATCGTAGTTGCACTGAGTTTACTCTATTTTCTTTCCTCATTGATTATTCGGCGTGGAATAAAAAATCACCCGAAATCTGAAATAAAATATCGAACTGTCACAGTCATCGTATCCGCGCGGAATGAAGCTGAAAATATTCAGGCCTGCCTCGAATCCCTTGCTAGGCTGGTCTATCCCGAAAACCGGTTGGAAATCGTCGTGGTGAATGACCGGTCCGAGGATGGAACGCACGATATTGTGCAGCGATTCGTCGAAGATAGAGCGCAATTCAAATACCTGACCGTAACGACGGCCAATCCCAACTTGTCCGGTAAGGCAAATGCTGTGGCACATGCGATGCGGGAGAGTCGTGGCGAAATCGTCCTGATTACAGACGCAGATTGCACTGTGCCAACCCAATGGGTTCGAACCATGAATTCGCATTTCAACGACAATGTGGGCATGGTCGCCGGATTTACGCTGGTGAATCACGACACGAAATTATTCGCCAAACTCCAGACCTTTGATTGGGCGTATTTGCTGGCTATTGGCGCAGGCGCCATGGGACTGGGCAGGCCACTGAGCTGCATTGGTAACAATTTTGGATTCAGGCGAATCGTTTATGAGGAGGTTGGTGGATTCGAAGCCATCGGGTTCAGCATTACGGAAGATTTCGCCCTGATGAAAAAGATAGACGAGTCCACGCAATGGGACATCATTTTTCCTGTTGAAGAAAATGGCCTGGTCGCCAGCCGGCCCATTCGAAGAATCCGTGATTTTTTCTCGCAGCGGAAGCGCTGGGCGTTGGGTGGGCAGTCCGTGCACTGGTTCGGCAAGGCTTTAATTTCACTCAGCGTGCTCACACATTTTTTGATTCCGGGAGCATTATTTTGGGGGGCGCCGCTGAGTTCAATCGCTGCACCCACGATGGCTATTCTCCTCGGGGACTGGCTGGTGCTTCTGCCTGTTTTATCGCGACTACGCAGGAAGCGGCTACTGCTTTTGTGGCCCATTTATAAACTCTTTTTTTTGTTTTATTCCCTTGGCTTGCTTTTTAGTTTATTATTCAGCCGAAAAGTGGTGTGGAAAGGAATCCCGTACACAGCGCGGCGCATGGTTCAAAATAAAGCGAATATCGGATAGCGAAAATCGAATATCACTCCCCAACTGGCTATTTCTTAGCTGCGAAAGTTTTTTCATAATGAAACCAATTTTATGCAATTATTACATCACCTATCGCTGCAACATGCAATGCAAGTACTGCGACATCTGGAAAAAGGGACAAGGCAACGAAATAAAAGATTGCCGGTTCCATGATGTGGCGGAAAATCTGCCCCAGCTTAAATCCCTGGGAATCCGATTCATCGATTTTACCGGCGGCGAGCCGCTGCTCCATCCCGATTTGCCGGAGATGCTGAAACTGGCGAAAAAATTGCGCTTGCGTACCACGGTAACAACCAATTGTCTGCTCTACCCGGAAAAGGCAGAGTCACTCAAAGGGCTTGTCGATTTTCTGCATTTCTCGCTTGATGCCATGGATGAGGAGGAAAATGATCGGTTGCGTGGGAAGAATTCGTTTGCCAGCGCGATGGAGAGTATCGAAATCGCAAAGGAATTGGGGGAACGTCCGGATTTCCTGTTCACCGTGACAGCCTCCAATTACAAAGCCATCGATAATTTGAGCCGATTTGCCGCAGAGCAAAAACTGATGCTGATTGTCAATCCTGTTTTTAATTATGGCAGTCAAAAAAATCTGAACGCAGAAATGCTGGATTATCTGGAGCGTTTCAGGCGAATGCCGTATGTTTACATCAATTCCGCGTTTCATCGGCTGATTCGAAAAGGGGGCAATCGCACAGAAAATCCCAGATGCAGGGCGATTTCTTCGGCTGTCGTCATTTCGCCGGAGAACGAAGTTGTGCTGCCGTGTTATCATTTTGCTCAATTGTCAGTTCCCATTCGTGGCAACCTGAAAAAGATTCGGGAATCGAAAATGGTAACGTTACTGAAAAAGCAGCAGGGCAGTTTCCCGTTTTGTCAGGGCTGCACACTCAATTGCTATTTTGATCCCTCGTTTTTGTACAAAATTGACCGGTATTTTTGGTTGAGTTTGCTTTCGAAGTCGAAGTATGGAATTGATAAATTTGTAAGGTTCAAATAACTGGCTTGTGGCGTATGGAATTTCGTCATGTGTTTTTATTGCTTTGGAAAAGATAAATATTGATTTTTAGAAAAAATATGGGCATATTAATAAGTGATAACAGATAAGAAATGTACTGCTATTCAAATATATTACAAATTTTCGATTACAGGATTCAACCAAATGTCTGAATTTTTCGATATAGCTTCAGGTGATATACGACACTGGGAAATTGTCTACAGAGCGCCTTAATTAATGGGCAAACTCCTGGGAAAAGACCATTGCACATAGTGGTTGGAATAGATCGCAAAGGCAAAAGACTCTACATCATTACCGCTTATGAGCCTGATTCCCAAAAGTGGATGGATAATTTTTCACGGAGGATTTCATGAAATGCGCGATTTGTAAAAATGGACATACTTCCAAAGGGCGAATTACGGCCGTTTTAGACAACGACCAAACTACACTTGTTTTTAAAAATGTTCCAGCGGAAATTTGTGATAACTGTGGTGAAGAATATGTTTCATCTGAAACAAACCGAAAGTTGCTTCAACTTGCCATGGAAGCGTCTGACCGCGGGATCTCTCTTGAATTGTTGAGTTACGCTGCTTAGTTATCAACCGGATATCAGAGAATTTTGTATTTGGTTTTTCTTCTTCGTATTATGGGAGTATTTGAAGTAGTATTAGGATTGTGATTTTCAACGATAATGGGATGTTTTTCAATACCGAATTTCTAATTGTTTGTATCCATTTTTGGTGAATGAGTTATTGTGTAAGTATGGTCCAATGCTGAAAAAGACAGAGTTGCAAATAATATTGAGAAATGAGAAAAAATAAAAGACCACCGCACAAATTGCACATTTGGTTTTGCCAACACAGAGTAAAATTCCCGAAAAACCAAATAACAATTTCTTGCCAATCGTATGAAAAAAATTTATTAATTTGTATCTAAAGGATTTAAAATGAGTATAGAACAAGGAATTAATTCAAGACGAGAAAGTGATAAAAAGGTTGAAACTCAGCAATGGTTTCAAAAACTTATACAGCCAAGCGAATATGTAGGCGATTTGTATTCCATTAATTATGAGACAGCAAGGGTAATAATTCATGATTTCTATAGAGAACAAGTCGGAGGAATTCCAAGCTTAAGTTTTTTAATTGCATCAAGAGTTGATCCCAATAATCCAGAAATCGATTTTAAAGCTGAGGATGCTTCATTTATTCTTTTGAGGGTAATGGATGCAGCGGCACTTCCACAGGATAGAGAAGCTGAAAGAATTAGAGTTGAAACCGCACAAAGAATAAGTGGTGAAACTGAAAAAAACTGGGATGAAGCAGGTTCAATGGATTTGAGAACAAAAAATCTGTTAAGTTTTGCTGGTGTGCAGTGCAGAATAATCGGAACATTTTACCTCGAAGAAAATGGACAAAACGGTGAGGCACCACTAAATTTAAAATTCGGTAGTGATATTTCGAATTATTATCCAAACAGAGGATTAAAAGTTTATAAACCAAATGGCAAGGCACTTGAATTAATTGTAAATTATTCTGACCCTTCAAATATTCAAGCACACATTGAAAAATATGGAAATACAGAAAATGTAAAATTGGGTTTTGTGAGATATGCTTCAACAAATCGAAAGTATCAGCAAATTGATGATGTCCCTGTTTATATTTATCCAGCAGACCTTCTTTCACAAAAATCCGCCTTGTTTGGCATGACAAGAACAGGAAAATCTAATACAACTAAAATAATTGCAAAATCTGTATTTGAATTACGAAATCCTCAACATTCAGAAGATAATCAGCTAAGAATTGGACAAATAATTTTTGACCCAAATGGAGAATATGCTAATGAAAATGTTCAGGATAATAATTCTGCACTGAAAAATGTTTATCAACTGCTGCCAGATGGAGAAAGAGCAAATGAAGTTGTAACCTATGGAATAACTTCTCATCCTAATGACACTGACAGAAGACTAATGCTTTTAAACTTTTTTTTAGATGAAAATTTACAAACTGGAAAAGAAATAATCGATGGCACTCTTGCAAGTGATAATTCGAAGTATATTTCAAATTTCAGACAAGTTATATTTGAGATTCCACAAAATCAATTCAATAGTGAGGGAACAAGATTTAGAAGGAGAGCATTAGCATACAGAGCATTACTTTATCAGGCTGGCTATGAACCTTCCAACGGAATTTCAAGAAGCACAAATAGGTTTTTTGGTCAAGAACTAATTACAGCAATGCAAAATTCTGGGTCAGATAACGCATCAGAGTATAGAGCTGCTGCTACAATATTTAGTAATAGTGTACCAACTTGGGGACAACTTGCCACAGCATTCAAATCATTGAACCTTTTTATTAATGATGCAACAGGTGGTTTTCGCCAATTTGATGATTGGTATATCAATCAAAGACCAAATGCATCTGGAGATTCTTGGGCTGATGAAGACCTAAAGAAAATTATCACAATGTTCCAATATCCTAATGGTGTTCGACAATTAGGTGAAGCAAGAGTACAGCATACAAATAGTACTTCCACTGATTATGCGGTAGATATTTATAACGACTTATTGGATGGAAAACTGGTAATTATTGACCAATCAAGCGGAGACCCTCTATTAAATAAATCTTCGGCTGAGAGAATAATGTGGCATGTGTTTAAAGAAAATCAAAGAGCTTTTAGAGAAGGAAATACTCCTGCAGAGATTTTGGTTTATATTGAGGAGGCTCATAATTTATTACCAGCTGGTAGTGATTTAGATTTAACCGATGTTTGGGTCCGAACGGCAAAAGAAGGTTCAAAATATAGAATTGGAATGGTTTACGCTACTCAAGAAGTAAGCAGTATTCAAAAAAATATCTTGAAAAATACAGCGAATTGGTTTATAAGCCATTTAAATAATACTGATGAAACCAAAGAACTCTGCAAGTACTATGATTTTGCAGACTTTGAGCCTTCAATAAGGCGAGCACAGGATAAGGGTTTTTTAAGAGTCAAAACATTAAGCAATCTGTTTGTAGTACCTGTTCAAGTTGACAAATTTGAGGTATAAAAAGTGAGTGATTATGGGGTTTGAAGGAGAATACGCCAGTTACGAGCCATTAAGGCGACTGCTTGAAAGTGAAAAGGTTAAATCACTTCAAGACAGGCTAAAGATAAGAAAGCAGGAAGAAGAAACAGACAGCTTTACTGGTTTAATAATCAAAAAATCTGACCTCCCAGAAAGTTCAATTCAACCTGATTTAGTTTTAGCAATTGATGGAAGCAACTTAGCGGCTAAAGCCGAAAATGGATTTCCAGGTGCTGAATTTGGTTATATAACAATAGCTTCTGTTTTAATAGATTTAAAGCTTATAGATGAATTAGAAAGGAAACAATTTATTGACCCCAAAAAGGTTAGAGAAACTGAAAAAGCATCAACAATTGAAAGTGTTTTTCCTGGGTGTAACGTAATTCTGGACACAGAGAAAAATGCAAATGCTTCGCTTCGAAGAGCATTATTTGAAGAATTAAAAAGCAATACAATATTTGCTAACGGAGGAGAAACTTTATTAGACACATACGAATATCTGTTCAGAATAAAGAGAGAACATTTTTCTGAAAGTCGTCTTCCAAGAAGCTCTATTGATGGTGTTGATGAAGAAATGACTTATGGATACGATGAATATCCCTGTCCACATTCAGGAGAACCATTATATTCAACAGATGCTTTGCGTTTACATGAATTAATGAATCCAGGCGGCAGTAATGGCGAAATGTTTGGACAAATTATGTCAACCCTTGAAAAATTATGGTTAATTCATATTCTCAGAGCATTTGAACAAAAAGAATGGTTATCAACTCTTCGGAGAGTTGCCTTTATTATGGATGGTCCATTAGCTGTTTTTAGTACTTCTTCATGGCTTACGAAAGTTATAGATTTTGAATTGAACAGATTAAATGAATTACAGAAAGAAGTTAATGGACAGGATTTACTTATTATAGGTATTGAAAAATCAGGAACATTTGTAAATCACTTTGAAGAAATTGATACAACTAAGGATGGAATTACAGACAAATTTCCAAAACAATCAGCATTGCTACTTGACGATGGTTATATAAAAAGGAATATAATTTTTTCTGAAAGCACAAAACCATACGGTCAAGACACATATTTTGGAAGAAAAATATATTATAAAACTGCTTCTGGGCAAAAAATAGTTACAGTAATTGCATGTTATAACGACCAACAAAGAAATATCTCAACTGCAAATCCTAATCAATTTTCAAGACTTCCAGATGTTATGAATTTACTTGATAAGTTAGTCTCAAGTAGATATCCAAATTCTGTTTCACCATTAGTATCTGCACATGCAGAAGCATCAATTCCTTTAAATTTGGGCAAACGAATATTTGAGGATATTGCAAGAGAAATAAGAGAAAAATCAAAATAATGATAACAAAGGAAAAAATATTAAAAGGTTATAAAAATGCCGAGGCACGATGGGCAAGATTTGGTCCATATTATGCTATGTTTCCTTTGGATTTCGCATTTGATGTTGTCGAGAAATATTCAAAAAAAGGTGATTACATACTTGATCCTTTTGCAGGAAGATGCAGTAGCATTTATGCAGGAGGTGTGCTAGGTCGAATTAGCTTGGGAATTGAAATCAATCCCGTTGGCTGGCTATATGGAAAAGTAAAATTACGTCCTGCAGTCAAGGAAGAGGTAATTGACCGATTACTCGAAATTTATGGTAAGCGAAATTATTATAGACGGGCAATTGAAAGACTACCAGAATTTTACCGGTTATGCTATAGTGATGAAGTTTTAAAGTTCTTATTAGCAGCGAGAATAAATCTTGACTGGAAGAACAATGACGTCGATGCAACTCTTATGTCTATTCTACTGGTCTACTTACATGGTAAATTAGGAGAAGGCTTGTCAAATCAAATGAGAATGACAAAGTCAATGGGGATGAACTATTCTGTTGATTGGTGGAAAAAAAATAAACTTACTAAACCACCAGAAATTAATCCTTTTGAGTTTATCCTTAAAAAAATTGAATGGAGATATGAAAAAGGTACACCAAATGTTACTGAAAGCGCGGTTGTATTTGGCGATAGTTCTAATCAATTAATCAACATTTCAGAGAGAGCTATTCAAAATGATATTAAATTTTCACTTTTGTTCACATCTCCGCCATACTATTCTATCACAGATTATCATGCAGACCAGTGGTTGAGATTATGGTTGTTGGGAGGGTCGGAAAATCCTCAATCATTGAAAGATAAGCATAAAGGAAGGTTTGTTAACAAGATTGACTACTACAATTTGCTTGACAACGTTTTTGGACTTAGTTCAAGAATGATGGACGAAAGGAATACAATCTATGTTAGGACAGATAAACGTGAATTTACTTTTAATTCTACTTTGGAGATTTTAAACAAACATTTTCCAAATCATAGAACAAGGATTATTGAGAAACCTTTAACAAAAGAGACCAAAACTCAAACAAAGTTATTTGGTGACAAATCAATGAAACCTGGTGAAGTTGATATTATAATGACAATAAAATAAAGCCAATGCTAAAGCTATACACATTTGCAATTCGCACAAGCCAACACTCGAACCAAAAATTGCAAAAGAATATGTCTTGCCAACGCAGTGGGAGACTGACTGGAAGAAGAAAGCGCGGGGAATAACAATGTTTATAAATTATTGGGAAGTAGGCGGTTAAATGAAAGATGGTAAATTAATAAGCTTAACAGCGGTATGCTAGTAAAGCTCTATGAAATGCCAGACGCATCATACACGAGACCTTTTAAATTGTTGGTCATTCAATGTTCAAAAAATTGATAATTTCTGACACTATTAATTTTACAACTTGTTTATAAGAAAGTTAGATAGGTGCCTAATGACTTTTTTTGTGAAAGTTAAATAATAAATTCAGAAAAGGTTACAATTGATTTTTAAAAAAGATATGGAATTATTATTTTAAAGATATAAGAGCATGCTGGTCGTTGATTTTTTTGGGAGAAAAATATGTCGGATGAAATTTTATTTATAGATTGAAGAGTCGCTCGAAGGTGGTTATGAAGCCAAGGCGTTGGGTTTTCCCATTTTTACTGAAGCAGAGGATCTGGATGAATTAAAAGCTATGGTAAAAGATGCGGTGATCTGTCATTTTGAGGAGTCTGAACGGCCCCGAATGATTCGTTTGCATTTAGTGAAAGGTGAGGTTTTTTTAGTTTGAAAATGCCAAGGGATTTAAATTGTAAATAAGTTTTTACGGTAATTTCGACGGTTGTCAAATATTTTACTGGCAACCTTTTTAATTTATAAAATGGTTTGTTACAGAAAAACACATGACAAATTTCTTCCCCGAATATCTATTCCCCATAATTCTCTACGCTGAAACGCATTACAAATTCAAGGGAATTTACAGCCGCTTTTTCAAAAGAGAGCCGGAAATTATTGCGGATGCACCCATTCGCGTGGAACCAGGCCAGGCAATTCCTGTTTTGCTATTAGTAAAAGATGCGTTTCGATTCCCCATTCAGTTGAAATCGGTGACGATTGAACTGCAACAGAACAACGCTGTTTTGCTGAAGAAAGAATTTTCTTTGAATGAAAAACTCGATTCGCAGCGATACTGGGACAAAATTTTTTGTGTTGAAACGCCGTCCGGTCTTTCAGGTTTCGTAGAAATCGACGTGGCTTTTTGTTTCGAAATTAATGGGAAAACGAAAGTTTACCGGAACGACAATTACCGGATTTCATCCCACGATCCGCTTTGGGTAAACGTGGCAGAAGAATCGCTGCCCCGGTTCGAAGGCTGGCATTTTGGCGATTTTCACTATCACAGTAATTACACCGAAGACCAGGTGGAATTCGGAGCGCCGCTGCCGGTCGCTGTTGAAATGGCGCGCGCTATGGGACTCAGCTTTTTCGCGGTGACAGACCATTCGTACGATCTGGACGATCGCGAGGATTCGTGGGTGATCAACGATCCTGATTTGCCCAAATGGAAAAGGCTATGGGGGGAAGTCGGGGAGTTGAACGCGCAAACGCCGGGCTTCGTTATTTTACCCGGGGAAGAAGTTTCTGCCGGCAATCGGCGAAATCGAAATGTGCATCTGCTCATTATTAATGACAAAAAATTTTATCCCGGAAAAGGTGATAGCGCAGAGCAGTGGTTCAGTACGGCGCCGGATCTTTCCATTAACAAAATTTTAGACACCATCCCTTCCGAAGCCCTGGCATTGGCTGGTCACCCGGAGATGCCGTTCCCCTTTTTGCAGTGGCTGCTCATTCGGCGCGGCGGCTGGAGCAAAGTTGACTTTGAGCATGCAAAGCTACACGGTTTGCAACTGTGGAACGGCGAGTTCGACCATTCCTTCTATTTCGGTTCGAAAAACTGGGTGCGTCTGCTGTTGGAAGGAAAACGAAAAACCATCGTGGCCGGGAACGATGCTCATGGCAATTTCAATCGCTTTCGGCAAGTTGGATTTCCATTTTTCACCATGCGCGAGACCAACGGTCAGCTTTTCGGGAAAATGCGCACAGCAGTGAAAGTGAATGGGGAAATCACCATTTCAAAAATCATCGAAGCGGTTAAAATGGGGAGCGTTCAAATCACCACCGGCCCGGTGATCGAATTATCGGTTCGTAATGAACAAGGCAACGAAGCTAAAATCGGGGAGGAAATTTCCGGGAAACGTTTTGAAATTATCTGCCAGGCCAAATCAACCCCGGAATTTGGGAGGCTTTTTCTCCTGAAAATTCGAAACGGTGATTTTGGAAAAAAACAGGAAACGGATTTGCTGATAGAAGAGAATTTTGATTTGCTCTACTATAATGAAATAAAAATCAATTTGCCGGAAATATTCGCCGAATGTTACATTCGAGCGGAAGTGACAACTAAAATGGAAGATGGCGCTTTAGCCCGATGTTTAACAAATCCTATATGGATTAATAATTTAAATGAATTGGAAGCACTTTCGCTGTAATTACTATTTATTTCAGGATGTAAGGCTGTATTAAAAATGCAACAATATTGTAAAAACCGCTTGATTTTTTATTCATTAAAGCATATATTAACAATGGCGAATGAAGTCAGTTAAATGAGAGAGAGCGTCCAAATTAGCTCGAAAATTTAATGGAAGGGTGTTGAAACGTGAAGGATTTTGATGAAGAAGAATATGCCATATCGCCGGACTTGTTAGAAATCAATGAGCGACAGATCGCAATTCTGGATCAGGAAAACGTGGATGGAGAGGGTTGGGATTACTATTGCAATGGGGAGGTTGTTCGGGCAACTATATTCGAGAATAAAATATCAGGCACTGTTCGGGAATTAGTAGATTCTTTTGATGTTGAAATAAAAGCAGATCAAAATGAGATTACCACCTCATGCAGTTGCGGCACGAAAGATGTGGTGTGCAAACACACGATCGCTTTTCTTTATTCCTGGGTGAACGATCGCGTGGATTTTCTGGATGTCGGCATTTCAATGAAGAAGCTGCAAAAGATGGAACGCCAGGAACTGATCGATATTATTGAGCGCGTACTACAGAACGATCCGACGAATGTGAGGTTTTTTTCCGACAGAGACTACGACGAAGAAGAACTGGATATTGAAGGCCTGCTTGAATAAAGACAATGGTGTCAAGTTAATTAAGCCGTTGGAATGGTCTTTTGTTCCAGCGGCTTTTTTTGTGCGCGAAATTTTTACGCGTCGGTACGTTCTTGCTGTAATTAAAAAACGAGATATACTCCATAAAATAAAAATGAAACTGTCCGCAGCCTGGTTCGCATCGGATTTCAATATGGTTCGAAAGCCATGTTTGCCGCCAAACGCATTCTGTCCTTACTTTCGGATTGGGGCAACTTAATGAAACCCTGGCATTCTTTTTGCAAAAAAATGTTAACAAAATGTTAATTGTTAGACGATATTTATTACAACTATACTTTAATTCATAATTAAAAATTATGAAGATACGAAAAAAATGGAAGGGCGCCTATGACGAGGAATTATAAGAAACTGCATCGATTGTGTATCATCTGTCTGGTAATTCTTGCAGGAACGTGTCTCACAGTAATACAGGGATTCGGATTGAGCATCAATGAGGATGTATTTCCCATTCCTGAAAATTTGAAATCGAATATTCAATTTTGGATTAAAGTATTTACCCTGTACACCAGCGATCAAATAATTATACACGATTCTGAAGAACTCGATAGAATATACAGGGTGGTGGACAAGAAGGCACTTTTTAAGAATCAACAGGTTTCTTCGAAAACAAAATGGAGAGAAATCGAAAAGATTAAAAAGCAGTATAAATCAATATTATTGAAATTGGCCGGTTATGATGAGATCAATCCTGAAAAATTAACGAATCAGGAACGCATTGTATTCAATTTGTTTACGGCAGATGCCAAATCGGCAGATTTTCGTCGTGCGGCATATAACATTCGCGGCCAGCAGGGCTTGCGAGATCATTTTAAAAAAGGGCTCATGCGGTCCGGTCGCTATGCCGACCATATAAAAGAAATTTTAGAGAAATACAAATTACCGCCTGAAATCATTGCCTTACCTCATGTTGAATCGTCTTTCAACTACAAAGCCTATTCAAAATTTGGCGCCGCCGGTATCTGGCAATTTACAAGGGGCACCGGAAGAAGATTCCTGAAAATCAATTACACGGTTGATGAACGATTCGACCCATTAAAAGCATCTGAAGCAGCCGCAAAATTATTAAAAGAAAATTACCAAATTCTGGGTACCTGGCCTCTGGCGATCACGGCGTACAATCATGGTGTGAATGGCATGAAACGCGCTGTTGCCAGGCACAAAACAAAAGATTTCGGCATTATCGTAGATAAATATCAGAGTCGTAATTTTAAATTCGCTTCAAGAAATTTTTACGCCGAATTTTTGGCTGCAGTTGAAGTGCGGAAAAATTATAAAATCTATTTTGGTGAGCTCAACTTCGAATCGCTGGAAAAATATTTAACTTTTAAGGTGCCGAGTTATGTGAGACTTTCCACGCTGGAAAAACGACTGGATTTGAGCCGCGAAGATATCAAAGAACTGAATCCATCACTGCGACGCAGCGTACTGAATTCACAGAGACGATTGCCTCGTGGCTATGAATTACGCATTCCTTATCGGGAAAATTTCGATCCTGAAGCCGTTTACGCACAAATTCCATCCGGGGAAAAGTATCAAAGTCAGGTGGCGACAAACTGGTACCAGGTGGAGCGAGGTGACAATC
This sequence comes from uncultured Cytophagia bacterium, assembly GCA_964605145.1. Taxonomy (GTDB): domain Bacteria; phylum Zhuqueibacterota; class Zhuqueibacteria; order Thermofontimicrobiales; family Thermofontimicrobiaceae; genus CAZSBG01. Next base: position 2,332 of record CAZSBG010000025.1, on the reverse strand, counting down.
TTCAGCGGATCGCGCGACGGTTTAATACCACTGTGGCTGACATTATGGATTTAAATGAGATTCGCAATCCTCATCAAATATATGCCGGACAGGTGCTCAGGATAAAAGCTGAAGATACAGTTGTGGCGGATAAGACTGCCGGCAGGGCTTCGGAGGGAAAAACAACAACGCAACCACAGGTGAAAGTGGCTCAGGCAAATGTGACAGAGGATAAAACAGCGGATGGATTGGGCGACAAGATTCAAAATATAGCGCCCATCGCGGATAATGAAATTAAGATAGTGCCGGAAAAAACGACAGGTCCCAAATTTGACAAAGAATTGCAGCCGGCGCCGATCATTCCGGAACCATCCCAGGCCAGTCTCGATCGGAAAAAAGTGAGGTTGATTGAACCCGGTATGGGAACGATTTATGTTCAGCCCGAAGAAACACTGGGGCATTACGCGGACTGGCTTGGAATTGCCACACAGGAGCTACGTAACGTGAATGGACTGAGCTACGGACGAGATATTCATCTTGGACAGAAAATTAAGCTCGTCTTCCGCGAAGTGGCGGAAAAAGAATTTCAGCGAAAACGAATGGAATATCATCGTGGCATCGAGGAAGATTTCTTCAATACGTTCCGTGTGGATGGTGTGATTGTTCACAAAGTTCGGCGCGGGGAAAATATCTGGTACCTGTGCAACCAGGTCTACGAAATTCCCTACTGGGTCGTTTTGAAATACAATCCAAATATAGACCTGGCCAGGCTCAATACAAAAGACGAACTGATTATTCCAATTGTTGAATCGAACACATCGAAACAGGCGAGCTGAATTAAATAACATCGAAGGATTTTTAAGCCGTTGATTGATGCTCTTTTTCATCGATCAATGGCTTTTTTTTGGGTGGTCAATGAATAATTTCTAATTTCGAAAATATACCGGAATTTTTAATTGACATTAATAATAATATTTTCTAATTTGTTCTAACATTTTATTTATCATAAAAGTAACATGTTAAAATGAGGAATACGGTTTTGAAGCCTGATGCGAAGTATCTTCAATTGATTCAGGAGTTAAAGCACGAAAATATACGATTGAAGCAGAAGTGCGCGACGCTTGATTCAGCATTCAAAAATCTTGACTGCGTTCCAGCAGATGACCGGGTTGCTTCATTCGTATTGGACGCAAACGGTATAATTCTCAGGGCAAATACAGTCGCTGAACAGCTTTTTGATTTTCATTGCCATAGGTTAAAGCCGAAAATATTTTCCGAATTCATTGATGAAAATTTCAAAGATATTTTTGAGAATTATATTAAGCTGATGCCGGTCGTTCGAGAGAAGTGTTCTTTTGAAATCCAATTTCAGACACAAAATGAAGACAGATTTTCCGGCCTGGTGCGGTGCGAACCGGTCCTCGATGATGGAAAATCGCGGAATCATATTCATCTGACAGTAATCGATCATTCAAAGACGCAAAATACTGGTGATGAAATATCTGCCTGTTTTTACAGGCATCAGTGGCTGGAAGAAAATTCGCCAAATGGATTTTTCCAAATTTCAGAACAGGGAAAAATCCTCTTTGTCAATAGTGCAATGGCCAGCATACTGGGATATGATTCTCCGGATGAGTTAAAAATAATGACTGCAGAATTGTTCTATGAAAAATTGGGAATTCAACCTAAATTAATTCAGTCCATCAGCGAAAAAGGTATGCCTCATCGTCTTGAACGTGAAATACGAACAAAGGATGGATCGATTAACTGGATTTCAATTGAACTGAACAAAAGACCGATGAGTGATCACTGGTTCATTCAGGGGACTGTTGAAGATGTGAGTTGCCGTAAAATGACAGACGAACTGCTGCGCGTTCAGGAAGATTTGTCCAAAATATTGATCCGTTCAACAAATTTTGATGATTCGCTGACTCAATTATTGGATATATTTTTAACCATTGAAGGAATTGACTGTGGAGGAATATATATATTTGATCAGGAAGAAGATGTCGGGATTCTGAAAAGTCATAAAGGATTATCGAATCAATATGTGAGAGATGTTTCAAAGTTTAGAAGAGAAGCCAGGGAAATAAAAGCCATCTTTCAGGGAGAGTTATACTACCGTGATATAGAATATCTGAAGAACCCATCAAGACAAATAATTCTTGATGAAGGGATTACTTCAATAGCGGTTTTACCTGTACATTATAAAAACGAACTGGTCGTTTCGATCAATTTAGCGTCCCGAACTGAAAAGTCATTTCCATACATCGGCCGATATATTATTGATCATATTTCATTTTACATTCCGCACCCTTCAAAAAAGAAGGAGATATTTTTCAGTCGTCATACC
>CAZSBG010000024.1:0-58540 GCA_964605145.1 uncultured Cytophagia bacterium | reverse complement strand
TGCTTCATTCCGAATTCAGTGTATCTAACTTTGTTAAATTTCATGTATCGGATTATTTTCATGAATAACAATAAGTTAAATATCTATTGTTTGAAATTTGTGAATAATTCAGGCTAAATGTTTTTTTCAAAATCTGCATTTAATTCCATCGTTTCATTTCAAATTCGAGAAATAATATTAGGCATTTTTGAATTGAATTAGAATAATCGTTGATTTTTCTAATCATTATTGTTATATTCAGCAAGCAGGCTTGTCACCGCCGAAATGCCAATAAACCGAACATCAACATTTATCACAGAACACAGGATCGTTTAGTTTGCGTCGTTCCACAAAAAAAATACAGGTCGGAAATCTCTTCATCGGCGGCGATTCGCCCATCAGCGTTCAATCCATGACCAAGACAAAAACATCGGACGTGGATGCAACAGTTGCCCAGATTCTTGAACTGGAAAACGCAGGTTGCGATATTATTCGTCTTGCCGTGCCGGACGAAGCTGCCGCGAAATCCCTTTCAGCCATTAAAAGGCAGATTCACATTCCACTTGTGGCCGACATCCACTTCAAGCACACGCTCGCCCTGATGGCCATCGACGCCGGTGTTGATAAAATCAGGATCAATCCGGGCAATATTGGCGATGCAGAAAAGGTGCGCCAGGTGCTGGAAAAAGCCTCCCAAAAACAAATCGCCATTCGAATTGGCGTGAATGCAGGATCCATTGAAAAACATTTACTAAAAAAATACGGTGGCGTCAAGGCCGATGCCATGGTGGAAAGCGCACTTGATCATGTTCGATTGTGCGAAAAATTTGGTTTCGAAAATATCGTCATCTCCATTAAAGCGTCCGATGTAAAGCTGATGCTCCCGGCCTATCAAATGATAGCGGAAAAAACGAACTATCCGCTTCATCTCGGTGTCACCGAAGCCGGAACGCCGAGGCTGGGCCTCATAAAATCCGCTATCGGCATTGGCGCGCTTCTCAGCCAGGGAATTGGCGATACCATTCGCGTTTCGCTGACTGCATATCCTGTGAAAGAAATCGAAGCAGGCAAAGATATTCTGCAATCGCTGGATTTGCATGAAAACAGAATCACTATTATCTCCTGCCCAACGTGCGGCAGACTTGATGTGGATCTGTTCAAGATCGTCGATGAAGTTGAGAAAAAAGTGTCCCCCTTAAAAAAAGGACTGAAAGTGGCAATCATGGGCTGCGTGGTAAACGGACCGGGTGAAGCGCGTGAGGCAGACATTGGTGTTGCCTGCGGAAATAAAAAAGGAGTGCTGTTCAAAAAAGGAGAAATCCTTCGCACTGTCATGGAAAAAGACATCGCGGCTGAATTATATGAAGAGATATGTAAGATGTGATGATAAAAGCGAATGGCAAATTTTTTCCGCTGTTTCCTTTCAAGTTTTTTATGATGTGAAAATATATAACCTGAATTATTCACAGATTTCAAACAATAGATATTTAACTTAATGTTATTCATAAAATTAATCAGATACATGAAATTTAACAAAGTTAGATATACTGAATTCGGAATGAAGCACCATTCAGGCTATCTGGATTCCTTAATGCATTACAATGAATAATCCAGGATAAGGGAGTTAACTCATGATATCAAAATATGTCAATCAGGCAATGGAGCAGAGTTCCTGGATCAGACGCATGTTCGAAGCCGGGCGGGAAATGAAAATGAAACACGGCGCTGAAAATGTGTATGATTTAAGTCTCGGTAATCCGATCCTGGAGCCGCCTGATAAATTATTTGAGGTATTGTGCGAATTATCCAAAAACAAAACCAAAGGCAGGCACCGCTACATGTCCAATGCCGGATTCGATGACGTCCGAAATAAAGTGGCGGCATATTTGACCGAAAAACAACTTCTCAACTGCAAAGGCCAGCATGTCATCATGGCGTGTGGCGCCGGCGGCGGGATCAATGTTATTTTGAAAACTATCATGGATCCCGGGGATGAAGTGATTATCATGGCTCCCTATTTCTCGGAATACATTTTTTACATCCACAATCAGCAAGGAAAGGTCGTTATCGCTGAAACCCGGGACGATTTCAATCTGGATATAGACGAACTTGAACAAAAAATCACCCCAAAAACAAAGGCTATCATCATAAATTCGCCAAACAATCCCACAGGTCGAATTTACGATAAGGACACCCTGGAGCAGTTCATTTCACTCCTGGAAGATCGGCAGAAAAAATACTGCAAGGATATTTACCTCATTTCCGATGAACCCTATCGCGAAATTGTATTCGATAACAAAACAGTTCCCTCTATTTCTGCCATGTACGATAACAGTTTTATGGCCTACTCATGGTCCAAATCTCTGGCTGTTCCAGGCGACCGCATCGGCTACATTGCGCTGAATCCTGCCATGAATAACATCAAAAAGGTCATTGACGGGCTGATATTTTGCACGCGAATTTTGGGATTCATCAATGCCACTGCTGTCATGCAGCTTGTCGTCGGGGAATTGCTTCATTCAACTGTGGCCGTTGATTACTATCAACCAAAACGCGACTTTATTTACGACAATCTGACCCAGGCTGGATACGATATTGTCAAACCTGAAGGCACATTTTATGTTTTCCCGAAAGTTCCGGGGGAAGACGACATCGCTTTTATTCGAAAAGCTCAGGAGCATCGCGTGCTGGTTGTGCCCGGCGTGGGCTTTGGCAGATCAGGTTTCATGCGGATTTCCTATTGCGTAGATGACAAAACCATTGAAAAAGCTGTGGCACAATTCAAGAAAATGATTTAACTCAGGTTTTATTACCTTAAGAATAAAATTCTGAACATTCTTGGCAGAAAATAAATTCAATGCGCCAGAGGACGCACAAGCCTTTTGCTGATGCCAAATAAATTCCAAATACAAAATTTCAATTTTCAAACTTTAATCGAAAATGTACAACCAAACGATCCTGTGCGAGTTTCATTTTTTGGAATTTGGTTTTGTAATTTGCTTGTTATTTGGTTATTGAGTTTTGCAATTTCCGGTTTATCCGGCTCAGGTGTTAGCATTTAGCTGATAGAAAGCGGAGTTATTCAAAAATTTCTTAATTTTGAACCTGAATAATCAAAACACTCAAGCATAAAAATATAGGTGAGGGCAGTTATCGAATGAACGAACGAACAGTTATTGGAATTGATTTTGGTGGAACAAAAATAAAATTTGGAGCCGTGACAGAATCCGGCAACATTATTGGCCAGGCATTCAGTTTGCCAACGCTAAATCAACGGCCCAGGGAACAAATACTGGAGACCATGATAGAAGGTATTGAAGAAGCAGCCAAGCAATCAGGAATCACCATCAAACAGTTTCAGGGTATTGGCATCGGTTCGCCCGGTCCATTGGATTTAAAGACTGGAACGCTTTTAAGTCCTCCAAACCTGCCGACTCTCCATAATTTTCCCATGAAAGACACACTGGAAAATTATTTTAAAATTCCAGTAAAAATCAATAATGATGGAAATTGTTTTGCATTGGGCGAGAGTTATTTTGGCAGCGCCGAATCAGCCTCCATTGTCTGTGGCGCCACGCTGGGAACAGGGTTTGGTTTCGGAATAGTATTCGATCAGAAAATTTATTCCGGCTCTACCGGCACTGCTGCTGAGGTCTGGTGTTCCCCCTACGCTGACCGCAATTTTGAAGAATATGGATCAGCCCGAACGGTCAATCGAATTTACGAGCAACTGACAGGCACTCATAAAAAATCCAAAGAGATATTTGAACTTGCCGAGCAAAACGACAGTCGTGCATTGCAGACATGGAATGAATTTGGAAAACATCTCGGCCGCATACTCGCTATTTTTGTCAACATTTTAGATCCGGATGCCATCGTAATCGGTGGCTCTGTCAGCAACGCCTGGCAGTATTTTTCCAAATCTCTTTCAGAACACCTGTATGAAAATATCAATCCATTGCCCAGGAAAAACATTTCCGTGGTCAAAGCATCGCTGGGTGATAATGCAGGTTTGTTAGGCGCGGCTGCGTTGTTATTCTCGGAAATAAATTAACGCTCAGCATCATTTCGAAACCGGATGATGAGAAACGCACCTGTTTTAGATATTTTATCGCTGAATCAATCACGATTTTCACCTGATTTTCAGGGATGTCAGCATTCCGATCGTCCTGTAATTTATTGACAATTACCGGATAGGATTTTTTTTCGCTATTGGAATGTCACATATATTTTCTTGAGCGATTCCTTTTCGAGCACACGACTTTCACATGATGGGAACGCAATAATTTATTTGGAAAAAACTACAGATGGCTTAAATTTCGATAACCTCACCAGCTTATTTTGTAATCCTCTTCGCCTGCATAATCCTTGAGTTGAACAAACCAGCATGAAAAATTAATATTTTTTAGGACTCAAAATGAAAAACACACGATCTATTTATTTCATCTATTTATTTTGCAGCATTCTGAATATACTCCCCGGCAGTGCACAAAATCAATCGCCCGAAAGTAATTCCATTCGCATATTTCTGGATTGCTATTATTGCGACCATTCATACATTAAACGCAATATCCCATTTGTGAATTTCACCCGCGATTCAAGGCAGGCACAAGTACACATTCTCATTACAGTGCAGTCAACAGCCAGCGGCGGGCACCGTTTCATCCTGGACTTCATTGGAAGAGAAAATTATATAGAGATGAACCAGAAATTAACATATATTTCGGAGCAATCCGAAACCGATGATATCAGACGAAAGGGCCTGACACGAACAATTAAAATGGGACTGATGCCTTATATTTCTCAGACATCAATTTCGCCCAACATTCGAATTTCGTATGATGGTGAAAAAACAGAGGCATTGCAGACGCGTACTATTGATCCATGGAACTTTTGGGTTTTCAGTATTAATTTGAGTGGTGATTTGCAAGCAGAAAAAAGTCGAAATGAAATTATATTATCCAACAGATTCAGCGCAGAGCGAATTACCGAGGCATGGAAATTCGAATCTGATTTTTATTATCGCCACGAGCAGGAAACGTTCAAGGATGATGATGAAAAAATTGTAAGCTCATTGGTCAACAGCGAAATCAACCTCGAGTTGGTCAAAAGTCTGACCAATCACTGGTCCTTTGGTTTTTTCAGCAATTTCATTCACTCCACTTACACCAATCTTGATCAACAGATTTCAGTCGCCCCTGCAATGGAATACAATTTTTATCCCTGGAAATTATCCAATCGGAAAATCTTCACTCTGGGCTATTACCTGGGCTACCGGTACAATAATTACATCAGAGAAACGTTGTACGACAAACTTTCAGAACATACATTTCTGCATTATTTGGAATTCAGTATAGAATATGTACAACCCTGGGGCGAGCTTGATGCGGGTATCAATTTTTCCCAATATTTTCATGATCCGAAGTATTATCGCATCGAGAGCGAAATTGATGTTTATTTCCGCATCACCAAAGGACTGTCGCTGTTTTTGGAATCCAACATCGAAAGCATTCACGATCAGATATATCTCCCCAAAGGCGACGCAGCATTAGAGGACATCCTGCTCAAAAGGTGGCGGCTGGAAACCAATTATGATGTGAGATTCGAACTTGGCATTCGGTACACGTTTGGTTCGATTTATAACAATATTGTGAACCACAGATTTTAAAACAGCGCATGGTCTGAACGGTCAGCCTTGAAAACAAGAATAACCCAGGCCGATTTAAGCCATATTTCTTTCTACGAAAAAGAAAATTATTCAGAAGTGAAATCAGCGGTTTTATGCATCGTCGCCAACATAATGTGCATCTACCTTAATCGCAATTCCACCTCTCGGATTAAAATCACCGGAAACAATGGCATCTCTCGGCCGGCATGCATTTACCAGATCGTCCAGAATATGGTTCACTGCTTCTTCGTGAAATGTGCCGTGATTGCGAAATGAAAATAAATACAGCTTCAAGGATTTGCTTTCAACGCACAATTTATCCGGCACATATTTAATGGTGATTCTGCCAAAATCCGGTTGATTTGTAATGGGGCAACGCGCTGTAAATTCAGGACAATCGAAGGTGATCCAGTAATCTCGGTCAGTATAACGATTTTCGAACACTTCCAATGCTGCTTCTTCAGGAGAATCCGGATAGCGGCTTTCATTTTCTTTCAACAATGTTAGATTTTTATACACATCTTTTTCTTCAGTCATTTTTGCACCTCATTTATGCATACAAAGTTGGATCGTCGATGCCGGCCTGTTCAAATCCCTTTTTCCTCAAAATGCAGCTATCACAGGCGCCACAGGCTTTTCCTTCGGGAGACGGATCGTAGCAACTCAGTGTCAATGAATAGTCAACTCCCAATTGCACACCGGTTCGAATAATCTCCTCCTTGCTCATCGTTATCAGTGGAGTATGAATTTTAATTGCCATCCTCCCCTCGACGCCAATTTTGGTGCCGAGATTGGCAACTTGTTCGAACGCTTGAATGAACTCTGGCCGGCAATCCGGGTAGCCGGAATAATCCACGGCTGTGACTCCTATGAAAATATCGCTGGTACGGAGCGTTTCTGCCCATGCCAAAGCAAGGGACAAAAAAATCGTATTCCGAGCCGGCACGTAGGTGATGGGAATATCATCGGCGTGTTCGAAAATTCTGTTTTTCGGGACATCGATATCGGCCGTGAGCGATGATCCACCGATTTTATCCAGCCCCACATCCAAAACCAAATGATGCTTTGCAGCCAAGTGTTCAGCAACCTTTTTGGCCGCGTTTAATTCAAATCGATGCCGCTGACCATATCTGTAACTGATAGCATACACATGAAATTTTTGTGCTTTGGCGATAGCAAGCGTCGTCGATGAGTCAATGCCGCCACTGAGCAAAACAACTGCTTTTTTATCCATTTTACACCCCTCGCTCCTTTGGTTCCCAGATATATTTGTGCGCTTGCAATTGCATGCGAACCGGGATTCCGGATTCTAAAATCCATTTTGCCAACTCTTTGGGCTTAACGATGCCGAAGGCGGGTGAAAACAGGACTTGTGTTTTGGTTGTCAAATCGTATTTCAGCACTATCTTTTCTGCCCAATCAAAATCAGTTTTATCGGCGACAACAAACTTCACGTTATCAGTCTGCTTCAATTTGGAAATATTCGACCACTCGGTTTTATCGGATTCGCCGCTACCCGGGCATTTGATATCCATAATTCGAATAACCCCCGCAGGCAATACAGAAATATCCTGTGTGCCATTTGTTTCGATCAATACGCGCCGGTTTTCAAAAATCATTTTTTTTGAGAGTTCGACTGTATCCGGTTGCAAAAGAGGTTCTCCACCGGTTATTTCAACAAGATTGCAATTGTATTTCTGAACAATTCTCAGAATGTCAAAAAGATTTAATTCTTCCCCTTCCTCGTATGCATACTTCGTATCACAATAGCGACAGCGCAAATTGCAGCCGGTCAAACGAATGAAAACGCACGGCAGGCCGGCAAACGTCGATTCACCCTGAATGCTGTAAAAGATTTCGTTTATTTTCAAGCTACTCCTCGTAAATCGCTGTATAATTTTCCGATTCACCAACAGCAATGGATAACACTCTCAAATGGGAAGGAAGTTTTTTTTGTAATGAAATAAATATAAATTTTGCCACATTTTCCGACGTTGGGTTAATTGTATCGAACGGTTCGACGTCATTCAAATACTGATGATCCAGACGATCGATAATTTCACTCATGTCAGCTTTCAATTTTTTAAAATCGTAGGCAATACCAATCTCATTCAACTGATCCGTTCCGACTGTCGCCCGAACAATCCAGTTGTGACCGTGCAAATTTTCACATGCCCCCTCATATTCCCTGAGGCGATGCGCTGCCGCGAATCTTGTTTTGATGGATATTTTATACACGTGTAGTTCCCTCGTTTATTCGAAAATACATTCCAGTTTAAATATAAAGAAAATTATTCATGTTTCCAATTATTTTTTCAGTAAACGCAGCATGGCTCGTTCGATTTAGCATAAAAAAACGCAGGCGAACGAATTCGTCTGCGTTAAGTATTTCGTTTTGATTTTTCAATATTCAGCTACTTGCCCACAGAATAAGACCGGTTTCATGGGCGCTGTTCAGGTTTTCATGTTTTGGCACGATGCGCACCGTATAGCCATAGAGTCCGCTGGTGCGACAGATTATTTTTCCCTCGAACGTATAGACGCTATCTTCATTCGTTTCAGAACAGGACATGGTTTCAATTATTCCATCGACAATTCTGTTGTATGGATCGATATAGCCGTGATAAATTTCGACATTGACGTCTTCCGGCGTGAGTGTCCCCAAATAAATCTTTGCTTTGATGTCAATCTCACCGCCGACCTGATGATCCAGGCTGCCATTTTCATCGACTTTGATATATCGAATTTTGGCCCAATTCTTCTGGACTTTCTGTTTCCAGGAAGCCAACTCTTTAGCTTTTTTCTGCGAGTTTTCATTTAAGCGCTGAAATTGCATCTGAGCCGGCAAGTAGAATCTTTCCGTATATTCGCGGATCATTCTGTTGGTATTAAATACCGGACAAATGGCCTTCATGGAACCTTTCATCAAATCTACCCAATCGCGGGGCACGCCACTCTGCCTTCGTTTATAAAACAGAGGAATGATTTCTTTTTCAAGCAGATTGTAAATGGCTTGTGATTCCACATCATCCTGATATTCAAAATCGTCATAATCCTCACCGCTCCCAATGGCCCAGCCTGTTTGGGGCGAATATGCTTCATCCCACCAACCATCCGGAATACTCATATTTAAAACGCCATTCATGGAAGCCTTCATGCCGCTCGTTCCACTGGCTTCCATGTACCTTCTCGGCGTGTTGAGCCATACATCAACTCCCTGGACCATGTAGCGCGACACGACCATGTCATAATTTTCTAAAAACACAATACTTTGCCTGAAATCTTCCATGCGGGCCAGGTGAATAATTTTACGAATGAGTTCCTTTCCCGGCGTATCTTTGGGATGGGCTTTTCCGGCAATGATAAATTGAATGGGATAATCTTTGTCCCGGATGATTTGCGCCAGACGCACCGGGTCATGAAACAGCAGGGTTGCTCGTTTGTACGTGGCAAATCTTCGGGCAAATCCAATGGTCAGCGCTTCAGGATTGAGCACTTCGTCGGCTTTGTCCAGCTCTGATGGCAGCGCGCCCTGGCGTTCGAGTTGTTTTCTCAGCCGCATTCTGGCAAATGAAACCAACCGTTCCCTTCGCCTTTGATGAGTTTGCCACAATTCTTCTCCTGGGATTTGTTCAACCCGCTTCCAGATAGTTAAATCGGCCGGCTTTTTTCGCCATGAAGGCCCTAAATATCGATCGTAAAGCCCGGCAATGTCTTTTGAAATCCACGTGCTGGGATGAATGCCATTGGTCACGGATGTTATGGGAACCTCTCTCTCAGGAATATTCTTCCACATATCCTTCCACATGTTCCGGGAAATTACGCCATGAAGTTTGCTCACGCCGTTGATATGCGAGGCCAGATTGATGGCCAGTACAGCCATTGAGAAATTCTCTGTCGTATCCGACGGATCATGACGCCCCAGCGCTAAAAATTCATTTCGGTTGATGTTAAGCAATGGGTAGTAATTGGCGAAATATTTGTCCATTAATTGGGGAGTGAACCGATCGATCCCGGCCGGCACCGGTGTGTGTGTGGTAAAAATATTCCCGGACTTTGTGAGCTCCAACGCCTGCCGAAAATTTGTTTTGAATTCCTCCATGCTGAGACGAATGCGCTCCAGCGCCAAAAACGCGGAATGCCCCTCGTTCATGTGAAAAACAGTTGGTTGAATTCCTATCGCTTTTAAAGCCCGTGTACCGCCAATTCCCAGCATTATTTCCTGCTGAATCCGCGTTTCATCGTCACCGCCGTACAGTTCGTCTGTGATACCTTTATCCGCCTGACTGTTCATTGGAATATTGGTATCGAGCAAGTACAGATCAATTCGGCCGACATGAACCCGCCAGATTTGCGCGTACACTTTTCTTCCAATATAGTCGACTTCAATCAGCAACGGAGAACCATTTTCCTTTTTCATCAATTTGATTGGCATGGTGTAAAAATCATTTTTGGGATACTCTTCTCCCTGCCAGCCATCCGCATTTAAATACTGGCGAAAGTACCCTTCCTGGTACAACAATCCAACGCCAACCAGAGGAAGCCCCAATTCGCTGGCAGATTTGAGATGATCCCCGGCCAGAATGCCAAGACCGCCTGAATAAATGGGCAGGCATTCTGTCAAGCCAAACTCTGCTGAAAAATAGGCAATGGTCGCGTTTTCATCCTGACCATAGGTTTTCTCATACCATGTTGGTTCTTTCATATAACTTTCGAGTCGCTCTGCCACACGGTCAACATGGGCAAGATAACCATCATCTTCCGACATGGCCTCGAGTCGTTCCTGTCGAACCTGGCCTAACATTTTCACAGGATTATGGTTGGTTTCTTCCCACAAATCCCTGTCCAGCCGACGAAACATATCCTGAGCTTCGTGATCCCACGACCAAAATACATTATAAGCAATTTTTTTGAGCGGCTCTAAATTTTCCGGTAATGTGGGACTGATCGTAAATGAACGTAATGGTTGCATAAATTAAATCTCCGATATTTTCTGGGTAATATTTATATATTCGGCAGTTTATTTAAAATCATTTGTAATTTACTTTAGTTTAACAATAAAACTATGTCCTTAATTTTTAATGAATAATCAATGGTATCTGTAGATATAGTTAGCGCAGAAATTATTAAATGGGCCGGTGTGAACATTTTTTAAATTGATTTTCAAGTGAGAAGTTCCAAAAGTTTTATGATTTATAGACTTCGTTTTCAAGGTAAATCAGCCAAAATCAGGCCCTGTAATCGCCAGAAGCGTATCTAAATCACCAGCCTTGTTCTTTCCGCGATACATTCGCATGAACCACCGTTGTTTTAGTATTTCCATATTTTTCAGATATTTCAGCCATAATTCCGAAGGAAGCGGAACATCGAGAATGGCCTGGTTCTCTCCAATATTATTCAGACAGGCGCCAACGAGTTGGGCTCCGATGGCTTCATCTTTAGTAACAATCGGTCCCAGTTGTACGATACGGCTGCCGCGCCGCCCCAGAATGAATCCGTCAATGTTTCCGTTATTTTCAAATTTGAAAGCGAATTCTCTTCCTCGAAGATACAGGTTCTCGACCAAATATTTTCTATTTGCGCCAAATGCTTCGGCATCCAATTTCTGAATAGCGCCCAAGTCATCATTTTCAATTGGACTCACATTTATCCCAACTTCAAATGCGCGTTTTTCAGACATATTGAAAACATAGCGATTGATTTCGAATTCGTCCTGAAAGCCAAGTTTCAGATAGAGCTCACGTCCCTGTTCGGTTGCATCCAGTTTTACGGATGGACACAGTGAGAGATGATCCAGACATTGGGTCATTATTTTCTTTCCAAGGCCCTGTCTTCGGAAATCCGGATCGACAAGTATCATGGCGATCCAACCGACTTTCTCCTCGAATTTTAGACAGGTGCCAGTGCCAACAACAAATCCGTCGCGCTCAGCAGCAAAACAGCCATCCGGATTCAATTTCAGAAACGCATGCCAGTCCGCTTCTAACTGGTTCCACCCTGCGGCTTCTTTCAGCTTCATCGCGCGAGGGACATCTCCCCTGTTCAACGTTCTGAGCACAAATTGAATGGAGTCATTTTTTTCAGTGGTTTTCATTTAATTGAATAGTTCATTTATTAAATTTATAATGAGTTAAATGGTTGTTAAACAATTTTCATAGCGATTCAACTTCAAATTTACAAAATCCAACTGAACTACCAAATATAACATTTCTAAATCCAGAATCAATTAAAATCTTGTGAATATTCTGAAAAATTCCAGGGAACCTAAGATTATTAAAAAATATTAACTTCAACATTAACGCTTTTATTTTTGATAGTTTTTTTTTAAATTCATCAATTCAGAAGTCTATTTCAGGAACAATTGCATAAAGCCGACTCTTAAGAATTAATTTACAATAATTTATCGGATTCACTTTAAAGTTTTTCTCCCGATGTACGAAAATAATACATACTATCCTTAAATTTCAATTCGTGGATTTGAATGAAAAGGAAATTGCCCCAATCATCAATAATGTGTGAATCGAATTATCCCGTTTATTTAGCGAATTTTTGATTGTTGGTAATTTTTTTTGTATTCTTTAAATATTATCATTAATTGTCAATTACAGCTTGTATTTATCGTCAAAAATTCTTACATTTGGCGCTTAAAATATTTCTTCAGAATAGTCTGATATGCATTCAAAATTGGGACTTGTATTATTTCATTTGATAACAGATATTTATAATTTCAAATACAAAACAAGGAGAAGAAGATGAAAATTTCAGTGGTTGGAACCGGCTATGTTGGTTTGGTTACAGGAACTTGTTTTGCAGAAACAGGGATCGATGTAACATGCGTTGATGTGGATGTCACGAAAATTGAAAACCTGAAAAAGGGAATTCTGCCGATATACGAACCCGGTTTGGACACAATTTTGGAGAGGAATGTGAAAAAAGACCGGCTGCACTTCACAACAGATATCGAAGAAAGCCTTAAGGATTGTGAGGTGGTATTTATTGCAGTCGGTACACCGCCGGACGAAGATGGCAGCGCAGATTTGAAACATGTCCTTGCGGTTGCCAGGGATATTGGTAAATACATGAATAATTATCTCGTTGTTGTCACCAAAAGCACGGTGCCGGTTGGAACAGCGAAAAAAGTGAAGGCAGCCGTGCATGAAGAACTGGACAAAAGAGGCACGGAACTAAAATTTGATGTCTCCTCTAATCCTGAATTTTTGAAAGAAGGCGCCGCCATCGCTGATTTTATGAAGCCGGACAGAATTGTTGTCGGGGTTGAATCTGAACAGGCCGAAGAAAAGATGAAACGATTGTACAAACCGTTTGTGATGAATGGGCATCCGATTATATTCATGGACATTCCTTCCGCCGAAATGACGAAATATGCGGCCAACTCCATGTTGGCTACAAAAATCAGCTTTATGAATGACATTGCCAACCTGTGCGAGATTGTCGGCGCTGATGTCAATCTTGTCAGAAAAGGGATAGGCAGCGACTCACGAATTGGCAACAAATTCATTTATCCCGGTATTGGGTATGGCGGGTCCTGCTTTCCCAAGGATGTGAAAGCATTGATCAGAACTGCCAAACAATACAACTACCCCATGCGGGTTTTGCAATCTGTTGAGGAAGTGAACGATGATCAAAAATCAGTTCTGTTCAACAAGGTCAACGCGTTTTACAACAACAATCTGAAGGGAAAAACCATTGCTTTGTGGGGATTATCGTTCAAGCCGGAAACAGATGATATGCGCGAAGCGCCCTCTTTGGTGATTATCGAGAAGCTACTCGAAAGCGGTGCGAAAGTGAAAGGATACGATCCACAGGCTATGCATGAAGCAAAACGAATTCTGGTCGATAAAATTGAATATGTGAAAGATCAGTACGAAGCATTGATCGATGCGGATTGCCTATTGATTTTGACGGAATGGCAGGAATTCAGATTTCCAAACTTCAAAGTGATGAAAAAACTCCTCAAGGATGCGATCATTTTCGATGGTCGGAATATCTTTGATGTATCAGAAATGAAAGATATGGGATTCACTTATTTTTGCATTGGAATAAAAAACGAATAAAATCTAATCTACTGTTCAAAGAACCAACCTCTCTGGATGCTGACCGCTTTCAATTCAGAGAGGTTTTTTTTGAAAACAATCACAAAAATTTTACCTGCGAAATATTCAACGTAACGGCTCCAAATTCTTCCTCGACCGTGCCCCTCAAAATATATGGCTGGGAATGACTGAGCATGTAACAAAATCGCTGATATGTTTTCGGAAAAAATATGGCTTCGTAAATGGCCGTGGTATCTTCAAAACTGATGAACTCCATCATTTCATCGTTTTTTGTGCGGGTCACTTTTCGGGTCACCAGCCAGCCAATGGTTGACACACTTTTCCCCACAAACAACGGCACGTCTTTGGCGGAAATGTAAGTGAGCTTTTTCAGCCGGTCTTTGTACAGTGTCAGCGGATGCCGGCTGATAAGAAACCCCAGCGTTTCGCATTCGTGCTGCAATTGTGTTCGGAAATCGTAATTGGCTGAACGCGGCAGTTCCCCGGGACTTTCATCGAACAGCGACATGGTGCCATTTGTTTTTTTCACGCGAAAATCCTGCCAGAACATCAAGCGCCACATTAACTCCGGCCTCGTTTTGTCAGGCTCCAGTGTGTCAAACACGCCGGCCTTAATCAAAATTTTCACGTCATTGGGTGTGAGCTTCACCCGATTGAGAACATCGTCGAATGACTTAAACGGGCCGTTTTTCCGGCGTTCCTCCAAAATTCGCTCCACGGCATCTTTTTGAATTTCTTTAAGCTGCATAAGGCCGACCCGAACCTGTTTGTCTTTGCCGAAATAAGCCCACTCGCTTTCGTTGATGTCCGGCAGAAGAATCGTGAGCCCCATGCGCCGCGCTTCAGAAATGTAGGCAAACGCCGAATAATACCCGCCCTGGTTGCTGATGACCGAAGCGATGAACTCAGCCGGGTAATGGGCCCGCAAATAGCACGATTTAAATGAAACGAGGGCGAACGACGCCGAGTGCGGCTTGCAAAAACTGTAGCCGGTGAAGCTCATAATCATTTCCCAGACTTTGTCGATGGTCTTTTGATCCACGCCCTTGTGCATGGCCCCGGTAAAAAATTTCTCCTTAAAATCGACCATGCGTTTGGTGATTCGCTTCTTTGAGAGAATCCGGCGTAGGTCATCCGCCTCGGCCGGGTCGAAATCGGACAGGGCAATAGCGACCTTTGATACATCTTCCTGATAGCACATGATACCGTGGGTTTCCTTGAGAATACCATCCAGCAGCGGATGGAGCGGTTCATAATGCGCGCCGTGCAGTCGTTTTAGATATTCCTGAATGTACACGTTGGCGGCAGGGCGAATCATGGAACTGTGAATGACGAGATGCCCAAAGTCGCCGGTGCGGCTTTTTTTCTGAAGCAGCCGCATGGCCGGGGATTCCACGTAAAAAACGCCGATGGTGTCGCCGTTGCGGATGAGCTCCTGGGTTGCCGGATCGTCCAGCGGATTCCACAGCTCGTACTGGATTTCCACCCCGCAATTTTGCTTGATGGCGTTGAGCGCGTCCCGAATGACCGCCAGCGAGCGATTGCCCAACAGGTCGATTTTCACCAACCCGGCGTCCTCTGCCTGGTCTTTTTCCCACTGAATGATATTCACGCCTTTGGCAGCCTGCTCTCGCGGCACATAGTTGTCCATGGCGTTGGGCGTAATCACCACGCCGCCGCAGTGCACGGACATATTGCGCGGCACCGATTGAAGCTTTTCCGCCAAATCGAAGATTTCCGGCCAGGGCCCGTTGAATTGTTGAAAGCGATAGGCAGGATTTTCCGCGACCATATTTTTCACCGTATCAGCCCGCCAGTAGTTGGACAATTTTTTGGTGACGAGATTTATTTCAGATTCAGGCAAACCATACACTTTGGCAACCTCCCGAACCGCTGCCCGAGCTTTGAACCCAACGTGATTGGAAATCATTGCGGTTCGGCTTTCGCCATATTTTTCGAACACATAATCGAGAATATCATCCCGCTCATCCCAGGGGAAATCCACATCAATATCTGGCGGGTCTTTGCGCCCCATGTTCAGAAATCGCTCGAAAAACAGATCGTGGGCAATGGGATCCACGTGGGTGATTTCGAGGCAATAGGACACGATGCTGGCGGCTGCCGAGCCTCGTCCGCAGGTTCGCCGCGATTGCCGGACAATATCCTGAACCACTAAAAAATACGGGGCAAAGCCTTTTTCTTTGATGATTTCCAGTTCATATTCCAGCCGCTCCTCGATCTGTTTCGTGATTTCGCTGTAGCGTTTTTTGGCGCCCAGGTAGCACTGCTTTTTCAAATAATCGAAGGCAGTGCCATTGGTGAAATTCATAAATCCGGGGAAGATCGGGCCGCCGAAGTCCAGTTCGTGCAAACATTGATCGGCAATTTTCCCGCTATTTTCCAGGGCTTCGGGCAAATCCGGAAACGCGTGGGCCATCTGCTCCGGACTTTTCAGCCAGGCGTCCGGGGAAGCTAATTCTTTTTCATCAAGACCGGAAAGCGCCACATTGCAATCAATCGCCCGCAGCAATCGATGCAGTGCAAAATCCTTTTTATCCACAAAATAAACGCCGTTTGTCGCCACCGGCGCAAGACCGGTGGAGCGTGCGTATTCGATCAACGCCAACCGCCGCGGCCCAGGCTGCAACTCGACGTACAGGCTCTCAGGATCGATCGTATTCTTCAGCAGATTAAGCAAGGGGATAGAATCGCTGATTAAAAACAATCCATCGGAAAAACGCGACAGCACATCCAGCAGGGAAAAATCTTCGTTCAAATGCCGCTGCGAAAGTATTCGGCACATATTGCTGTAGCCGGTCTTGTCTTTCACAAGCAAAAGCGCGCGCAGGCCGTTGGAGACCACCTCGGTTCCGAAGATCGGCGTGATGCCCACTTCCCGGGCGATTTGCATAAACCAGACCAGCCCGTACACACCGTTGGTGTCGGTCAGCGCCAGGGTGTTCATCCCGCGGTTTTTGGCGGCAAGGCACAGTGCTTCAATGGAGCTGGCGCCGCGGCAAAATGAATAATGGCTGTGGGTGTGCAGGTGAGTGAACATAATTTATTTCATCTTTCTGTTTTTTTCAAATTCACAATCTTTTTCGAAACAAATTCCCGCTAAAATCAAAGTCGCTTTCATTACGAAGCATGTTCTGGAAATTAAAAGCGTACCCCCTAAGCCGGATAAGCAAAAATAGCAAAACGCAAAAACCAAATAACAAGCAAATCACAATAACAAAATCCAAAAAATCAAACTTGTTCAAGCGATATGCTTTTGCATTAACTAACAAGTTTTGATAATTGAATTTTTAGATTTGGAATTTATTTGACATTTGAATTTTGCTTTTTGTTTTTTTTCTGCCAAAAAAAGTGCAGAATTTAACTTATCAGTAACTAAAGTATCCCTGCTCCGTTCAATTCACAAACCAAAACTTCACAGCATCTTCTCCGAACCGATCCCGGATGCGATCGATGGCGCTTGTCAGGTTGTGATTTTTCGATTGCGGCGCTTCGTCGAACAGGGAAAGCTGGGCCGATACCGGGGCCAACTGAAAAAATCGGACGGCCAGTTTACTCACCCGAATGCGACGCGTGAGGATTTTTTTGAACAATTCATCAGTCACCAAAAACAACTCTTCGTCCGCATTGGTCGCACTCGGGAATCGCTTCTGCCCGCTGGCCTCGCGATGATCAGCGTAATAAATTTCCAGCACCAGCTTTCGCGCTGTTTGCCGGGAACCCCGCAGCCGGCGCCCGACACGCTCTGTCATCTGAAACAGAACACTGCGCAGCACGTTGAGGTCGTTGCTGTCCTCGGCCAGGGCGTGCTGTTCGTAAATATTGGGAAGCTGCTGCGGTGGCCACACCGGGGTGTTGTCGATTCCGTTGGCGGCGCGGTGCAGCTTAAGGCCGGTTCGGCCAAAAATCATTGTCAGGTGCGGCAACGAGAGACTGGAAATCTGTTCGATGATGCGAATGTTGAGGTCCAGCAATTGTTTTTTCACGGGCTGGCCGACAGCCGGGAGATGGTGAATTTTGAGCGGCGCGATGAACTGCCGCTCTGTGCCATGTTCCACTTCCTGAACGCCCCCGGGCACAATCACCTCCGAAGCAATTTTGCTGACCATTTTATTGCTGGCTAATCCCAGACTGGTGGGCAGGTAAAGCTGCGAGCGAATTTCCCGCTGGATTTTCACGGCGGTGTCAGTGGTTATGCCGAACAGCCGGCGCGTGCCGGTAATGTCCAGGTAGGCGTGGCCGTAGTTCATAGGCTCAGTGATGGGCGTGAACTGCGAGACGATTTTCATCATGGCCTGCATGGCGCGGCTGTACAGCGGCTCATTGGGCGGAATCACGGTGACGTCGCGGCACAGGCGCAACGCTTTTTGCAGCGTCATTCCGCGATAGATTCCGGCGCGCCGCGCTTCCAGCGAAGTGGATTGAACGACCGCCCGATCCATGGCCGGGAAGCTCACAATCACCGGCCGGTCCCGAAGCCGCGCATTCACCACCCGCTCCACGGAAACCGCGAACGAGTTTACATCGATATGTACAATGTGACGCTCCATTTTTCTGCTCTATTTGATTGATGTTCCCGGACGACTGAAGCGCCGTGAAAATTGTTGGGGTCGGTGAAGTTGAACTATTGTGAATCGTCAATGTCAAAATTCAGCTTAAACGCCGAAGGCGTTAAACATTTGTAGTCAGTTGAGATTCAATTTCCATCAACAACCCCGTAGGGGTTGAACAAAAACACGCGTTAAATCAACGTGCCCCTGTTAAACCCTTTCAGGGTTTGGCTTTCGTTTCGTTGCATTTCACTACAAACGTCAAATCCCTTCGGGATTTTTCCGCGTTTTTTTGTAATTGGCAATTAGTTTTGAATTGCGAATTGTGAATAGGTAATAGTCAATTGTGAATGTATGGCCTACAGCACCTGTTCCCGAATCAGCGCGGTGACTCGCCCCTGCAGCGACCAGGGTTCTTCCGGGTGAATGTCCGAATACTCCGGATTCTCAGCCTTCAGAAAGCGCTGTTTGTCTTTCAAAACCAGTCGCTTCACCGTCACTTCATTGCCAATGAGAGCAACCACAATGTCCCCATTTTTGGCAAGGTGCGTGGACTGAACAATCACCAAATCCCCGTCAAAGATGCCGGCAAGCATCATACTGTCGCCGTGGACGCGCAGCGCAAAACAGGGCTGTTTGCTACCGACGAGGTACTGGGGCACGTAAATGAACTTTTCGATGTTCTCTTCAGTGAGCACCGGCGCGCCTGCAGCGACAGCGCCAATGAGCGGCAATTTGAATGACTGACCGAACTCGAAGTCATCTTCGCGATCAGGCTCCTCCTCTACCGGCTTTAAAACGCGAATATCCCGCGCTTTATTGGAACGCTGAATGTAGCCTTTTTTCACCAACGCATCGAGATGACTGAGCACCGCGTTTTTGGACGCCATTCCCAGATCTTCGCGCAGTTCGTCCAGTGTGGGCGGGAATCCATCCAGCTCTATTCGCTGGCTGATGATTTCCAACACCTGATGCTGTTTTTCGGTTAATTCTTTCATGGCCTTCCCCTTGATATTAGACACATTTAATTAACTTTTGTTTGGTTAATTTATGTTAGGTTCACTTTTGTACAGTATAATATATCATATTTTTAGTGAAAAGTCAAGGGGAAATTTTGGGATAAAAGCTTTATCTGTAGATTTTGAAAAAGGTAAGTAGAAGTTTTTCAATTAAGTTAAGAGAAAAGTTTGATGGTTGATAAAAATGAAAGCTTCAGTCATTTAGTAAGTCAACTATGGGCTTTTGATGCAGCCCCTTAAGCCAATTAATTAAAACATTATATTTTCTCAAAGATAGAAAGTTGTGCAGAGGAACGATTGCCATACATTTCATGTACCGAATCTAAAAACTTTTTTATAGAATCTTCATGATTTTTCAAAAACCATTTTATATGATTATTTAGATATTCTCGTCTAATTCTTGGTTCATTTAAATCTTTTGGAACTCTTTCCATCCTTGGATCAATACTGTCAAATCCAGAAAAGTTTTTTCGTAGCCTTTCTTTAGTAGATTCAATATATGCTGGGTTTATTTCAATCCCAATACAATCACGGTTAAGTTGTTGACATACTCTCAAAGTTGTACCACTACCAAAAAACGGGTCTAATACAATATCCCCCTCATTAGAAGAAGCGAGAACCATACGCTCAATTAAACCCTCTGGTTTTTGCGTAGGATGATCTTGTCTATTTTCATTACAATAGTGAACATGGGAAAATTCCCAAACATCGCCAGGATTAGCGCCGCGCATATTATTTCTTGATCTATAATATTTTTGAGGAATTCTTATTGAATCTAAATTAAATATGAAATCCTTTGTTTTACTGAACATAAGGATATCATCATGTCTTGGTGAAAAACCTTTTGTTTTACCCAAACCTTGTGTATAATGCCAACAAATCCAACTATTGAAATACATTCCAAGTTTTTTATCTAGTATATCGTACAAATAAGATATAAAGCGAACCCCCATAAAAACATATATAGTTCCATGCTTTTTCAAAATTCGATTCGCTTGGAGTAACCAATCATTTGAGAACTTGAGATATTCATCGAAATCTTTTAAATCATGATTATTACCATAATTTTTTCCTAGGTTATAAGGTGGATCTGCAACAATTAAATCAATGCTTTCAGATTCTAGTTCTTTTAATTTTAAAACAGCATCACCTTGAATTAATTTTAATCTTCGATCATCCATGAATTGTTTATTTTTAAAGTTGTCATTCATATTTTATCCATCCAAATTTTTTTGCAAATTCTAACCATTCATCAAAAGATCTTCTACGTGAATTTAAAAATTTTTTGTCAAGTAATTGACAAAACTCCCAAGTTGTTCTCTTTTCTAAATTGACATAATGAATATCCCTAACTTGAATTTGTCCTGTTCCAAGTGCTGGATTATAATTTAAATCTGAAGATGATAATAGTTTCAAATCATAGGCATTATAATCAACTATTTCCATTACACCCTCCATCATATCAGTTTCGTTGTTTTTTGTAGAATAAACCCTATGTTTCAGTGAAAGTATTATAAATATGTAATCTGGGTCTTCTATATATGCACAACGGATTCTTGCAAACGATGTGATATTAGGTGATTTCCCACTCGTATCAATATCTTCAGAGGTCGCTTTCACATCAACTTCTGCAGTTATTCCAGATTCTACCTTTCTTTGCTTTTTAAATTGTAATATCACATCTGCCTTATTAAGACGTTCCTGTGCTTCAACATTTATCAACATGTATCTATTATTTTTATCTTCCAATACACTCATAAAAGTTTCATATGCCCAAGCTTCAACAAACGGACCTGCCACTTTGTTTATATTTTCCATAGGCAGTCCATATCTGAGATTTGTATTTATAAATATTTTATTTTTTTGTTTTTTGATCGCATCATTGATTATCTCTTCAATAGACTTTGTAATAAATTGTGAACACTCAAAGTAATCCTCAGATTCTTTAGGAATTTTAAAATTCAAATCTTCGTAGTTCATTTCACTCCTCTATTTTATCATTTTAAGCATCAATTAAATTTACATCAATCAGAATTCTTCTGGTTGCCACTTATTTAATTCCTCTCTCACTCGTGCAAAATGCTTTATCTCCTCATCAGACCAGACAGGAAAATCAAGGAGAGCCTCTTGGATTTGTTGATTTAGAATTTTTTGATTATTATTCATCGTTTCACTCTTAACAACTAAAAAAATATCAGCATCGCCAGGTGGGACTTCAGTCGGTAAATCAAGGCTTAAATTTAAATGTCTATTTTCCGGGATTTTTGTTTTTAAATGCAATTTTATCATTTTCTTCTCCTGAAAATATCGTCTTCAATATAGCACTTTCTCAACACCATGTCAAGTCAAATTTTCGCTGAGCAGCTCCATTAGCCCCCCGGCAACACCTGCATGAAATCATTCAACTTTTCCCGCAGTTGCTGTGAATCCAGATCAGGGTAAAGCGCGCCCTCGTGCGCGATGGATATCTTTCCGGTCTCTTCCGAAACGATAATAATCACGGCATCCGATTCTTCGGACAGTCCCAGCGCTGCCCGATGCCTCGTGCCGTATTTGGGATCGAGATGGGGATTTTGGCTCAGCGGAAGGATGCACTGCGCCGCTTCGATGGCTTCATTCTGAATAACCACCGCGCCATCGTGCAATGGTGAACGCGGATTGAAAATTGAGACAATCAGCGGCACGGACACATCGGCCTGAAGGCTCTGCCCGGTTTCCAGAATGGATTTGACGCCGGTATTCTGCACCAGCACGATGAGTCCGCCAAATCCCCGCTTGCTCAATTCAATGGCTGCTTTTACGGCATCCTCAGTCATCCGCCGGGTAATGGACACTCTCAGTAATTTTCGAATAATAGGCATTTGCCCCATGTAAATCAAAATTCGTCGCAATTCAGGTTGAAACAGAATGACGAACGCCAGCAGCCAGATGGTTCGGATATTTTGAAAAATCCAGTTCAGACCGCTCAATCCAAGAAGTTGAACTGCAAAGGAAACGATAAGAATAAGCACCAGCCCGATAAACATTTGAGCCGCACGGGAACCCCGAATGAAAAAATACAGTTTGTACAAAACCCACGAAATGACCGCAATGTCCAATAAATCGATGACTGTTACGGTTAAAAAACCAAGTTTGAATAATTCCAATCGAAGGCCCATTTTTTATTTCCATTGCTATGGTGAATGAATTTTGAATATTGCAAATAGTCTGCCTCAAAGTCTCTAACCTGGATTATTCATTGTAATTCATTACGGAATCCAGATAGCCTGAATGGTGCTTAATTCAGAATTCGTTATATCAAACTCTGTTAAATTTCACACATCTCGTTAATATCATTAATAACAACTAATTATATATGTTTAAGTAGAAATCTGTGAATAATTCAGGCTAAGACTCGAAGTTATATTACACATAAAAACAAAGATTAATTCAAATGATTTATGTTGAACTGAACAACCAATCACTTTTTCTTTATGAACTTTAGGGGCTTTGTGGTTCTAAAGAATCGCTTTTCCTGCGATCAAATCGGCGATGCGGCACACTCGCGCCATTTCTTTGACATCGTGCACGCGAACGATGTGAGCGCCGTTTTGAATTGCCATTGACACTGCGGCTGCTGTTCCTTCCAGCCGTTCTTCCGGCGGCAGATTGAGTACGTTTCCAATAAATGATTTCCGCGAGGGTCCCACCAAAATCGGGCAGCCCAAATCTTTAAGCTCGGACAGGCGCCGCAAAATTTCATAATTGTCGTGCAGCCGTTTTCCAAATCCAATCCCGGGATCGATGATAATTTTATCGCTATCGATTCCGGCTTTTTCGGCCAATAAAATGCTCTCTGCGAGATACTGAAAAATTTCCCCCATCAAATCCGCATACGTGGGATTCTGCTGCATATTTTTCGGTTCGCCCTTGATATGCATGAGCACAACGGGAACATTGTATTTGGCGGCAACCGTTTTCAGTTTCGGATCGAAACGCAGCCCGCTGATGTCATTGATCAAATGCGCGCCACTTTTCAGCGCAGCTTCGGCAACGCCTGATTTGTACGTATCCACGGAAATGGGAACATCCACTTCGTTTACGAGGCCCTCCAGCACCGGCAGCAGCCGGTCAATTTCCTGAGCTTCGGGCAACGCCTCTGCCCCGGGCCGTGTCGATTCCGCGCCAATATCGATGATGTCCGCGCCCTGTTCCATCATTTGAATTCCACGCGCAATGGCTTTTTCCGGGTCGAAAAAATCACCGCCATCGGAAAACGAATCCGGCGTGACATTGAGAATCCCCATAATGTGGGTTCGATGAGATAACTCCAGGATGCTTTCTTTCAATTCAATTCTGAACTGTGAGGGGCTTTCTTCTGAATTGACAATTTTTTTTATCTGTTCGGCTACGGCAGGCAAGCCAAACGGCTGGACTTTGAGTTTTGGAATGAGGCGCTGAAAAATTTTCGCATTGCCGATCAAAATCGATTTTGTTGCGCTGATATCATTTTTTATCACAGATCGATGATTGGCACAATCCCCGCCCAGGCTCAACATTTCCTGTTTTAAAATAAGCGCTGCCGGTGAGGATACGTTTTCAATTTCAATATTCAATCCCAGCGCCTTTGGCGCCATCATCCGAATGCCGGCAGGGTCCACACCAACCCGGGCAAACTCTTTTTCTATGTCATCTATGGTATTTAAAACAAGTCGTCTTACCTGGCCCATCCCTCATCCTGTCCTGTTTTCACTCGTCATTATCGATTTTGGTGGAGTCCTGATGCATTAATTTATACAGATGTTTTCGCGCTTCTTCTGCAAATTTATCATCAAGACCTTTTCGGTGACGAATTCGCGTGCGCAGGTGCTCGATTGCTTTTTCGTAATCGCCCTTTGCTTCGTACAAATAGGCCAGGTATAAATGCGCGTTCAAATGATTGTCGATGGCAATGGCCCGCTGAAGCAGCTTTTCAGACGTTTCGAATTCTTTGGAATTATAATAAAGTATTCCGAGGTTATAATAGGCGTCCGAATTATTTGGCTCGAGCTCTATGACCTTATTGAATATTTCGATTATTTTCAGAATTTCATTCCGAACAAGATAGATTTTACCCAGCGCAATAAGAGTTGGCACCGAGTTTGGATCGATCTTCGAATAGCGCTCCAATGTTTCAATGGCCTTTGCTCTTTTATTCTCGAAAAGATAATAATCCGCTAACATCAAATAGGCTTCTTCGTAACAGGGATTGATAAATATCGCGCGTTGAAACAATTCTTCTTCATTATCAAACCCGATTTTTTCATAACGAAATGAGTGGAGTCGCGACAAGGTTAAATACAATCGCGGTAAATTAGGATTTGTTCTGAATGCTTTCAACAAATTCTCTTCAGCCAGTGACCACCGTTCCTGGTAAACATAGTACTCTCCCAAATAGGCCAAAGCCTCAGCCTGAGATGAATCCATTTCAATGATTTTTGAGAAAATCGAGCGCGCTTTCTCGAATTCTTCCACAGGCGACTCGCCGGTTTTTTTCTTATCCAGCGCGGCCATGAACCAGCTTTTTCCTGAAAGCATAAATCCTGCCATGAAACTGAAATCCGCTGAAACGACCTCTTCGGCCATTTGTGCGGCTTCGGCATATTTTTTTTGATTGAACCGATCTTGTGCGTCCAAATATTTTTTATAATTATCCTGTTCAATCAAGTTAATTACCGTCGGTATGCCAGCGGCTTCCATGTCAAAATTATCAAGAATTTTTTTACTCACCTGCTGCGTATAGTCCGGCAGTTTTTCGACCGTCAGCGTAAACGCTCCGTTCAAAACAGACTCACCATTTTCGGTATGAACAAGCATCCAGTACAGACCGGGGACATCGTTCTCAATTTTTTGCTGACCAATTAAAAAGTGATCGCCGCCAATTTTGTAGCTGACATTTCTGAAATAATTAAAATTTTGGGACGTATCCGTTCCGGTTAATGCCGCAGTCCATTCCACCGGCGATACAACGGCCCTGTCGCCAACAGATCGGCTCAGTTCTTCAGTGAGCATATCCCAGATAGCCTGAGACCGCCAATCGATTTCATCAGATGTCGTGCTTTTTTGAATGGGAAATACAATTAATCGGAACTCCAGTTGAGGGGATCTGTTTTTCAGTAGATGAAATACAGTTGCAGCTATAAAAATAACAGAAAAGGAGACAATGAGCCAGGTAAGAATTTTTTTGTTCATCATCTCCGATGTTTTATAAAGATAAATTAAAATTAAAATTGCACTTACAAAAATTACAACGAAAACCGGCAGCAATGCTGGCACATTCGTTACGATCCAATGCAACACGATTCCCATCATCGGTCTTCTCCCTGGTAGTTTTCTTCTGTTTTACTAACAAAACAACCCCAACATGAGTCGTTGAGGCTGTTTTTCTATCAATTTATTAACATAGTGGTTATGACGATTTTTTTGGTTTTGTTTTTTTCGCAGAAGATTTTTTATCATCCCCTGCATTCTCGTCTTTTTTGCTTTCAGTCTGCGTTTTTTTTTGTGGACGGCGCGTTGTTTTTTTGGGTTTCACTTCTTTCTTTTTTTCTCGCGCGCCATTTTCGATTATTTCATCAATTTCATGACCGTCCAGCATTTCCTTTTCAAGCAGCCGATTGGCCAGACGATGTAAAACATCGATACTATCTCTCAGTAATTTTTCGGCTGTATTTGCCGCGTTTTCGATGATCTCACGAACCTCCTCATCGATCATCTGAGCTGTTCGTTCGCTGTAATCGCGATGTTGAGAAATTTCACGCCCGAGAAAAATTTCTTCCTGCTTTTTCCCGAACGTCATGGGGCCCATTTTTTCACTCATCCCCCATTCGCAGACCATTTTGCGGGAAACGGCAGTAGCGCGTTCGATATCATTCGAGGCGCCGGTGGTCAGTTGATTCATCACCAGCTTTTCTGCGGCGCGGCCTCCCAGAAGGTGAATGAGAGCACGCTCATAATATTCTTTGGAGTGCATGTGTTTTTCATCAATGGGTAGATACGTTGTAACGCCAAGCGCCCGGCCCCTGGGTATGATGGTCACCTTGTGCACCGGATCTGAGCCCGGCGTCAGTTTGGCAACCAATGCATGGCCAGCCTCGTGATACGCTGTGCTTTTCTTCTCATCATCACTGATGATAAGGCTTCGCCGTTCCGTGCCCATCAATTCTTTGTCTTTGGCCTCTTCCATGTCGCTCATGTAGACTTTTTTCTTATTCTTCCTCGCAGCCAAAAGAGCAGATTCGTTCACCATATTTGCCAGATCTGCACCTGAGAAACCGGGGGTTCCTTTGGCGATCACTGATAGATCAATGTCATTTCCCAGCGGAATTTTTCGGGTATGCACTTTCAGAATTCCTTCCCGTCCCCGAACATCCGGCAAATCCACGACGATTTGTCGATCGAATCGGCCGGGCCGAAGCAGGGCTGAATCCAACACATCGGGTCGGTTGGTCGCAGCGATGAGAATGACGCCTTCGTTGGATTCGAATCCATCCATTTCCACCAGCAACTGATTCAATGTCTGCTCACGCTCGTCGTGTCCGCCGCCCAAACCAGCGCCACGGTGCCGTCCAACAGCATCCAGTTCATCGATAAAAATGATACATGGCGCATTTTTCTTCCCCTGCTCGAATAAGTCCCTCACACGCGAAGCACCAACGCCAACAAACATCTCGACAAAATCAGCGCCGGACATGCTGAAAAATGGCACGCCAGCTTCACCGGCCACTGCCTTTGCCAGCAACGTTTTTCCGGTCCCTGGGGGGCCCAAAAGCAACGCACCCTTGGGAATTTTACCACCTAATTTCTGAAATTTTTCAGGTTCCTTGAGAAACTCAATAACTTCCCGGACTTCCTGCTTGGCTTCTTCTGCGCCGGCGACATCCTCGAACGTGACCTTCATTTTATTTTCGGTAAGCAGTTTTGCCCGCGACTTACCGAATGAAAAAATTCCTTTGGTGCCGCCTCCCTGCATTCTTCTCAGCAAGACAAACCAGAATAAAATAATCAAAACAAAAGGGAGTGAATTGAGGAGATACCCCCACCAATCCACTGTTTTCGCTTTGAAGGTAATATCAATTCCGTATTCATCAATCCATTTATAGGTTGTATCAAAATCCGGTTCCTGGGGCAAGATGGTGAAAAATTTTTTCACATCGGTTTGGTAATTTTCAGGATTCTGCTGGGCTTCCTTTAATTCACCATGAAATTCCTTACCCTGAATTTCACCCTTTAACACAAGCCTCTGCTCCAGCCACTTTTTGAACACAGGAAATTTGACTTCAATTTCTTCCTGTCCGCCCCGGCTAAGCATCTTTGAAACCCAGATGGTAATGATGATAAATATTAACCAGAACATAAAAGTCTTTGACGCTTTTTGCCATTGAAAATTATCATCTTTTTTCTTGCGCTGTTTATCCATTTTAGAACCGGAATCGTTTCTTCGGTTCATTCGAATCTTTCTGTTTTCCTTATCATCATCCTGGGAAAACAGAATTTGATCTGACGTATTATTCATGCGTACACATTTCTCCACTATATTTATTCTTGAATCACATATATCGATTTCAGGTTACGAAATTTTTGATCAAAATCCAATCCGTACCCCACAACAAATTTTGTCGGAATATTAAATCCTACATAATCTAATTTAAAATCGACGACTGCATTATCTTCCTTTAACAGGAAGGAAACAAATTTTAATGAAGCGGGCCTTGAGTCCTTGAACATTCGTTCCAGAAATTTAATTGATCGTCCGGAGTCGGCAATATCCTCGACAACAATAACATGGCGCCCATCCACGTGGCTATCGAACTGCTTTTTCGCTTTAATTTGCCCGGATGAAACTTTTCCGCCGCCATAGCTGGATATTTTTACAAAATCCACTTCAGATTCTATATCCATCTCTCGAATCAAGTCAGAAAGAAAAATGAAAGCACCATTCAAAACCCCCACTAAAATTGGACATTTCTCCCTGTATTCATCGGAAAGTTGCTGGGCCAATTCTTTGACACGTCTTTTAATTTGTTTTTCAGAAATAAGTTCCACATATCGTTCGCCTTGAATTTCAAGCACATTATTATCAGCCATCCAGTACTTTCCTCTTGATTTGCAATTTCAATACTCTTTTCGTTTTTTGTGTTATTTTAAATTTATCATTTATTTGATAACCCATTATCCAGACTATTCCAGAGTCACACGTTAACAATGGGATTTCTGATCTCAAATGAAGCGGTATTTTTTCATCCGTAAAAAAATTGGATATTTTTTTCTCCCCTGAAAAATTTAATGGTTTGAAACGATCTCCCTCCTTAAAATTCCGAATGACCCATTGTCCCTTCAGTTTATCTGCGTCGACAAATTCGATATTTCTGTTCTCAGCCTCGAAACCGGTGAAATCACTTATTTTCATCACATCAGCTCTGAAAATATTATCTTCGAAACCCAATGGGTAATCAATTCCTGGCTGAACAAGAATCTCAACCCGTTCGACGGTTTTTCGATGAAAAACAAATTGACCATGATCTACGAGCGCCTGTATTTCTGAAGTGACGTTCACCCTTTTGCCAGATTTGGCCTGCCGGGTGAGTATCAATATTCGATCCATCATTTGGGAGGTGATGTGCGATCTGTATATGTCAAAATGTTCCAATACCTGATAGACGATATATTTTTGAATAGCAATAAAATAGTCTAAAAATGCATCAATTTCAAGGATTATTTTATTTTTTTTCTGTGTGATGAGACATGTCTCAAAAGCAGATACTGCATTTTGAGTGACATAATCCTCAACTTCGCGCATAATTGCAGCGGTTCTTAAAATAACCTCTTCCAGCCCGGGATTAAATTCTTTTTTCAAATATGGAATCAACTCAAAACGAATTCGATTTCGCTTATAGACGGGCAGCTTATTTGTTGAATCGATTAGATAATGTAACGAATTTGATGTGGCATAAGTTTCAATTTCACTGCGGTTAGCGAACAACAGGGGGCGAACGAACTGATCCCGTTTGGGCGCCATGCCGGCGAGTCCCCGCAATCCACTGCCGCGCAAAAAATGGTCGAGCACTGTTTCTACCTGATCGTCCGCATGATGCCCAAGGGCCATTGAATCGGCGTCTGCTTCGGCCAAAACTTGATCAAAAAAACGGAACCTCAAAATTCGCGCGCCCTCCTCTTCAGAAGAAAAGCCTTTTTGGGCCACAAATTTTGGCACATTTATTTTTCGGGAAAAACACTGTAGGTGATACTTTTCAGAAAGGTCTTCAACAAAAGCCTGATCTCTGTCCGCTTCTTTGCCGCGGATCATGTGATTTACATGGACCACATCAAGCTTCAGTTGAAGATCTGTGGCTGCGCTGACCAGCAAATGAAGCAACACAACCGAATCCACGCCGCCTGAAACAGCGACTAAAATGTAATCGTTTTTTTTGAGCAATTGATGCCTGACACAAAACTCTGCAAATTTTTCGTCCAAATTTTTCATATTGAATGCCCTGCCTGCATTCAAAAAAAAAGACCTTTCTGCGGTGAAAGGTCTTTTCGATTTAAATTCTCATACATCTTTTCATTTTAACCGATGAGTAGCGGCGCAGGGACTCGAACCCCGGACACGTGGATTATGATTCCACTGCTCTGACCAACTGAGCTACGCCGCCGTTTTTAAAGACAAAAAATATAATATATTTTTACATTAAAGTCAAGGAAAATTTGATGAAAACAGCATCCTGTTTTAATGCTGCAGGCCAAAACGAAAATAAATTTTTGAATTGTGAATTTAAGCGGACTTCAAGCAAATTTTACTTCTTTTCATATCCCAAATCTCGCCTCAAATCATCAGCTTTTTCAATCAGGGTAATGGCGGGATAAACGCCATTATTGATCCAGTTTTCTTCCGGTAAATTCTTTCTCATGTGGGTGGGGAATTCTCCCCCGCCGTGATACTGTTGCGCTATCGTTAGCGCGTTTGCCAATGCCACTGCCTTGGCATGATAGATCGTCTCGCCGGTGGCTTCAAAAGCAGTTAAATACGCAACGATCTGCAATTGGGAGCTTCGGGCAATGGGCGTGTAAAATTTATACTGCTCCAACACACAGGGCAAAAACCAGTCGCATCCACCCTCTCTTGTTGTGCCATTCCATTTTGAATTCTGCGAGAACCATGAGTATCGGAGCACAGGATCATCCATGTCCCAGATGACAAACTGATCTTCAGAATATCGTAGCAACTCTTTGGCCAGTTCCACATATTCGGGATTATCCAGACTTTCTTTGAACAGAATTCGAGCTAATTCCGTTGCTTCTTCCCTGGAAAGATTTTCATACATGGACTGGGGCCGAGTATCTTCAAATTGCGCCTGCCAATTGAACGACTGAACAGGATGACGCATGCACCAATCAAATGCTTTCTTTCTTGAAGCAGAAAAGTCTGAAATGTTATACTGTTCCTCGAATCTGTCAAAAAGCTCGATGACCATTGTTGGAATGAGCAGGTTTTTTTTGATGGCATCCCCGCTATCAGTCGACATCAACTGGGGCCATGTGCCATCTTTTCTCTGGATTTTCGCATACGTTTCTGCGATTCGCTTCGCCGCGGTGAAGTAGGTGGAATCATTCGTATAATCAAACAAATCCAGATATGCCATCGCTGAAATTGTCGGTGAATTTGCCATAATTTGATTTTCATAATACGGATGTTCGCCCCGGGGAATTCCATCCCAGTAAGTTTCCGGCCAATATTCCAATGGACTGCCCGGCTTCTCTGACATATTCAAAAGAAATTCCGCTGTTATTTCAGCGATTTTGATTGCCTGCCGGGCATTCCCTGATTCAGGAGAATACTTTGCATAATGTACCATGCCCACAATCACAGCGCTGAATATTTTTGAAGGATGCGACCAGAGCGGATAGCCAGGATCGGGACGACCATGCTCCAGCCAGTATTGAATTTTCGGTTGATGAAAAAGATGATCAAGATTCCGAAATCCGCTTTCCCTGTAATCGCAGGCAGATTGATTCTGAATCCCTTTGAAATGGGTGCTTTTCAAGAACTCCCGTTCACCGACGAATTGAAGGCTACTGTTTTTATTATCAACGGCCTCCACGCGAAGTTCGACTATGGCGTCCGGCAATTCGCTCCAGATAGGCGTGAGCGGCGCCCAGGGTTTTTCAGCTTCAAATGAATACGTTAGACTATCCATATCCGTTGTTGCGGTGAAACGATATTTATCAAAACCCGGAATTTCCAGAAATTCAAATGCGGGAGCGTGAATAAAACGCTTTGAATGTTTGTTCCAGAATGGTATTTTGCCGGGAATACCGGGATGAATTGGATTTAACGCTTCTTTTAATGCAATTTCATCGAAGTGGTTTGAGCTGGCTGAATCCCTGTTTTTCGAACAATGTATGCCTGAAATTAAAATGACCAGAAAAACCAAAACGTAAATTGATATTCTTTTCATAAATTAAACACCCTGCGGTAATGTAATTCAATGCAAAATTATTGATTTTAATGCCGGGTAAGAAATATTTTCACATCGCCGGTTTCCATTTTTAGCTGAAGTGCTCTCACAGCTTTTTTTCCATCGGATTCATTCATGGGAAATGGAAATTGGATGGTACGGTCTCCGTCCTCTGTTGCCACAATCATGGCGCCTCCTTTCGTGGCCTTTACGATATCTGCTTTGCTGCTCCAGAGGAGACTTCCGGAGATTTTAACGAACCATCGTAGAATGTCCACAGGCACCGGCGCGGTTCCCACATAAACAGACGTCCAGCCCTGCATGTTTTTCATTGCAAACGCGATATCATTGCTTCCGGACCAAAATCCCAGTGGCTGCGCATCGCTATCGGTCACTGAAAATCTCGGGAAACGTGGAGTCTTTGTCCCGAATTCCAGATCGATGCATCCATACTCACCTTCAACTTCAGTTTTGATTTTCATCGGTGCCGGCTCTGTATGAATTTTGAACTTGAATCCAGTCGAATTTTCCATCTGCTCTAAATCCAATTTTTCAGGAGAAACAAAGCCCGGGGCATAAAACCACACAACTGTTGCGCCGCTATTCTTGAACAGCGATTTCAAAACTTCGATTTCCTGTGGAGTCAGGTAGAATGTATTCATCATCAAGTAGAGTCTGAACTGATCGGCATCTTTACGAAGCAGGTCGAAGCGGTACAGAAAATCCACCGGCGCACCCAGCCGATGCAACGCCCGGGCCTGGGAATCGCAGAACCACTGGGAAAAATAATCCATGCAATCCGTGCCCTTTGGGTATGGCTCCTCTGCCTTCCAGTGCTTTGTGACAAACAGGCTTTTGGCATCGTACACGGCTGCAATTTCGGCCACAGAACTTAAGTCCAATTCGCTCCGTTTTTCTCCCAGGGCAACAAATTTCTTGACTTCCTCGATAATCGATTTATCATCGTACCAGCTTTTTCGAATATCGAGCAATGGGCCAAAATCGAACAGCCAGCCGCCATTGCCCTGAACAAACATCTTTCCCAAATCGCGCTGCAAGATTTTTTTCGTGCCTTCCAGCGAATCGTAGCCAACGCCGCCAATGCCGGAAAGGATGTCATCGTAATCCATTTTTTCCACGCCTGATTTCGGCTCGGAAATCGCCTGAATGTATGTGGACGGATCGACCTCTGCAAAATAGAGTTTGCCGTGCCGCTTCAGTGATTCCAGCAGCACGCGATACCCGGCATCGCCGGCGATACCCCGCGAACGCCCCAGGTAATTGCCATAATCATCGTAGACATCGTTTGGACCGACATTCTTCTCTTTTAGAGTGGTTCCCTGATACGAATAGGGACTGGCGATAAAATCAATATCCGGACTGTTGAGAATTTTCTCCGGCGCCAGATGGCCGCCTTCATGCATCCAGACATTTTCCAGTTGATAACCATAAAACGTCCCGCATAATGCTCTTCCGCCGGTCTCTTCTTTGCACATTCGGGCGAAGTGAAGAATGGTATCGGCACAAGCATCCTCGTGGAAACGGCGATAGAAGTCAATTACATCCCCCTCCTTTTCCGGATCGCGAAACAGTCCGTAACTGGTGCGGAGTCTTACTTCGGCGTCCGGAACATAGTCCAGTTTTTCTCTCATGGGTCGACTTAAATCCGGCAGAAATTCAGCCATAAAATGATGCCACTCCCCGTAAATGCCGCTGGCAATTTGATATCCAAAAATTCGGCTACGCAGCGGCGAATTTTCCACATATTTTAAAAATGCCCGAAATATTTTCTCCATATCGCTTCGCCAGACTTCTGAAGCAATGGACGGTTCGTTCAAATGAATGCCCCAGTGCCAGCCGCCTTCAGGATTCAGTCGCGGCGTGTGATAGCGATTTTTCCCATCGGTTCCAACGGGAATCGCAGGGACAATCATCTCATCCGGGTGCTGTTTTTTCCACCAGTCCGGCACATCCAGTTGAACGCGCGGCAGAAAAAATGCCCCCGGATGAATGGACAGCAATTCATTCAAAAACATGTCGAATTGGGACCAGTCGTATTCTCCGGATTTGCGCCAGACTGAATTCAATCCCAGTACCGGGTGCAGCATGTTGATGCCTGCCCGTTTAAAAAACGGTACAGCCTGAATCAGGCTCCAGCTCCATGCCAGTAATGGATACGTTTCCTCGCCGTTCAAAAACAATCGCGGCGCGCCCCGCTCATGTATAATTTCTGCCACTGCCGGCGTTTCATTTTTAAGCTTTTCAATTTCAGGAAATAGGTTTTCATTCGGTTTTTTCATTATTTTTCATCCATATTGATATTTTTCTTTTTCTATGTTATATTTATACCACCGTTGCCATTTTTTTTATTCAAGAATCAATCGAATTACTTTCTCTGTATAGTTCTTTTCAGATGAAGAGAAGTCGATTTGTAATTGCAGCCATCCATTTTCATTTCCGAAAATTTTGGCTCCCTCAACCTTTTTCAACTTCCGCCCGATTCTGAAAGGTATGACGTAGGTCTCAGATGATTTGCCCTCCACAATCACCTCAAAAACTGAATCGGAAAAATGGTAATCGACAAGTCGTATGCCTTTGGATGATTCGCCCAATTCAGGCTTAACACAGGGCAAACTGAAATCAATCCCCGGCCGCACGAAAATTTCGATGTCGGTCTCCCCTTCAAGTTGACATTCGACTTTGCAGTGCACGTCGTAGCGATACTTCTCAATATCAAATGGATGGTTTTTGCCGTTCACAATTACATTTTCCACCTCAGTTCCCGGTCCAAAAGCAGGCGAAAATTTTATGTGAAATGCATCCCTGCCACGCTGATTTACTTTTAATTTGACACGTTCAGCATCGAGTTGATAAATGAAATCGAAATGATTTTCGCAACAGCTATAATTTCGAATGGCGACTCGATCCCAATCCGCAGGCAAGTGCGGGGAAAAAGAAACGATCCGCTCATGGGCATGCGCTTCCAGTCCCAACATGCCCTTCATCAGAGGCAAAATTATTCCGGTGGCAGAAAACAATTGATGCGGCACAGAAGCCGCGACCGGGCAATAATATTCACCGGAAATGAATTCAGTATGCCAGCCCAGTGCATCGAGCCACGTCGTGCGTGCATTGGCCATTAAATTTTGAAAACCATTTTTTGCTCGATGATGGATGTATTCTGCCGCTGCCACATAGCCGGTCGAGAATGGCCATACGCTGCCATTATTGTAACTGACAGGATCGTAATAACTGCTGCTTTTTGAAATGCCGCGAATTCCCCAGTCTGTACACATGGTGGACCGGGCAAAATCCTGGAATGTGGTTCGGGCGTCCGCTTCTCTTATTAAATCGAAAAATAAGGGGATGGCCTGCCAGACCGTTGAATCTGCATGTTTTTCACCATTTGTCAGTTCTGCGAAATGAATACGCCTGTTATCTAAATTGATAAATTTCTTTTTAAATGATACTATTGCAAGCGAATAAATTTTTTGAGCCTGATCCTGCAATCCTTTTTCATCAAAATACTCGCTGAATTCAATCATGCATTGCAGCGCCCGAAGCCAAACGCCAGCCAGATAGACATCAACGCGGTTTTTCTTCAGCATATCTCCCACCTCCATGGCGGCGAGGCCGGCAGCGCTGTTCTCCATGAGACCGTCGCCGTCCTCATCTGCGTTGATGCAAAACTGAAATGCTTTTTTAATAGATTCCCAGCTTTCCTGAACTAACTTTACATCCCCGGATTTGGTAAAATAATCAAACATCGCTACAATGAAGTAGGCTGTAGTTTCAGCGTGATAAAATCCATAAGGATAATCCTCGAACCAAGGAATAAGCGACGCGCTTTGCGTCATTTCATGAAACATTTTCCCATCATCGCGCTGAAAATTTCTCCACAAAACAAGTGATTTTCGGATTGGGTCAAAATCCCCAACGCTGTTCATTGCCAATGAGTTCAAAAACGTATCACCGCCAAAAAACCACGCAAATCCGGGCCGGTGCGTTTTTCCGGAAATGCCATAACCGGCGACCATCCCTTGTCCTAATTGCGGATTATTCACCAGGCCTTTTGTCAGCGACACCTTTGCCCAATCGAACGCTGCGTTCAATTCAGGAACCGGTGTTTTCACTTGCGTCGTACTATTCTGAAAATCTTCAAAAAAGCGCTGATGTTGGTTGTACAATTCCGGAATTGTTTTTTCCAGCTTCAAATAGGTTTGAATGGCTTTTTCTTTGCCTTCCAAACCTCCGGCGATAATGAGTGGAATGTAATTATTTGCCAATTGCTGCGATGTTGGTTTGATTGCAAACTGCATGGGCTTATCCGGCAACTGATGTCCGGGTGTTTCCGACAATCTTTCCGCAAGCGGCGAACCGCACAAACCGACAAACCTGCGTGTGCCCTCGCCTAAATAGTATGCGTTCAGTGTTTCATCCCACAGCGAATACTGCCCCCCCAGACCGGCCGGCCAGATGGGCACCAGATCCGGCATAAAATTGACCCATATTTCCATCGGGACAAATGTATCAACATCGAAAAAGATCACTGCGCCGGTATCATCCAGAGGCGCCAGCAAATGCTGTTTTATTGTGAATAAATCATGTGAGTATTCAATGGTGACGAGCTCAGGCCGAACCCGGATTGTTTTGGCAATTTTTATTGCCGGCACCGTGATATGATACTGCGGAATATGAACGGAAAACGTCAGGTCAGAAACAATTTTAAACGGATACACCCAGACTTCGAAAATCCCTTTTTCAGTGCCCAAAATGGCGGACCTTCGGCCAAGGCTTTCGCAGAAAACATCTGGTGACACTCGCCGTTCTAACTGCATTTCACTCTGCTTTATGCTGAATTTTTTGAGCTCGGGTAGCGAGGTTCGTTCCATTATCGCTCCTTCTGAAATTCACCGATTTTCGATATTTATTTTTGGATGCCAAACGTATACGTCCGCGTTATCCACAGATCTGTCGGCTGCCCTGATTTTTTGGCAGGAATATATCGCCCTTTTAATGCGGCTTCCTTGGCACCGTCAGCACAAACAGAGCTTCCTGTGGTATTTTCAAGGACGACAACCTCATCGACAAGTCCTGCTTCATTAATATGAATATGTAACTTCACCAGGCCCTGTATACCTTTTTTTTGCAATTCCTCGGGATATTCCGGGATCACTTCAAAAATTGGTCGCGGTTGAAAGACCGCCACCTGCCCCGGCAAACCGGTTCCAATCTGCGGAGAAGGGAAATCGTATCGTATTTCTGTTTCTTCAATGGTTACATCTTCAGGAAAAAGGGCGTCTTCCGACGGAATTGGGATAGCCGGCTTGGGAGGTGGTTTCCTGTACGAACCATGCCGGGTGACGGGAATATCTTCAGCAACGATTGTGGTGACAATTGTCTTGTCATTTTCATTTTTTCGGGGAGTGAAATACGGGAAGAGTATAAAAATACAAATAAGCAGACAAAGGACAATAATTGTTGATCGTTCCAGGTTTAATTTATAATGAGTCCGATATGAACTCCTGTCTGCAAAAGACAATTTCTGCACCATAATTTTTTAAGAGGGAATTCAGGCGAATTAACTTTGTTCTGAAAATTCTCAAATAATTTCGTAAACGTTAGTTTTCAACCACCCAACCTTGCCGTCTGCCAGTCGAATTTTTGCCCAATCATTGCTGACATCTTCCACCATTATTTTCACGCCTTCGTGCAGTGAGAATAATTCAGTACCCTGATCATCAGGAGATCCCATCACATCCACTTTTTCTTCCAGTACAATGGCATACCGTGATGAGCTTTCGCCGTGAAGTCGTGCAAGAAAGAGCGCAGTGAACAGGAACAAAACAATCACAACGGGAACAAGTATCACATTAAAAAACCGCTGCGCCCGCACTTTTCGGATGAAAATCTTAAGTACGATAAAAATCGTTAAAATAAAATAAAAACTTAATGTTAACCAGGCAAGATTTTCGACACCCCACAGACGCAGACTTTTCAGTAACGGAACGATTTCATCGATTAAAAATTTTGGCGGTTCAACAACTTTGTCGACAACGGTTAAATTTGCCAATTCCAGATTAAATGTTAAGTCCTCATTTTCCGGATTTAATTTCATGGCGCGTTCATAATTCAATATCGCCCTGCCGAATTGGCGGCTCTTGTAATATGCATTGCCGAGGTTATAGTACACCTGCCAGCTCTCATAGCCATTTTCAATTATTTCATTGTATTTTTGAATAGCTTCTTCAAATTGCTTCTCTTCAAATAATTTATTGGCAGTTTCGAACAGATATTGATTGTGATCAGCCCGGACAGCATCAAAAACCACTACATTTAAAAGAATTGCCAGAAATAAAATGAAGCCATATTTGTGAAAAGTTCTCATGAATATATTGACCTTATAACGATTTAAAAAATAACCTTTTTAATCAATTTTTTTATAGAAATCAAATCACCTTTTCAAGCGCCACGATCGCATTTTTCGATTGATTAAAGAAGTGTTTCATTTCTTCCTGTTTTGCAGAGGATGGTGCGAATCGCTGATAATCACACACTTGCAAACATGCAAGATATTGAGAAATTACATGTTCAGGAATGTTATGTTTTTTCATTAAGCCTTCAACTTCATCGGTGATGATGCCGGCTGCAGCAATATTAAATTTATCTCCCAAAAATCCCATCAGTGAATTTGCAACTTCAGCGTAAAACTCTTTTTG
This sequence comes from uncultured Cytophagia bacterium, assembly GCA_964605145.1. GTDB lineage: Bacteria > Zhuqueibacterota > Zhuqueibacteria > Thermofontimicrobiales > Thermofontimicrobiaceae > CAZSBG01. The sequence continues at coordinate 20,036 of CAZSBG010000024.1, read as the reverse complement.
GGTATTCTCATTCAGCAATTTTTTCGCCTTGTGCAGACGTTTCATCGCAAGTTGATTCGCCCTGCGACTGCGCGCATACGCTTCGTTTTCATGTATTTTATCCATATGCCTGCGATAGCCCAGCGAAGATAGTATCAACGCAACCGGCATCACTAACAATAAAATGAAATAATAACTTTTATGAAACGCAGCGCCGATTTTTTGAAATTCAGGGCTCCCCCGTTGAATGTAGCGAATATCCTGGCCCAACAGCTTTACTTCTTCTTTTGAAAGTCCTGAGCCGACTGATATAAAATCTTCGCTCCCCTTTTCAACGTTTATGACCAGTTCCGGTGTCTGCAAATACTGGTATTTTTTCTTGTTCACATCAAAATATGAAAACTGGATGGGTTGAATGGTTTGTCTCCCCGGATAACGGGGAATCAGCACATATTCAAATGTTTTGCTGCCTGTGACTCCTTGTTCACTTCGCTCAATTGATTGTGATTCCTTGGGCGGATATTTTTCAAAATCAGGTGGTATATTCACTATTGGCGTGGGAATCATTTTCACATTACCATTGCCACTGATTCTCACTTTCAACGAAATTGCATCGTTTGTTTTCACATTTTTTTTGTCCACAGAAGCCGAAATATTGAACTTCCCAACCAGACCGGAAAAATTGGATGGTTTACCCTCATCAGGCAGTGGCATCACTTCAATTGAAACAGGCTGCGAACTTACAGATTTTCGAACCGAACGTCCGAAAAATGGATCGTCGAAAAAGCTATCGAAAACAGAGCGTCTTCGCGTTTGCACCCGAACACTGCACTCGATTTCCATAGGGGTTATCGTTTTTTTGCCGGCATCCGTAGGAAACATAGCGACCCTTCGTATTTCGGCAACGACGAATTTTCTGCCGTTGTAAATTTCCTCGTATGTTTTTGGCTGGTTCCCTAATGGAAATTCCTCCACCCAAAATCCTGCTGTGCTGGGCAGCTTACTGATGCCGTATTGCGTTACGGTGACATTGGTGTAAATTTTATATGATAAAACCACCGGCTCGTTAACGTAAACTTTTCTTTTATTCGCGCTTACCCGAAGAAAAAGATTTTCCTGATCGATTTGATTCGCCGGCCCGGTCTGTGGCGTTGTGCGAGTCCCCCGATTCCCCGGCTGCTGCGACGGCGTGGAAGATTTCACAACTTCAATTTGAATGGGTGTGGAACGATATACTTTGCCAATGAAATCGATCACAGCCGGCGGTATCGTGAATTTTCCGATGGTGCTTGCCATGTAGGAAAAATTCATGGATTTGGAGATAGACATTTTCCCGTTTATCACCTGAATATTCTGGGATGTTCCTGAGCTTCCCATGCTTACAGCGAATGCGCTTAAATCCGGCACTTTCGGATCGCCAACCTTATTCACCTTTTCACCGGAAATTTCAATCGTAAGCGTGAAAGTCTGGTTAACCCCCACAACGGTCCGATCAACTGAAGTTGTTATTTCAATATCTGCACTGAAAAGCGGCATAAACATACCGCTCAGCAAAGTGCAAATAATTATATTCCGAAAATAATACATTCCTTGTTATCACCTATTTTGAAAATTATTACCAATCTTTAACCACGCGTACTTTAGCGCCTTTTTTGGCTTTCTGTTGCTTCTGTAAATCCTTGTCATCTTTCTTCAACGCGTTTAAAATCCGTTCCGCTTCTTCTTTGGTCATTTCCTCAGACTTTTGCGGCTCAGCCTGTTGTTGCTGCTGTTGCTGTTCCTCTTCTTCCTTCTGCTGATCTTGTTGTTCTTGTTGCTGTTGTTGTTTTTCCTGTTCTTCTTTCTTTTCCTGTTCCTCATTTTCTTTTTGCTGGCCCTGTTGCTGCTGTTGTTGCTGCTTCTGCTGCTGTTGTTTTTGATTTTGCTGTTGCTGTTTTTCGGACTGTTCTTTCAATTTGGCCCGAACGAATTCCAGATTGTATTTTGCATCTTCATCCGTGGGATTCAAACGAAGGGCTTCGGTGTAACTCAAAATACTTTTGGGCAAATCACCCATTCGATAAAACGTATTGCCCATATTATAATATGCCTTCGACTGTTTTAAGACATCATCGGTCGAAAGACTTTTCTCAAAATCTTTCATGGCTTCTTCATATTTTTTCTTCTGATATTGTGCATTGCCAATATTGAAATGGATGATGGGATTTTCCGGATTGCTCACCAGCGCATCCCGATATTTATTGTTCGCCTCATCGTATTTTTGTTCCTGATAGAGTTGATTTCCCTCCATCACCTGTTTTCTTCCGGCCTGAGCAAGAATGATTGAGGGAACGAAAAATATGATTATCATATAAGCCAGTGTTTTTTTCATGCTAAAACCTCCCGCGCCATTCTTGTTTAACTTTTTTCCTTTCTGGAATGAACGGTTCGACGATCAGAAAAATCACAGCAAAAATTAAAAGATATTGAAATCGGTCTTCGTATTGAGAAAATTTCAGCGACGCCAATTCTTTTTTTTCCATTTTGAAGATATCATCGTAAATTTTATTGAGTTCGCTTTCACTGCCGGTCGCCCGATAATACTTTCCACCAGTTTGAAGGGCAATTTTTTCCAGCGTGAGTTCATCGAGCTTGCTTGTGACAACGTGTCCTTCACGATCTTTTTTATGCCCGAGGCTCATACCGGATTCATTGTAAAGCGGAATGGGATCGCCTTCCACCGTTCCAATTCCGACTGTGTAGATTACAACGCCTTCCTTTTCCGCCAGTTCCGCAGCTTTCAATGGTTCGCCTTCGTGATCTTCCCCATCAGTTATTAAAATGAGAACTTTATATTTTCGTTCCCTTGTTTCGAAAGTTTCAACGGCTTTTAAGATGGCTTTGCCTATGGCGGTCCCCGGCGTCGGGATGAGATCTGTGTCCATTATATCCAGAAACATTTTTGCCGCGCCATAATCCAGGGTTAGCGGGCACTGCACAAAAGGCGTACCGGCAAATGCGATCAGTCCTATTCGATCGCCTTCAAGCAGATCGATGAGCTTGCCAACCGCGTGTTTCGATTTTTCGAGCCGATTTGGCCGAATATCTTCTGCTTTCATGGACAAGGATACATCCATGGCGACGAGAATGTTCACCCCCTCGCGTCTCACCTGCTCCAGCTTTGTGCCAATTTGTGGCTTGGCCAGGGCGAAAATCATAAAAACTACCGCGCTCAGCAACAAAATGATTTTCACAATTCGTCTTTTCCGGCTGATGGACTGAGATAATTTCTCAATTAGCGCCAGATTGCCAAACCGAGCCATCGCTCTTTTTTTCCAGCGGAATACAAATATGTAAAAAAATACGAGTAATGGTATCAACCATAGTAAATGTAAATAAAATATATTATCGAACCGAAGCATATTCAACAACCTGTTTATTTATATTCAATCTTTCATTACAACCATAATGATACGACACGATTATGGTATTTTTCGAAAACGTGTATTTGCCAGTAGTATTTCAATGATAAGTATTACGAAGGCAGCCAACAGAAAGTTTGCAAATAGTTCACGATAACGAGTGAACTCCTTCACCTCAATTTTTGTTTTTTCCAGTTCACCAATTTCATGATAGATTTTTTCGAGACTCGACTTGTCAGTGGCGCGATAGTATTTTCCGCCGGTAATGGCTGCAATTTTTTTCAGAACATCCTCATCAATATCTACTTTTCGCGGGATGTAGCGGCGCCCCAAAAAGGGATCGTCATACGGAAACAATGCTTCCCCTCGTTTTCCGGCGCCTACGGTATAAATTCTTACATTCATAGTCTTAGCGATTTGTGCGGCAGTGAGTGGATCCAGTTCACCGCGATTGTTCCGGCCATCTGTCAATAAAATGGCCACTTTGCTCTTGGCCTTGCTGGACCGAAGGCGGTTCACGCTGTTCGCAATTGCCATACCGATGGCCGTGCCATCCTCAATCATATTCACATCCAGCTTTTGCAGGAAATTGAGCAATATCCCGTAATCAAGGGTTAACGGACACTGAGTAAAACTTTTACCGGCAAATACGACCATACCAATGCGATCATTGGTTCGATCGTTTATGAAATCGGCGGCCACCTCTTTTGTCACGTCCAGACGACTTCGGTGCTGGGCCAGATCTTCAGCCAGCATACTGGTTGAAGTGTCCATAGCCAGGATAATATCAATTCCCTCGGTAATGATTCTTTCCTCTTTGGTTCCTGACTGCGGACGCGCAAACGCGACAATGAGCAGGATTACGGCCAGCAGGCGCAGTACAAATAAAACGTGTCGAAATTTTTTGGAGGTGGTTTTGCTGATATTTTTAATCATACCTACTTTTGAAAAACGCAATGTACCGCTCGCTTTCATGGTGTGTTTGATATACCACAAAATCATTGCAGGTATAAATATAAGCAGAATAAAAAATTCAGGATTCACGAATCGCACCATAGCTCACTCCACCTCCTTTTCCGAAGGAAGCTCTTCCTTTTCAACAACTTCTATCGCCGGTTCCTCACCCTCAGTCGATTTCAATTCCTCCTCTTTTTCTTTCTCATCAACAATAATTATTTTTGTTTTTTCAACGATATCAAACGCTAATTGAATTATTAATTCAGTTTCTTCTTCAGCAGGAATATATTTCGCGAATTTCACCATATCGCATCGTAAGAGAAAATTTTCCACTTCGTCAATCGTATCTTTATCGATATCTGCACGTTTCATCACTTCGATCAGTTGTCCTGTTGTCATTTCAATGGCAATAATATAATACCTGTCGCCAATGTAACGACGAATAATTTCGGAGAGAATAATATAAAACCTTTTCACCTCGCCTTGCCCGATGAGATTCTGTGCGATTAAATTCTCCAATTCTTCCAGAGCAATTTCGTGGGGCGGTCGCTTCGGTTTTTCCTTTCTCGGGATCAATGATTTTCCATCTTTTCTCCTCCTGTAATACACGTAAATCAGAACCAGAATGAGGAGAACCGCCAAACCGGCCAATGCAATCCGAATAACCTGCCACCAATCCCGGGGAATTTCCAACGGGTCTTTTAGCCCGCGAATATCGCCTGCTTCGCTGGGTTTCACACTCTCCACTGCGATAGTTATTTTTTCGGTAGAAAGCTCATGCAAGGTTGAATCTGTTCCCACAGTATAAACAACCTTCACAGGAGGAATTTCATATTCCCCGATATCATACGTGGAAATTGTGTATTCGCGTTTCTGGATAATTTTATCGTTTACTTTCTCTTCATCAGGATCTTTGTAGTCCCGGATTTCGAACGCACCCAAACTGGCGCCTAATTCAGGCATCTCTACCTTGACATTCTCACCGCGGGTGATGACAATGGAGAATTGAATCAGGTCGCCGATCTTTATTTTCTTCTTATCGACCCGGGCTTCCAAAGAAATACTTCCGCTCTGAGCAATAATTTGCCCGGCCAGCAAAGTGAATAAAAGTACTCCCAATAAAATCAGTAATATTTTGTTACCAAATTTGAATCTCATTCGTTAAAACCCCGACTATCTTTCGTATAAATCACAAGCCAATATTTTCAACTGCTCCCACATAAGAGCCAGCATCCGGAAAATTACGGATCGCCAAAGACTGAAACGTTTCGCTGAATCCGTATTTTGATAATTCTGTTAAAACCACCCATTTCAACCCGGTTTCCTCTGACGCCGGGTTAGCGGGTTTTTTTACAACTTGGGATTCTACCTTCCGTATTACTTCAAATGTCAGATGAACCACATGCAACGAGTCGATTATTCGCTCGCCGACGTACAACAGGCGTCCAGGTTCAACATCCAGGCCGGTTTCTTCGCGCATTTCACGGATCAGGCAATCGCAAAGCGATTCCCCCATTTCCAGCTTACCGCCCGGCAGCGACCATCTTCTCCGCTCCCCCACGTTTTGCCGGATCAGTAGAATCCTGCCACGTTCAATCATTACTGCTGTGGGCCGAACAACAATGCTCATTTTAATTTGTCTTCGTAAATCTGAACCGATTCTGCGCGCATCAAGCGTTCCGCGGTTCGCTGATAAACTTCCTGCTGTTTTTCCATAGCCAAATCCTGAGCAACCTGTCGCTGCACTTCCTGAAATGGTTTTTCCCGAACAACATTTCCCTCTTCATCTTTTTCCACATATTTATCTTTATGCGCTTCGTAATATAACTCAACATCCGACGGTTCAATTTGCACCTCGTTCGAGATTTTGTCCTGCAAATATTTCTGCACCATGATACTTTTCTTAGATTGGAACGCCGCCTCGATTACTTCAGGATTTCTATCAAGTCCCATATTTTTTGCTGATTTATAGAGAACCTCAGTCAAAAGATACTGGTTCAGAAATTCGAGCTTCTTTTCTTTTGTGCTGTACATTTCACGCACAGAAGGAGGTAGCTGATTCAGTTCAAAATCGATATCACCCTGAGTCACTTCCCGCTCGCCAATTCGGGCAACGACGGCTCCTGGCCTTTTCCGCTGAATTTTCTCAGGCTCCAGGCTTGTGGATTCGCGCAATGTCTGATTCGCGTCCTCGGTTCGCTCCAAGCGTTCCAAACAGGCAACCACTTTTTTGTCGATTTGAGTTCTCAGTTCCTCTTTCGGTTCAAAATATTTCACCCGAATGTAATAAGCCAACGCGTTTTCATAATCCTTTAAACGTTCGAAATAAATGTCACCGATCATGTAACTTATATTAGCCTGTTCTTCCTTGCTCAGATTGTAGTTTCTCAGATAATTGATATATTCTTCTGCCGATTGCTGGAAAAGCTCCCGATTATACAATTCATTCGCATAATTTCTGGCCTTTTCTTTTTTGAAGCTCGGCTGACCGGAATTCTGGTTGCATCCGGCAATCACCGCCAGCAAGACCACCACAAAGCCCACGTGTCTTAACATTTTCATTCGGTTTACCTCCTTCATCCAATTCATCGAAATTAAATTTAGTAATAAATCTGAATCTGCCTTTTAACTTTTTACTTGAAATGCAGATGGCAATGCAATGAAGATGTTCAGGAAAAGCGACCTCGCTATGAATGTCACCCATGCAATTAACGGAAGCGTTTGGCCCGCATTCGAAAAAATCGAATGAGCGGCTCGATATACGGTTGATCGGTACGAATATCGATATGATCCACGCTCATTGATTTGAATAGCTTGAGCCGATTTTGAACATCTTCACTCGATTGCTTGCTATATAGATTTCTCACATCATTATAGGACGTATCCACCAGAATTGTTTCCCCGGTTTCTGCATCTTCCAGTTCAATAAACCCAACATCCGGGAATTCCACTTCGCGGGGATCGGTTACGGTGATCGCCACAATATCGTGTCTGCGATTGGCTATTTGCAGCGCTTTCTCGTACCCGGTATTCAAAAAATCGGAAACAAGAAATACAACACTTCTCCGCTTGGTCACGCGATTCAAGTATTCGAGCGCTTTGCCAATATTGGTTTTTGTGCCGCGCGGTTTGTGATACAGCAATTCTCGAAGCACTCTCAACACATGGGACTTTCCTTTTTTCGGCGGAATGAATTTTTCAATTTCGTCCGTAAAAATAATGAGCCCGACTTTGTCATTGTTTTTAATGGCGGAAAAAGCCAGCAATGCACAAATCTCTATAGCGATTTCACCTTTCATTCGCTCGTAGGTCCCGAAATTCCCGGACGAACTCACATCGACGATGAGCATGACTGTAAGCTCTCGTTCCTCCTCAAAAACCTTGACAAATGGATGTCCCATTCGCGCAGTCACATTCCAGTCAATGGTGCGCACATCATCACCAATCTGGTATTCTCTCACCTCGGAAAATTCCATACCCCGACCCTTGAACACAGAATGGTATTCTCCTGAAAAAACATCATTTACCAATCCGCGCGTGGTAATTTCAAGGCGCTTGACTTTTTTTAATATTTCCTTTGGAATCATATTCTAAATGCTTGTTTTTATTTTTTTCATTTAATTATTCAAGCAGATCGCCATTGCAATATTAGATACAGAAATAACATCGCAACGAATTATTTTACCGATAGATTTATGGCACTTCAATTTTGTTCAGAATTTTTCTGACGATATCTTCAGCCGTCACTTCCTCAGCTTCGGCTTCATACGTGATAATCAGGCGATGACGCAGCACATCCATGCCAATGGAGCGGACATCTTCCGGGGTAACATAACCCCGATGGCGCAAGAAGGCATGCGCTTTTGCAGCCATGGAAAGATAGATGGAAGCACGCGGCGATGCGCCATAGTGAATTAATTCGGTCAAATCATCAAGACCATACTCTTTCGGTTCCCGTGTGGCAAACACAATATCGATGATGTATTGTTCGATTTTTTCATCCATGTATATTTCGTGAACCACGTTACGGGCTTTTACTATTTCCTGGGGTTTGACCACCGGCTTCGGAGTCGGAATCACCTTCTTTGTCATGCGGCGCATTATTTCCAATTCTTCTGCTTTATTGGGATAACCAATGGAAAGCTTGAGCATGAATCGGTCAATTTGCGCTTCCGGCAAAGGATAGGTTCCCTCCTGTTCAATGGGATTTTGCGTGGCCAGCACCAGAAACGGATCGTCCAGGGGAAATGTTGTTTCACCAATTGTCACCTGGCGTTCCTGCATCGCTTCCAGCAGCGCTGACTGCACTTTTGCCGGCGATCGGTTAATTTCATCGGCAAGAATCAGATTTGAAAAAATCGGGCCTTTTTTTGTGTTGAATTTGCCATCGGCCTGATCATAAATCAGCGTTCCGATTAAATCTGCGGGCAGCAGGTCCGGGGTAAACTGAATTCTCTGAAATTTCGTCTGAATTGTGCCGGATAGGGTATTCACTGCCATTGTTTTTGCCAAACCGGGAACACCTTCCAAATGGATATGGCCATTGCACAAAAGTCCAATGAGCAAGCGTTCGATCATGTATTTTTGCCCGACAATAACCTTGCCGACCTCTTCCGTTATCTTATCTACAAATTGACTCTCTTTTTTTATTTTTTCATTGAGCGCCTGAATATCTACGTTCATTGTACCTCCTCGTAATCTGTCTCTAAAGTTGAAATATGTATTTTATTTTTCGTCGTCCATTTTTTCCAATTTGGATTCAGCGAGTTTTTTCTCCAACATTGCTTCGATCAATGTGTAAACCCGATCCAGTTCCTGACGATCCCCTTTGCTTCCGGCAAACTTTGCCAGATCACTGATATTCAACACTTCTTCGATGGTATTGATGGTGGCCGCATCGAGATCTTTCCCACGCAGGCTTTGAATGATGTTGTCTGTGATTGATTCTAACGCTGCGATTTCATATTTTTGTGACAGGTACCTCCTCAATATTTTTGAAAGCGAACCAAGGGCCTGATTCACAACAATGTCCGGGGAATTCAAATCCACGGAATCATGGAGCGTAGTCAAATATTCTTCTTCCAGTGAAACGACCTGAACCTGCTCCTGTTCTGCACGTTTCCGCTTTTTCACTCGGGCTTGCCAGACAAGAAAAGCAATTGCGATTACCACGAGCAGAACGATCAGGATAATCCACACGCTGCCAAACGCATGCTCTCCCGGCTCGGGAACTGAATCGCCAACCTCCACATTGATTCGATTGGTCATGATATGATGGGCTTCATCGGTATTCGTGTCGATATATTTCACAACGACACCTTCGATATAACCCATGCCAAGCGATTCCGGTTTCAACTCAAATTCATATATTTTTGCAGCTTTTGTGATCCCATTTTCGCTGCTCCTTCTGTCGGTTGCTGATGTGGCGATTATCTCAAAATTTTCTACAATGGGTGTCTCGACCTCGCCAATTTGAAAGCGCTTGAAATCGCCCCGCCATTCAACCTCAACCGTGAAAAGAAGACTTCTGTTCAGAGGAATTTCCTTTGCGGCGACTTTCCCCTTCACAGAAATTTCAGAATGATAATCCACATCGCTCGTATCCTGAGCTGCAACATTGGACACAAGCAAAACAGATAAAAAGAACAGAAGTAAAGTAAAATCTTTTAACACGCGCATGTTCGCCTCATATTTTCATTTAATTAATAGACAGCTCATCATGCCAATTTGTTTTATGTTCAGTTCGAATTTCGACCCTATAGTCAATCAATTATTTTCTACAAGAAAGAAATCGGAATTTGAGATTATTTCAAGCGAAATAAAAAAGCCGATGATTTAATGGACTCAAATCCATAATTAAACAATCGGCTCATAGAATTAATTTATTAAGAAACAACAGAATACACCTGTCCGCCTCACTTCCGCAATAAATGCTACGACTCATATCACCCATAACAATGCATTCGGGCTAATGCATCATTTTCCGTTGACTTTCACATTTCGGACATAAAAATTCAATTGAAATCGTATAGCTCAGTTATTATTTTTTCAGGAACAATTAAAAAATCGTCATCTATTGAAAAAATGCAGCGCATGAATCTTATATCTTGAGTGAATACGCTTTACTGATGAGAACAAAAAATTTGCTTGTATATCCGATTGTTTTTATGGAATGAGATAGTTAATTCTTTTTTGAATCAGATTTGGATTGTTCATTTAGATCGGACTTCAAAAAGTCTATTTCATTCACATCTTTTCCCAAATTATCCAATTCCCATTGAACGGAACTGCACAATTCATTATTCGGGTAACGTTCGAGAAATTTAGTGTAATAATCTTTCGCCATGTCAAGATCTTTGATATCATTTGCATAATGATATCCGATCATGAAAAGTGATTGCGCGCCCATTTTACTATCGGGATATTCTTTCACGAGTCTCTGATGGGTTTGAATCGATTTTTCAAATTGTGCGAGGTTATTTGAATAAATCTGGCCAATGCTAAAAAGAACAGAATCAGCCAATCCGGCCTGAGGATAATTTTTCACCAGTTGTTCGTAGACTTCTATTGCTTCTTTATACTGTTCTTCGCGTTCATATCTTTTCGCTTCGGCATAGAGCTGTTCCTTGGTTTTCTTTTGTCCGCAACCCACGACCAGTAACTGGACTACAAAAATTATTGCGAGCAAAGAAGCAACACGATTCATACTTACTGCCTCCCTTAATTTTAACAGATTTTGAACCTTATTTATTAGTGTATGATGATTATATTTATTGTTGAAATATTTAAACTGTAAGAAATATGAAATGAGGAAAAATTGTCTTAATTATAAGTTTTAAAAGACAATACACAACCTGTCATGCACGTATTACACAATTTCAACTTACTTGAATTTAAAAAGTTCCGATTATTTTTCAAATAAAAAAACCTGCGCCAATGTCCCGGCCCAGGTTTTTTCCGTTCAAAAATATTTTAAAATTACATGTGTCACACGATTCCCCTCTCCCAATTTAACAGAATCAACACATGCCTTCTTGAAGTTCAATTATTATGGCATTTATTTTCAATTTTGGATAAATCAAAATCCAGCAATATGCTATCGTCCGTAATAACCGGTTCATCATCTTCATCCGGAAACCATCCGCTCCTTTTGTTTTTGATATGCTTCTGAAATTTGCAAAATCCCAATAAAGTGAATACCCCGGATATCAGGAAAAACGCCGCAAAAAAATACAGCATGGAGCTTTTCATCATATCATCTTTTGACGTACGCATATCAACGTCCTCGAGGCTCTCTCCAGAATTCCTGTTCGATTTGGCGCTCGCTGCAACTTTTTCTGTCATCGCTTCTATGACCAGCAATGTCTGTTTTTGATGCAAACGCTGGATGGCATCCAGACTGGGAATCATCACATTTGTTTCATTCGTGTGAAATTCATTGATCCGGTAATCATTGTTGACCAGGTTCAACGCTTCACCGTATTCCGACGTTCCGTAATAGCGAAGCGACAACCGGTCGAAAAATTCCTGACGCTTTACCTGGTAGGGCTTTTGCTCTCCAAATATGTTTTCTTGAACCGCTTCAATCACGGTATTCTTAAAAGCAAATACAACGATTATCAATACTGTCAGAATGATGAATGTCCGTTTCATGACTCTTACACCTCCATTTTCATATTATTGTACGACTTTCTTTTATGCAAATGGAGTGCCACATAATGTGGGAAAAAGCAATATCGTCTTATATCTTAATTATATTTCATTTAACTATTTTATCTGAAAAAAAATTAAAATGTACAATTGATATATATCGTGTAATATTTACACATTACTTTATTTATTTTTTGTTTTTCTATTTGTTTTTTCTTTTTTTAGTGTTTACAATAAAACTATAAAATATTTACACTGTTTTGATAATTTTAATTTTTGGCTGCTAAATGATAATCAACAAAATATTTACGAATATTATATCGGGCCATTATTGAATTGCAGGTCGCTGCTGCTCAACCAATAACGATCGCGTGTACGACGGAAAATGCTACAATTCCGGAGAATTTCATGATGTTGATGAGGATGGCTATGATGAGACTTGTTTTGAAGATGCTTGGGAAATGGTGACTTGTTTCTCCAGCGCCTGTCCTGCTGGCTATGAATGCATCGATGAAACATGCTATCATATCTGCGGCACAGACGATTTTGAAGCATGCGATGGCAGCAGCGGCTCCCAGTGCGCTGACACTGATCCGGGCGGCTCTTATGTGCATCAGGAGCCCGGTGATGACTGGTGCCAGGAATCCGGAGCCGCAGGTTCGACCTGCTATTGCCAGGGCTGCCTCAACGATGGCGATACTGCCTGCGAGAATGACGGGGACTGCTGTGACACTTCGATCTGCCAGGACCTTGATTACAACTATTATTCAGGATACTCCTCAAGCGCAGACTATGCGTGCACGCCTGGCTCGAGCTATTGCACCTGGCAATATGAACCCTATTACCATTCACATGGAGAGCGCTTTGGCACACCCACATCCGGTTCCTCTACAGTGCTCTGCTGCAACGGTGATAATTACCGCTGCTGGCTGGAATCAGACTGGTGCAATGTTGGCGCTGGAACACGGAATGCGAATGGAAACGTCTGCGGGTATGAGTGCTTCTGCCCTGGCGGCGGGGCGGAGTGCTATTGGGGCAACACGCCTCCAGCGGAAAGCGACGCTGCTGGCAACTGCTGCGACGCGATAGACAATGACTGCGATGGGTATATAGACGGCAACGAAGCGCTCTGCGTCGAGGGTGACGCGTACGGCAACTGCGATGATGGAGAGGATAATGATTGTGATGGGCTGACGGATGGAGAAGATCCTGATTGCTGCAATGATTTTAATTGCGAATCCTGCAAGAGATGTTCAGAAGATGATTGTAATACAGGAGATGCAGATGGCTGTTACTGGGATCCTGATCTAAACGGGGGATTGTGTATTTGGGATGGGACTGCCGGAGTAAATTGTTTTGACCAGTCAAATTGTGGACAACTATGTTGGGCTGACTTTTGTATAGGAGGTATTGTTGGTTGCGGCTCCCAGATTCCTTGCTGTCAGATGGAACAATATGGTGAACCTGGCGCATGGTGTGATACTGATAATCCTGTCGCCACGTGGTACAGTCCCAGCGGTGGTGGTGGCGGAGGCGGTTCACAACAGGATTAATTAGACTAATTCTTTTTTTTTATAATGATCTATCGTTAGAAAACCACTTGTTCTGTCGTGCATATGTCGCTTTTAAGATATTTTTATCTCCTTGGTTCAGTTGGTCTGGTCTACCGTCTCCAGAAAAAATACTTCCAGGATGATCGGAGTTACCCTCAGTCCTTAATGCTACGCATGCCAATTCATGAAGCAGATCCTTGACATACTTATTATAAACTGTTGGAGTAAGACCTGCTTGTAAGAAAATGGTCCCTGCTACCACTTCTCCTGTGGCTGGATCAACTTTTGTACTTCTTAATGCCGGGGAAGGAAGATTCTCAACAAACTGGATCATTATCTTTCCATCGTAATACGTGTCCTCGGATAAGTAATCTTTAGTTGGTAAACTTTTCATTACAACCGGCACACCATAAAAGAATCCATCCGGATTCTGCTCACTTACTGTCGCGGGATTGATCTCGTTTTCCATGTGGGTCTTTGCCCATTCATACGCTGACGTTGTATCGTTTACCACAGATCCGGAGCGATCACTATTGGTGTTGATCACGATCTCAAGAGGCTTATTGACCCAACGGTTGACATCTCCGGGTGCTAAATTGGGATCTGTAGTATAACCTCCACGAGCGATCTCGTTGAGCAGCGCCATGGGAAATGTGGTTTTGTTCAACCGGACTTCGGTTATTGCAGTGTCTGCGTTCACGTTAACCGTACCGACTTCCCTATCATAGAACCCGTCTTTTTGATAAATTAATTTGTAGACTCCTTCACTCTCGATCTGGATATTCAATTTACCTTCGATGTCAGTATACCCCTCAGCGACAACATTGTCGTTAAGATCAAGCAGGCGTACATAGTCTTGTGCCAAAGCTATGCCATCGTCAAGATTCTTAACAACAAAGTCCAGATCCGGGCGTTCAGCGACATGCTCACCGATATTCAGCCAAAACTCATCCTTTACAATGTTGTTCTCATCACGGGCTTTTACATAAACAACCACATTTCCCTCTTCGTTAACCATTGTCCAGTTGTAGTTGCCTGTGTTAAGCCCTGAAATCTTTGTGCCCTTAACGTTGGTGATCTTGACAAACTCCTCATTGCTTGAAGTAACTTCATAATGTATCCCGCTTTGGTTGCCGCTGATGAGCGGGCTGAAGTCATACTCCCAGGCTTCGTCCTCGACTGTCGGCAGAGAGTAAGTATCAGTCGAGAAATATGGTGGGATACTGATGATCTTGATTGATGAGATTGAATACCTCACTTTCTCACCACTCATATCCGTTGCATACACGAATCCATTCACCGTCCCTGCTTCGTCTGCCACGACGCAAATTTTGCCTGAATAATTGGTTGCGTTGATATTTTCAACACGCTCATCAATGGTTCCGTCACCATCCCAGTCAAGTTCGAGCATAGACAAAATAGTCGGATCAGTAGCGCTGATATCGTAAATTATGGTATCGCCGGCTGTGTATGTGGTGTCGTTAAGATTCACAGTGAAATTTGTGCGGGTATTCTTTGTGGTGATATTCCAGGTCAGACCGGCCTGTGTGCCGAATTTGTCAGTTACTCGCACATCAACCGTGTATTGTTTAACGACCTGGAAAACAAACGACAGGGTAGAATCAACAGCCTCTTGCAGTAAATTACCATCGGCGCTCCATTGGTAGGACACACTATCCGCAGAAGTGACAAACTTAAATTCTGTCGTATCACCAATAATTTCCCGGGTGAAGCTTAACAATACCGGAAAATACCTGATGATCTCCAGAGCCGGCGTTGATGTTTGCGCGGTTATTTTATACGGGTCTCCGGCAATTCCATCCTTATTTCCATCAATTGGATTATCGGACATGTCTGTTGCATATATTTCAAGCGCATAGGTCGCTGCGAATTTCATAACTTCAGGAGTGAATTGGAGCGTTGTGTTATTAACTGAGAAAGTTGTCAGGGTATGGGAGCTATCTGCGCTGGTATCTTGCAGTGTGATTGTAATACTGTCAGGATTGATTTTTTCACTGAATGTCACTGTCACCTGGCTGTTTGGCATCATGCCCGGCGTAAATCCTGAAATTGATACCACATAAGGCGGCGATGTATCTTTTGGTGATACCGGACTTTTCTTCTCATCATCCGCGCAAGAAATAAAAAGTGACATCAAAATAATTAAACGAATTACATATTGGATTTTCATCCCAATTCTACCATTTTATTTTCGTTTTCGAACAAAATGAATTTGATTCGTTTGATAAATTTCACTGAAGGGAGTGTCGTTGGTTTATTAACAACTTACAAAACATTGCGGATTCATGCAAGTTTTTTTTGATTCAATCTCTATTTTTAGTTATGCCACTAATTAGAAATTTATAGTTACGAGATAAGCGTTTATTTCTTTGACCATTACACATTCCTTTTTTACAAAAGTCATTTTTTTTCATTAAATACCCAGTAAACAAATTTTTTTTAATTTTATCCTTAAAAAAAGAAATGCAGTTTCTCTAAGCGTTGATTTCGGCAACGTCACGCTAAATCAGTTTCCATTTGAGATCTCGCTGGATAAAAAAATTGGACGTGTGAAAATAGTTGAAAAAAGCTTGACTGGCAAAATCAGCCGTGATAAAAAAAAAATCAAATCGATTTTGATGTCCCGGCAGAGATAAAACAAAAATCAAACTTGATTATCGAATTCGAGGCCAATGAATATCTTTTCTCATAGCAGGAATTCGTTACGAGGGGAAGAAAAAATTTAATGATCGCCTTTTATACCCATATTATTTCTTCTTAAAAATCCGAACGTAATCGACATACATGCGTTGCGGAAAAATGGTGGATTCATCCGGATTGCCGGGCAAATTTCCGCCCACAGCCACGTTCAGCAGTATATGGAAGAATTGATCGAACGGCGCCGGATAGGGACCATTTTCACTGTACCACGACGTTTGGGACTGGTAAAATATATCATCTACGTACCAGCGAAATTGGGTGGTATCCCAATCAATGGTAAAGACGTGGAAATCCTGGCTGAAATCACCTTCCGGTAAAGTGTAGGAATCGCCGCTATGCGTATTGTTTGGATAGGCGCCACCATAGTGCAGCGTTCCCAGCACCTTATTTGGCTCGTGCCCAACAAGTTCCATGATGTCAATTTCGCCGCTGGCTGCCCAGCCGCCATATTTCCAGTCAGTGGGCAGCATCCAGATGGCCGGCCACAAACCCTGTCCATACGGTAATTTTGCCCGAATCGAAAATCGACCGTACTTCCAGTCGCCTTTTTTCATCGTTCGCAATCGCGCGGATGTATAGCTGCGAGTTCCTTCCGGGCCGGTGTATTGCTCCTTGAGCGCCTGAATGACCAGCGCGCCATTTTCAACAAAGGAATTGACTCTGCGGTCTGTGTAATACTGCAATTCATTATTGCCACCGCCGGCTGCGTTCACTTCGTGCTCCCATTTGGACGCATCGATCTCCGAGCCTGAAAATTCATCGTTCCAGACGAGTTCATACCCTTCCGGAACCGGAATTTCGTCATCTGTATTTTTTGTGGGGCTCTTGTCAGAATTCTGGCAAAAACTGGTCAGAATCGAATTCATAACAATCATAATTATAATGAATATTTTTATTCTCATAAAATATGCTCGCTTCAATTAATTTGAATTATTACGGAATCAGCGCATTCAAGAGTGAATTCCACTGTTTGCTGTCTTTATTGTAAATGCCGAACCCGGCGCAAAACTCCCAGTAAGCCCAGCTAATGTTTCGCTTCTCCGCTTCCCGTGCAACGAAACTCGTCCACTGATAGCGCGATTGCATATCCGCTTTTTGATACGCGCCAAATTCACCCATAAACAATGGACGATTGTGCTGCTGTGCCCAGAGCATTGTGCGATCGAATTCCTGAATAATAGCATATTTTTCATTGGCAGTGCCCGGCCAATTGGTGCCCAGCCATTCGTCACTGTCCGCCACCCATTCAGCGCCCTGGTGCGTAAAATGAAACGGATTGTAATAGTGAAACGTCACGATGATGTTCTGATCATCTTCCGGCAATGCTAATTTTTCCAGTCCATTAAAATGCCCCCATTCGGCCGTGCCAATGATGAGCGTTCGGTTTATGTTAGTCTGCCGAATGACGTCGATGGCCTCAGCCAAGTATTCATTCCAGAGTTCAGTAGTCAAACTATCGTGCGGTTCATTCAACACTTCGAAAAACAGCCAATTGGATTTATTTTGACATCGCTTTGCGATTTGCTGCCACAACGCCAAAAAGCGGTTTTTATGCGCGGCAGGTTCCAGCATTATTTCTTCGTAATGATGAATATTGATAATCGCGGCAAGGTCATTTTTATCAGCCTCGTTCAGCGCCCAATCCACTCGCGAGAAAAATGTTTCCGAAATGGTGTACGGAGAGTCCGCCGCAGCATGCGTTGACCAGCGAATGGGAATGCGGACGGCGGTGAATCCTGCCTGTTTGATCAATTGGAAATATTCGGCCTCCAATGTTACGCCCCATTCGCCTTCATTGGGCGCTTCGAGCGCGTTGCCCAAATTCATGCTTCGATACAGAAGCTGATTCTGTTCGAATACATCGACCGGTTCGCTGTTATTCTCTTCGTCCGATGGATCGGTCGCCCGCGGTTCGCAGGAAGAAAATGAGCCAACTGTAACCAGCATAAAGATAATCACAAATACTCGTATTCGAAACAATTGATTTTTCATCGATGTTATTTGCTCCATTAATTTGTATCAATTTCAATTTTACTTCCATAATCCAGTTTGTCGTGCGTTGTTACAATCGGAAAATTCGGCACCATGATGGGGAAAGGCACATTGGCCTGAATGGCCAGCATATCGATTCTCGACAATTCGATCTGCTCGAACAGGTCTGTATTGATTTGAATGTTGTCCGAATATTTTTGCTGCAATTCACGGACATGGGGATTCAAATCGTCTTCGATAATCGTCAAATAATTCTCATAAAAATTTGCCAGTTTTCCTTTCGCGGACAAATATTCATTTCGGTTGTACAAGCCGAGCAGATAGTCCTTCCACATGTTCACATTGGTTTTCACGGAAATCGAACGGTCGTAGCCTTTTTTCCGAGCTTCATTGGCGATATGTTTATCGCGAATCATATCCGCAATCGCATATTTGAATTGCTCGGTAAATTCGCTTTTCTTCATCCGTTTCTTGCGGAATACCAGCGGATGAATGTTCAGTTCTTTTTTAAAACGCGCCACAGTCCAGACTTCATCATCTATTTTCAGCAGAGTTTCGTCGGCGATCTCATCAATATTGCTCCCGACATTATCCAGAATAACATCGTCGCTCTCCTTGTTCCAGAACTGCTGATTGAACGCATTTTCTTTCTGTTTCGAACCGGACATGTACAACGGACCGATAATATTGACTAATTTTTTAAATGTATCCGGGTTGAAATCGACTCTTTTTCCATGCATCACTTTTTGGACGAATCGCGTGTACCCGGAAATAGCGGAGTCCATAGTCATCCGCTCCCTGACATCGCGGAACCTGTTTCGAATATCAAAATCGGTGAGATAGCGGACGTCCGAATAGCCGGCAATTCTCATCACCACGTAATAATTATTCTCAATTTTCAGCGGGCCGATGACCTTCCCTTTTTCCACCAGATCGCTGTACAACGCGTTGTGAATGACATCATTTTCCTGTGATTCCCACGTGACTTTCCGCTGCGGAATTTTATCCAATGCCGCGAACACAGCATCGAACTCAGCGCCGTTTTGAAGGTGTTTTCCAATTTCGCGGGCAATCGAGCTGTCTTTCAGCGACACATAATCAACTGTGTAATCCCGGGCAGATATTTTGTACATCTCTTTAATCTCGGAAGTATCCAGCTCGACCTTATCGTAAAAATCCTTATAAAACAGCCACTGGCGCAGGGACTGCTCCTGGCGACCTTTGAGATAATCCTGGAATTGTTCGCTTTTGAGCAACTCATTGTTTTCACTCGTTTCCATTGCGAACAGTTTTTCTGCGATGAGTGAATTCAGGACAATTTTCCGGTGAATGTAGTTGTCGCCGTTGCAATACGGCGGACGTATGGTGTATTCAGCGCGACGCTTGAAATCGTCCACGGTAATCACTTTGTCACCCATTTTAACCAGGATTTTTTCTTCAGGGAATTGTTCAGGTGGTTTCTCACAATTAAATGAAGCCAGAGAGACTGAGAAAAGAAGAATCCAAAGAGTAAGACGAAGAATTTCCCGGGGAACGATGCTTTTGTTTAAAATGGTCATGGTTTAATTTTCGATGTTTGTTGATACGACACTATTTTCAGTTTTTACTGATATAAAAATTAACAAAAATTACCACATAAGCATTGACATTGAAAGAATTAAAAACTCATCTAAAAAAAGATGCTGCTTCTATTGGAACAGCATCTTTTCATAAAAAGTTCAGTTGAAGTCAGTAACGTCCGGTTAGCTTTTTGCAGCGCGTTTGGCTCTTGATTTTTTTTTAG
>CAZSBG010000023.1:0-60006 GCA_964605145.1 uncultured Cytophagia bacterium | reverse complement strand
ACAAAGTTAGATATACTGAATTCGGAATGAAGCACCATTCAGGCTATCTGGATTCTTTAATGCATTACGATGAATAATCCAGGTTAAGAGCAGGTGATAGTTGATAGGTGTTAGTTGTTAGTTTTGAAAAAAATAAAAGATTATGCAAAGGTTTATATTATGAAATTGTACCGTCGAACGATTGCAATTTTTCTTCTTTCTTTCCTGATGTCATCTTCGGTTCAAATTTTTGGGCAGGATCAAAAATTAGTTCGAATTTTGCCTGCCCGACGAGACACCAGTTTGAATTGGTACGATGCCCACGACCTGGGAATTTCGGGCAAAGGATGGAGTGAAACAGAACGAGACTTTGAGCGCTTGCCTGCAAAAGCGGAAACGATGGTTCCTGAGCGCGTTTGGCAGCTCAGTCATCACACATCAGGTTTAAATGTGAAATTCGTGACAGATGCATCCGAAGTTCACGCTCGCTGGACGCTAAAAAACGAGAATCTGGCTATGACCCACATGCCGGCCACCGGGGTCAGCGGATTGGATTTGTATGTTAAAACGGATAACGGTTCGTGGCGCTGGCTGGGAGTTGGCAGACCATCTTCCATTCCCACGAATACGGCAAAATTAGCCGGCAATTTAAATCCCGTCGCTCGCTCGTTTATGGCGTACCTTCCGCTTTACAATGGCGTGAATTCTCTCGAAATCGGGCTTCCGAACGATGCGTCAATGTGGAAAATAATCGAAGACGAAGATACGCGAAAAAAGCCAATCGTATTTTATGGCACGTCCATCACGCAGGGAGGCTGTGCTTCCAGACCCGGTATGAGTGCCGGAGCAATACTCGGTCGGAGGTTGGATATTCCGATCATTAACCTGGGATTTTCCGGTAGCGGCAAAATGGAACAGGAACTGGCAACTCTGTTAGGCGAAATTGATGCAGCGTTGTACGTCATCGATTGTATGCCAAACATGAACACAGACCTCATCAAGGAACGCGTAGAACCGTTCATCGAAATTTTGCGCAAGGCCGAATCGGAAATCCCGATTCTCCTAATTGAAGGCAGGGAATTTCAAAATTCGTATTTGAACAATTTTCTTGATAAACAGATAAAACAGGAACGTGCGGCATACAGAGAGGCCTACGAAAATTTGCTGGGCAAAGGCATCAAAAATCTTCATTATTTACATGGCATAAATCAATTGGGGGATGACTACGAAGCCACGGTCGATGGCTCCCATCCCACGGATTTGGGTTTCATGCGCCAGGCCGATTTTTTCGAGCCGGCCATTCGCTCCATTTTGGAGAAGGAAAATTAATTTGAATTTTTTCGAAAAATAATTTCATCATCATTCCAGTCATCAATTTTTAATCGACGCCGAAGGTGTCACACACCATATTCACGTTTCACTTTTTACGTTTCACATTTCACTTTTCACATTTGACGTTCAAAGGAAAATTATGAATTCAAAACAACGCGTACTTACAACCATGAACGGACAGGAGCCGGACCGCGTGCCCATTGGCGAATTCGCTGTGGATTTCGATACGGTGGAAAAAATCCTGGGGCGGGAAACTTACCTCCGCGCCAAAGCAAAATCGCAAATCGCGTTCTGGGAAGGCCGCCACGATGAGGTCGCAGAGAGCTATCTCAACGACCATATCGAACTGCACGAAAAACTCGATCTGGACATCATCACGTTTCCCATGGCTACATGGATCATTCCGCAGGAAAGCGACGATCCCCCGCCGCGCAAGATCAACGAAAATACCTGGGAAGATAAATACGGACGCGTGTTCAAATATTCCGACATCACCGCCGACATCACGTGCATCAAAGATCCGGTGATGGAGGAAAAAATATTCACAATCGAGGAATTCCAGCGGGAGCCGGAAAAGCAGGTGCGGGACGAACGTTCATGGAAAATTGTCGATGCAGTGATCCAGCGGTTCAGGGATGAGAAATTCATTTGCGGCCCGGAAGGAGGGGAAATCGGCATTATTTTGCTTGGCGGCATGGAGCGCGGCTGCATGGAATTGATACAGAATCCGGACGTGGTGCGAGCTGCGACCGACTTCTATTTAAAGCAGCAAAATTTATCCGATGAAGTATTCGTCCATCCGGATGCTGATGCAATTTTGTGGGGCGCTGATTTCGGATACAAATCAGGCCCGTTCATCAGTCCGGCCATGTTCCGTGAATTTTTCGTAGAGCCGAACAAAGCGCGCGTTCAAAATCTTCGGGAAAAATTCAGCGTCAAAATTATGAAGCACGCTTGTGGCAACAACAATCCGCTGATGGACGACTTCATCGACATTGGCTATGACGCCTACCAATCCATTCAGCCCACAGCCGGCATGGATCTCTGCCAGTTGAAAAAAGATTATGGCGACAAAATCACACTTTGGGGTGGTGTTTCATTGGAGAATATGGTCAGCGGCACGCCGGATGATGTGCGAAACGATGTGCGAAACGCCATGGCATGCGCCAAACCCGGCGGGCGATTCATCCTGGGCATCAGCCACTCTGTCGCAGTTGGCAGCAAATACGATAACTACATGGCTATGCTGGATGAATATCACAAAACCTGCGCGTATTAATGGTGATTGGTAGACTGTTGAGTGGTCAACTTGTGATTGTGTACATGTTCCGGGTAGGTCAGTGGCCTCTGCCACTGACATGGCATATCCGACAACTTCTGATATATTGGCTTTAATTTCAAAACAGGATCGAATGAAATGAATCAAAAAATCAAATTTAAAATTACGGATTATATCGAGCGGGATTTGAAATGGGAAGAAGAGCAATGCGAGAAGCTCGGCATTGATTTTTCACATTATCAAATGCGGGATGCCTCGGCAACTGAATTGATTGAAACATTCAGACATGCCGATGTTGTATTGACGAACATGGCAAAATTCACCGAAGAGGTGATGGACGGATTGACCAATGTGAAAGTCATTTTGAGACACGGAATCGGCTACGACAACATCGACGTGCCGGCGGCCACGAAAAACGGGATTGTGTTTGCCAACGAAGCAACAGCTTCCAGCGAGGATGTCGCCGAACACGCCATCATGCTCATGCTGGAAACCTATCGAAAGCGAAAATTGCAGGACAAAGTACTATTACACTGGATTCGCACCGGGGAATGGAGCTCCCACGAAATCTACCCGCTTTTTCGAATGAAAGATAAAACACTGGGCATTATTGGCTGCGGGAATATTGGCTCGCGGCTGCTGAATCGCATGCGCTGTTTCGGGATGAATATCCTCGTGTGCGATCCCTATTTATCGGCCGAACGGCTCAGCGAACTTGGAATTCAACATACCAACTTTGACGATGTACTGCGAGAATCGGATATTGTTACAATTCACGTTCCGGTCACAGAGGAAACGCGCAGCATATTCAACATGGAAAAGTTTAAATTGATGAAACGCGATTCAGTAGTCATCAACACGTCACGCGGGCCCATTATTCATACTGAAGATTTGATTCATGCGCTCAAAGGAAAAATAATCATGGGCGCTGGACTGGATGTTTACGAGGACGAGCCCCCCGGCGAGGACAGCGATCTTTTGAAAATGGACAATGTGATGCTCACGCCGCATGTTGCCTGGTACAGCGAAGAGGGCGGCTGGGACATTCGCTACATGATTTTGAACGACGTCAAAGCCTTTCTCGAGGGCCGACCACCGCAATTTGTGATCAACCCGGAAGTGTTCGACAGTCCAAAGTTGAAGTTCAAATTCAAGAAATAAAAAAAATCGATTGGCTTTTTCCTTTCGAGAATATTTCGTTTAATTTCGCGTATTCCGCTGGCAATCTTTTTTCACCCAATCAAGGTTAAAAATGAAATTCGAATCTGAACTGCACATGTTCAAATTCATGAAAGAAGCGTTTTATTCAGCCGCACTCTCCGACATTTTAGATGAACACGGCTATCCGAATTGTGCGGTAAGTCCTTTTTCCGGCATTCGTCCGCTTTTTGAGGATGCCATCGTTGCCGGACGGGCGCGAACGATGCTCAACGCGCCTCAAAAAACCGGCCGCAACGATCCCTATAAACTGGCCATCGAACTCATGGACAATCTGCAACCGGGCGATGTACCGGTGGCCTGTTCCACCGAGCCAATCGAAACCGGTATTATGGGTGAACTGTCAGCCACTGCAATGAGATCCCGCGGCACCATGGGCTGCCTCGTGGATGGATTCACGAGAGATTCCCGAAAACTGATTGAAATGGCATTCCCGGTTTTTGCCAGGGGATATTCCCCGATTGACACAACTGACCGTGTGGCTGTCATTGAATACGATGGGCCGGTAAAATTTGGGAACCGCGATTTAAAATCCGGCCAGATTATTTTTGCGGACCTGGACGGCATCATTTTTATCCCGAAAGAAGTGGAAATGGAAATCATCGAAGAAACCGCGCGTCGTCTCAAAACCGAAAATGATGTCAGGAAGGAATTGAGCAGTGGCAAAAAGGTTAAAGAAGTGTGGGATAAATATCGTGTTATGTAAAGCAGGTGAAGTGGTGAATGGTGATTGGTATTTCATCTAATATTATTATGTTATCAAAAAAACAACAAACCAGGAAATTGAATGACAAAATTAAATTTCTTTGATTGCAATTGCTCAGTGGGACGGGTTGCCAGACCGCACCTGCTGGATTTATCAACAGCACAGGATTTACTCAGGGAAATGGACACCGCAGGCATCAGTGAGGCGCTGGTTTATCACACGGTGGCCAGGGATAGTTATCCGCCCATGGGGAATTCCATGTTGTTGGAAGAAATCCGCGACGAGAAAAGACTGCACCCTGTCTGGGTTGTTCTCCCCCATCACACAAACGAAATGCCCACGGCAAAAGAACTCGTCACCGAAATCAAGCAAAATCGGGTTCGTGCTGCGAGAATTTATCCCAAACTGAACCAACATAGCTTTTCCATTGCAGACTGGTCTGCCGGGGAGTTATTCGAAGCTTTGGAGGTGGCCAATATCCCATTGATTTTGGATATGGAAACAGTATCGTGGGAACAGGTGGAAACAATTTTATCCACCTTCAAAAATCTTCCTCTCATTGCTGCTACATGCACGTATCGAAATAATCGTTACTTTTATCCCCTGCTCGAAAAGTACAGTCATTTTTACATCGAACTTTCGCGCTTCATGGGAGCAGGGACCATAGAAGACATCGTGTCCAGGTTCGGTTCAGGATCATTGCTTTTTGGCAGCAATATGCCGCAATATACCGGCACGGCCGCTGTCGCATTAATTACTTACGCTGAAATAGATGAATCTGACAAACGCGCCATAGCGTCCGGCAACCTTCGAAAATTGCTGGGTCCCAAAAGCTGCAGCGTGGCAAAGTCGGTTCAATCGACTCAGCGAGTGACATTTTGAATTAAAAATTCTGTTGAAAAATGAATCATTATTTTGATAAAATTCATCAGGGTCTTCCCCTGTCCGATGTAGAAATCATCGATATTCATGCCCATCTCGGGCCGAACGGCGTCATGCATATTCCCCGAAACAGCGCCGAAGATATGATCCAAACGATGGACGCGTGCGGGATCGATAAAGTTGTCGTTTCAGCTCATGCCGGAATCGATGCCGATATTGTGCTCGGTAACAGCATGGTTTTCGATGCCATATCGAAATTTCCCGGCAGAATTTTCGGAGCCTGCATGGTGAACGGCCATTACCCGGATTTATCAGTCGATGAATTGAATCGCTGTTTCAGCCATGCTGAAAAATTTAAAATCATCAAAATTCATCCCTTTTCAACAAGCTGTGGATTGAACGATAAACGAATGAAGTCCATTCTCAAATTTGCGGCAGATCGGCGCTTGGCCATTCTCGTCCATACCTGGCTCGATGGTGATGCGTTTGGCAATCTTGAAATTTTCAAAAACATGGCTGAAGAATACCCAAACATCAACTGGATAATGGGGCATTCCGGCGGTCCGTTCGGCAGTTACCATGCTGCAGAAATTGCAAAGAAACTGAAAAATGTCTATCTCGACCTGACCATCTCCATGGGGCCTGCGCGACAGGTGGAATATTTTGTCAACGAAGTCGGAGCAGAGCGAGTGCTGTTCGGCACGGACAATCCATTCCTCGATCCGCGACCGCAAGTCGGCCGGGTCGGATTGGCGGAAATTTCCGAAGAGGCAAAACAGAAAATATTTGGCGCCAATTCGCGGCGGTTGCTGAAATTTGATTGATAAAGCACATTTATCAGAAGATCAAACCGTGTTCAGACTATCCGATGGAAAAACAATCGCTGCTGGAACGACACCGGGAGCGCCGTACAAAATCGAACACTTCACAACCGATGCGCTCTTTGAACAGGATACAATTTTTGCCGCCCTGGTCACAACGTTGATGAAAGATGATAAAATTCTGGTGACATCCAGCGTTCCCATGACTTGTGAATATACCAAAAACCGTTTGAAGTATTTTCTTTCCGAACCGTCGCGCGTGAAAATTGCATGCTTGCAAACGCCGCAAATGGTAAGGCTTGACGATTCTGAAATAGCATACACATATTCAGCAGCAAAAAATTTGATTTCACTATCATTGCCTGCCGGCACAGGTGAAATAACCCATTAAAATGAAAAACCAAATTTGTGATTTTATCAAACAATAAGCTTCCAGCAATTTGTAAGTTGAACAGTAACAATTCAGGTAATTGGTAATATAAGAAAAAGATTTTAACAACCTTAGCACCTTGTCATATCTCGACTCCCCTCGATATGACTTACGATATGTCACATTGAGTTGAAAATCCGCCTCGGGAGGACGAAGCCGAAAGGTAACAATACACGGTGGGTAGCTGAATAGATACGTTGAACGAACAAAAACAACGACATAATCTACTGACCTGAAAGGATTTCTGATTCTATGGCCGAACCGCTAAAAATTCTGCTTTTGTTTGCAGTGGGCGCCGCTGCAGGTTTCATTAATGTCATGGCTGGCGGAGGATCTTCGCTGACGCTGCCCGTGTTGATTTTTTTGGGCCTGGACAGCGCCATGGCCAACGGCACTAACAGAGTCGCTATTTTTATTCAGAATATTTCCGCTATTATCTCATTTAAGCAGGAGAAAATGGCTCAATTTAAACTGAGTCTGAAACTCGCGCTCTGCACTCTGCCGGGCGCAGTGCTCGGCGCCATTATTGCGGTGAATATCAGCAATGAGTTATTCCAGAAAATTTTAGCAGTAGTGATGATCGGCATTATGCTCACCATGATATTTCCAAAATTGAATAAAAGCAGGGCCAATTTGGAAAATTCAACATACAGTCCCTGGCTGCTCTACCCTGCGCTGTTTGGTATTGGTTTGTACGGAGGATTTCTTCAGGTCGGGGTTGGATTTATCATCATGGCGGCTTTGCTTCACATTATGAAACTGAACCTGGTTCATGTGAATATGCACAAAGTGTTCATTATTTTTCTGTACACCATTCCGGCCTTATTCATATTCATGTGGACGAATAACATCAACTGGATTTTCGGACTTTTATTGGCTGCCGGCAATGCGTTCGGCGCCTGGTGGGCTGCTAAACTCGCGGTCAAAAAAGGCGAAAGCGTCATTCGTGTGGTTTTGATGGTCGCGATGTTCATCATCGCATTGAAACTTTTTGACGTGTTTTAGCATTTAAAAATCTAATCACGAAAAAATTATGGTTTTACAATAATTGGCATTCTCAAAAAACCAATGGAGACACAGATTTGTCCGCAAAACAGATAAAACGACTGACTGAAACGGTGAAATGTGCCGGCTGAGCATCTAAATTAAGCCTGACGGAGTTGGGCTCAATATTGGAACGATTACCGAAAAATAACAATCCCAATCTGCTGGTTGGAACAAACACGGCCGACGATGCCGGAGTATATAAATTAACCGACGACATTGCAATTATTCAGACAGTGGATTTTTTCACGCCGGTGGTGGATGATCCGTACGCGTACGGGCAGATTTCCGCAGCCAATTCACTCAGTGACGTATATGCCATGGGCGGCAAGCCTATCAGCGCGCTCAATGTGCTGGGATTTCACCAAAAGCATTTTGACCTCGATGTCATGGTTGAAATCCTCACAGGCGGTTCGCACAAAGCCACCGAGGCTGGCGCCGTGATTGCCGGCGGACATACGATCATGGATGAAGAATTAAAATATGGTTTGTCCGTGACCGGCATTGTGCACCCGGAAAAAGTGGTAACCAATGCCAATGCCCGGCCGGGCGACAAATTGGTGCTGACCAAACCGGTGGGAACCGGCATCATCACGACAGCGATGAAATCAGGACTGGATTTGGGTGAATTGAGCGAACAAGTCATCCGCACAATGACCATGTTGAACAGGGCTGCGGCTGAAGCGATGCAGGAAATCGGTGTAAACGCCTGTACCGATATCACTGGTTTTGGACTGCTCGGGCATACCTATGAAATGGCTGCCGGCAGCAAAGTCGGCATCAATATTTATGCTTCGAACGTGCCGATTTTTGAGGATGCCATATCCCTGATCACAGATGGCCACGTCCCTGGCGGCACAAATAACAATCGATATTACCTGAAAAACAAAGTGTCGCTCGATGATTCATTGGGCTGGGAACATTCAACCATTCTTTTTGACGCGCAAACTTCCGGGGGACTGCTCATTTCTGTGCCGGAAACCAAAGTCGATGCATTGCTCTCAGCGCTCAAAAAACGAAATGTTGAAACCAGGGCGATCATTGGCGAGGTTGTGGAGGAACATCCATGTATTCTTGAAGTAAAAGCCTAACTTATTTTCAAAGATTTTATTTTTGAATGGAAATTTTTTCATCTTTATTATTTTTTCAATCAAATGAGTAAAATTGATGATTCATATTCTCCCAGAAAATCACATCGATAGCGTCAAATATTTCAATGACTACTTTAAATTGAATGTAACCAGACCGGATGTGACATCGCTTCAAGCAATTCTGGAAAAATTTTCAGCGCTGCCGTATGAAAATATCAGCAAAATAATCAAACTCAGCCAGACCTGGGACAAAAAGGAAAAAATCCGGCTACCCGATGAGGTAATGGATCAGCATGCCAATTTTTTACTGGGCGGCACCTGTTTTTCGCTCACATTTTTCCTGGAAACGATTTTGATGTTTCATGGCTATTCCTGCTATCCTGTCACAGCAGATATGAAAGCCGGCCGCAATATACATTGCGCTATTATTGTCACCATGAATCACCGCAAATATCTCGTCGATCCCGGCTATCTGCTGAACACCCCCATGGAAATAAATCCGGAAAAACCGAGAATTTATCGCACGCCTCACACCGGCGTGGAATTGGTATTCAATCCGCAGCTTCAGCAATACCAGCTATTCACATTTAACAAAGAAAATTTAACATGGCGCTACAACTTTATCGACCGCACCTGTCCGCCGGATGATTTTTTAATGCACTGGGAAGCGTCGTTCACCCGGCCTGCCATGCACGGCATTTGTCTGACGAAAATTCAAAAAGACGGTTATATTTTTATTCACAAAAATTTTATGCGGGAAACAACCCATTCTTCAAAAAAGAATTACAATATAAAGCAAAATTATCACAGCACCATTCACAATATTTTTGGCATAGATAAACAACTCATCGAACGCGCACAGGCAGCGTTGGACAAAAATCTGGAAATGGAACGGGAATTAGGAATTTTTAAGGGATAACTTCAAATCCTATTTCTTCAGCAATTTCACAACTCAGTGGATCCGCGCCACTGTGGCAATTATACTTTTCTATTAAAAAATGAAATTAACCGAAACTGAACAATCTTTCCTCGATGGAAAACATGGCCGCGGAGTAAAACGCGCCATGGAAATTTTAGTCGCGCTTGGACGAATTTATGACGCAAGTGACATGGTTCAGGTGAAATCCGCGCAGATCGCCGGCATCAGTTACAAAAATATTGGTGATCCCGGGCTGGAATTTTTAACCGACTGGGCAGATATGGGTGTTTACGCGCATGTGCCGGCGTTTATGAATCCATCCGGCATTGACAGACAAATGTGGCAGCAGTTGGGTATTCCTCCGGAATTTGCAGCCAAACAATTTCAAATTATCGAACAACTGAAGCGGGTTGGCGTTCGCGCCACGCTGACCTGCGCTCCTTATCATATTGGATTAGCCCCGGAGCGCGGTGAGCACATTGCCTGGAGCGAATCTTCGGCAGTGAGTTACGCCAATTCCGTCATCGGCGCGTGCACCAATCGCGAAGGCGGACCCTCGGCGCTGGCAGCAGCTTTTTGCGGACGCACCCCGCGATTTGGTCTTCATCTTCACAAAAATCGACTGGCCACCCATCGGATTGAGGTAACCTGTTCCATGGAAACCAGCGCTGATTTTGGGTTGCTGGGTTTTCTCGTCGGAAAACTGATTGGCAGCGGAATACCCTTTTTTCAGGGGCTTTCACTTCCCGCTGACGAAATGCATCGGACAACCAGCCTGAAATCATTGGGCGCTGCCATGGCTGCCAGTGGCGCGGTTGCCCTGTTTCACATTGAAAAACAGACTCCCGAAGCAGATTTGTACGGAGATCGTATCGTTCGGAAAAACGCCGAAACCATCCCCATCCATTCGCTCGATGAAGCCAGGGAATCTCTTAGCAGCCATGAAAACAGACTTGATTTGATTACCCTTGGCTGTCCCCATGCTTCCATCGACGAAATCGGCGAGATTGCAAATCAACTGAGAATGAAAACGCTTCAAAAACCGTTGTGGATTGCCACATCTTCCATCGTTCGGGAACAGGCGCGCAGTCAAGGATTTGTGGATATTATCGAGAGAGCCGGCGGGTATGTTCTGGCCGACACGTGCATGGTTGTTGCGCCTCTCAGCGAAATGGACGTTCAATTCATCGGGACGAATTCTACAAAAGCAGCAACCTATCTCCCATCGCATCAGGGGATAGTCACACATTTCGGCACCACGGAACAGTGCATTGAATCCGCGCTGGAGGGACAATGGAAAAATTGAGCGGCAGGATTATCTATGCAGGAAAAGCAGAAGGAACCGCGCTGAAATCTGACCAGCCCATCAGCTTCTTCGGAGCAATCGATCCCAAAACCGGAGTTGTAAAAGATGCCAACCACCCGCTATTCGGTCAATCGGTTTCCGGGAAAGTGCTCATTTTCCCCACTGCCAAAGGCAGCACCGTGGGATCGTACATTCTGTATTCATTGAAAAAAATGAATGCGGCCCCGACAGCGATGGTTCTTTCAGAATGCGAAACCATTGTCGCAGTCGGCGCAATCATCAGTGAAATACCGACTATTGATTCTGTTGCCATTCAAAAAATGAAGAGCGGCGATCTTATTAAAATAAACGGAGATGAAATTACCATTGAAAAAAAAAGTGATCGTTAAAATAGGCGGCTCATTTATCACCAACAAAAATGAACCGGAAAATTTGAATGAAGAGCATGTCCGTAAAGTGGCGCGCGAAATTGCAACGGCAGTGCAGTCGGATGAAATTAGTTTGATCCTGAGCCACGGCGCTGGCAGTTACGGACACATTGCAGCGAAGAAATATGCAGCGCAAAGCGGGCGGCATCCCAAATGGCTGTGGCAGGGATTTTATGAAATCAGGGAAAGCATGATTCGTATGAACCTGAGATTGCTGCAAATTTTTGGGGAAGAAGGCCTGTTCCCGATCACAGTTCAACCCTCGGCAATCGCCACGGCTCGGGATGGAAAAATTAGCTACATCGACACACGAATCATCCGCCTGCTCCTTGACGCCGAGCAAACCCCATTAATTCATGGCGATATCATCGTGGATGAACGCCAGGGATTCACCATTGCTTCCACGGAAGAGCAAATTGCCCAGTTGTGCGAGTATATTTCATTTCACTGCATTGTGCTTATCAGCGATGTGGCCGGTGTATTGGATGCTGATGGCAATGTGATCCCTCAAATCAATGCGAATAACTACTCTCGAATTATCACGAATCTGGGTGGATCGGCCGGGGCAGACGTCACCGGTGGCATGAGATCCAAAGTGGAGCAAATTTTTCAAATTGTCAAAAAAAATCCCTTGACAATCGCAACCATTTTATCCGGCCATACGGAACCGGGAATTATCTCAGGGACAATTCTTGGAAACCATGTTCAGGGCACGAAAATTTTAGAATAAGGAATTATATTGAATCGGGATTGAATGTTACCACATTACAGTTAAACAAGTTCGTTTACACATTCACTTGCAGAGATGCCACTACCTCTTGCCGCGGAAAATTGTGAAAACAAAATACAGATGAATAAAAAATTAGCGAAATACTGGACCGGAAAATCTGTCATTGTCACCGGCGCTTCATCCGGATTGGGGAAAGCCATTGTCGAAGCGCTGGCACCCTACCAAATTCATTTTTGCCTCCTGAGCCGGCGAGAAGCGCCCATGCGTGAACTGGCCGAATCACTCAAATCAAGCCCGAGCACTTTTTGGATAAAGAGTTGCGATGTGCAAAATCGGGATCAGGTTTTTGCTGTCATTCAGGAATTTCACCAACTCGCCGGACGTATCGATGCGGTTTGGGTGAACAGTGGCATCGGGACGAACTCATCATTCGTAAAATGGGACTGGACCAACGTGGAAGCTGTGATCGACACCAATTTGAAAGGCGCCATTTACACCACGCGCGCGTGTCTTGAGATTATGGTGCCGCAAAAATCTGGCGCAGTTATTGCCATTGGCTCTGCTGCGTCCATGCGGGGATTGCCAACGCGTGGAATTTACAGCCTCACGAAAATCGGATTGCAATATTTCATCGAAAGCTTAGCTGCAGAATTGCCGGACATTCAATTCACCATGATCCATCCCGGTTACGTGCAGACACCGATTATCAGCAAAAACACAAAACCGATTTGGGTGATGTCCCCGGAAAAAGCGGCCCGGATAATGACCCGCGCCGCTGCACAACGAAAAAAGTTTCTTATTTACCCATTCAGAATGAATCTGCTCTACCGTTTTATTCAATCCCTTCCGCTTCCCTTCTATGTATCTGTCGCCCGAAAAATCATTCGCCGATATTACAAAAACAGATACCATGAAAATGAAAGCCAATGATGGATCACAATCCCCTATTACTCCATTGATAATCCATTGTGCCTGCCGATTTTATGGACATCATCTCCATTATAGCAATCTCTCTTTTGCCGATGCTTCAATTTCTGCACTACATCCGGTAATCGAACGACCTGACGAAAATCAATATTAATTTTGAAATCATAACTTGGTCGTAACAGATTCAACACTTTTAACCAGACTCGGTTTTTCTTTTTCCAGCTTCTGTTTAGTCGTCTCGCATAAAACCCGATGAGAAGTTCATTCCATTCGAAATGAAGCAATCTTTTGAAAAGCTGTTTCAACGAATAAAAAGACTGGTGTCCCCGAATCTGGGCTTTTTGCAATTCATCAATGGTCAAGTTATTCGGCTGAAACACAGCGTGATGTGCATCGTACAGCCCCCAATCGTAGAATTTAATCCGCCCCTGATCCTGCAATTTTTTGAACGTCACGGTCCCCGGAAATGGTGTGAGAATTAAAAATTGAACTGTGCCGATGTAGCTTTTATTCACAAAACGAATGGTCTCTTTCATCATCGAAGGACTATCACTCTCGAAACCGAAAACAAACATACCATGCACATGAATTCTGTTTTTATAGAATGTTTTAATGGCCGAGCCAATTTCCTGAACCGATTGCTCTTTTTTCATTTCTTTTAAACTCTCCGGATCAACCGACTCGAAACCGATGAAAACAGTCGTGCACCCTGCCTTGCGCATCAGTTTGATCAGCTCCGGATCTTTGGCAACATCGGCGCGCACCTGGGTGGACCAGCCAAATTTGAAATTTTCTGCGATCATCGCATTCAGCAACTCTTTTGTTCTTCTGCGATTTGCTGTGAAATTATCGTCGTAGAAAAATATCACATTTTTTTTATGGTTGTACTGGCGAAGTTCTTCGATTATATTTTCTGTCGAACGATACCTGATTTTTTTACCGAACATGCCGGTCACCGAACAAAATTCACAATCAAATGGACACCCGCGCGATGTTTGCACCGGCACGATCTGGTACCCAAACGTCTTCCGGATTCCATCGTGGATGAGCGAAATCTCCGGGTAGGGAATGCTGTCCAGATCCCTGTTTAACTTTTCAATGGGATTATGAATATTCTCCCCGTCTGCGCGATACGACAAATTTGGGACGGAAGCGAAATCCTTGTTAGTCGACCATGCTTCGATAAATTTTGGCAGCGATTTTTCCCCCTCACTTCGAATCACATAATCAGCATGTTCCAGCGCCTCATCCGGCATAAAAGTTACATGGGGGCCGCCCATGATCACCGGGATTCCCATTTCTCTCACCTGATCTGCAATTGTATACGCCCGCGGCGCCGTTGAAGTGATGGTCGAAATTCCCACAAGCTCCGCAGAAGCAATCTTCTCAAAATCGATTTCTTCATTTTCTTCAATAATAACCTCAACCTGCCAGCCCATTTTTTTCATAATTGTACCCAAAATCAATGTCCCCAACCGGGGAATGACGAACACGGAAAAAATATGCAAATTTGGCGCTTTGGGTTCTATGAAAATCATTTTTTTTGATATGTTGGAATTCACGTTTCTTACTCCTTGTTTTCATCGGTTTTATTCGCCTGTTTCAATTCATTTTCCATCTGGCGAATTTCTTTTTCTTTATTCTTCAACAGCTCTTCCCAGCGTTGAATGCCTTCCTTGAATTCATCCATTTTGGCGTAAAAAAGCTTAATTTTTTCTTTCATGATTGAAAGCTTAGTATTTGTCTCTTCCAAAGAAAATGCCTCAATGGAATTCTCAATGACCAAAAAATCCCGGAACAAATCTGAAATCTCCTTAATTTCCTCCAGACTATATCCGAACAACTGCAAATCCTTAATCAGATTGCACAGATAAATCCATTGCTCACCGTAAAGCCGGAAGCCGCCGTCGGAACGCGTATCCGGTTCTATTATTCCGCGTTCCTCCCAATATTTTATGGTGCGGGGATTCACATTCACCTGATTGGCTAATTCTCCCACTGTAAGATAGCGTATTTTTTTGGGATCATCTCCTTTGGACTTCTTGGCTGATGGTAATCCCACTTTTTTGAAAATCTTTTCAATTTCATCCATTGAATAGCCCATGGCCTGAAATTGTTTGATCTCATTGACCTGTTTGCGTGTGTCAGCGCTGAAAATGAGCAGATTTTCATTGGTCGTTCCAAGAGGTTTGATCATTTTTTTCTTGAGAAGCTGTTGAAACAATCCCGCTTCAATGCCGGAATGTTTTACAATTTCGTGCTCTGTGTAAACTTCTTTTTTCATCATCCTACCAGTATACTGTCAGTATTATTATTATTTTTATTATAGTATCAGTATACGTATATCTACATTATATGTCAAGTCTTTTTTTTTTATTTTTTCCATGCCGTGTTAATTATCCATAATATAGAAATTTTTAATTGCCATTATCTAACAAATTAATTAATTTGAATTTTTACAGTAACTTTCAAGAAACTTGAATTTTTTCCCGTTGTCATTCCCGCACGTTTGTAGTCGTAGATCCGCCATCTTTTTGGAGGACGGGAATCTCCTCGTGATTTAGAATGAGATTCCTGTAAAAAACATACAGGAATGACAGAAAAAGGGTAATCTGACGAAGTAGTACTATTATGCCGAAATTAAGTTTTTCAAAATAAATTAGATTCTATGATCCACAGAATCTCTGACACTATTCAGCCTCCAAGACTCAAAAACTCGAAGTTTAATTTATTAATTTGATTCTGTCTTCAGGCATTGCAAATTCGATATTAACTTTACTTCAGTTTATATTGAACTCGGGGCTGTATCAAAAGTCTGTTTTTTAAATCTTAATATTCAACAATGTCATTTCTGCGAATGTCGAAGATGCGACTTGGCGTGCAGAAATCTACTGACTCTGCCAGAAAGGATTCCTGAACTTCGCTTCGCTTCGTCAGGAATGACAGATATCATAAAAGTTTAATTTCAGTACTTTTGACACAGCCCCCCGGGGATGAGGTAAGAATTATTACATTATATCTAATTTTATTGAAGTTAAGCTGAATAGTTGCAAATATGTCATAACTACTTATAATAGTTCATACATAGGATTTTCAAATGTCTCTTTTAATCGATGACCTTATAAAAGTACATCGTTTTAGTTTTGAAACAGAAAATATCGGCAAGATATTAGTAGATAGTCTTTCTAATACTGCCTTAAGCACTATCTTTAGTCAAACTACCACCGCCAGACGCGGTTGCTTGATTTAAATAGCCCTAAAAGGTACGCTGATTTTTAATAACCCAAAAAGGATATGCATTCCTGCAAAAACCCTACACATTGCAAAGCTTGATATCTCTCATCAATGAAAATTTATCTGAATAATTCGGAAAATATTATAACAAATTTGACCATATTTGCACATAGCCCTCGACAACATCAAGATATAAATTTTGTTGACGATATGTAATTAGACCCATTTTAATAAACGTAACGACTCAAACAAAAATCAAATGACACGCACCATGGAATCAGTAAACAAGAATGTTGCAACAACCAACATTTTGGTAATAGATGACGAAGAACAAGTGAGACATTTTCTCCAGAAAACATTGAAACGAGATGGATATAATGTCTCTGAGGCGCCGGATGGAAAAGTTGGCTTGAGAATGTTTCATGAAAACAAATATGATTTAATCATCACTGATCTGATCATGCCCTCCAAGGAGGGAATGGAAGTGATTATCGAATTGAGACGAAATTACCCGGATTTAAAAATAATTGCCATTTCCGGCGGCGGACAGATTCATGCGGACGACTATTTAACCCTCGCCAAAAACCTGGGCGCTATTGCGACGATTGCCAAACCGTTCTCGCAGCAAAAGTTATTGGAAACGGTAAACCAGGCATTGGCTGCTTAATCTCCTGTATCCTTCTCTAAAATCCTATATCTGATTCATCCAATACGACTCCTCACACCAATTACATCCAAAATGCTCCATGGAATAATATGCTTAAGTATAAATGGATTTTAATTATCCATTATTGAAACTGTTTGCATAAATTGAAAAATATTTGTATTTTATTCTGATTATTAACAACCTGCGATAAATCCAAACTGAACTCTGATTTTAATGAACTCATCTCAAAAAATTCGGAGCAATAGAATATGCAATTCACTGTAGACATTGATCCTTCGCTGAAGAACATTGTCAAATTGGGCTTCATTCAATTTGATGACGTAGAAGTGCTGGCTCAGTCGCCCGGGGTAAGCAAGGAAATAGATGAACTGGCGGTCGATTTACAAAAAAAGTATCCAACACCGCACGAAGCGCTGGACAGGCTAAACATCACCCGGTCATTTTTTCGCACCATTGGACTGGACCCAACCAAGAACAGGCCTTCTTCAGAAGCATTGCTGCGCCGGGTTTTAAACGGCAAATCAATATACCAGATCAATTCTGTGGTCGATATTTGCAACCTGTGTTCGCTTTCATTTTTGCTTTCAATTGGCTTGTATGATGTCGATAAACTCAAGGGATCGGTTCATCTTCGGCTCGGCAAACAAGAAGAGGGCTATCCCGGCATCGGAAAGGAATTTGTCAACCTCAATGGCAGACTCGCGTTGTTCGACGATATTGGTCCGTTCGGCAATCCATCATCCGATTCCGCGCGGACAAAAATTTCGCAGGATACCAGAAATGTGGTATTTATAGTTTTTTGCCCGGCCAGCGATTTTACTCCGGATTTGGAACGTCATTTAAATTTTATTGAAGAAAAAATGGTGAAGTATCATTCATGCAGGATTGTTAAACGAGGCGTGATTTAGCTGAAGAAATAACGTATTCGAGCCTGTTGGCTTCTGGTATTTCGCAACTGATCTCGATTTGGTTTGGGATGATATTGTATATTCATGAGAGTACGGCTATTCTATTAAACATGACCCTTGCAAGCATTACTGAAAGTTTCAGGCTTCCAGCTTTTCTTCTGCCTGGGTCACATCATCATAGCATTCGAAAAACTGATTCAATCGTGTGAGTGTAAGCGCTCCCTGAATGAATTCATTACTACCGGCAAGAGCAACTTTACTTCCTCCGGAATTTGAGAGCAGCGTTGTTGCAGTGATCAAAATGGCCAGACCTGTGCTGTTTATCCTATGCACATTATGAAGGTCTAAAATTACCTGCTTTACGCCGTCCTGGAGAAGCGTTTTAAATTTAGCTTCAAATGTTTTGGAATCAGCAGGCTCACCCAATGTTTTACCCAAAAATGTGATAATCCCTGTGGGTCCACTTTTTTTACTTAGAATCTCCATTACTCCTCCTGCTTCAGTGCAAATAATCCGACCTCACCCCATTTTAAATCGAATGCTGTTGACGATCCAAAATATTCAAAACTTTCGAGATGATTAGCAGATATTTTAAACCTTTATTTACAAAAAAAAGTGTGTTATAAAAAATGAAATAGAATCGCCTATTAATACTTTTATTTAAACAACTAAGTTTCAAAAAAATTTCGAAATTATTGAAATGTCTCGAAATTAGTGTTCATCGAGTGTAAGCAATGAATTGAAATTTACAAAATATGAATTGTAAAATCAAGACTATTTTAAAGAAAAATGTTCAACCACCTGAGGCGCGACAAACAACTTAAAATTGACTGAATTTTATTATTTTTTTCTTGCATTTTAAAAGAAATTATATTATATTTACGCTCCAATATTTGGAGGGCGTAGCTCAGTTGGTTAGAGCACCAGGTTGTGGCCCTGGGGGTCGCGGGTTCAACTCCCGTCGCTCTCCCCCAAATTTCTGAGCACGCCTAATAAAAAGATGTCCCCATCGTCTAGTGGTTAGGACTCAGGATTTTCGATCCTGCAACGGGGGTTCGACTCCCCCTGGGGATGCCAAAGCGAACAAGCTGTCATTTTTGACAGCTTTTTTGTTTTTTATTTCTCCTAACTCATTGATATTATTAGTCAACAATGACAGCACTGCATTGACTTTTG
Organism: uncultured Cytophagia bacterium; assembly: GCA_964605145.1. GTDB lineage: Bacteria > Zhuqueibacterota > Zhuqueibacteria > Thermofontimicrobiales > Thermofontimicrobiaceae > CAZSBG01. Next base: position 40,929 of record CAZSBG010000023.1, on the reverse strand, counting down.
GAGTTCGATATTTTTCTTCTTCATAAATTAATTTCTCTGGAAAAATCGAACTCACTAATTTATCTTTCACCTCAACATTAGCCCTTTTGTAATATCCTTCCAAATCTCCAAGCAAGGAAAACGAATATTTAATGTATTTTAGATAATTAGAATCTTGCATACTTAATTCTGCAATTCTATTGTTTAGCTCCCTTATTTTCTCTAAAAATCTGCTCTCAAAACGTCTGAATTCTTGTACATCAATTTCACCATCACTGTATTTATTCCCAACACTAATTATTCTATTTTTAAATAAATTAATATGCTTTGTAATCTTTTCAACTTCCTTATCTCTGCTCACTTCATCTCTATTAAAAACATCTTCCAGAATCTTGTAATACAACACCAGCACTTCATCCCGAATCTTGAATGATTTTAGATACCTTAAAAACTCTCCATTCGCTGTATCTGCTCTAAATCGTTCTTTACAATCGTTACGACAATGATAGTAGAAATGCCTTGCACCTGTTTTACTTCTGGAAGGACTGCCTGTAAGCTTTTTACCACATATTGAGCATTGTAAATGCCCTCTCAATGGTAATTTATCTGAGTGCTTAGATTTTGGCTTCTTTCTTGGTTTTCTTTCACTTATAATAGATTGAACACGATAAAAAATTTCTTCTGGAACAATTGCATCATGCAAACCATTTACTATTTCTTCAGGTTCATCAAACCATTCAGGAATTAATATTTTGCCAATATAAGCATAGTGTTTCAATAAGTTATGAAAATGGGTTTTACTACAATTAAATCCTTTATTAATCATTATCTTTCTTAACTCTTCAACGCTATAAATACCTTTTGCAAATTCTGTAAATATTTCATAAATAAACACCGAATCTTCATTAGGTACAAGATACGATTTATTGTCAATTCTCTCTAATTTATAACCTTTTGGTGGTTTTGCTGTCCACCTTCCCTCTCTATTGGCTTGCCTCATGCCTGCCTTAGTGTTAATGCCCCTTCTTTCATTTTCTATCTCAGGCCATAATCTAAACAAATGCTCAATTAATTTATTCTCGGGAATTCTTGGATCAAGCTCCATCCATTCAACAATCTTTAAATCAATTCCAAATTTTTTAAGGTTATCCTCAAATTCAAGAGAGTCACGATAACCTCTCGAATATCTATCCCATCTACTACATAGAAATAAATTTGCTTCAACTTTTTTCGTTCTAATATCTTCAAGCATTTTTTTTATTGCAGGTCTTTTAAATGTCTTAGCAGAGTAATCATCTTCATAATGCGCAACTATCTCAATATTATTTTTAAGACAATATTGAGCCATTCTATATCTTTGTTCACCAAGACTATACCCTTGTTTCTTCTGCTCCTCAGTTGAGACACGTGTATAAATTATTGCTTTTCTTGCCATCTCTTAAAAACTCCTCTTTGTTTTTATACTCTATTTCTGCCAAGATATAAAGTACATCTCTCAACATCTTCACTTCTGATTCTGAATACTTCTTTCCGCCCTGTTCCAGAATCTCCCGACAATACCGAATTGAATGCATCGTTTACAATTCCTGCACCTTGCACGTCTGAGCCTTTCAGTTAATGCAATATTCGAAATCGTGTGGAGTTTTTCCATCACATCACCCTTACAGTTTCTTTTTCGTTTTTCTTGTTATATTAACAACCTTACCACCAGCTTGCTTGATATTAATATCCTGATAATCACCCTGTTTTAATAATTCAATTATTCTCTTTTCAATATCTATCTTTTCAGTTATTTCAAATCGTTCTATTTTTCCATTCCTTTTCTTTATTTCCAAACTATCAAAATCTTTCATTCTCAAATAATATAACAACTCCAATTCATCCTCACTCAACTCAACAGACTTTTTTTTCTTTTGACTTGCAACATCAAATGGTAATATCCTGTTGACTATTTCAGTAAGTGAAATTGTTATATGGTCTTCCAAATTTAAAAAATCTAAAGTAGCCATATACTCCGTTTTATTCAGGGGTTCAACTTCTCCGTTTTGAAAAACCAGCACATAAACAGGATTTGATTTGTTCAAAGTTAATGCCACATATTTTTCTAAAAATGGAAATTGAGTTGGTTTATCTTTCCAATCTAACATTTCTAAATTCTTTTTGACTTCCAAAATAGTCTGAATTGACACTCCGAAATTTCTCAATGTTTTTAAAATTTCCATCCACACCGTGTCAATAATGCTGTATCTTCTCCATCCTTTTTCCGAATCCCTTTGAAATGTCAACAATCCTTCTTTTTCCCAATGATTGATGACTCGATAAGTGACCTTATCACTACCAAGACTAAAACGACGTTCATTCAAATAAGCTGAAATCTTTTTGCCTATCTCCGAATCATAAAAATCTATAATATCAGATTGTTTGAAATTTTCACCCCTGAATATCTTATGCTTTTTTCTTTTTTGCCCCAAAATATCAATTTCTTTTTTCTCTTTGTTTTTCATTTAGATAGCCCTTTTTATTTACCTTACGACAATGTAAGCTTTATTTAAAATACAAAATTAAAACCTTACAGTCAAGTAATATTTTCATTTTTTACATTATTTTTTAGCAAAATGGTGACATCGAATAATTTTCAGTATTTTAATATCTTTTCTATTGAATTTTATTTAAATATTGTTATAATATATATCATTCCAATTCTCTGAACTTCCACCCTATTTTCTTGCTAACATTCTCAGAATATTACTAACAGGTAAACTCAATGGAAATCTTTCAGAAATCTGTCATTGAAAAATATCTTCAATCTCTCGATGAAACCAAAGTAAATACAGCCTTCCAAAAATTTCAAAAGTTCTATGGAAATAAAGCGCGTATCCAGAACATTCAACAACTAAAAGAGGAAAATTATCAGGAAGGATTCCTGAGAGAAATTTTTGTTCAGGTACTTGGATATACCATCAATCCAGATGAACACTATAATCTCACCACAGAATTTAAAAACCTCACCGATGCAAAAAAAGCAGATGGAGCCATTTTAAAAGATGGTTCAGCCATTGGTGTAATCGAATTAAAATCCACCAAAACAATTAATCTGGAAACCATTAAACACCAAGCATTCAACTATAAAAACAATCAGCCCGATTGTAAATATGTCATCACCTCAAATTTTCGCCTGCTCCGATTTTACATTGAAAATGCAACAGAGTTTGAGGAGTTCGATTTGTTCAACTTGAACAAAACTGATTTCAGGAAATTATATCTTATCCTGAGCAAAGAAAGCATGTTCAATGATGTTCCTGCAAAGCTAAAACAGGAAACCAAATTTCACGAAGAAAACATATCAGATAAATTTTATAAAGACTATTCAACATTTAAACATAAAATCTTCAACAATCTTGTAAAAAACAATCCGCAATACGACAAACTTATACAATTCAAAAAATCTCAAAAGCTATTGGACAGACTTTTATTTATTTTCTTTGCAGAAGACAGAGGACTTGTCCCACCCAATGCAATATCCAGAATCATCGACCAATGGAGCCAATTACAAGATTTAGAAGCATATCAGCCCCTGTATGACCGTTTCAAGCTGTTTTTTGACCATCTCGACAAAGGACACAAATATAATTCCTATGAGCTTCCAAATTACAATGGTGGACTTTTCGCAAAAGATGAAATCCTGAATAGTGTGATCATAGAAGATGATATTCTGGAAAAGGATAGCATTAAACTTTCTGCCTATGACTTCAGCACTGAAATTGATGTAAATATTTTGGGACACATTTTCGAACATTCCCTGAATGAAATTGAAGAAATCACATCCGAGCTGGAAGGAAAGCCAGTCGATAAAAAGAAGACGAAAAGGAAGAAAGAAGGAATATACTACACACCCAAATATATTACCCAATACATTGTTGAAAACACCATTGGCGCGTTATGCAAGGAGAAAAAACAGGAACTTGATATTTCAGAAATTACAATTGATGATTCCCACAGAAAAGCAGATGGAAAGATTTCCAAAAAAGGAGAACAACTTTTCCAGAAGCTTGACCAGTACAAGGAATGGCTGCTCACATTGAAGATACTGGACCCTGCCTGTGGAAGTGGTGCATTTTTGAATCAAGCACTTGATTTTTTAATTGAAGAACATAAAATAAATGATATGCTGATAAACGAATTGACTCAGCAACCTTTGGGACTTTACGACACTGACAAGCAGATTTTAGAAAACAATCTTTTTGGTGTGGACATAAACGAAGAAAGCGTGGAAATTGCAAAATTATCATTGTGGTTAAGAACAGCCAAAATAGGAAGAAAACTTTCCATGCTGAATAACAACATCAAGTGTGGAAATTCATTGATTGACGATCCAGAAATAGCAGGAGAAAAAGCATTCAATTGGGAAAAGGAATTTCCCGAAATATTTGCCAAAGGTGGTTTTGATGTTGTGATTGGGAATCCGCCGTATGTAAGAGTTCAATTTTTACCTTATCAAGAAATAGATTTTTACAAGGAAAATAAAAAAACTGCATATAAAAGAATTGATATTTCTACTTTGTTTATTGAGGAAGCCTTTAAACTATTAAAAAATGAAGGAAAACTAAGTTTTATTACATCAAACCAATTTCAAACCACAGAATATGGTCAGGAAACGAGAAGATTTATTTCTCAAAAATATTGCATAGATAAGATTTTAGATTTTGGTGATTTACCTGTATTTGAAGGTGCTTTAACATATGTCAGTATTTATTCTTTGTCAAAAAAATCTCCAAAAGATTTTCTTTACAAAAGAATTCACAGGATAACTGAAGCTCAAAGAGGTAATTATGCAAATTTTACTGAAATTCCTGTAGCAAGTATTAATGAATCTAAATGGTCTCTTGTTTCAAAGACTGAATTAGATTTATTAAGAAGGGTTGAAAAATATGAAACTTTAAGCAATGTAGGGAATGCTTGGGCTGGATTATTCACAGGTATGGATAACCTTCTAATGTTTACTTTTGATGAAATGGAAAAATCTGGAATTGAAAGAAAACTATTTCTTCCTGTCATTCGAGCAAGTGACCCTGTAAGAAATGGGCTGGCATTACCAAGTAAATTTGTTATTTATCCTTATAAAGAAGAAGGAGAAAAAACAGTCGTTTATAGTGAAGAGGAATTGAAGAATAATTTTCCGAAGGGTTATGAATACCTATTATCAAATAAAGAATTACTACAATCCCGACAGGATTCCAGGAAAACCTTTAAAGAAAGGAAAGATTGGTATGCTCTAACAAGATTTGGAACAAAAAAAGTTTTTAAACAAACTAAAATAGTTAGCCCAGGTGAAGTTAAAGAACATAAATTTTCATTGGATAAATCAGGAAGTGGTTTTAGTTGTGCAAGAGTTTTTGCAATAACTGTTAAAGAAAATTATCCAATAAAAGGATTATTAGCAATACTTAATTCTTCATTGATTAGGTTTTATTTACAAAGAAAATCTTCATTAAAATCTGGAGGTTATTTTACATATTCCTCCAAAGTTTTAAACGATGTACCATTACCTAAAAAAATTAGTGAAAAACTAATTTCAAAAACTGATAATCTTCTACAGTTGAATAGTGATTTTAATAAAAATAATAAAACATTATTAGAATTAATTCAAAACAAGTACAATAATAACTTAAGCAAAAAATTAAATGAGTGGTTTAGTTTGGAGGTCAAAGAGTTTTTACAAGAACTTAAAAAAAGTAAAATTAATTTAAGCTTATCTCAAGAATCTGAATGGATGAATTATTTCAAAGAACAAAAGCAAAAAGCTATTGAATTAAAAGCTGAAATTGATAAAACAGACAAAGAAATTGACCAAATGGTTTATGAGCTTTATGGTTTGACAACAGAGGAAATTGAAATAGTGGAAAGTTCTTTTAAAACAGTTGATAAATGAAAATTCTTTTTAAAACATAGTCATTTATTTTTAAAACAATCTTTTATAAGCTTATGATATTTCTGGATTATGTAAGACCAATCAATACAATTTTTTATTTGCCTACACATTAAATCATCTGCTTTATCAAGGAGCTTTATTGATGGTAAATACATTTCTATCAATTTATAATAATTTGGTATTGCCAGCATTATAGATGAATGATGCTTTATAAATGGGAAAGAATCAGGTTTCAATACAAATTTATTTTCATTTTTGTTGCAGTTTAACCTTAGTCTATCCATTCTATTTTCTGAATTAATAACAAAACAGACTATTACATCATCCTCATATTCAGCATCATTCAATCCAATAAAATATTTACCTTTTGTCCCTTGATGATTTGTCGCTCCCTTATCAAGAAAAAATTGCCCCTTCTCAAAGTCTGCCATCCTTAAGCAAATCCTTTTGTGTGTAGTACCTTTCTTTTATCGTATCCATATCTAAAGTCGTTTCATCATCTACAGCCAATAGATAATCAATTTTTTCGAATTTACCCTTTTCTTTAATCGTTTTGTACCAAGGGCTATTATGCAAATGGGTAATTTCTGTCATTTCTTTTGCTGATGCATATTTAAAAATCAACGCCACTTCTTCAAGAATATTTCTTTCATTTGGTGTCAACCAATCTAAATCCATTTTTGTATTCTTTGAAACTACTTTGAACTTTTTAAATTCATTATCATCATCATCTTCACAATCTTCAATAATTTTAAATTCATTTTTAAATTCTACAGGTAGATTTTCTTTTACTATTTGGTCATATAACTCCTTTGGTACTGGACCAAATGGATAAGTATAATAATCATATCCTGTCACAGCCATACCAAATCTTTTAAAATGCATAAAATCCCAAAAGAAAAGAAGCTTGAAAAGTTTCGTACGACCTACATTATTGGTATGTTTAACTAAATATTTTATACCATTTATTATTTTTTGTTCTTTAATATTCATAACAATATTATTCTATAAATTTATTTTGTCTTTGTCAAGTATTTATTGCACTATTGTATACATTTAATATTTTAAATAGTTTCATTTCCAATATCGACAAAACAAATCCAAAATAAATCCTTTTTTCAGGGATTTTTTTTCACCGCTTAGTAACTATTTTAAACTGATTCAAAAACTCTGAATTTTTAATATTTATACTCATAATATAATCATTTATTTTATAATGTCAACTGAGATTTAATTTAATTTTCAAATTATTCTTTACTGTTATTTTTCGCATCCTGCAGGAAGCCCCATCACCCAGACACATCTCCCCTTTTCCTGCATCATGCTTAATTCAGTAAAAATGATACACTGTTTTGACTAAAAGAAAAAAAGCATCGTGTTACAAAAAACGTAACACCATGCTTTTTCTTTATTAAACATATAACTTAAATCGAAAATTCCGCCTATCATCGTTCGCAGCCAACAAGGTAGCCAGCCCAACACCAAGACCACCCAAGTCTATCCGCTCCCATCTCCACACGAACACACCCAACGCTCTACCCACCCGCAAACCCGCTGCTCTCGTTGTTTTTCTCTATTTTCTATCTTAAAGTTATTCCAAATTATACTTTTATCTTTGATTTCAGTATTTTCTCATAGCTATTTTTATCAAGAGGACAATTCAACAACTCATCAAATTGATTCACCAATAATTTAAGTTGAGTTGCCATTGATTTATAAGTCTTTGGAGGTATTGGTTTCCTTCCTTTAGCGATCGTTATCCTTGCAGTCTTTTTCCCATTAAAAAAATACCAGCCATTATATTCTTTTCCCGAACGAAATTCAATATCGAGTTTATTTTCACAAATTTTCTTAACGTCTCTTGTATGGTATTTATTATTTTCCATTTATTACCTGATAACTATCTCATTAAGAAATCTCTTATATTCTAACCATTCATCAGAAAAGTTATCGTCCTCCATTAAATCATTGTATAATGATTCAATTTCATATTTTAAGTTTTCAACAGATTCTAATCTATCATCACCAAATCCATATAAGGGAATATCTATCAACCTACAAATGAATCCGTCACTGTCATCTTCCAAAATTGCATTTAAAGGTGATTTGAGTTTCAATGTTGGAAGAATTTTAATATTTATAACCTTATAATATTCTTTATTTGCTTTTTCAGAACTTTCCGATGGTCTTTGTTGATAAAATTTTTGTAATGAACCAACTAATGGATTTTTATACATAGCTGTTATTACCTTTTCAGGGTATAAGGTATAATAGAAATTAGAAGCTCCAATATCATCCACCCAAAATACAGATTTACATTCATCCTTTTTCTCCTCTACATCTGTATTTTGAAATGAAAAGAAAACACCATTAGATACTACATCTGAGTTATTTCTTGTTTGTAGTTTCATTTTTCTTTTTCACCTTCAAAATTGATTTTATCTCCAGAATTTGATTTTATCATATTCTCAAATTCATCAATTTTTTGTCCTAACCAATTATAAATTTGTTTTGCACTATCCAAATTTAATATTATTCCAGTATTTATATATCTGATAACATTAAATTCAGACTTTTGTTGATTTCCAACTATTGGAGAATCAAGTGAGCCATCCTCCTTTACTTCATGAGTATGTGATTTTGGAATTCCTTGTCTCTCTAAATAAAAATTTACAATTAACTCACCTTTAGGTCCTATTCCTCCATAAGCTCCATTCACATACTCTGGATTATAATTATCGTCAAAATGATAATTAAATGTAATTCTTTTTTTCTCTGACATTTTTTTCCTCTTTTTAAGTACTTTTCACAGTATTTAAAAATAAGATTTAATTTCAAAAAGTCAATATAAATCTGTGTATTTTTCAATTATTATACTCGAACCCCTTTACCCTGTTCCGCTTTTTTATAATCTCACCACTCATGACCACCCACCCTTCCAGTTGCCAAGCAAGAAGATAAATTTATAATTCAATAATATTTCGTTTTCAGAAAGTCAGCTTAATTTTGAATCCAAATTTTGAAATGTTCATTCACTATAAATTTAAAACACGCCCAAACCCTTTGATAACCCTTCTGAACCCTTCCTATCCGTTCCCACCCTGCCCGATGCCAAGCGAGAAGATATAAAAAAGCTCCACAGGACAAAGGCTTTTAAAACACCCAAGGACAATTTCATTTTTAGTTCACTTTCAGTATTGTTTAGTACAATCTAACTGTTACATCACGTTCCCCTTGTATTTCTGCAAAATGAGCCAAATCAAAATTTTCTTTTTCACCAGTATAGAATATTATATTTCTGAATTCATTTTGCAAATCATTTTCATATTTTTCAAGCAAAAAAACCAATTCACGAACAGAAAGATTTTTATAATCTTTTTCTTTCAGGACTTCTTTTATTTTATAAATCTGTTCACTTAAATATTCTACTTTTGCATGTTTCGTTAATTTGTATTTTTCGATTATTGCATCAGCCATGTAAAATGACACATTGGAAATTTCTTTATTCAATTCCCGATTCCAATTAATCAAAGTTGTTTTTGATTTTTTCAATCGTTTAGCAATTTCATCATAAGAAATACCTTTGGCGCGCCATTCAATAAATTTTTCTTTTTGTTCAGCCTCTTTCATCACAATCACCACCCTTTTATTTTTTTCAACATCCTCTTACTATATATTATAATATATATATAGTTCTATTACTGTTGGGGAATTATTAACCACTGTGACAGGTCTTTAATCTGTTAAAATCGATGTAGTCTACAGGAACAAAAGCCTCTAAGTCAAATATTTTCTTGAGGTCTTCATAAAATGAGTTCGATATTTGAACTTTTTGGGATGCACGTTTAAAGCCGCGGATTAATTTTCGCGGCTTTTTTGTACTGAAAATTTTAGTTACAAAAAAAAGGACACCCTGCAAATCCCGCAGCGATGTCCTTTTCAATTTTTACTGATTTATATAGAAGGAAGCTAAGCCAATTCGGTTATATTTTCCTTCACTTTAATCACGGCATCCACGATATCTTTCATATCAGCCTCATCGCCCAACATGACAGACTGGGGCAACCACAGCGCTTCTTCGTAGCAGGCCTTTTCGGTCTCAGGGAGCTGGTAGTCCGTATAATCAATTCCGAGATCCATCTTTTTACCGCGGGGTCCGAACGCGAGGTTTTTGAATAACGGCTGTGCGTACAGCGGAATTGAATATCCCGCGCTCATAAACAATCCTTCTTTTCGAAGCGCTTCGATAAATTTGTCCTTTGGCGCATTATTGAATTTTTCTTTGTGATATCGCCAAATATAAATGTGAACGGAGTTGCTGGTGACGCGCGGATCATCCGCCATCACATCAATACCGTCAATTTTGGATAAGTGCTCGTTCAAATATTGAGTATTTGCCTCACGTTTTTGTTTCATCGCAGGATAACGGTCGAATTGCGCGTGGAGCACAGCCGCCTGAAATTCCGTCATTCGCGAGTTGCCGCCCAACAAATAATGTTCGTACCAGATGCCGGTATCGAGTCGGCCGCAGTTGGTGTAGGAACGGGCGAATTTTGCGGTTTCATCATCGTTCGTCAGAATGATCCCGCCTTCGGCGGCGGTGATATTTTTGGATGACTGAAAACTGAAACAACCGGCATCGCCGAGCGCACCAACTTTTTTGCCATTCCATTCCGAACCCCAGGCCTGGGCTGCATCTTCAGCTACCTTCAGATTGTGTTTTTTGGCCACTGCCATTAAGGCGTCCATATCCGTTGGGCGTCCGGCAAAATGTACAGGCATTATGGCAGCGGTTCTTTCTGTAATCGACGCTTCAATTTTGTCAATGTCGACATTGTAAGTGTCCGGATCGATATCGACAAACACCGGGATTGCGGCGGCTTCGAGAATGGCTGTCGCGGTCGCAACAAATGTGTACGCCGGCAAAATCACTTCGTCGCCATGCCCGATGCCAAGCGCCTGCAAAGCAATTTTCAATGCGGTGGTTCCGCTGTTTACACAAATTCCATGTTTGGCATCATGATAGTCTGCATATTTTTCTTCAAACGTTTTTACTTTGTCGCCATGAAGAGAGCCCCATTTACCACTGTCAACGACTTCCTTTAGATTTTCAATTTCATTTTCATCCCATACCGGCCAGGTTGGGAAAGGTTTCGTACGCACTGGCGTTCCACCGTTTATCGCTAAATTACCCATAAAGATTCTTTCCTTTCCATTGAAATTTATTCAAACTGCAGCGCATTAATTTGAAATAACAAAACATAATTTTCTTATTGGAACAAAGACTATTTTATGATAAAACTTTCATCGAGTTCAAAATCTTCCAGCATGTCGATCACACGCAAAATGCTGAGATGCGAATTTTCAATCAACGGTTTGGCGTGCGTTTCAATCGTAATGTACTTCACATCCACCCCATGCATCACAGCTTTGAGCTGTCCGGGCCAATCCACGGTTCCATCTCCGATGATAACGTATTCCGGTTCACCGGTGGCGCTTTTCCGAAAATCTTTCACATGAATGGATCGAATGTGCTTGCGGATGGCGAGATAACCGTAAGGATAGGGAATTTCCCCGGCGCCGGCTGCATTGGCCAAATCCCAGTTTGACTTGAGATTGCTGGAATTGATATCATCCAATATTTTCGAAGTATTCACACCGGTATCGGCCCAGAAATCGGGTTCGTTTTCCAGCAGCAGAGTAAAACCATACTTTTCAGCCAGGGCTGCCATTCGCCCCAGAATATGAATGACCTGAACATAATCCGACTGCGGCTCGCGTTCATACCGTTTAAAGCCGAAAATAATCACATTGCGCGTGCCCAGACGCTCAGCCAGGCGGAAACTTTCATAAATATTTTCTTCAATCTGGAGCTTCAACTGGTCTTCATCTTTTAATGAAATTTTGAAAAGTCCGGGAGAAATAGCGGAGATATTCAACTCAAAATCTTTGACCACCTCCTGAACCAAACTCACCTCATCATTGGCCACGTAGGGTATTCGCCCGGTGGTGAGTGTTCTGATTTCATAATCGGTGATACCCCATTCCGAACCATACTCCACGGCTTCCTTAAAATCCAGCGATATTTCATCGGATACAATTGCTAACTTCATTGATACTCGATTCCTCGATTAAAAATAATGATTTTTTTTATCTCACTCAAAAAACAAGCTAGTTTTTACGTAATCAAATTCTCATTCTCCACTGCCACAACCCGGGCAGGCGCTGCTGAGCTCCCATAGATATTCAACGGCAGGGCAATCAGTAAAAATCTGTTCAAATTAATCAAGTCGAGATTTGTTAAATTTTCGATCAGGAATTTTTCACCGCCAAGCACAATGCGTTGCACATCGCTTGAAAATGGGACATCAGCTCCAAGGAATGTCACGTTTCTATCATAGGTCAGGTATTCCGCCGCATCCGATGTAATGACAGGGAAATCCATGTAATATTGCCCTTTTTCCCAGAATTCGGACCAGCCGGTGTGAACGATCACACCATCGCCGGGCTTGATGTAAAAATTCTGCAAGTCCTCGTATGTAATTAAGTCTCTTGCCCGCTTGTTGCTTATATGCACAATGCTTGTATAAAAAATCAGTTTGTCCAGTGGAATGTGCTCCACTGATTTTAGCTCAGGCCTAAAAAACATGGGCGCTTTAATATGCGTGCCGCTGCACACCATTAGATCAAGTTTATATATTTGTTTACCGCTGTGTGGATCGTAGAACTTTCTGACATTGGATGAACTGTACCATTCTTCGCGATATTGAGGCATACCTTCATAGTAAGGATGAGACAAATCGATTGTCCGCATTATAAATTCCTGAAATTTAAAGGTCGAAAACTTTGCAGTATCTTTTCCAGATCTGACCTGAGGAATGCGTAATCTTCGCTGCGAACCTGACAAATAATTGTATATGATATTTTATTATAAACAATGAACATCGACAACCATACGCGGTAAGCATAGTTTAACTGCTCCGGGAATTCCACCATATAATAAGCTCCCCTGAGAGCGCCGTAATCCGTGAATGTTACCGGTTGCACCACCCGAACTGTATCCGGCGCAGGAAATGAAAGACTGACTTCTTTGAAATTCTGCGAGGCCAGACTCTGTGGTGTGCGCGGCTCAGCCAATTGAATGACACCAACCTGGACCAGCGCAAGTGTATCCAGGCCGTCTCTGCGGTACATTTCCGCCAGCACATTTATATTATCAAGAATTGGCAATGATAAATCCTGTGACCGGAGCGAATCCACGCGCCCCACGCACACCATGTCCCAATCCGAATTGGGCATGGAAACCCTGAAATTCAAAGGTTTATTGAAATAGGTTTTATCGATGACCTTGATTGAGTCCTGGAATTCCGGCATACCCGGCGTTCCAAGATTTCTCATATCTGTCTTCAGGTATGCCATAACCGCAAGCACCACGCCTAAAATACCCACCAAAAAAATGATCCGTCCAAAACTTGATTTTATTACCGGTTTCATATTGTTCCTTGTTTCGTTGATTAAACTTTCTATTGACGAAAAGTCTTGAAGACTCAAAAGAATTGATTCTTTTTAAAAAAAATCATTGAGTCTTTTTTTCTTTCACATCACAAATAAGCAAAATACATTCAGAATCAGAATGCTTAGATCGAAATTCATATAACCTGAATTATTCATGAATTTTTTTCTAAACTACATTAAGTTATATAATTTTAATAAAATAGGCTTTCATTAAAAATCTAACCCAGTTTTGTTGACAAATTTTCAGATTATCGTCAATTCAGGTTATCCTGCTTCCTATAAAAATACTGTGAATAATGCAGGATAAAGGCTAAATGATAAATTTAAAAAAAATATCCATAAAGTCAATTAAAAAATCATATTATAAGCTTGATTTTTGTCCAGCAATTAACTATTTTATTTTCAGAGGCGACTTCCAATAAACATTTCTGTAACAATTCGTTCCAATTTTTATACAAGGCATGAATGAAAAACTAAATTACAAACTGCTTCTCTCCGCCATTATGATGCTTGGTTTTACATCACTGGTGGGGCAGGTAGTACTGATTCGTGAGCTTGTCATTGTTTTCACCGGCAATGAATTGACGCTGGGGCTCATTCTTGGAATTTGGCTCCTATGGACCGCAGCCGGCAGCGGTTGGTTCGGTCGATTTGCTGCCAGTGCTCGTCGGCCAATTCGCATGCTCTTGTTCTGCCTGATAAGCCTTGCGTTTACACTGCCACTTTCGGTCGCGCTGATTCGATTGAGCAAGACCATCCTTCCATTAGCCACCGGGGAAATCAGCAGCCCCATTTTCATTGTTATGATTCCGCTGGTCACTCTGGCGCCAACCTGCATATTCATTGGTATTCTATATCCGCTGGGTTGCAGATTGCTCTCCCTGCACCCATCCGTTACAAAAGAAATCCCTGGCCGCGTGTTCCTTTGGGAATCCATTGGCTCCGGAATAGCCGGATTCATTGCCAGCATATTTTTCTTTCGTTTTCTTTCAAACTTTAACATCATCACTTTTCTTTTTTGCTTCAATCTTGGAATTTCATTCTTTATCATTTTATCCGGTCGCCGGGGGAAAATCCTTTTTCTGGCAATCATCGCAGTAATTTTTGTGGTGATTTTTGTGCTCATCTCACCGGCTGTCGATTCTTATTTGCAAGAAAAACAATGGCGCAATCTCAATCTGGTCGAGTCGGCAACCACAATTTACGGCAACATTGCAGTGGCAAAATTCGGAGACAGCATCAGCTTCTACGAGAATGGCATGTTGATGTTCACGCATCCCGATTTAATGAGCGCGGAAGAATCGGTTCATTATGCATTGTTGGCACACCCGTCACCTGCGAAAGTACTGCTCATCGGCGGAAGTATTCCCACCTCGCTGGAACAAATACTCTATCATCCGGATATCGAGCGTGTCGACTACGTTTTATTGGACCCGGTAATTCTAAAACTGGCAAAAAATCATATCCCGTCACTCACTGACCTCATGACTGATGAACGAATACACATCAATTTCGCTGATGGCAGAAAATTCATTGAAAGGACTTCTGAAAATTACGATGCGATCATCATTGATTTGCCTGATCCGGAGACGACATTGATCAACAGATTTTATACGTTGGAATTTTTTCGGGCAGCACAAAAAAGGCTGAAACCTACCGGGATTTTGACTTTTTCAATTTCTTCCTCTGAGAATGTATTGAGCCAGACGCAGCGCACAGTGCTAAATTGTCTGCATCATACTTTGCAGCAGGTATTTCCACACATTGTACTCATCCCCGGCAATTCTGTGCAATTCATTGCCGGCAGTTCACCACATGGCATTCAATCGGATCCGCACGTGCTGGTCCAGCGGCTTAAGGATCGGCAGCTTCCCACGCAATATGTGCGGGAATACTTCATCCCATATCGCATGTCTGAAGACAGAATGGCGTACATCGCAAATCAAATCGGGACTGAACAGGAACCACTGCTGAATCGTGATTTCAAACCCATCGGATACTTTAACAGTATTTTGTTATGGCTGACCTATTTTAATAGCGATTCCGAACAATTCATTAATCAATTCAACCGAATCCATCCGGGATATGTCATTGCAATTTTGTTGGCAGCGCTACTCATCCTCACCGTTATATTAAAAAATTCTTGTAGAATGTCCCGGCAAAAATCGCTTGCGATTTACTTATCCATTGCAATTACCGGCTTTACAGCCATTGCCATTGAAGTGCAAATCATTCTTGGATTTCAGGCGATTTACGGCTATGCTTATTATCAATTAGCGCTGATTATGAGCGGTTTTATGATCGGCCTGACGCTGGGTAGCTGGTCTGCCCTCAAGATGATTCGTAAGGCTGTGGCCAATTTGAAATCCTTCATGCTGTTCCAGGCTGCACTTGCGCTTTATCCCCTGCTCACTTTCATTGTGTTGATCTGGCTGAAAAGCACAGTGCACTCTCAACTGTTCATTCAATTAATTTTTCTTCTGCTCATTTCCGGCATTGGATTTATCGGCGGGATTCAGTTCCCGATTGCCAATCATCTCACGCATCGCGAATCCGACAAAATTGAAAGAACCGGGGGCTCGATCTATGCAATGGATTTGACAGGCTCGTTGTGCGGCGCGCTGATTACCAGCGCTATTTTGGTGCCATTGTTTGGATTGGGATGGACTTGCCTGTTTTTCTGCGGCTTGAATTCAATCGTTGTGCTCATGTTATATTTTCTGGCGAAATAAAAATTCAGCCTTGAGTTTCTCCGTGTTGATTGATTTGCTATTAATAGCGAGAAAAAGTAAAAATCAATCCGTAAAATCAGGATTAATCGCCCTGACATCATGTTGACGCACCGTCAACCCGATTGAATCGTAATAGCTCAGCAGAGGCACCACGTACTTACGGCTCGAATTCAACATCTGCCGAAAATCGCCCACAGTTAACTGCTGGTTCGTTTCAAAATAGCTTTTTATCAAGGCGATTCCTTCAACTACTCGTTTTTTATGAAAAAGAATTCCCTCATCGACCCGGATAAGTGTGCCGGTTTCCATCAAAATTTCTATGACCTCCAGTGCATCTTTTTTCGGCAGCCCTGCTTTTTCAGCAAGCTGATTTGGATTTGAGGTGGAAAATTCCTCATCAAAATATATCCCGGCGACTTGATCCATGATTTTTTGCTGCGAATCCGTAACTTTCAATTTATGACTTGATGAAGCAACGCGGTTATCGACGATGGTAATTTTATTTTCGCTGACCAGAAGCTCCAGAATTTTATTGAAGAACAATACCTCAACCGGCAAATCAATAAGCACCTTCAAATCTGTTTTGGAAATTCCCCTGCGAGTTGGATTTTGATCATGGTATTCTCTCAGCGATTGCAGAATTTGTTCTACAACCTTGTCGCGGTACCTGGCATGAATATAATAGGTCATTCCTTTTTCTTTATACGCATAACATTTTTCCTTACGATGAAGAGAATTGACAGCGCCTTCAATTGATTCAATATTGGACGATGTTTGCTGTGCCAGATCAGCAATGCTCACAGCCCTGAATTTATTATTCAGCAATTGCTGTTCAACAATTTTTTCCGGATCGCCGCTTTCCAGAATGGACATTTTTTTTAACACCCCGTCTGAAAATCTTTTATGTCGACGGGGCTTCACATCCAGAATGTGACCGCCGCCAATAGTAAATACCGGCGAATACGAGCGCACCACGTATCGATCTCCGCTATCGGCAATAATCGGTTTCTCAAGTCTGAATTGAATGTAAGCGGACTGGCCGGGCTTTATCTCTTCTTTATCCAGGATACTCACGCGTCCAATAACTTCAGCCGTGCCAATATTCAGTCTGACCCTGGCCGTATTTTTCAAATTTCGGGGCGCGCTCTCCAACAGATAAAACCTGGCATCGAAAAATTTTGTGGGCTGAAACATGGATGGTTCTGCCAATACATCGCCCCGGGATACCGTCTCTTTGTCAATATTTACCAAATTGAGCGCTGCCCGGTCACCGATGTTCACTTCGGTGACGGTCTGCTCGTGGATCTCCAGACGTCTGACGCGCAGCCTGGCTTTTTGCGGCAATAATTCCACCATTTGGTCGGTTCGAAGATGCCCGGAAAGAACGGTCCCTGCCACCACAGTGCCAAATCCCTTCATCGTAAAAATTCTGTCGATGGGCATACGAAAAACGCCCTTATCCAGCCGCTCCTGTTTTTCTGCCAGCGCCGACGCGATATGTTCCTTAACCGATTCGATGCCTTCGCCGCTTTCATTGGATACAGGAATGACCGGCGCAGTTTCCAGAAACGTACCGCTGAGCAAATCTCTCACATCTTCAATAACAAGTTCTAACCATTCTTTTTCCACCAAATCTGTTTTCGTGATAACTACGATGCCCTGTTTTATTTGAAGCAATTTTACAATATCCAGGTGTTCCCGGGTCTGCGGCATCACGCCATCATCCGCAGCAATCACCAGCAATACCAGATTGATGGTGCTCACGCCGGCAACCATATTGCGTACGAATTTCTCATGACCCGGCACATCGATAATCGTAATACTGTCCCCCAGGAAAGCAAAGCCCAGATCAATTGTCATGCCGCGTTCTTTCTCTTCCTGCAACCAGTCTGTGTCTCTGCCGGTAAGATTTTTCACCAACGCCGTCTTGCCATGATCGATGTGGCCGGCAGTTCCGATTACAAAATGGCTTTTCTTTTCTGCCATAATTCATTATTCTCCATTTAATACGCTGGAAATCGCCTGAGCAATGAATGCGATTTCCTCTTCAATTAGCGTTCGTAAATCAAATACAATAAAATTATTAATAATTCTCGTCGTAATTGCGGGGTCATTCAGGCGAAGTCTGCGTCCCAGTTGTTCAGGTGCGAATTCGTCTAATTTCAAAAATACCAGAGAGGTAGGCAGAGACTCTGTCGCGAGCGATCCGCCTCCGACTTCGGTAAGCCCCTCTTCGATATGAACCTCTCCCCTGTCGGCTAAAATCTGCTCCAGCGCCTCTTTAAGTCGAACCGCGTCTTTTTTCACTTCCGTCTCTTTTTTCAATAGCATTCTCATCACCGCGTGATCTTGCAGCAGTTTATCTTTATCGAAAAATAATCGAAGCGTGGCCTCCAGCGCTGCAAACGTCAATTTTCCGCAACGCAGCGCGCGCGATAACTGATTCTTCT
Organism: uncultured Cytophagia bacterium; assembly: GCA_964605145.1. GTDB lineage: Bacteria > Zhuqueibacterota > Zhuqueibacteria > Thermofontimicrobiales > Thermofontimicrobiaceae > CAZSBG01. The sequence continues at coordinate 22,324 of CAZSBG010000023.1, read as the reverse complement.
TGATCAGCTCAACATATTTCTTTTTTCCGACGATGATCCCTGCCTGGGGTCCGCCAAGCAATTTATCCCCGCTGAATGTCACAACATCCGCGCCGGCTTTGATGCTTTCGCCCACGACAGGCTCCTTGGGCAAACCATATTTCGATAAATCGAAGAGCATGCCGCTGCCCAAATCGTGCATCACCGGGATATTGAATTTCCTGCCCAATTCAACCAATTCTTCAATGGGGACGTCTGAAGCAAAGCCGATAATCCTGTAATTACTCGTATGCACTTTCAGCAGCAGACCTGTATTTTCATTGATGGCATTCTCATATTCCCACAGCGCTGTTTTATTTGTCGTGCCGATTTCCGCCATTATGGCGCCGCTTTTTTTCATGATGTCCGGAATTCTGAATGAACCGCCAATGGTCACCAGTTCGCCCCTGGAAACGATGGCTTCCTTTCCATTTGCCAGCGTATTCAGCGTGAGCAGCGTGGCAGCAGCGTTATTGTTCACCACCGCAGCAGCTTCCGCCCCGGTCAGCTTAATCAATAAGTCCTGGACCAAATCATGACGATTCCCTCGTTTACCGGATTCAAGTTCAATTTCCACGGATGAATACCCATTCGTCACCTCCATGAGCGCCTGCTGTGCCGGTTTACTCATGGGAGCGCGTCCCAGGCCAGTGTTTAGGACAATTCCGCTGGCATTAATAACCCGCCTCAGATTCGGTCTCAATCCGAAATTAATTTCTTTCTTGACAAATTCAAGGACCTGATCAGGGTTCAACTGGTACCCGGCCAACTCGGTCTCATCCATTTTCGCGATTTCGTCCCGATATTTTTTCAGCGCATCCCGAATTTTATCGATCACCAGATATCTCGGGTATTTGTGCAGCATTTGCTGTATTTCATCTTTTTGCAAAAATTTGTCAACCTGTGGCAATTGAGCCAAAACATTCTGCAGATTCTGTTTCGCGTTTTTATTCAATGGCACGTTCTCCAATTTATTTCAGGAAATACGCAGGTGAATTTCAGTAAAACTTTGGTGTATCAGAAAATCGAGTTGTTCGACTTTATCATTTGATTTTTAACAACATGAATATTGTACGGAAAATTCCGGACAATTTCAACAAAAATTTTAAACTACAAAATTGTAATCGATATTTCAAGGACGAAATTCATTTATGATATTTTATTAGAATCATATTTTCATGTTAGACATTTCTATCGCCTTAACTCATTAATTATCATAGAATAATATTTACCTGATATTTTGGGCACACAATTTGCTAAGGATTATGTAGAAAGAAAAATTATCACATAGACGTGGTAAACCTTCCCATTTATGCCGTTTTAAGACTATGGTACGCATAATTGCATTGAATGCCTTGTTGGAATGGAAACGGAGTTGGTTACGGTTGGGCAATTACAGCGGCAAAGTGGGATGCCAAATCTTTTTTAACCTGAATTATTCACAAATTTCAAACAAAAAATGTTTAAATAATTGTTATTAATCTAATTAATCAGATATATGAAATTTAACAAAGTTTGATATACTGAATTCGGAATGAAGCACCATTCAGGCTACCTGGATTCCTTAATGCATTACTATGAATAATCCAGGTTAACTATCGGGTGCAACTAATATAAGTAGGAAATCTTGCTCATATCCCTCATAAGCCGGCATCTTCCCCTAAGGGTGTCGGCTTATTTTATTATGATTAACAGCCATATCTCGTATACAACCAAAAATCCATATCCGAACAAAATTGTAAAAATAATGGCCTTTACATTAATTTTGTAATGAAAAACATAAAAATTTTTATGAACCAACAGAGCCAGCAAACACACTCCGGTCACTGCATATTTGATGATTAAAAACCAGGTTGGCCCCAACTTTAATGCGAGAGCCATAAATGGATTTGCTTCTGTGGCGCCGGAAGATAAAAGCACCAAGGTAATTCTGGCGTCGAGCACGCAAAATACCAGGGTTGCTGCAAAAATAGCCGCCGATTTTATGCCGTATCTGTCTACATAATAATTTTCATTCCGATTATCGGCGCGGCGTTGATAAGCGCGTCTTCCTTTCAACGCATGCCGATTGAAAAAAGCAGTGGGCTTCTGGCGTCGATCTCTTAAATTTCTTCGTCGTTCCGCAATTTGAATTTTTTCCAAATTTAAGTATCCCCTGTAACTTCCATCTAACTGTAAATTATATAATAGGTTTCGACAGAATTGAAATAATCTTTACCCAGTTCACTTTTTACTATTAAAGTGAACAAAATCCATGAAAATCCTTGATTCTTATCTTTCTGACTATTATATTTACTACTTCGATTGAAGCCTTTTTTGAAAATTCATTTTGAAATGGAAAACTTCACTATTTTAAATCTCGAACTGTTGAGCCGAAATCAGTATCTTACCGGGCATGAAATCAACGGGAACAGATCGTCCAAATGAAGAGCCATGACTGCCGAAAAACGAAACGTTCACATCGACGAATCAAATTTTTGAGAACAACCATGAATTGGCGCAATTTTCTTTCTTTACTTGTCTGCCTTCTCGCATTAACAACAATCGTCTCCTTCGCAAACAGCACCACGATAACGCATCGCTATCTCATCCCGGAACCGCATTTGATCGAGCTTTCTGACGGTCACCAATTAATGGATTTTGTGAAATCTTACCAGTTGGGCAAAATAGGTGAGCCATCCCTGCCGCATATTCCGGTACAATTATTACTTCCCCCGGGACACATTGCCCACTCAATCCGGATTCAATTCAAAAATCAAATAAAATTCAAAGAAAATGTTCGGCTTGCCCCGATGCAACATCCCAGGAATGAAGCGCTGCCAGGCCCTGTGCAGATCCTAAAACATCATGTTTATTCAAGTCAAAACATTTATACAGCGCCTGGCTCAAATGAAATTATCGTTACTTTTATACTCAGGAATTATGATTAAGAGTAAGATTGAAAGAAGGTTATGAGCTAACTGATAACAATGTCACTATTCACATAACAAAAGGAATCTGCCTATGCCAGAATTCAAGCCGTTTGTTCCTGCTGAAGCAAAGATGAAGGACTTCAATGTCAAAACCGTTTTGCTGGGTGTTATTTTAGGCGCGGTATTCGGAAGTGCGAATGCCTACCTCGGTTTGCTTGTTGGCCTGACCATCAGCACTGCCATACCGCTCGCTGTTGTTTCAGTAGCGATACTGCGAATTCTCACGCCAGTCTTTGGCAAATCTACAATTCTCGAGTGTAATATTTCCCAGACCACAGGCTCAGCCAGTTCTTCGCTGGCATCGGGAATAATTTTTACGATTCCGGCGCTGTTCATCTGGGGATACGAACCATCCCTGATTCAAATGACATTGCTGGCCATGTGCGGCGGTGTGACCGGCGTGCTTTTTATGATTCCCCTGCGTGGTTTTTTGATTGTTCGGGAGCACTACAATCTGCCTTATCCCGAGGGAACAGCCAGCGCCGAGGTACTCATTGCTGCGTCGGAGGGTGGTTCCACTGCCAAAAATGTGTTTATGGGATTGGGCGTTGGCGCATTTTTTAAAAGTTTAACATCTCTTCTTTACCTGTGGCCGAATAAAGTTTTTCTGCACATTCCGTATTTAAAAAAAGCTGTTGTCGGTGTCTCCACCACGCCGGCGCTCATTGGCGTCGGATATATTCTGGGACTCAGAATCGGCGCCATTATGGTTGGCGGGGGATTGATCTCATGGGTGATTATCATTCCATTCATTGCTCATCAATTTGGCGATGCAGCCATCTGGGCGGATACCTTGGCCTATCTGAAAACCCGAGGATTGGCAGATGGCATCACCACCATCGGCCAGCTCACCGCCAAGGAAATTTGGGAAGGCTACATCCGAATTATCGGCGCAGGCGCTGTGGCAGCGGCGGGCATCATCACCGTGGCCAAATCCATTCCAACCATGATTGAATCGCTGAGAATCGGCGTGAAAGAACTTAAAGCCAGTGCAGCCACTTTGGATAAGGGAAAATTACGAACCGAACAGGACCTGAATTTGAAATGGGTCATCGTTGGCATCAGTATTATTGTTCTGGTTATCACTGTGGTTCCGGGCATAATCGGGCATCATACATTTTTACTCATGCGATTTCTCAGCGCCCTTGCCATCGCCCTGTTCGCATTTGCATTTGTAACCGTATCCTCTCGAATTGTTGGTATGATCGGCGTGTCCTCGAACCCAACATCAGGCATGGCAATTGTAACATTATTGGGAACAGGACTCGTGTTCAAGCTCATCGGCTGGACTGATTTAACAGGCAAAGTCACAGCGCTGACCATCGGAACCATCGTATGTATTGCAGCATCCATTGCCGGTGATATTTCTCAGGATTTAAAAACAGGGTATATCATAGGTGCAACGCCGAGGAGACAGCAGATCAGCGAACTCATCGGTGCGATAGGTTCTGCGTTTTTTGTTTGCCTCGCTGTATATTATCTGGGTAAAGCATACGGCTTTGGGTCCGATGCATTGCCGGCGCCTCAGGCAACGCTCATGAAAACCGTACTGGATGGTGTATTGGGAGGGAATCTTCGTTGGGACCTTGTCGGTATCGGCGCTGTTTTTGCGGTGATTGTTGTGCTATTTAAAATACCGCCGCTTCCTTTTGCCGTTGGAATGTATTTGCCTCTGTACACAATGACCCCGGTATTTATTGGTGGTTTAATTCGCTATATTGTTGAGAAAAAATACAAAGTCGAAAATGAAGCAAAAGGCAAAGACCAGGGCATCCTTCTGGGCTCGGGGCTCATTGCCGGTGAAGGATTGATGGGAGTTGTGATTGCTGTCATTGCCGTGGTCATTTCAAAAGAGCCGAGATATTTGCAAATTAATTATCCAGCCGATTGGCTGGGTCAGGTCGTTTCTGTGATAGCATTCGCTGCATTGGGCTATTATTTATACAAAATTGCTGCAAAATCCAGACGTGCTCAATAGATGTTTCTTTTAAATTTAGATTATCATTGATTGCGGCTCTTGAATCATTCGGAGCCGCAATTTATTTTTCAGAATACTTAGATGAATTGAATTCAATGAAATCGTTACAGCTATGCCTCAGACTCAAAAAAAAATAGTGTTAATCAACCCGCCAATTGAAGATTTTTTTCAAACCAAAACGAGACAGCAACCCGTTGGTTTGCGATATATCCAGGCAGCACTGAATAACGACGGATTTATCACTGAATTAATCGACTGCCTGGAATCCGGTGAACAGAAAACGATTCCCATCCCTCCTCATTTTCACTTTTTGAAAGAATACTACCCGCAGCACGATCTGAGTCCGTTTAAACTATTTACCCATTATCGTCATTTTGGAATATCCTTTGAAAAACTAAAGGATCGAATTCGTTTATCAGGACCTGACTTCATCGGGATTTCTGTTAATTTCACGCCCTATTATGATATGGCGATAAAGACTGCCAGGATATGCAAATCACTTTTTCCAAACGTGCCGGTTATTGCAGGAGGACATCATGCCACGGCTGAACCTGCCAGTTTGCTGAGTTCAGGTTCTTTCGATTTCGTCGTAATGGGTGAAGGAGAAATCTCTTTTTTAAGACTGATACAAACACTGTCCCTGTGTGATATCCATGACTTGAGCAGGCTTGAAGGTATCGCTTTTTCGAATGAATGTGGCATCCAGTTTTCAAGGCCAAAGGCATTTATTCAAAATTTGAACGACCTTCCCAAACCTGAATTAGCGAAATCAGCAAACATGATTATCACCTCCCGAGGCTGTCCCAAAAATTGCAATTTCTGCTCAATTTCGAAAGTGATGGGAAAAAAGGTTAGATTTCGCAGTGTCAGCGCTGTATTGGATGAAATCGAGGCTGGAATAAAAAAAGGAATTACCCAATTCGATTTTGAGGACGATAATTTAACCATTAATCCCAACAGAGCAAAAGAAATTTTCCAGGGGATTTTGAACCGATTCGGATCCCGCAATTTAAAATTATCCGCATTGAACGGAATTTTAACCGATACACTGGACGAGGAGTTAGTACAATTGATGAGTCTCGCCGGTTTTGAATGGTTGAATATTCCGCTTGTTAGCGGCAGTCAAACCATGCATGAAAAACTCGACCGTTTACAATCTCGAAAAAACTTCGAGAATGTTGTTTTTTGGGGCAAAAAATATGAGTTGAAAATTGTTGCATATATCATCCTTGGTCTGCCCGAAGACATCTTGGGACAGATGCTCAGTGACATCAATGATCTCGCATATTTACCTGTTCTAACCGGCCCCAGCATCTTTTATCCTCCGCCGGGATCAGTGACCTTTCAAAATTGCGTAGAAAAGGGATACATCTCCGGTAAAGATTTTACACTGTACCGATCTTCTGCCCTGCCGGTGGAAACAGAGAATTTTTCACGACGAGATTTGGTCACTCTTTTTAGAATTGTGCGTGCCGTAAATTTCTTAAAATACATACTTGATGAAAAATTGCAGAGCCGCGAGACAATTTCTGATTATCTCGCCGGAGGACTTCATCCGAACGAAGATATAGTCTTCTCCCAAAAACTATACAGGGATGAAATTGGCAGAATTTTGTTATATCAACTGTTCAAATTCAAAAAATTAAGAGGATTGAAGTTCATTAGCAACGCTGGAAATAAATACCAGTATCAATGGATTGAATACAACATCAACCAAAAATTGCTTGAGCAATGGCTGAATATAATTGATATTGACAGAATTCTTCCTGTCAATTGAATGACATAAAAAATTCAACTGCCTAATTTAACCTGAATTATTCACAAATTTCAAATAAAAGATGTTTAACTTAATGTTATTAATGAAATTAATCAGATATATGAAATGTAACAAAGTTAGAGATAATGAATTCGGAATTAAGCACCATTCAGGCTACCTGGATTCCTTAATGCATTACAATGAATAATCCAGGTTAAGGCTGACTTTCAGGTAAAAATGTTCAGGTTTCGATCATCTCAAATATCTGGGCAACTCAAGTCCGTAGCTACGGAATGTTTCCCGCATTATTTCCATGCGATCAATACCCTGCGCTTCATTAGACAGCCCGGTTTGTCCACTGGTGACTTTGATTAAGTCGAACCAAAAATCGTTTTGCAGCTCTCCTGTTTTCGTGGAATGAATCAACGACAAATCGCCAAACGCGCCTTTCACTGCAAAGATAAAAACAACGCCTCGTTCAACGTTGTCATAACTCCACGCTTCAAATTCTTTGAAGTCAGAAACATTGGGATAACGCTGGATTTCGGACGGTTTACCGTACATAATCAACACCCGACCTCTGTCAGATCGCCAACCGGCCATTTTTGTTTCATCGTATGTTTCATTAGCATACCGAATCCGATTCATGATTTCGCGCAACGATTCGAATATTTCGGTTTCTTTTTTGTCATCACGGTTTTTCCAATAGCGGTACAAAAATTCTCTTTTGGCGAATTCTGTGTTCAATTCATCTATGAGATTTTTCACACTCGCGTCGGCTAAATAATCGTGTATGACCGAAGTGAGAATATCCACGTCTTTGGAAGAGAGCAAGGCAATTTCGCTGCTGGCCACCTGACTCTTGATGGGAAGTGCATCGCGATTGATGGGCGCAACGTTTGGGTTATGGACAAAAAATCTTTTTTGAATCGTATTTACAATATTGTTTTCTTCATCCACCAGAGCAAACTGCAAAAGATAGGTTCCGCTGGGAACATTGGAAACATCAAACATACCAACTTCTGCTGCGTCCTTGCCCCGAATTCGTTTCTTTTTCATCTCAGCCGGCAACATCGGCAAAGGCAGACCATGACTATCTGTGATTGAACGTTTGATCGAATAAAAATTCGTACTGAATCGAGTTGGCAAGTTATAGCTTTCAAAATAATAATACACCTGATTGTTGCTTTCGCCATACAATGTCAAAGGATTCGGCACAACCCGGAATCGATTTTTATAAAATCGGTCTTTTTCGCCTGAAGTAACAGGCGTTATTTCCTGGGCTAATTCCAGACTGCTCATGGAAATATCTTCTGTCAAAAATGTTTGGACAACGAAATCATTCACTGCAACACTGTCAATAAAATTTGGATTTGCTAAATCTTTTGCAACAAGTTTGAAATTATAGCTACCTGCTGGCAATAAGTAACGCATAACATCGATCATCATGCTATGGCGGGCATTTTCCGAAGCACCTTTTGGCTCGATTTCCACTTTCCAAATATTATTGATGATTTGCTCTTCCCCGGTTGTGATAGTCAGCGCGAGGACAAATGGATTTTTTCCGATTTCTTCTGAACTCTGTTTTTCACAATTCAATCCATAATAAACTTCTACCAAAGATGAATCAGCGTTAAAGCGAAATTGCCCCACATCGAGACTTAAATTGATTTGAGCAGAAGCATTGGCAGTAATTCCAGCTAAAAATATCACTGCCGAAACCATTAAGATAAAGTTTTTTTTCTTCATGAAATTATGCTTTTTTGTTAATTCATTAACTGACGAATTAAAATCGATGAAATAAATAGACAATATATTCAATAGTTAAACCCAATCCGGCAATAGCCGTTCCATTGATTCTTCATAAAAGTGAAAAGGATTGATGCGTGAATCGGTGCATCAATCCTTTTCTTCATTTAACGACGAACGTTAGTCATTCCTTAAAATGTCAGGCCAACAGTAAGCCATTGATTTGCATCGAACCATTTGGTTTCACGATAGGCATAATCAAACATCACCGAAGTAGAACCGGCGAGTTGATATTTAATACCGGCGCCGGCAGTCACACCAAAGATATTATCGTCTGAGGTGCCTTCCGGCATGGTTGAATAACCACCGCGCACGAAAAACATACCATTGAATCCATATTCAATACCGCCCATTACCTCGTCCATTCCATAGTTATGGTTGCGGTAATTTCCAGCGACGGTCATAACATGTTCATCAGCGACTTTGTAATCATAGGCAATGCCGATCTCGAATGTACTGGGCAACTCAAAACTCTGAGCTTCCCATCTCAGATCGAATGTTTCGGTACCTTCTTCGGTATAAGGAATCGACACCGTTTCCTGCATATCTTCACCGGTGTATTTCATCATACCGCCGAAATTATTCAGGGTTAATCCCATACGCACGCCATAATTGCTGACGTATTGAACTCCAAAATCAAAAGCGACGCCGCGCGCGCTCATGCGCAGGAAGCTTTCGGAGATCAATTTTGTGTTGAAACCAAAGAAAATACGGTCGGTCATCTGTCGCGAAAACGTAAGACCCAGCACGACAAAATTGGGGCTCACCATTCGTCCGGTACCTTCGGTTTCGAACTCTGTGGTTTCTGCGAATTCACCGAGATCGAGCACTTTCGCGCTAACTCCAAATGAACCAACGTTACCCAGTTTGGATGATACGGCAAAATAATTTACTTGCGTATCTGCAAAGTATTGCAGATTAGAAAAGGTAGCCTCGGCTGTGGCAGGAGAGGCAGCCAAACCAGCTGGGTTCCAGTAGATAGCTTCATTTCCACTGACGATGGCGTTGAATGAACCGCCCAGGGCGATCCCGCGTGAACCAACTGGAATTAACAATTCCTGTGCTCCGGCGCCACCAACTTTATCCTTGTTACCTGCTATTGCGGAGGTAACACTGAAAGCCAAGGCGATAACAGCTATTATTATCAGAATTTTGTTTATTTTCATCTTTAAATCTCCAAATTAATTTCAAAATGTTTTTCCTTGGAACATCATGAAATGAGAAAAATTACAGGTTTTTGAGTCTTTGTTGCCTGAATACTACGGCCAATTTGAGAATCTTTTCACCAACGCCGGGCACATCGATGTGGGCAAAATAGAAACCACTTGCGACTGGCAAATTATTTGCATTTCGCAAGTCCCATTCTCGGGTTGTGCTTCCCGGTTCCAGCGGTGTAATTGTTCTCACCAGTTGACCGGACAGGGTAAAGATTCGAATGGTGTATTCTTCAGGCAAATTGATGAACAGCACGTGTTCTTCATGTAAATTTTTCTCCATGACGTTGTAGCCAAGATATGGATTTGGAAATACGTTAATGAGATCCAATCGTTCTTTAGCATCGTCAACAACGTTTTCTGTTACGCCTTGAATTGTAAATCTGAATTTATCTGGTTCTAATGTGACATCTTGTCCCTGAATTGTCATTTGAACCGGTTTTCCTGTCACAGGTGTAAGCTGCTGGAAGCTAAGTTCAACGATATCGCCGGTGGACCATTTTGCCTCCTCAGTATAAATGAACGTCCATGTTGCCATGGTATCAGATCCGGTAAACGTGATATTATGCACCTCTTCATCATACTCAGAAGCAACAATGTATACAGCGCATTGACCACGCGGATGCCAGGTCGGGACGAACAGAGAGTCACTGATTTTTTGTTTATAATCTGTGAACGCGGTATTCAATTGAATTCCCCTGTCTACGTCCCAGACTTCAAATGGTACGCGGACGAGGAACGGATCTCTTGAACCCGGTTCCGGATTTGCCGGATGCTGCGTCAGGTAATTGGCAGGATCGGCCCAGCCAAACAGCAATGTGGCCAGTGAACCGCCTGATTCTACAGTCAGAGAATCATCGGATAACACACCGGTGAATCGAATTTCGAGCGTGTTATACAATATACTCTTGTCTATAGTCCCTTTTTTATACTGACCGTCAACCGCCAAATCAGTTTTTGGTCCGAGACCGATTCCCATAGGACCAGTGAGTGCCGAAACCAATTCGGGATTGCTTTCACCCTCGTCAGTTACTACCTCGGGTCTAAAACTGGTAATTGGCAGTAATTCAAAATCTGCATCGATACCAAAGTAGAAATCGAGCGGATCGCCGATCCAGGTATCGCCTGTTCTGTCTTTAGTGATACCATATTCGCTGATGCCTGTATAATCGGGCACAGCCTGACCATTTTTCCAAAGCGTCCAGGTACTGTCTTCATTGATTGTCACTTCGTATGAAGCGGTTTCTACCTGCAGAGGATCAGGAATTTGAACCCAGACTTCGTATTTATCCTCGCTGGCAGTTCCTGTATAATGGTCTACATCTATCTCCTCACCGAGGGTCTGGCCGACCACCGTACCGGGTCGCGGTTTGTGCGGCACCACATTGAGCACTACCTTGGAACTTTCCAATACTCTCGGTGTTGCTGTTGCTTCGAACGCGTATGCAGTCACTGCAACATAATACGTACGACCATTGGCCATGGTAAAGCCATCGAAATCCTTGCTAAAGGTATAGCTGTACTGCAGTCCACTATCCGTTCCTTTTGCACTCGGAAGTTCAAGCACTGCATTCGTGGTTTCATCGTATCCTTCATCGAGAACGGTTAATACACCGTTTTCAATGTCATATACCTGAACCAGTTTCCAGGGACCACCTGGCGAATCGCCGATATAGACATTATAGCCTTCAAAATTGTATCCGGCATCGCTGACAAAATCTTCGGATTCTTGTCCCCAGGATAACATGACCTTGCGGTCCATTTCCGAAATAACTACATCCGGAGAAACCGGCGGACTTGGCACCTCAAAACCCAAATTATATGCCTGTTGCAACTGTTTATCATACACTTTCAGCAGTGACACGCTCGAGAGACGGTCACCACCCTGGGCAATTACGATACCCACAACAACTTCCTGGGTGTCGCCGATAGCCAGTGTAAATGGACCTGAACTGGTGAGCATTCGAATATCCGCTGGTGGGGCTTCTGCGGTCGAAAGCCAGCCAATCCCTGTAACAGGGTCGCCTGTGTTGACAAATGGGGTTGGCTCGCCGGTAACTGGATTGATCCAGTCGGTTCCATCCCTTCTGTGACCACTCATGTAATTATACACTTCCTGGGCTCCCTGTGCACTATAGGGAGGATCGGTATAAGGATCAATACCATTGTAATATTTATTGAATGACGTTGCATCCAGTTTCTTTTTGTCGTAAAATACACGACCATCCGGCAATCTCACTGAATCGCCGGGGGAATCCACGATGGGTCCCTGAAAAAAGTCAACACCAAAAGCAGGTGGACGGTCGCCATAAGTTGTATCGATGGGTTTACCACCGTAGCAAATGGCAACTCCGCCTTCTTCCCAGTATCCGAGCAAATCATCATTGGCATCGCCATTATCGACATCATACCAGGCGCCGATATAGGCTTCTTCCAAATCGGCTTCACCTTTGTTGATGATTGTGTACTGTACGAACATACTGTTCCCCAGCGCGCCCGGCCGGTCAAATGCAAAAACCAGCAAGTGCAATTCGATACCAATGGGCAATGTATTGTAGCAGCCGCTATGCAGGTTTTGATCGAGATCATTCATCACAGCGTAGAGCATTTCATCGCCCAACCATTTGATGCTGCCATCATCGTTGACCGGGGCGCCCTGGTCCACAGGCCATGCGTCCCATGGGTCAATTTCTAATGCTTCATCACCATCCGGATAATTAACGTGAACTTTATACACGCGGTATTCTTCCTTGCTGGGATCATCTGCTGTCCCATCCGGAAGAATTAAACCCGGTTGGTATTCCACGTTATAATCAGCACAAGCGGTTCGAACCTGTCCACCCACGAGACCGGAAATCCAGATACCTGCGTTATAGCAGATATATTTGCCGGTACCCTTGGGCCATTCCATGTCCGAATTACCGGACACAGGATGTCGCGTATAGGTACCATTATTCATCACAACGCTTCGGATGGAGTTCACATCCAGATACTTATACGCTCTTTTTGTCAGAGATTTATCTAATTTTGAACCCGAATTATTCGTCCCTTCGACTGCAAATGCCATACTGGCTATCAGCAGTATCATCAGGCCTACAATCAATCCGGGTATGATCTTTTTTATCATTGCTTTTCCTCCTGAAAAAGAAAATCGCATATTAACCATAAATTTAATAGTGTTAAAAACTGTTCAATTTAAAACTCAACCAGCAGACCAAATCGCAAAATACGTGGCGTGCTCAGGTTACGGTTGCCGCCGCCGGTCAAAGCATAACGCGCCCAGTACATGCCAGCTTCACCATAGGTTTCAGCCCAGTTTTTGCCGTCTTCAGTCTGAAACCAGCCGTTATCCTGTGCTTCACCTGTCTGTGTGAAGACGCCGGTCACGTTTTCGATATCGAACACATTGTAAATCCAGACATACGGTTTGAATCTGAATTGATCCACAGTGAACGATCTGTCAAGTTTCAGATCCATCCTGTGGTACCACGGCATAACCGAAGAATTCAGAGCTTCCAAAGGTCGCGGAGCATTCTGGGAGAATAATCCACGCGGGCCTGGTTCGGTGCGCGTATAGCGATCCCCACTGTGCATGGTGTAATAGATATTCAAACCAAGATTTGCCAGTGGTTTAAAATTGAACAGCGTGGGGCCATCATCTTTATTCAAACGGAAATCAAGATTGAAATGGGCCACATGGTCCTGGTTGTGTTCCAATGGCATGATGATCGTCGGGAATCTTAAATTTTGATCCTGCCATGCAATATCAAAATGGGTTCCACTGCTGGAACCGGTACCCATTGCCTTGGAATAGGTGTATTCTACCGATCCACTGATGCGATTCGTGCGTCGCATATTCAAGCTGAGAGTCACACCCTTTGTTGTACCATAATCAACATTTTGATATTGGAAATAAGATGCGTAACCGAATCCTTCTTCAGGGAAGAAAACGCGAAGCTGAATTTTATCTTTCTCATCTTTGTAAAATGCAGTCAAATTCAAACTGGCATTCTGACCGATCTGCTGCTTAATGCCAACCTCGTACTGAATGGTTTGCATCGGTTCCAGGTTAGGATTGGGCATGGACCGCGCATTACCACCCTGGAGAAATCGTCCGGCGTAGGTATGACCATCGTACATGTCGTCAACTTTCGGCATCTGGACGAATTTACCAAACTGGGCGTGGAATACGGTTTTTTCTGTGACAGGAAAAGACCATCCCAAACGCGGACTGATAATCTTGTAAATTTTTTCTTCTCCAAAGCTTTCATCCGCGATGAGGTTAATATCATTGAGAATTAACCGCGCAGGATCGTCCCAGCTTTCGGTACCGGTTGAATAATAATCAAACCGAACACCGGCATTGAGCACTAAATCTTTCAACTCAATTTTATCCTGAATATACGCCGCTGCACGAATCGGATGTTTTGGCGCATCATGACCATTGACTTTTATAGTTTGTCCCTGGTCGTTTGTCGCTTCATACGTTTGATCGCTATCGATTTCGTTACCATACATGTCGTAGCCATAGTAACCATAGCTATTTCTGTAGAGGTCGTAATCCGTTCTCGTATCATCCGGATTGTTAGCGCGATTATGCAAGTTTAGATTTACCGATCTTGGCCCAATTGCATAACGCCTGATAGTGTAATAATTGTACTCAAATCCGGTTTTCAGCTCGTTAAAATTATTGAACTGCCAGACCAGATCGAATTTTGGTCCCCAGTTGGATTGAGCTGTCTTGCCATAATTGGATGTTGACTGCCCCGGAATCTGGAACGTGTACAGCCCAAAAAGGTTGTAGGTGTATGAGGTCCCCCAATCCAGATAATCAGCATCGTATTCAGGATTGCCATATTTGGTGATGTCATCCCAAAAATCAGGATCCCCGTATTCGTTCTTATAATAGAAATAGTTCATATTAAACGTATAGAACAATTTCGGGCTCACCTGGTGGGTAATGTTCAAATAGCTACTGGCATTCCAGTATTTGGTAACCTGATTTTTTTCCTGGTTGAGAAAACTTGTCGTTCCGGCGCCGCCTTTGTTTTCTCCGTTATGATAGGTGCCACCCCATTTGATTCGCAGGGATTCCAGGTTATAAGAAATATTACCGTTGACATCATAGGCGCTGTTATAGTAGCCGCGACCGGGTCCGGCGGGAAGGCCGCCGACAAAATGGAAATCCTGGCCCCACGACGTCAGCACGGTATCGATTTCAAAACCCCCATAATTCGTGGCATAACCCTGGTTGAAATTTCTTTCACCGGCCACAAAAAATCTCAGCTTTTTATCGAATAGGTAAGGCACCGGGCCGCTTGCTGTCAATGTATAGGTATTATATCCCCATGATCTGGTTCCCAGCGTTTTATTCTCGCTGTTCTTGAACACTTCATCGGAAATACCTTCAAGACTGAAGTGATAATCAGAACCACCGCTTTTTGTTGTGGTCTGAAGAACACCCGATGCTGCAAAACCGTACTCCGCATTGAATCCACCAGCATGGAAATTTGATTCTTCAATAGCGTTATTGATCACTGAAAGAGCGTTGGTTGTACCACCGCGCAGAAGTGTTGTCATAACGCCATCAACATAGGTAACGTTCTCTTCGGAACGGCCGCCACGAACATGGTTTCCGCCAACGACTGCAGACGACAGATTCATCACTGTTTGAACACCCCGCAAGGGCAGGTTTTTCAAATCATCCGCCTGAATCGTTTTTACAGTATTTGTGACATTTTTATTGATAATCGGACGTTCAGCCGTGATGCTCACCATTTCGCCTTCGAGAACGGTGGGGGGCAATTCGAAGCTTACTTCCGTGGTAAGGTCAGCACTGACGCGCACATTGGAAAATTCAACTGTCTTGTAACCAATGTACTGTGCTTTTACAGTGTAGGTGCCGACAGGAACATTCAGAATGATATACATACCATTAATGTCCGTTGCGGCTCCCATCATGGTTCCTTCAATAGTAACGTTGACACCTGGCAACGGTTCACCCGTGTCTTTGTCTTTTATAACACCCGATATTTTACCAGTAACACCGGCAAAAAGCCAGGCAGGCATCAACATTAATACCAGTAAACCAACCAAAATCTTTCTGTTCATGATTCCTCCGTTTTGGTTTTCGCACACAAATAAAATTACTTTTAAAATAAATCATACAAAATCATAAAAGTTTACTACAACGCTTTTTTGCAATCACCTCCTTAGAATTTGATTCTGCAACACCATTCAACATTTAATTTTTCCTCCTTGGGGTCACCTCCTTCCGTTACGATAAATTCAGGTTATCTCATTGTTCTCAGTTCGAATGCAATATTAGCATAAAAATACAGACTCAATCAGATATGTTACAATGAAGAACAAATTCATTATACAAATTCTGTACCATTTTGGATACATTATCTTTTTAATTATTATTTTACAATCACTTATATGTTTTTATGTGATCATTTTTCAGGCCTATTTATCTCAATTGTGCAATATTTTTCAAGCGGTAGTGAGCAATTTTTTGCATAGTTAAGATATTGTCATTTTTTATCAATATTACATTCGCAAAAGAAGATAGCCAAACTTGCTTAAGATATTTCAGAGCTTAGTAGTTTTGCAATCGTTCAATCCATAATGAAGATCGCAGGAATAGAAAATTGATAGTTACTTTAACGTATCAATCATTAGCAATATAGACTTTTTCAAGAGGAAAGAAATTTCATATAGCGGAAGGGAAGGATGAATGAACTTGAAATCAGGTCGGTAGTAATTATTGAAGAAACCGGTAGGATAGAAAATACTTATATCATTCATCTGCCATGATAATGCTTACGGATTTCAGTGATTCGATATTGGAACATACAATCTGAATTGCAGATGAAATCGGGACGGCGAGAATCATACCGATAGGTCCCCAGATAAATCCCCAGAAAATCAAGGAAAGAATGACCACCAGCGGGCTCATATTCAGGCTTTTGCCCATCACGGCCGGTTCGACAACATTTCCCCAGGTTGCCTGAGTGCTGATGAGGAGCAGGGCGATCCAGACAGCCGGGAAAAATCCACTGTACTGGAAAATAGCTACGATGATTGGCGGTATAGTGGCAACAATGGACCCGATGTTTGGGATAAAATTGAGCAAAAACGTGAGCAATCCCCACACCCAGGCGAAATCTACCCCAAACAGGATCAAAATTATCGTTGCGGACAGTCCGGTCCCCAGGCTGATGAGCGCTTTTGTGGCGACATATCTTTGAATGCCGGTGTTGATATTTTCATACACATTTATGAATTTCTTTTCATCTTCCGGAAATGCCTTGGCAATGCGCTTCAACAAATCCTCACGGCCCAAAAGGATATAGACCATAAACAATAAAATGAGAAACAGGTTGGCTAAAAAATTAATGAATGAGCCAACGCTCGTTGACAGCAATTTGGGAATGGATATTTTTTGCAGGAACTCCGACCAGTTAATATTCTCGTAATATTCCTGCACATCGACCTCAGGAATCTTCAACTGTTCCAGCGTATCAAGATACATATTCTGGAATTTTTGCTCATACACAGGGAATTCTTCTTTGAACGAATTAACATTTGCATAAATGAGAAGCCCGATTAAGTAAAAGAATACAAATGTAAAAAGCATGATAATAATAATCGCCACTATTTTGGGAATTTTAATACGACGCATAAGTTTTATAGGAGTTTCGAACAGAAATGACAGAAACAGAGCGATGAGGAAAGGCTTCAAAATTGAACCGAGAATATTCAGAATAAACCCAAGAGCAAAAACCACCAGTATGCCCAGAAGCACCACGACTGATTTGTTTTCTTTGACCGATTTACTCAATAATTGTTTTTCTTTGATTTTCATTCTCAATTCTTGATTGGTAAAAATTATTACGAGTACAGGGTTGCACGATTATATTTTGTTTGCGGTATAATTGGGCTAAATATAGTAAATCAATAAAATAAAGTCAAGAATTATCTTAATGAATGCCATGAAATTGTGAAATTTCTTATTGAATTCAAAAAATTCCTTGACATTATCATCATATTCATATACATTTATCTTTCTTATCCGATCACCAGTTTTGTTCTTTTCATATTGAAACAAAATTAATATTGCAGGGCTGACATCTGAATCGGCAGCAGATGACAGAAAAATATGAGATTTCCATCTTCAATAAAAAATCAAGAAAAAACTGAAAGGTTAATGTATGAGTAATTCTTCTGACTCCAAGGTTTCGGTGACATACATTTACGTTCTGGCTTACATCTCTCTTGTCCTGATCAGCGTTGCCGCGATGGCCAGTTATTTTGCCTACGACTGCATCGGACCACTGACCCCTTTATTAAAAGAAAAATTGAACCTTTCCACCACCCAGGTATATTGGCTATACAGCATTTACTCAATTCCTGTCATTTTGTTCGTTGTTTTAGGCGGAATGCTGGCAGATAAATTGGGTGTCAAAAAAGCCGCAATTCTTTTCTCAGCCCTGTTTACCATGGGAACAGTTCTCACTGCCAGTGAAAATTTTGCCATCATGTTAATCGGGCGTTTTTTCTTTGGCATTGGCGCAGAAGCATATTATGTTGTCATGAATAAAATATTAGCCAAGTGGTTTAAAGGGCGCGGTTTGGCTATGGCGTTTGGCATTAATTTATTTTTATGCCGCGCCGGAACTTATGTGGCTTTCTTTGGGCTCCCCTGGCTGGCGAACAATTTTACACTGAGTTCAGCTTTGTGGATCGTTGCAGGGATCAATATTTTCGGACTTCTGTCAACATTTGCTTATGGCATTCTGGATAGAATCGGCGAGAAGAAAAAAATTGTGTCCATACAGGAAGAGGCTGAAGAGGAAGAAGCTTTTCGTCTCGGCGATGCATTAAAACTGCCCCTGGCGTTCTGGGTGATCAGTCTGTTGTGTGTGACGTATTATTCCGCCATATTCCCGTTTCAGGGCGCTGCCACTGATTTTTTTACGGAACGTTATAATCTGGATTATGTGTATGCCGGACGTCTTGCCGGCACCATCATTCTGATTTCTATGTTATCCACCTGGTTCTTTGGTTTCATCGTGGATAAAATTGGAAAACGCGCAACCATGTTGATCATCGGCTCACTGGCGATGATCCCCACCCACTTTTTGATGGGGTATTCTTATATTACCCCCTGGCTTCCGATGATCGTGCTTGGACTCTCATTTTCACTCGTCCCGGCGGCGCTGTGGCCTGCGTTGCCGCTCATGGTCAAGGAAAAACAGTTGGGAACCGCCTATGGTGTGATCGCCATGGTTCAAAATGTTGGACTTTTTATATTCCCGCTTTTAGTCGGTTTGATTCGTGATAAAACCGGCAGCTATAATCCTGCTATGATCATGTTTGCAGGGCTCGGGGTGCTCGGTTTAATATTTGCGCTGTGGCTCAAAGTGATTGAAGCAAAAGGCGGACATTATCTGGAAAAAGCCTGATGACTTTGGAGCTAACATGGCTCTGTTTTTCAACCCTGTTACAGAATCGATCATCTGCAAACCGTTAGAGATTTTAACTCTCTGTTCAATGAATGAATGCGAACAACGCGCAATAAAACCTGGAGAATTTTAATGAAAGTGTTATTCAAAATACACATTATCAGTTTAGTGACTACTACTCTGGTTCTGCTAAATTCGTGTGCAACCAACAATGAAAATCTCTGCGACGAAGGAAAAACGTTGTACCAGCAGGGCAGTTATAAAGAAGCGGTTGAAAAATTCGATGCATACCTTGCCGCCAATCCTGATTTCAGCAAAGGTGCGTTTAACTGGAATCCCAACTTTGAACGGACGCTGACCGCAAAAGGCAACGCACATTTTCAATTGAATCAATTTGATAAGGCAGTCGAAAGCTACAATCGTTCCATCGAAGTCGGCGGCGCTCATGCCAATAACGAAATCAACTACTTCAATCGCGGATTGGCGCAATTTTATTTGAACGAGAAAAAATACGCCCTGGAATCCTTTGATAAAGTGGTTGATATTCGGTTTACCAAAGCTTCGATGCTATTGCTTAAAGCTGATATTTTTACAGAATCAGAAAAACCGGATACGGCAATGTTCCTGATCGACAAGTGTCTGGAACTCGACAAAAAAAATGGCAATGCGCTGATCCGAAAAGTTCGATTGTGGTTAGAAAAAGATGAAATGGATACTGCCGAGCTTCTTTTCGAACGAATTCTGGGGATGAAAAACAGCAGGTCATTTTCGCTTTTCACACGGGATTTGACAATTATGGACTCCTATTATGCTCCTGCCCCGGCCGAACACGATAGCGCTGCTTTTTACCAGTCACAAGCCAATGATCACATTGAAGCACAGGATTTTTCAGGAGCTGCGGAAGCACTGACAAAAGCGCTGGAGTTCAGTTCAGCGCCAACGGCTGTTTTACTGAAATTGGGTGACGTGAATATGGCGCTGGGCAACATCGACGTTGCTATTGGATTTTTCGACAATGCGCTGGAACATAACCTCTTTGCTATCGATGCTGCCTGGAAAAAAGCCAATGCATTACTGACAAAAGGTGAAAAAGATGCGGCAGGAAAGCTTTATGAGAACGTGTTGTCACAAGACCCTGAAAACATCTATGCTTTCGTGGCATTGAAACTCTATTTCGATGAATAAACACGATTTTTGCAATTACCAACTGCCCGGATTTTGTTAATTTTTACTTCTGTTCTTCTTACTCGTCATTGCAATTCATATTCGATAATTCAACATTTTGAGAAAGACCGAACACTATCCGGGACTTTAAAACCTATCTCACCTATCAAATTTTCAGGAGAAAACCCATGAAGCAATTCAACGGATTAAATCTTCATTTAGGCAACTTATCTCGACTTTCGCACGCCCAGACGCGATCGATCAGCGCTGAAAATTTTGCCGGTGAAAAAGGAAAGGGCGGCATGGCAACAACAGGAACAGGCGCTAATGCTACCAAAGACCTCGGTCAGACGTGGAAAGTTTCGCCCTGTATCACACTGGAACCGAACTCTCTGGATTCGCTGGCGAATATCAAAGGCTCCGGTGCAATTCAACATATATGGATCACAGTGAATTATCGGGAATTGAGAAGATTGATCATTCGATTTTACTGGGATGATGAAAAAACACCTTCAGTGGAAGTGCCGCTGGGAGATTTTTTCTGCGCCGGCTGGTGCAAGCCAGGATTGGTAAATTCGCTGGCTGTGTGCGTGAATCCCAGCAGCGCGCTCAATTGTTACTGGGAAATGCCGTTCCGAAAATCCGCGAAAATCACCATTGAAAACCTGAGTGATGAACCTGTCGAGGGCTTCTTCTATCAAATCGATTATACACTCACTGAAATCCCGGAAGACGCGGCTTATTTTCACGCGCAATGGCGGCGAAATAATCCCCTGCCCTACAAACAAGTCCACACCATCCTGGACGGAGTGTCCGGCCAGGGACACTATGTCGGCACCTACATGGCATGGGGAATCAATAACAACGGCTGGTGGGGCGAAGGCGAAATAAAATTTTTCATGGATGGGGACAAGAATTTCCCGACCATTTGCGGCACCGGCACAGAAGACTACTTTTGCGGCGCCTGGGGATTCGCTTACCCGGATGGCAATTATTGCGAGTTCTCCACCCCCTATTCCGGCATGCCCCAGGTGATCAAACCGGACGGATTCACCCAGAGTAATCACAGGTTCAGTCTGTACCGTTGGCATATTATGGATCCGATTCGCTTTGAGAAAGATTTGCGCGTGACCATCCAGGCATTGGGTTGGCGCACCCAAATGGGCAAACAGCCGAGTCGTTATTTACCGCTGCAGGATGATATCGCATCTGTTGCGTTCTGGTACCAGGCAGAACCGCATGGCAAATTTCCTGAATTGCCGGATCGCGATTATCTGGAAGTTATTTGAACCATCCACGCACTTATCCTGAATTATTCATGTAATTATAATAAAATTGATTCAATTACCTGATTATTATCAAATTGAATTATCAATTATTTTAAAACTCAGTTTTAGACGTAAAAATGTACGAACCTCTAAATTCAGCACCATTCAGGTTATCTCGATACCTTTAGAAATATAATGTAAATAATCGAGGTTATTTCATGAAAGAACCTGATTTAGTTTTCAATCATTAACGCGCTTTCAGATCAGATGGTGTAATTCAGTGCATTCCAATTGTATTCATGAGTCCACTCTAAAAACAAAAATCAGTTAGTATTGTCATTGCGAGCGGAACGAAGGGGAGCGTGGCAATCGCATCTCCTACACAGAGATTGCTTCGGCAAAAAACGCCTCGCAATGACAGCACAAACTAAATTTTTCTACAAAGTAATCTTTTTTGAGACCACTCATTCATTGAAGCACATCGTTTTTTTTACACCATTTTTATTTTTCATAAAATATATCGCTGGCAGCACTGCTTCTTAGCCTGAATTATTCACAAATTTCAAACAATAGATATTTAACTTAATGTTATTCATAAAATTAATCAGATATATGAAATGTAACAAAGTTAGATACACTGAATTCGGAATGAAGCACCATTCAGGCTATCTGGAT
>CAZSBG010000022.1:0-60433 GCA_964605145.1 uncultured Cytophagia bacterium | reverse complement strand
CATTCAGGCTATCTGGATTCCTTAATGCATTACAATGAATAATCCAGGTTAAAAAGCTCACAAGATATTAAATATCAAAAACAATATTAGTTTGCCACTGTTCTTTGACTTTTTCAATCTTGAGATCGTGAAATGTCACTGCTTTTATCTCTACCTCCACTTTATGGCGATTCGAGTTAAACTTTTCTCCAAAAGCAGTGGCTGTGAGCTTTGTTTCACTGAGATGTGAAATATCAAATTTGCAGAAAACTTTGGATTCTGTTATAAACAAATAGTTGAGTTCGGATAGCCAGTTCACCAACAGTTCTTCTTTATCAATTCCTGTCACCTGCAAGGTATCATTTGCGTCAGGATTGATCTTTGAAATGTCAGTAATTTGACTGAATAATGCAATGGCAGAATTTTCAAACAGTTCGCTCAGGGAATTCCCGAATACCTTGACCCTCAAATCGCCGGTATGGTCCAACTGAATGAAGTTTTGCGAGGACATTTTTTCACCCTTTTAACTAATATTAATAACAGACGCTTAACATCAGAAAGCGGAGTCGATTATATCAAAAGATAATCAAATTCAAATAAAATTGCAATAAATATCATTCATGAGTAAAAAAAAACTATGTTTCATGCTGTTTCGTGTGGGTAAATAGATTCAACGCAAGGAACACAGCGATTACATAAACGATCGCAATCATAAACAAGAATTCTGTAGTAAATAATATTTCACCGCTACGCGGTTTTGAAAATTGTCAATCACTCACGAATCCCGCAGGGATGGAATATGGGTAGAAAAGTCAGCTCCCTGAACGCAAAAACCCCGTCAGGGGTGACATATATTATAGAACACAAACCCCCAAAATAACAGGTCACATTTTTCTGAATAAAGAGTGATTCGTGTTTTCTATATTATTATCCAGCTACTCATGTGCTTTGTGTAAAACAATTATAGATGAAACGATCAATTGATATCATTATTTGCGTCTTCACAGCGCTGGGAAATATAAGTAATATGGTTTTAATTCACAAAAAACAACACACACATTTCAACATAGAACCAAAAACTATATGTATCATATTTCATATTCAAACTTTGTGTAAAGCAGTGGCCACAGCCATTCATTAACGCGTATAAATAACCTATCTGAACAAATAGCAATATTATTTAGACTGAAACCAAAAACTAAAGTCAAACAAGTTCAAAGGAAAATTACAATTATTTTTTAAGAATCTACTTGATTTTTATGATCAATTTTTATATATTTTTAGACTAAGTATAAATTTTATGAAGGAAAATATGAGTTGTGAGGAAAAAATTAACTGTCTGATAAATTTAACAGTCATTTCCATTAATAAGTTCATTGTGTTATGTTCGAAGAAAAACTAAAATAGCCGTTGGTGTTTTATCTATTAAATCGCCAGGGGCTTTTTTTTTGTAAATGCAAAGTGATGCGCGTATAATTATGTAAAGCCGCTGAATTTTTTGGAGGAATGTGGATGTATGTTGTGATTATGGCTGGAGGTATCGGCACACGATTCTGGCCACGAAGTCGTTTTAAACGGCCCAAACAATTGCTGTCTATTTTGGACAGCCGAACGATGATTCAGGCAACAGTAGACCGATTGAAAAACCTTGTCCCGGACGATCAAATTTACATTGTAACTACAGAGCCGCAAAAGCAGGAATTGAAAAATCAGCTCCCGTTTCTGAAGTCCGATAGTTTTATCATCGAACCAAAAGGAAAAAACACCGCGCCATGTATTGGATTAGCTGCAATCATTCTGAAAAACAGGGATCCGGAAGCGGTAATGGCGGTGATGCCTGCGGATCATCGTATTAAGAGAGAAAAAGAATTTCGTGCGGTGTTACTGGCGGCAAATGAGGTGGCAAAAGAAAAGGACTGCCTGGTTACCATTGGCATCAGTCCCACCTATCCTTCGACCGGGTACGGATATATCCAGTACGACGGCGCAGTCGATGAAGTGAACCAAATTCCTATTTTCAAAGTAAAAACTTTCGCAGAGAAACCAGATATTGAAACTGCGCAGAGCTTCATTCGAAGTGGCGACTTTCTCTGGAACAGCGGTATGTTCGTGTGGAAGGTGTCATCAATATTGCACGAAATCGAAATGTCCATCCCTGAATTATACGAAGGATTAATGGAAATTGAGAAACATCTGGGCACAAAGAACCAGGAAGAAGTTATCCAGAAAGTCTATTGCCAGATCAAAAGCATATCTATTGATTATGGCGTGATGGAGCATTCCACCAATGTATGTGTCGTAAAAGGTGAGTTTGACTGGAATGATGTGGGGAGCTGGGAAGAAGTTTACAAAATATCTCCCAAGGATAAACATAACAATGTGTTAATTGGCCAGCATTTTACCAAGGACACACAAAATTGTTTGATAGATTCTCCAAATCGCATGGTCGCTACTCTCGGTGTTGAGGACTTACTGATTGTGGACGCCGGAGATGCATTGCTGATTTGTAAAAAAGACATGGCTCAGAATGTCAAAGAACTGGTTGAGGCCATGAAGCGAAAACAATTGGACGATTATTTATAGCCTGAATTATTCATGTAATTGTAATAAAGTTGATTCAATTACCTGATTATTATCAAATTGAATTATCAATTAATTTAAAACTCAGTTTTAGACGTAAAATGTACTAATCTCTAAATTCAGCACCATTCAGATTATCTCGATAGCTTTAGCAATATAATGTGAATAATCAAGGATTGAGAAATTATGAAATCACAAAACATATTAGAGGGCTTCGAAAACCTCATCCAAAATTTATCTATTGATTTGCGCTATGAGAAGGGCGACTTTTCCGGCGGACTTTGCCGAATCCCAGGCAAAAATATTATGATTATTAATGCAAAATTGCCGACAGAAAACAAAATTAAAGTCATTGCGGCTGAATTAAAGCAAATGGAATTAAATCACATATACATACGTCCTGCATTGCGAAAGATCATCGAGGACGTTCATATCAATTAATTGTACAACCAAGGTGGGTAACATGGATAAAGATGATTTACTGATCTATTTTGATGAACAGCTATTCTTACCGGAATTAAAAGCACAAACAAAGGATGAAATACTTGAAGAAATTGTTGAACAATTCGTAGATGTGAAATATTTAAAGAACAAAGATATCGTTCTTGAAATGCTGAATCAACGTGAGCTTCTGGGGAGCACCGGAATTGGAAAGGGCATCGCCATACCGCATGGTCGCACAACATCTGCCTCAGATATTATGATCGCGTTTTCCAGATCCACAGAAGGCATTGATTACGACGCAATCGATGGAAAACCGGTGCATCTGATTTTCATGATAATTGCACCGCCTCAGGATGAAAACAATATGTACCTGCCCATTTTAGGTAAAATGGTGGAAATTCTTAGCAAATCAAAAGTTCGAAATAAATTAATGTCGACTGAAACATATTCTGAATTTATTGAAATTATTTCGAAGGGATAGAAAATTGGAAAAGAAAGATTTGGAAAAATTGGTCGCTTTGCAAGACCTGGATATGATGATCGAAGAAATTTCAGAAGTCAAACGACTCGGCTTTGTTGCCGAACGCGAGGAAGAGCTGGTCAAAGCCCGTGAAGAATTGGCCTCAAAAATAAGCAAACCGTTATTATACAGCTACGAAAAGTTGAAGAAGCGCTATAAACGAGCCATTGTTCCGGTGAAGGAAGATAACACCTGTCTCGGTTGCTTCATCAAATTGCCAACGTCCATTTCCTCGGTAGGCCGAACCGATGATAGTGTATTCTACTGCGAAGGATGCGGCCGAATTTTATACTGGTTATCATAATATTTCATTTATATCCGGGAACCAACAGAGGTCAGGCATGGCACATGCCTGCCCTCTTGTATATTTATGATAATCAGAACTTCGCATGTGTTTCAGTGAACTTCTCCGTGATTCAATCAGCTACAATGCCTCATTATTGGAAATCAATATCCGATATATTTAAAGATGCGCAAACATGACTGCTCCTTTTTATTTTTCATAAATTTTTTCTCACAAAAAATTCCTCGGATGCAATACATTCAAATGACTGAATATCAATTAAATACTTAAGGATTCCAATGTCAAAATTAAGATTTTTTATAGTCATGCTCGTGTTTATAGCCGGACCAACTCTGGCTCAGGAAATTCATTCCTCTCAATCGTTAATCCGTCTCCTTTATCCAACGGATAACGACTCGGTTTCCTATTCGCGAATACGAATTGCCGGCAGCACCCTGCCATCGGCGCGAGTGCGCATCAATGGAGATAGCTCCCATGTCTATCCATCGGGCGCTTTCGTTGGTCGCGTCAGTCTTTCGCCTGGCGTGAATACAATCACCATCACGGCTGAAGATTCTATTCGCACAGAAGAAAAGCTCATCACAATTTACCGCATTCCCCCATTGCCGGTCAGCCCAATAAAACCTGTTGAAATAGATACGCGAATCATGTGGCCGGATCAGGATATAATGTTGCTCTCAGGAGATTTTCTCGAAGTGAGATTCAAAGGCAGTCCCGGCAGGCAGGCAAAATTCAGCATTGATGATCTATGCAAGAACATTCCCATGACAGAGCTCGATCCAAAAGATGCCGCAGGGATGAAGGGAATTTATAGCGGGGTGGTGAGATTGGAGACAGACAAAATTGTCGTGAACAAACCTGTAAAATTTGAGCTGCGCGGCAAACATGGCGGAAAGGCAAAGATGAAATCCCGGGCAAAGGTGACCGTTCGGGCCAATAAAATTCCTGTCATTGGAGAGACGATCGATACTGCGTATCTAAAAAACTCACCTTACGGTCTGGGAGTGATGTCTATTCTACCGGCCGGGGTGCGATTGAATATTGTCGGATTTCGTGGCAACCACTATAAAGTGCTCCTTGCCCAGGGAATCTATGCATACGTGCGCAATGAGAAGGCGAAAATCTTGCTGCCCGGTACACCGATACCCAGGACGAGCATCAGTCTCCCTTCGATAAGGTATCAGGGCGACTGGATTTTATTAACCATGCGAACCCAAACCGCCTGTCCATTTCAGGTGCGTCAAACAGTGGATCCGGCCACTCTGGAATTGACCGTGTATGGCGCTCATTTGCTTTCGCAATGGATAACTTACCCGGACTTTGAATCCACAATCAAAATGGTGCGATGGGCTCAGCCCAGCGCTGATGTGTTCAAATTATGGGTCGATCTGAATCAAAAGCAGCAATGGGGATATCGGGTAATAACTGAACCGGGCCGCCTGGTGCTGAAGATACGGAGAGCGCCCAGAATTGCTGAACCGCCGGCGAGTCCGGTGGCAGGACTGACATTCGCCCTGGATGCCGGTCACGGCGGCGAGGAAAAAGGAGCTGTCGGCCCCACAGGATTGATGGAAAAAGACGTCAATTTACGCTACACTGAAAAATTGGCTGCGCTGCTGGATTCAGCCGGAGCGAAAGTTGTCATCACCCGAAAAGTAGACACCACTATGACTCTTGCGAAGAGGATTGAAATCGCGAGGGAAGAAAACGCACACTTTTTTTGCTGGCTACACAATAATTCAATCGGTTCGACCTCCAATCCCACAGCAGTGCGGGGAACCAGCACCTATTTCACCATTCCGCAAAATCAGGATTTGGCCTGGACGATTTATCCCCGATTACTGAAAATTGGGCTGAAGCCGTTCGGCCGGGTGCAGTCCGATTATTATGTCACCCGGCGAACCGACATGCTCATCGTGCTCGTAGAGGGCGCTTTCATGTCCCATCCCCAAGACGAAATGCTTCTGATGAATGATGCCTTTCTTGATAAGCTGGCTCGGGCGGTTTTCAACGGTCTCGAAGATTTTTGCCGAAAACAGATACCGACTTCAGCGGATTAATTCGATTTTGCAGGGATCATCAATTGCTATTCTTCAAAGATGAAAGTAGCGGCAATGCTTTGAGCAGCATTTTTTAATTTTAGCTGAACCCTGTAAATCGTATCGCCCCAGATGGATTTCAATCTGTTATCCCTTAGGGTAATTGCCTCGGAACTGGCAGAAAATTTATCAGCATCAAAAATCAGATTGAGCCGTTGTGTATTCCCGGCGTTTTTCTCATCGATGCGTTGCAGAAAAATTTTACCGGCCGGATCGATTTCAACTGTGCACACTGTCATAAAATTGAAAACAATTTCCCGTGATGGCAGGTCCAATTCAAAGTCATCTTTTATTTCCACATTTTCATTGCGGTTGAGCCGAATGGTGCGCATCCACGATTTGAGCCCGGCTTTTTCCGGATAAGCCCCGGCAATGTCCAGCTTCAATTGGGCGAAATTATCGTTTGTAGTATAGTTCACATCTTTAGCCGCAAAACTTCGACCATCTTTTTGCATGACCCCATTGATGGTCGGCAGATTGTGATAGGCCGACTGCATAGTCCATATTTCATAGCGGCGTTCGCTGAATGTTTTTCGCGTATACGTCTCCACTCCGACGTCGATGATCATGGGCTGGCCGTCCAGGTACACAATGAAATTCCCTATGTCGTTGTGATTGTGACTTTCCTGGTTATGACCGCCCTTTGCAGCAACATAGAGACCTTCAGCAGCGCCAGCCTCGAATCGCGCAGCCATGACCTGGTTCCCTTCCATCCACACATCGCGGAAGAGCGGTGGATTTTTCGGCGCATCGTCCATCTCCTCATAATTGAAAATCGCCGGCAACTGTCGTCCAGTACTCCCTGAAATTACCCGTCCCTGTTTTCGTTGCAGATCCGCTATGTAACTTCCAAACGCAGCTAATTGATTATCCTGAATTCTGCGTCCGTATCGGTATGTGAGATCAGCTTCCAAATTCACGATGGCCGCGGCATCGGCAAAGTTGATAAAATAATTTTCAAAGATGTGGGCGTAAAGGATGTAACGACCAATGGCTTTGATCAGCGGTTCATCAAAAACATCGATGGCACCGTTTGAGCCGGTGTACAACAATTCCAGGCAGTCGAACAATGATGCGCCGGCGCGATTCCAGTAACCAGGCCCCTCATCGCATCCGCCATCTTCCGGGTAGCTGTCGATGAAAACGTCCAGACTGCGCAAAATTTTAGCAACTGCCTGGTTCCGCTTCGACTCTTCCTCTTCAATGAGCAGAGTACAGGTGAGCCAGTTTGAATTTACCCAGGGATTCCAGTTATTGATCACTTGGTTTGGTCTGAAACCCATCCACCAAAAATCATCCCGTTCGAGGCAGGGAACGAGGATTCTTCTTTGAATTTCAGATTCAATTCGTTCCGGCACCAGTGGTGAAATTTCTCCGAGCTGAGAGCCGAGCAAATAGTGAGTCCAGGCAAGCAGGCTGCCTGTTTCGCTGGCAAAAAGATCAACCGTGGGTTCATTTGCGTCCGGCAATCCATGGCCCCGGCGCTGGATATTTAAATGAGCCGGCACGCCCCAATAGGTTTCTTCGCAAATTGCCCAGATGCCATTAACGATATCATCAAAAAACCTCCCTCTCCCTTCCATGCATTCCGCAAGTACGAGGTTCGCTAAAGCAGTTCTCCGTTTTTTACGTAAATTTTGGAAATTACTTCGATTCCCGGTGCGTTCGAATTCAAGAAAAACTGTTGCCGGCAAAGACGGCCATTTGAAATTCAAATACTGTTCTCCCCGCCTGATCATGTCACTGCGAACATTTTGAGGCAAAGATACCCAGCCAGCCCTCTCTTCGGCCCGGGGAAATGGACTCCATTCCGATCGAGCAACCAGCACGTTACGCACCACTGAGTTTGGGTACGGTCCACTCAGCATCGGGCGTTTTTCCTGGGCAATTCCTGATTCAGCAAAATTACAGATCATTAAAGTGATCAAAAATGTCCGAATGGTTCGAAATAATGTAACATTCATGGAACTTCCTCTGAAATTTTAATTTAACAATAAAACTTCACAATCATTGGCTTTTGAGCATGGATTCAATTCGAGCAATTTTCAGATTCTTCCGAGTATTCCGGGGGCAAAAAATCTACTTCACAAATAATAGCTTTTTCATTGTGTTGAACGAACCGCATTCAAGCCGAAAAAAATAGATACCGTTGGAAACGACATTGCCCAGCTCGTCCGTGCCATTCCAGTGAAACGAGTGCTGGCCGGCAGGCAAGTCCTCGTTGATGAGCGTTTTCACTTCTTCGCCGAGTATATTAATTATTTTAAGCTCGACTTGAGCTTCTTGTAATTTCGATGGAATGTAAATCTGAATGTTGGTGCCGGCGTTAAAAGGATTGGGATAATTCTGGAATAGCCTGTACGTTTCAATGTTTGAGGCATCACTTTTTTCAGCGATATTGGATGAAGGAGAAATAAGAATTTCCTGGCTACAAAAATCGTCGGGAAAGTCAGGGTCCTGGTAACAGACCTGAATGGTCTTTCCCGGTTCGACCTGCAAAACACCATCTTCCGGCACCGGCGACGTGGCGCTCAGCGGAAGGCCAATGTCGTTATAATATACGCCAACCTCCTGAAAAGTTTTCTGCAAGGCAACTGTCTCTGTATCGTTCAGCGAACTGTAAAGGATGACACTGCATTTTTCCGGTTCAACCTGGTGTATGGCATCGGCCTCTTCCAGTCTGATGAAAACCGAATCGGCGGCGGAATATGAAATGACCTCATTTTTTTGACCGTCGACAAAATACACATGGAACAAGTAGCGATAAATCGCTTTGACGAGAGCTGCGCCCTCATCTTTCAGATCTGGAATAATCGTTTCCGAACCATCGTATCGGGTGCCGCTGGTTGTTTCCCATGTCAATACATTCAGCGCGTGCTGTCTGTGCAACGCCAACCGAAACATCCCCCACGCGCCGGAACTGAATGACCAATCACTCATTCGCTGCCAATGATCATGGAGAACCATGTACCTGAGAAATGTGGTCTGGTCGGACACATACGCTTTGCCGGCGACGCTTTCCAGTGTACGGTAACCACCATCACGACCGCTGCCCCAGCCGTGCTTGTCGATAGCAAAATGAACTTTATTGCCCTGGTTCAAAATCCAGCCATCCAGTGCATCGTGAACAAGCCGAACTTCCGGCTCTTCTGCTTCGTGATTTGTGGAATCCACCCAAACCCGGTTCATGTCCACGCCATTTGAATTGCCTCGCGTTCGATTCACAATGCCATCCGGGTTAATCGCCGGAATAAGTTTAAAAATGATTCGTTTCAATGCCTGGCGAGCAATGGAGGTGGAATCGGCGGCTAAAAGATAATTCACCAGGCCTTCGAAAATATAGCTCTGTTCCATTTCATTGCCGTGCACACGAAATTGCAGCCACACAGATTTTTTTTCTGAATCAGGAACGGACGTATCCGTTATGGTCATCATAAAAATGTCGCGCCCCTGAATGCTCTGTCCCAATGTTACCAATTCCACAAACGGATGCGATGACACCGAATTAACATAATTGACAATTTTATCCAACGTGTAGTACGCCGGATGGCTCTGAGGTTTTTCGATGATTGGCAGGCCAGGGCCATTGTATTCTTTCGGTGGTCGCAGGGAAATCCACACCCGTTCTTTTGAAAATAGATTTTGAAGATGGAGGGACTGTCCTTCAATATTTCTATTTTCAATGGGAAACCAGCGCGTTTTATCATACGAATAAAATGCCCGGGTATCGAACGAAGCATTGTTCACAAAAAAGTGCAGGGTGTCGTTGTTGGCGTAGCGGGATATGAAAAACATGAAGTCTTCGTCCGACGACGCCTCGTTAACGAAAATATCAATTTTGTTTTTCCCGACATCAGTGAAGAAAAGCGTTTCCCCACTTTCGGAATAATCGATAATGTATCGCGAAGAAATTTGAGCGAAAAGAAATTGAGCCGGCATTAAAAAGAGAACCAGGGCGATCGTCATTTTTCGAATCATGAAAAATCCTTTCAGAATAAAAGAGGATAAACATTAACTGACCATGTGAATTTTCAAACATGAATTGAATCAATAAATGATATATTCTTTTTCTCTTAAATGCAACACATTTTTTAATAGATATCAATCTTTGTGAGAACCCATGGTCAAATTAATGAATTGATTGTTTTAATTTTATTTTATTGTACCCTCTTTCATCAAAAGGCTGTAATTTATCCAGCCAGATTTCTTCCAAAATTTTCAGGTCATTCGAATAATTTTTTCACTACAGGACACTTTTTGAATTTTAGCCATTGATAACAACACAAAATAGAACACGTTTTTAACGGTCTATTCTATTTTTGATTCTGGCTTGTCCAGGTTATGGATATATGAAAAAAGCCCCTGGAAATTTCCCGGGGCTTTCTTCTAACCTGGATTATTCATTGTAATGCATTAAGGAATCCAGGTAGCCTGAATGATGCTTAATTCCGAATTCATTATCTCTAACTTTGTTACATTTCATATATCTGTTTAATTTCATTAATAACTTTAAGTTAAACATCTTTTGTTTGAAATTTGTGAATAATTCAACCTAAAGGAAGTTTGATTGGGATTTTACTTTTTCAACTGGTCATGATCGCAGAAAATTTTGCTCACAATTTTCCAGCCGTCGTTAAATTTGTAAAGCGAAAGATAATCGGTGTATTTATGATTTCCGCCTCTGCGGAGTTCAATTTTTACAATGGCGGCGCTGCCGGTAATATCAATCACAGGAAATTCCGGCGTGAATTTTTCTTTAGGCCCTTCAGGATTTTTCTTCTTTTGCTCTTCAGCGTACTTTATCCACTCGGCAATGGGCCATTTCGTGAGCTGATCATTTTTCTGGCCCAACAGGTTAAAATCCGGGTGAAATCCCTTTTTGGTTGGTTTTAGATCACCACCGTTCAAAAGACCATTCACGTAAGCTTCCGTCACCACCTTTTTTATTGATTCTTTTTCCCTGGACAAATTATCCTGCGCAAAAACAAATGAAAATGAAACGAGCAGTGTTAGCATAAAAAAAGGAACAACGAATTTTTTCATGGCTCGAACTCCCTGTGTTTGTGAATGAACTTCATAAAAATATTTTGGCTATAGCCTACGCGCCGAATAGGGAAATGTTACATTGAATGCTGAAAAAAATATCTTGCTTTTTTACCAAGAAATATTTATTATGATGACAATTGATCTGCTTCAAATTTTAAATACATTGAATTTTAGAAGAAATTACAGATGGTTTCCGTTCAACGAAACATTTTTCCATTTTTCAAAAAACTCATCAGCCTGATTATTGTGTTTGAAATTCTCATCACAGGTTTGGGTTTTTGCGGTCACATCCATTCCAATGTCCATGAAATTGACAAGATTGCCACGCTGCATAACCACGATTCAAATACGGCGACCAAGAATCATTTTCACGCACAGTCCAATGATGGCGCCGATCACTGTAAGGAAAATTCCTGCTCAGAGTTCCACTGCACATGTCTGGGCGGATTCATCGGAGTGTTAATCCCCTTGCTTTTGGACGCACCAATAGATTGCAATTCATTTTATGCGCCAAAGGCACAAACATCTCAAGACATCATTTTTGTATTTATCTATCATCCTCCAATTTTCATTTCCTAAATTCTTTGAATCACCCGAAATTTGTTGTTCGGCAAAAAATCGTACCTCCGAATTTCACTGTCAGCAAGTTTCCTATGGTTTGAAGAATCCCTTTTCTACTTTTCCAACTATTAACAAATTATTCAAAAAAATCGTTTGGAGAAATCCGATGTTGAAAAATAAGACGTGGATTTTTATATCCATTCTATTGACATGTTTTTCTGGTAAAACATTTTCTCAAAGCTTGAATTTGAACCAGGCTATTGAGCAAGCACTTGAGAAAAATCCAACTTTATTGAAATTGCAGCAGGAAAGAAAAGCAGTGCGGGTAGAATTTTGGGAGGGCATTTCGCCCGGGAATCCCAAAATTTTCAATGAATTCGAGGATGTGCCGGAGAGCAGCCACTCCATTTCTGATTTCGGTGTGAGGAAAATGGGAATTGTTCAGGAATTCGAATTTCCGCTGACCTATTTTTTCAGGGGACAATGGCATTCTTCCCGATCCGCACATGTTGATGCGGAATACCTCAAAGCGCAAAATGAAATCGTGGCGGAAGTGAAAAAACGATTTTACAAGGTGTTGCTTTTACAGCAGCATATTTCTTTGCATGA
Organism: uncultured Cytophagia bacterium; assembly: GCA_964605145.1. GTDB lineage: Bacteria > Zhuqueibacterota > Zhuqueibacteria > Thermofontimicrobiales > Thermofontimicrobiaceae > CAZSBG01. The sequence goes on along the minus strand of CAZSBG010000022.1, from coordinate 48,291 downwards.
GGAAATAAAAAAATTGACGGAGGAGCTTTACAGAAAAGCCCAAATTCGCGTTGAAGCAGGGGAGTCGCCTTTTTACGATGCGCTGAAGGTAAAAGTCGATTTGGCTGAAGTAGAAAACCACGTCACGGCTGTTCAAAAAGAATTCGAAATGGCGCAGGCCCGGTTGGCGGTGATTCTTGGAGTGGAAAGTGATACGCCATTAGATCTCGCAGGAGAGGTGCAATTCATACCGAGAAAGATGGATGAAGATTCATTGTACCGGTTGTCGTTATTCAACCACCCGGATTTGTCAGGCGCTGAAGCGATTGTACGTCAGCGAAGCGCTTCCGAAAAAATGGCGTGGACCAGCGTTCTGCCTGGATTGGAGCTAAAATATTTTCGCCAGGATTTTCGGGGCGATCAATCGCCCCAGGCCTGGGGCGGTGAGATTGGGCTCACCATTCCACTCTGGTTTTTTTTTGGGCGACCAGAGCAAAATCCGGAAGGCGCATCACCAACTCAGCGCGGCGCGCTGGCAAGTTGTTGAAAAGGAGCGATCGGTTCAACTTGAATTTAAAAACGCGTTCTCTCAGCTCATGGTCGCGCAAAAACAGGTTCAGAATTATGTGGAAAATACCATGCAGGAAGTGGAAGAGCTTGTGCGAATCGCCACGCGCAGTTACGAAGAAGGCGAAATGGGATACCTTGAAGTGGCTGAAGCCATGCGCACGTTGAATCGCACAAAAGCCGGCTATCTCGATGTGCTTTATGATTATTTGAGCGCCAGAGCTGATGTTGAAAAAGCCGTGGGGATTACAGGATTCGAATTAAAATCAAAATGATAAATTGGAGAAAATATTAAATGAAAACAATCCATAATTTAATTTTTGCAGTGGCTCTTTCCTCATATCTATTTCTGATGTGCGGGGATCATGCGGAGAATGAACAGGATCACGACCACAGTCATTCCAGTGAGCAAACCTCGGAGACCGGTGCCCATTCCCACGAAGACGAAGAACACGATCATGCGCACGAGGAAGAAGAACACACTCATACTCACGAGGAATCTGACGACGCGCACGCTGACGTTGAGCATGATCACGAGCACTCCACCGAAGATATTATCACGGTCGAGGGTGCGTGGGAAAAATTAATCGGCCTTGAAACCGTGAGCGCGGAAATTGCGCCCATCGAGCTGCTCATCAGCGCGCCGGGCCAGATTATTCCCAACGAAAACCAGGTGGCGATTATCAGTCCGTTCATCGAATCCAGCGTAAATTCTGTTTTTGTCAATATTGGCGAACCGGTGAAAAAAGGCGATTTGCTGACCTGCCTGGCCAGCCCTGAAATCGGGATTTTGCGGGCTGAATATGACAAAGCAAAAGCAGAACTGGAAATTGAGAAACAAAATTACGCGCGCAAGAAAAAGCTGTTCGATGAAAAAATAATTTCGGACAAGGCATTTCGGGAAGCCGAACTAAATCAGCGCGTTGCCGAAGTGAATTTCAACTATGCGCTCAAGAAGCTCATCGCGTTGGGCATCAGCGAAGAGGAAATCGAATCCCCGCCGATCGGGCATAGCGAAGCGGTTGGTTCGACAATTCACATTTACGCGCCAATCGACGGGGTGATCACCCGGCGAAATGCCAGCATCGGGCAAAAAGTCGATCATTCCAGCCGGCTCTTTGAAATCATCAATGTGAACAATGTGTGGCTGGAAGCGGATATTTTCGAAAAGGAACTGATAAAAATTTCCATTGGCCAGAACGTGAGGATTCGGGTTTCTGCTTATGAAAACGAGGCGTTTAGTGGGAAAATATTTTTCATTGCCAGCACGCTGAACAAGGACACCAAGACAATAAAAATTTTGGTTGAAATCAACAACCAGACAGGAAAACTGAAACCGGGCATGTTTGCCCGGGCAAACATTGTAGTCGGCCAGAAAGCACGGGCGCTTGTCATTCCGAAGCGCGCAATCCTCGATGATGAGAATTTACAGATTGTGTTTGTGAAAGAGGAAACCGGCTATCACCGGCACAAGGTGGAAACCGGCATCGTTTCCGATGAATATGTGGAAATTTTATCTGGCTTGAATCCCGGAAGTGTGGTGGTCACCAATGGCAATTATCAGTTGAAATCCAAAATAAAAATGGGCACCATCGATCCCCATGCCGGGCAAGGTCATTAAACTGGATCAATTTATTTTTCGTTTTAGCTCAACTTTGTCAAATTAAATTGAAACATCCCCCCTTCAAAGGGGGAATCCATAAAAGTCCCCGTTAGAAGGGGGATTTAGGGGGATGTTTTAAGGCAAACTATTAACATAAAAATCAATTTGACTAAGCAGTTTTAATAACAGGGAAAAATTTCATGATAAATAAACTCATCGAATATTCGCTCAAAAATCGGGCGGTGATTCTGATTGCGGCAATTATTTTTATTGCCCTGGGAATAAAAACATTTACCGAGCTTCCGGTGGATGTGTACCCGGATTTGAACGCGCCGATAGTCACCGTGGTCACGGAGAGTCACGGCATGGCCCCGGAAGACATTGAAACACTCATCACGTTCCCAATGGAAACATCGTTCAACTCACTGCCCTACGTGAAGCGCGTCCGCTCCACCTCCGCACTCGGAATTTCCAAAATTCACATCGAATTCCGGTATGGCACCGACATCTATTTTGCGCGGCAGCTTGTGACCGAAAAGCTGCAAATGTTTCTGCCCAACCTGCCGGAGGGCATCGAGCCGCCCTTCATCGGGCCAATTTCATCCATGTTCGCGGACGCCATCGAATTCACCATCAAAGGCGACGATCTGCTCGAAGCGCGCGATTTCGCCGAGTGGAACCTGAAACCCCGGCTGCAAACCGTGCCGGGCGTTTCCAATGTCATCAATCTCGGTGGACTGCTGAAGCAGTACCACGTCCTGCTCGATCCGAACAAAATGCTGAATTACGGCATCCAGGCTAACCAGGTGGTTGAGGCGCTAAAACAGAACAACATAAATTCCTCCGGCGGTTTTATTTCAACAGGGCCGGAAGAGAAAATCATTCGAGGCATTGGCAGAATTCAGTCCATCGATGACATCAAAAAAATTGTGCTGAAGCAAAACAACGGCGTGCCGGTGACGATCGATAACGTTGCCGACGTGAAAATCGGCGCTTACGTTCGGCGCGGCACTGCCGGCGAAAGCGGGGATGAAGTGGTGATCGTCACGGTTCAAAATCAGTACAATTCCAATGTGCTGAACACCATTCGTGGCGTGGAGAACGTGTTGGATACGGTGAAGGAAAATGTCCGGGAGAGGTTTAAAATAGAGACGTTTTACACCCAGCTTGATATGATCATGAAATCCATCCGAAATGTGTCGTGGGCAATTTTGTTTGGCGCGATTCTGGTGTTTTTTGTGTTGTACATTTTCCTGAATAATATAAAAAGCACGGTGGTGGTTGCGCTGGCCATTCCGTTGTCCGGCATTTTCGCGTTCATCTTTTTCAAACTATTCAATTTGACAATCAATATTATGACGCTGGGCGGGCTGGCGATTGGACTGGGCATGATCGTGGATTCATCCATCATTATGGCGGAAAATATTTTCAGGCATATTCAGGAGGATAACAAAAAAATTGTTGAGGCGCTGCTCGCCGGGGCAAAGGAAGTGGGGAATCCGATATTCTATGCCATATTGATTTTGCTTGCTGTGTTCGCTCCCATTTTCACGCTGCAGGGCATCGAGGGGAAAATGTTCATCCCGCTCACATTCGCAGTTTCGGCGGCTGTGTTGGGCTCGCTGCTCATTTCTTTAACGATCACGCCGGTACTGGCTTCGGTTCTTTTTAAGAAAATGAAGAAAGAAAAATCCGAAGGAATGTTAATCCTGTTCATCAAAAAAATATACAATCCTGTGCTGGTTCACGCGCTGAAGCACCCGGGGCGAATGATCGTCACATGTCTTGTTTTGATTGCGTTGGGACTTTTATTGGCGTTCCAGATTGGTTCGGAATTTATGCCGGAACTGGATGAATCATCGCTGCTGGTCGACGTGCTGCTCCCGCCGGAGACTTCGCTTGAGGAATCGAGCCGAATCGCTTCGCTGGTGGCAGCGAAAATCACTACAATTCCGGAAGTGAGGCGCGTGGTTCGGGCGACCGGCAAAGCCCGCGGCGCCGAACACTCCGCGCCGGTGAATTTGACACATTCCAACGCTGTGCTTGTGTCCAAGGAGGATCGGAAGAAATCCATCGAGGAAATTAAAGCCGAGATTCGAAAGCTGACCGAAAACATTCCCGGCGTGCTCATTCAAATCAATGCGCCGTTGCAGCACCGAATCAATCACCGCGTTACCGGAACGCGCTCAGCCATTGCCGTGAAAATTTTTGGTGAAAATTTGAACACGATCCTGGAATTAGCCGAAAAAATAAAAAACGAAATGGACGAAGTGAGCGGCGTGACCGACCTGCAAATCGAACAGATTACCGGGGTGCCGCAGCTTCAGTTCAAATTCGATCGCGAAAAGCTGGCCATTTACGGACTGAATATCAAAGATGTGTCCGACGTAATCGAAGTGGCGCTGAACGGCAAAGTGGCAACAGAACTGATCGAAACGCAGAAACGCTACGAGATTTTTGTGCGTTACCAGGAAGCGTTCCGAAACGATGAAACCAGGATAGAAAATATCATTTTAGAGACACCGGCCGGCTACCGCATTCCCATCAGCGAAGTGGCTGAGATCGTTGAGAACCGAAACCCGGCAACCATCAATCGGGAGAATGCCATTCGTCGCGGAATGGTACAGTGCAACGTGAGCGGCAGGGATATGGGGAGCGTTGTGAACGAGATAAAGGACAAAATTTCCGCGGTGAGCTTGCCGGATGGTTATTTTGTGACCTTTGGCGGTACGTACGAAAACCAGATTCGCGCCATGAAACAACTGACGATTGTGGTAATTCTGACCATTACCATTGTTTTCTGCCTGCTGGTTGTCAGCTTCCGCTCCGTGAAAAACGCGCTGCTGATTCTCATCAATATCCCGTTGGCGCTGGTCGGCGGAATAATAATTCTGTTCATTACCGGGACGACTCTGTCCGTGCCATCACTGGTGGGATTTATCGCGCTTATCGGAATTGCGGTCCAGGACGGCATTGTGCTGGTGAGCCACATCAACGGCTATCGCGCACAGGGAATGGATGTCCGCGAAGCTGTGATACAGGCCGGCAACAACAAAATCCGTCCAGTGCTCATGACGACATTCACTACCATGCTGGGCCTGGTGCCGTTAGCCGTGCGGAATGTAACAGGCTCAGAAATTCAGCAGCCGCTGGCCATCGTGATTATGTTTGGCCTGCTTTTTTCGACCATCATCACGCTGGGCGTGCTGCCAACGCTGTACGCTTATTTTGAGAGGAAGTGAAAATTTCGATTCGTTAAAAAAGAGAAAAACTCCTGAAGCGCGAATCGATCCTTTTTTACAAAAATGGTAAAATATGTTGGGGTAATTATCTTGCTTTTATCACTACGGGGAAATCACATTTTTGAGCTGGCGTTTCAACATTTCGCGGGCGCGAAAAATGCGGGCCTTGACTGTGCCGAGCGGGATATTTAAAATCTGGCTGATCTCCTCATACGATTTATCCTCATTATGTCTGAGAACAATTGAAATACGATATTTTTCAGGAAGATTTTGAATGGCTTCTTCAATCAGCTTGTTTTTTTCTTTAGAAAGAAGTGTTTTGTCCGGTCTGTAACTGGGATCAGGGAATTCTCGTCGAATCTCTCCGTCCTTGGAATTTATGGGCTTATCCAGTGAAAACGTTTTAAGCTTCTTTTTCCGAAAATGATCAATGCAATTGTTTATCGCGATCTTATAGAGCCAGGTTGAAAATGCGTACTCATCATTAAAACTGGCCAGTGACGCAAATGCTTTGATGAACGCCTCCTGCACCAGATCTTCTGTTTCCATTTTATTGTGAACCATGCGATACAGCAAATTATAAAGGGGATTGCGGTATCGTGTTAAAATCTCTTTATACGCCTGCTGATCGCCATCCAGTGCTCTGTTGATTAAATCTATGTCTGCTGTTTCTTCGATCATATTCGATTGATTTTTCGTGATGACACTATAAAAAATTTTTACCAAATTACGTCAAAAAATTTAAACAATCAAGGAGAAAATGGTTGAATATAAAAAAAATTAGTGCTATTTTATATGCTTTATGGGTTTAGCAATAAAATTATTGACTTGCATAATTCCAAAACCTTTTTTGGCAGTATGAGGAATTTAAAAAACATTGGAGCAACTCCATGGAAACCTAAGATATTCGTTGGATACAAAGATTGAAACTATTTTAACCTCGATTATTCACATTATATTCCTAAAGGTATCGAGATAACCTGAATGGTGCTGAATTTAGAGATTAGTACATTTTTACGTCTAAAACTGAGTTCTCAATGAATTGGTGATTCAATTTAATAATAATCAAGTAATTGAATCAATTTTATTATAATTGCATGAATAATTCAGGTTAAAAGCCCTTGATCAGCTAACAAAGTTTATTGAAAAAAATGCTTTAAATGAACTTGAAAAACAGGGACTAATTCGATCATTTGAGTGTACGTACGAATTAGCCTGGAACACCATGAAAGATTATTTCGAGTCCCAGGGAGAAACAAGTATATATGGAAGCAAGGATACATTTCGCCTGGCTTTTAAACGCGGTTTAATCACGGAAGGTGAAATATGGATGGATCTGGTAAAAAGCAGAGTTTTAACCAGTCATACTTACTAATGAAGACATTGCAGAAAAAATTGCTGATGACATAATCAATAAATATTTTCCAAAATTTAATGGCTTCAAGAAAAAATGATAATGGTGCAGGAAAACACGATATGACTGAAAACTATGGTTTGGATGAGAATACTCTGCAAAAGATTCGTGGTGTATTTTCTCGCAATCCAGAAATCGAAAAAGCGGTCCTGTATGGTTCAAGAGCAATGGGCAACTACAAAAAAGGGTCTGATATTGACATTACTCTACTCGGCGGCTCCGATCTAAAATTAAATATTCTCTATAAAATCTTGAATGATTTGGATGACCTGCTTCTGCCATATACGATTGATCTTTCCATCTTTCATCAGATAAGTGATCCCGATGTTATTGAGCATATTAAGCATTGAGCATATTAAGCGCAGAGGCATTACTTTTTACAATAAAGTTAACAACAACAGCGAGCAAAAAAGTCGCGGAAATTAAACTGTGTAAATTAAGACCTTTTAGCCAAACCATCAGATTTCTCTAAAAAATATTCTAAGTTTTCATTAAACAAAATTACTCGAAAGTTCCGAATATTTGATATTCGATCCGATCAGGGATTATTTATTTTTATTCTGAATTTCGTGGTGCAGCGTTTTCGATTCAGAATTCAAAAAAGTCGAAAGGAGTAAACATTGCAGATTGTATTAACCGCCTCGCAAATGGGAAAAGTCGATCGAACCACAATTGATACAATTAAAATTCCTGGCGTTGTTTTGATGGAAAATGCGGGTCAGGGTGTAGTTCGCGAAATCGAAAGCCTACTGGGCCAGGTTTCGGAAAAACATGTATTAATATTTTGCGGAAAAGGAAACAACGGCGGCGATGGTTATGTTATCGCAAGGCATTTGTTTAATCACGGCGCTGATGTGACAGTATTTTTAGCCGGGAAAAAAGAAGCCATTAAAGGTGATGCGAAAATCAATTTGACCATTCTCGAAAATATGGAGCTCGATGTTCATGAAATTTCATCCACTGAGCAAATTCCGCAATTTCATCATGTGGATATGGTCGTCGATGCGCTGCTGGGGACAGGTGTTACTGGCCCGGTGCGAGGATTTTTCGGAGAACTCATTGAAACGATGAATAGCTACGACGCGCCTGTTATTTCGGTTGATCTTCCTTCCGGGATGGAAACCAACACAGGGGCAGTTCATGGCGCGTGTGTATGCGCTGACGTGACAGTTACAATGGCCCATTTAAAATCCGGCCTGCTATTCTCCCCGGGACAGGATTTCGCAAACAGAATTGTCATCGCGGATATTGGCGTTCCCCCGGAGGTCAGCTTAAAATTGCACGAAAATATTTTTTTGACCGAGCAAACCGATATCATCGCCCGCATGCCCGAAAGACGACTAAATGCTCACAAAACGACAGTGGGTAAAGTGGCGGTTTTCGCCGGTTCTGTGGGCATGACCGGAGCAGCCACCCTGACTTCAATGTCAAGTTTACAGATTGGAGCCGGCCTGACAAAGCTTGGCACTCCCACAAGTCTGAATTCAATTCTTGAAGGCAAGTTAACCGAAGTGATGACAATACCACTCCCTGAAACAGATCAGCATTCGATCAGTCTGAATGCCAGAGACCAGGCTGACGATCTGCTGAACTGGGCCGATGTTCTTGCCGTAGGGCCGGGCCTGTCGACACACCCGGAGACGGTTGAATTCGTCAAATGGCTGCTGAATTCAGCATCAAAACCCATGGTGCTGGATGCCGATGGATTGAACGCTTTCGCCGGTGATATATCTTTGATCGAAAACTACGCAGGTCCCATGGTGTTAACGCCACACCCGGGCGAACTCGCTCGATTAACCGGATTATCCACCGCTGAAATTGAAAAGGACAGATTCGAAATACTGCGGAAATATGCAAGGCAATTGAACAAGGTGATCGTCTTGAAAGGCGGTCCTACTGTGATCGCATCGCCGGATGGGAAAATTTTTATCAATTCCACCGGCAACCCGGGCATGGCCACCGGCGGCTCGGGCGATGTGTTGACCGGCATCATTGCCGGCCTGCTGGCGCAAAAACTAAATGCGCTTGATGCAGCCCTTGTCGGCGTTTTCATTCACGGAATGGCAGGGGACATGGCTTCCGAAGAATTGAGTGAAATGGGCATGATTGCCGGTGACATCAACCTGTTTCTACCGGACGCTCTTAACCAGTTAATCGAATCAGAATCATGAAATCTTTTCCACATTTCTTACGGTATCAATTTCCGGCATTGGCATGGATGACGATCATTTTTATTCAATCATCCATTTCCTATCTTGAAGTACCGGATATAGGTTTTTCTGCCCAGGATAAAGCGATACATATTGTTGTTTACGCAATATTGGGATGGCTCCTGATTCGGGCTCTGCTGTTTCAATCCCATGAAAAAATCAGGAAGAATGCAATTTGGATTGCACTGGTCATTGGCTGTTTTTACGGAATGACCGATGAAATCCATCAGGCATTTGTGCCGGGCAGATTTGCAGATGCAGGAGATCTTATCGCAGATTTTTTGGGCGTATTCAGTATATCAGGATTATATTTTTACAGGAAAAAGACACGTCAAACCATCATTTCAAAATAATCATTTTCAATACGAGCCAGAAAGCAGGAATGATTCATTTTCAACAATTAGCGCAATATCTAATAACACAATGTCTGACGAGCGTGCGGTTCTGTATATTGATTTTCCTGTGAAGGGGTTTTTGAGATTGGATGTTTTGTATCTCTTGAAATTGAACCTAAAATGAATAACAGCGTAATAATGATGGTTAATATTAGCGGAACCACCATTTTCTTCAATTGCAATGAAATTTGAAATGGCGGTTTCCAAAAAATAATAGCCGCAGCCAAAATTATAACAAAAATCGTCGACACCACAATATCACCTCCTGTTGAAATTTCGCTCTCTGTTTATAAGACACGTCAAACGACAAAAAGGTTGCCATATTTTTTACTATTTTTGATGGAGGACTTACTTTTGAATCGAAAAATTATTTCTCTACTTAGCATATTATTCCTTTGCTTAATAACGAGTACCGGCTGGTCTCAACATTGGAGGTTTGCCCCGTTTCCCCGAGTTATCGCTGGCGGCACAATTGGTTATTTCAGGGTATCGCTCGATAATTTCAGCGAATTGTACAATGGCCGCTGGGACAGTTACATGTCCGGCCAGGCGAGCGTTCGGTTTTACAAATCCACCTATGCAACATTTCAATACGCCACGTTTTCCAAACAGGGAAAGACCGTATCCATTGAAGAAACGTCTGAAACCGGTCAGGCAAACTGGAACGAAACATTTATGAATATTGGCTTTCGGCGGTACACCGAAACAAATCGAAAATGGAGGTTTTTCACCGGGCTGGGATTTGTCTTCATCAATATTGAAGAAGAGCCGGGGATATCTGTTTTTAATAATAAGAAGCCAACAGACACAAAAACAAGCGGTAGCGGTTTTTATTTGGAAATTGGCGGTGATTACATCATCATTCCCCACGTCGCCATTGGCTGGGAAATAGAAGCCAATTCAGCCGGCGAAGGGGGAAATCCAGGCTTTGCCGGCTCGAATCTGGGAGGCCTTTCATTTCAATTGGGGCTGAATTTGGATTTATAGGTTAAATGCTTTGTGTTCGTAGTAATGGCTTCAGCCATTAAAAATTGTGAGGATAAAGTGCGAACACAAAAATTTGACGCCTGAACAAAAAGAAGAAATACTGAACGAATGGTTTTTTTCCACGCTGACTTACATTCATCATACTCCGCTAAAGCACAATTATTTTGAGCATGAAATGAATGGATGTGGTCGAGCATTCATCTTTATCTGGAAGATTATGGAAAGCATTGGTTGATTGATAAATGGCAGAAGTTTACGCCTGGCGAGCAATTTGGAAAAGAATGGGATGATCTCTAACCTGGATTATTCATTGTAATTCATTCAGGAATCCAGATAGCATGAATGGTGCTTAATTCAGAATTCGTTATATCAAACTCTGTTAAATTTCACACATCTCGTTAATCTTTTTAATAACATTTATTTATATATGTTTAGGTTGAAATCTGTGAATAATTCAGGCTAAAGACTTAACGACTAAAGTCGTTACTACAAAAGATAAGCGACTTTCATTAAATTGGTAGTGAATTCATTAAGGAACACTTTTATTACATGACAGAAGAACAAATTTTAAAAACAATCGGTAAAGTAGCAGATCGGGAAAAATTATCTGTCTGGGCTGTCGGTGGATTTGTACGCGATAAATTATTGAAGAAAACAGTCAAAGACATAGATTTTGCGGTGGTGGGTAATGGGCCTCAATTCGCCAAAAAAGTGGCGCGTGAAATTAACTCAAGAAATGTTGTCATTTTCGAGAAATTCGGCACCGCAATGGTGCATCAGGGCGATTACCAACTGGAGTTTGTTGGAACGCGAGCCGAAAATTACGATGAAAATTCGCGCAAACCCACTGTGACTCGTGCAGACCTGGATGGTGATCTTTCACGTCGCGATTTCACCATCAATTGCATTGCGTATGGAGTCAACTACCAAAATTTTGGTACTATTTACGATCCGCTCGATGGACAGGCAGATATCAAAAAAAAAATAATACGAACCCCATTGGATCCGCTGGTTACGTTCAAAGACGATCCGCTTCGCATTATGCGCGCCATTCGTTTTGCGACGCAATTGAACTTCACCATCGAAGAAAAAACCTTTACCGCCCTGACCGAGATGGCGCCGCGCCTCAAAATAATTTCCCAGGAACGAATCACTGATGAAATGCTAAAAATCCTTAAATCAACGAAACCCTCCATTGGTTTCAAACTTATGGATGAAGTTGGCATTCTGGAATTCATTTTACCGGAATTGATAAATATGAAAGGAGTGGAACAGCGCAAGGGGTATCACCATAAGGATGTTTATCAACATACGCTCACGGTCATAGACAATGTGGCTCAAAACAGTGACAAGATTGAACTTCGATTGTCCGCACTGTTTCACGACGTGGGCAAACCGGCCACGAAAAAATTCATCGAGGGTTCAGGCTGGACATTTCATGGCCACGATGAAATAGGAGCGCGCATGCTGCCCAAAATTTTTCGACGATTGAGGTTGCCCAACACCTATTTGAAATACACCCAAAAAATGACGCGACTTCACCTGCGACCGATCAATTTATCCGAGGAAGGTGTCACTGATTCTGCCATGCGGCGGCTGCTCGTTCGTGCCGGCGATGATCTCGATGACTTGCTCACGCTCTGCCGCGCTGACATCACGTCGGGCAATCCTCAGCGGGTGAAAAACCATCTGGAAAATTTTGATCACGTAGTGCAGCGTCTCGAAGAAGTTGAAGAAAAAGATAAGATGAAGGCATTTCAGTCCCCGGTGCGTGGCGACGAAATTATGACCGTGTGTGGAATTAAACCCAGCCCAAAAGTTGGGCAATTGAAAAAAACCATTGAAGAGGCGATTCTGGAAGGCATCATCCCCAACGACCATGACGCTGCGTATCAATACCTGCTTGAAATCAAGGACGAAATTCTTGCTCAGCCTTAGTTTATCTTTTTCAACAGGCTATTGAGCCCCGGGAAATCTGCCCGGACTGCTTTCAATTGAAGCGCAGTTTTTTTGGCTTGTATTCTATCGCCCAATTTTAAATAACTTCTCGCAAGCAGAAATAAGCTCAAGGGATCATTATTTTTCAGCCGAAGTGCGGATTGAAGATACCGAATCCCTTTTTCCGGCTGACTGAGGTGTAGACAGGCCTCTCCAATCCCCTGGAACGCCAGCACTGTTTTTTCTCGGTCGAGCGACTGTTGAAAATAACTCAACGCTAAATCAAATCGGCGTTCTTGCATAAATATTTGACCCAGGCGAAGAAAGGGAGAAACATTGTAGGTCGTCATTTTTGCCAGGCTGATATATTCCTGCGCAGCAAGATTCAAACGCCCAGCCCTGATGTAATATTCTGCCAATTCAACATGGGCTTGTTCCCATGTTTTCTCCTCCTTCAAAATCTGCATCGCAAGTTGATGCACAATATTCCCCTCATCCCGGCGAACATCATTGATCAAGGCAAATCCATCTTTGAACGGCCAACTGGATAATAAAATCTGCATTCGAAAGTCAGCTTCTGCCAGATCGAGAGCAGTTACCCCTGAATTGTTCCAGTAAACTGAGTCAGGCTGAATCGCGCCATGTTGTTCTTCAATTCCAAAGCGCACATTGTTCTTCATTGAATGAAAATAATTCTTTGCCAGTAAAAAATAACCCTGCAAATTCGGATGCAGATGATCCAGCATCAGCGGCGCGCCGATCAGCGAATTTACTGAATTGTGCTCAAATGTTTTTTGAACCGGCACATGCACCACATTTCTGTACGTGATATCATGAATTTTTTGATTTAATCCTTCAGCGGCCCGGAAACGTAGCGCATCATAATCTTTGGCGCGATAGTAATTTTCGTAAGCCTGCAGTATTTTACCGGACTTTTCCAGACAGCGAGCTTTCAGGTAAAACAAATCAGCATTGGCGCTGTCAATTTTTTGCGCAGCATTCAATTTTTCCAATGCGCCGCTAAAATTTCCTTCCCGTTCCATGTCTTCCGCAGATTCAAACAGCTTCCGCCAATCAGGACTTACATTTTCGTCGGAAAACACGGAACGAAACGGCGCCTGATCTCGCACGTTGCTCACCACATCACCCAGATAAACCGGTATACTTTTCCGTGCCGCTGCTTTAACCAAATCGCGAATGTTGCCGCCAAAATTTTCATGAGCCGCATGAAAAAGATTGCTGCTATACGGAACAATCTGATCGCCGGCCAAATGTTCCATCAATCGTTTTCCAGGCGCTGTTGAGTCGTCGCTTTCCACAAACGATTTAAGTTTCACCACGACATCTCGAACAAGCTGGAAAATTTTGTATTTTCTCAATCTTAAATACAAATTCACCCATGTCCGCGAACTGCCGAGGGACTCACTGGATCCAACCCCGAGGGCGCCGTAAAACTCGTTATGACCGGCATAAATCAAAATCGCATCAGGATCATGGTTCATCAACTCCAGTCCTATGTCGCGAATCGTGTACGAGCCCACCGCACACATGGCCAGATTCATCAATTCAACTTTGCGCTGTGGAAGATAATCTTGCAACATCTCCTGCAAATATTTTGAGAAAGCCCCATTTCGACCATAGGGATACCCAAATGCTGACGATCCGCCGAGCACAAACACCCGATATCCATTTTCCGGCTTCTTTTTCAATATTACATCAAAAGAAGTTTCCGGTTTTATTTTAAAATTCGGGAAGTAGCGCGTGCCCATTTCCGGATTAATTTTCCAATAGTCGGTATTTTCTTTCAATGGAACGAATAAATCAGTATTGGGACCGTAATGGAAAACTCGAAGTCCAATTTCGAGAAGGATGAAAAACAGGAATGGCAACAGAACGAGGATAACGCGGAAAGATTTTTCTCTAAATTTAAACGAAGGTGTCGACATATTTTTCTGTTAGAATTCCATTTTTTGTTGGATACATTTCATCGTTAAAACAAAACAGCACGGTACCCATTAAAATGAACCGTGCTTTTTGATTGCCTGCGAAGAAGCCGCTATGCGATTTAAACATATAATTGGCTGCTCTCAGAACCTGTATGAGAAACTTAATCGATTCAGATACCCGATGGCTCCGAATGATGACAGGCCATAATCAAATTCGTATTGACGCCAATTCATACCCAGCCCAAATGAAATACCGGCAAACTGATCGCTGTCCGCTCCCACTTTCTGGTCTCGCCCTAATGAATTATATCCCAATCGCAGGTAGACTCCATCTGCAAGCGTGAACTCGCCACCAACATTGACCTGAATATCATCATCGATGTATTTATTCACGGTAACACCCCAGGTAAACGGCAGATGCGCCAGTGATTTCGATGCACCAATCGCGAAGTTCATGGGAAGATTATCTTTTTCGTCGACAAAAGCAGTCAACACATACCCCACATTAAACGCGCCAATTCCGACATTCAATCCATCAATGAATGGGACATGATAGATGAGGCCGGCATCAAAAGCAAACGCAGTGGAACTGTAATTATCAATGGAAGAATGGATGAATTTCATGGACGCGCCAATCTTCAAATCTTTGTTTATGGAGCGTCCCAGCGAACCATTCAATGCGAAACTTCCGGCACTGAAGCTGCCAATTTTTTCACCATTAGCGGTTGTCTCATCAAAATCACCATAATTCATATAACTGACTCCAAATGCAACCTGCCCGACATTTTTTACAGGTTGCGTATAGCCGGCAAAGCCGGATTGAAAATCCAGCACATGATTGAGATAGGTCGCCGAAGCCAGTCGTCCCGGAATGCCGGCCAGGCCGGCAGGATTGAAGTACATCGAATGGATGTCCCCGGAAAATGAAATAAACGCACCGCCCATGGCCGAGGGTCGGGCGCCGACGTGCGTCCTTAAAAACTCATACCCGGCAGTGCCGGACGAGTATGTCTTTGTCACATAAATCGGTGACGCGATTAAAACGAATATGCTAAACCATAACAATGATTTTTTCTGCATACATTCTCCTGATATGCTCATGTCGCTGTGCTGTCATATATGACCAGTATTTTTTCATTCATGTAAAGTATTTAATTTTTCAAAAAATATCAAGTCTTTTTTCAAGCACGTTTATTTTTTCTTATGAAGAACTATATTCAGTACAATGGTTTTTTAACTTTCATTTCTCCCATTAGTTCCTGTCGGACATTGGCTTGAACTGAATTTGGAGTACTTATCGAGTTAACCATCTTGTTTTCCTTGACATATTAATTTATTTTTTTTATATTATCGAAATATTTAACAACTAATTTTTGAGGTGAGGCACAGATGAATATTAAAAATAATTTATTCAAAGGATTTCTGCTATTAATAATTTTCCTGTCTCTCTTCAGCCGCGGTCTGGCATTTGCATCCAATCAGGACAATTTCGACGTTACCTATTACGACCTGGACTTTTCTTTAGACACTGAAAATGAAACGATCGATGGCGCGGTCACGGTTCACGCCCTGAGCCGGGTGGATGGCCTCACACAAATAACGCTCGATTTGTACGACAATATGACTGTCACTTCGGTCACAGGGAACGGTGCAGGCTTCGAACATGCAGATAATATCCTCACCATAAATTTGGATAAATCCTACAATGCGGATGAATTCATTTTGGCTACCATATTTTATAACGGGCACCCTTCCTCCGGCACAGACTTTAATCCCATGACATTTGACCGCAGTCGCGGAACAGTGATTGTCTCCAGTGAAAGCTGCCCTTACTATGCCCGCTGCTGGTGGCCATGCAAAGACAGGCCGGACGACAAACCCCTGTCCATGGACATTAAAATTACGGTTCCGTCCGACCTGGTGGCAGCCTCAAATGGCGCCCTGATGACTAAAGTGGACAATCACGATGGCACCATGACCTTTCACTGGCAGGTCAAAAATCCCATTGCAACATATCTCGTCGCCTTCTCTGTGACTGACTACCGAATCATCGAAGATACTTACATCACTTCGAGCAACGATACGCTGGACATTATGCATTTTGTATTGCCGGAACATTTCAACAACGCACTGGCCGATTTTGACAATGTGAATGACATGATCGATATACTCTCCGGCTATTATGGCCCATATCCATATCCGAATGAAAAATATGGGATTGCAGAATATGTCGGTTACTGGGGAGGCATGGAATATCAAACATTGACATCAGTTCAGCCCTTCATGGTTCGGGGCGATAAAGCCTATGAAGCTGTATTTCTCCACGAATTAGCCCATCAATGGTGGGGCGACTGCATCTCGCCAAAAGATTTTCATCATACCTGGATCAGTGAGGGTTTTGCCGTATTTTCAGAGGCGCTCTATTACGGTCACCTGGAAGGCCAGGAACGTTATCACAGCTACATGAATAATGAGAACAGCGCGCTGGGATTGAAGGGCATCATGTACCGACACGATATCAGTGATCCGGATATTGTTTACGGCTATATCGTTTATAACAAGGGCGCGTGGGTGCTTCACATGCTTCGCCATGTTGTAAAGGAAAATAATTTCTGGGCAGGCCTGCGGGAATACCGCAAGCGCTTCGACTATGGCTCGGCCACCACAGAAGACTTGCAGGCCGCGTTCGAACACGTCGATGGTGCGAACCTAAATTGGTTCTTTCATCAATGGGTCTATGAACCGAACTATCCCCATTACCGCTATGGTTGGTCTCAGAAAAAGCTGGAAAGCGGTTCGTATCAAGCATCCGCCTTTGTCGATCAAATTCAAACGGATGCCCCGCTTTTTCGGATGCCGGTGGATTTTCACATCACCACAGCCAAAAAGGAAACCACCGTCGTTAAAACCGTAGAAGCCGAAACACACACATTCACATTCGAACTTCCTGATTCCATTTTGAGCATCCAATTGGACAAGGACAACTGGATCCTGAAAGATACAACCCGCATGAAGACGCCGGTTTTACTCCATTTGAACCACGAGGTCAGGGACAGTCTGGGCAATAACAATGGTTTGGCTGAGCCGGGCGAAACGGTTCAATTGAATGTTTCCATCGTCAATGAGGGCCTGCCGATCCAGGATATAACTGCAAATCTATCCACATCCGATCCGGACATTGAAATCGATTCGGGCGCAGCAACGGTAAACTTCATTGGAGTGAATTACGAGCATCTACAAGATGATCTGAACATTCCATTTACTTTTTCGGTGAAACCCGGCAGCCAGGGACATTTAGCCACATTCAGAATCCAATTTTCCAACGATAACAATTACTCATCAGTGGATAGTTTCAATGTAAAAATTGGCACACCCACTATCCTGTTAATTGACGATGATGAAGACGCGGACTATGAACAATTTTTCAATCAGCCAATGTCACTGGCAAAAGTGTACAACGACACGTGGGAAGTTCACACCCTGGGGATTCCAACGTTCGAAACACTGCAGAATTACCAGACCGTTATCTGGTTCACCGGCGACGACCGGGTTACCAGCTTAACTTCAGCGGAACAAGAAGCCCTGGCACAATATCTTGATGCCGGCGGCTGGTTGATCCTGTCCGGCCAGAACATTGGTTACGACTTAATGAGCGACGGCTCGGCAGAAGATTCACTGTTTTACACCAATTACCTTCATGCGGAATTTGAAGCTGATACCATCCATTCGAACAAAATGCTGGGCGTCCCGTCCGATCCCATTGGCGATAAGCTGTTTGTTTACCTCGAAGAAAATGTCGGCGGTGCCGGCAATCAGAGTTCACCGGATGGCATTCAGCCCCGCGCCGGCGCTGCCACGTTTCTGAAATACATTCCTCAAATGTCGCCCGCAGCCATTCGCTACATGGATGACGCTGCCAATTATCGTATTGTCTATTTATCATTCGGTTTCGAAGGTATTTCCGGGCCTTACCCGGAAACCGCACAGACATTGCTGACCCGAATGCTGAGCTGGCTCTCAGGGACAACCAGCATTTTCAAATCCAATTCCGAAGCATTACCAAAAGTTTTTCAGTTAGAACAAAACTATCCGAATCCATTTAATCCGATCACCCACATCCGTTTTCAGTTGCCCCGCTCTGAAGAAGCAGAATTGAGTATTTACAATATGCGGGGCCAGAAAATCATCACCCTGGTGAATGACAATCTTGCTGCCGGCAATCATGTCTTAAACTGGGATGGAAAAGACAGCGCGGGAAACACCGTTGCATCAGGCGTTTATCTGTATCGGTTAAAAACAGAATCGTACTCGTGTACAAAAAAATTGGCACTGGTAAAATAATGGGAATTAAGTGAAATGGTAAAAAAAGTAACAACATTTTACGGCATCGCAATTTCTCCGGGCATTGCCTGGGGACGCGCCTGTATTTTTGGCAGTGCCCCCAAAGTGGCTCGCCGAAACATTCGGGTCAGTCAGGTGACGGAAGAGTTATCACGCCTATCCCAGGCCATCGAAACATCGCGTTCGCAGCTTAAAGAAATCAAACAAAAAATTGTTGAAAAAATTGGGCGCCGGGAAGGAGAAATTTTTGAAGCTCACCTGTTATTCCTGAACGATCCCGTGTTTTTGGCTCAAATACAGAAAAAGCTGGTTGAAGAACGAATAAATATCGAAGCCGCAGTTGAAGATGTGCTGCATGAATCCATCGTCACATTTTCATCCACACAAGACTCCTATCTCAAAGAACGCGTCCAGGACATTCGCGATGTTGGGCGTCGGATTCTTGACAACCTCATCGGCTCGAATCAAGAGTGTTTGCTCGGAGAAGGCACCGATCTCATCATTGTTGCAACAGAACTAACGCCCTCGCAGACTGCCAATATAAATTCCAATCACATAAAAGGAATTGTTTCCGAAAAAGGCGGCCCCACATCCCATGCTGCAATTTTGGCCCGTTCACTGGGAATTCCGTTAGTCACTGGCATACCACATCTAATTGAAAATATAGAACTTTCTACACCGATTTTACTGAATGGCAATTCAGGTGAAATCACGATCAATCCAGGCGTCAAGAAATTGCACGCCTACAGGGCAACGATAAAAGCGCAGAGAGAAAAGCAGAAACGCGAGGAAAAAGCTGTCGGGCTGCCCTCTGTCACCAAAGACGGACACAAAATCACTTTTCTGGCTAACATCCGCTCTGAAGAAGATATTGAACTGGCGCGCCTATTCCTTGCTGAAGGCATTGGGCTGTACCGCACAGAAATGCACTTCATCGACCGAAGTGATTATCCTTCCGAAGAAGAGCAGTATGATAATTACCGCTCTGTCGTTGAAAAAATGAGTCCGCTGCCGGTTACCATCCGAACCATGGATTTGGGGGGAGACAAATTAACGCAATATTACAAAAGCAATCATCGGTACAGGGAGCATAATCCTTATCTTGGCCTGCGGGCTATCCGTTTTTCATTGAAACAGCCGGAGATTTTCAAGCAGCAGCTTCGGGCTATACTGCGGGCAGGCGTTCATGGTTCGGCTAAAATTCTGCTTCCCATGATCGCCAGCATCGAGGAAATCAAGCAGATCAAGCGGCTTCTGGACCAATCCAAGCGTGAACTTCAGAATACAGGCGTACCATTTCAGGATCACATTCCGATCGGCGCCATGATTGAAATTCCGTCCGCTGCTTTAATCATCGATTCAATTTATAAAGAAGTGGATTTCGTGAGCATTGGCACCAACGATTTAATTCAGTACACGCTCGCCGTCGACCGGGGGAACGCCCAGGTGAGCAAAATTTATGAACCCCTTCATCCATCCATTTTGCTGCTGCTGAAAAATCTGGTGAATGCCGCTCAAAAAGCCGGCAAGGAAATCAGCATTTGCGGCGAAATGGCCGGAGATATTAAATACACAAAACTTCTGCTGGGTCTGGGATTTACCAACTTGAGCATGAGTTCATACTTCATTCCGCAACTGAAAAGATACATCCGGTCGATTTCAGTGAAAGAAGCTGAAATTTTAGCGGAACGGGCGCTTTCCATGTCTGAGGTCAAAAAAATCAAAAAGCTCATTTCCGGCTAAAAACAGTTGGGGTATCGATATGCTTCATCAATATTTTTCTGTAATTTTATGAAAATTCTGCTTGCAATTTTATTGGAATATATTTATCTTTATGAAAATTTTGTAGACACTGAATGATCAAACGGGAAGAGGCTGGATAATGAGTGATTTATTAACTATTACCGAAGCAAATTTTGAAGACGAAGTCATTAATTCCGAAACACCTGTCTTAATAGATTTCTGGGCTGTTTGGTGCGGACCATGCAAAATGATTGCACCAATCGTTGAAGAGCTTTCAGGAGAATATTCAGGCAAAGTAAAAGTCGCAAAATGCGATGTTGATTCAAATCAAAGTATCGCCATTAAATATGGGATTCGAAGTATTCCCACCCTTTTAATTTTCAAAGGCGGACAGGTCGTAGAACAAATCGTCGGCGCAGTGCCAAAACAAACAATTCAATCCAAACTTGATAACGCGCTCGGAAATTAATTTTAAACTTTAACAGGATAAAAAATGCATAGATCCGAATTCACTATATCGACAAAAATTATTACCACCACCAATTGGTGGTGGTGGCGTATGTCATATAGTGGGACGGATTCTCAATATTGAAAATTCAAAAGCGCATCAATTCATCCGACCCACTTAGTTTAAGTGGGTTTTTTTGTATAAAAATATGCTTCATTTATGATGCATCATAATTTACGAAGATAGAATCACCATTTTTTCAGCAAATGAATTTCCCTAATTTTACCATAATTTATCTTGACAATGATTTTATTTTTTGTATATTAAATAAAATTATAAAAATGGAAAATCCGAAAATGTGCAAGTTCGTTATAAAGAAATTACTTATCTTTATTTCAACAATATCCAAATGGTGGTGGTGGCGCG
Source organism: uncultured Cytophagia bacterium (assembly GCA_964605145.1). GTDB lineage: Bacteria > Zhuqueibacterota > Zhuqueibacteria > Thermofontimicrobiales > Thermofontimicrobiaceae > CAZSBG01. The sequence goes on along the minus strand of CAZSBG010000022.1, from coordinate 27,052 downwards.
TGAATAGTGGTGTGGCGGATTTGCGCAAATTCGATGTATAGTTCCATACAAAAAATTTCAGGCACAATCCGACCCACTTTATCCATAAGGAAAGTGGGTTTTTTATTACTCAAAATCATGAACAACTACATCTCATAAACAACAGGGCCTTGGCTTCTGAGCAAATGATAACACAACAAGGAGGACATGTGGAACTAAAGAATGACAAGCTTCTTAAAATTGGTGAACTACCTCAACTGAAAATCACTCCCATCTCAGATATTATTTTTCATGAGGAACCGGACACAGAGCGCTCAGGCCGGCTCATCGAGTATTTACGCAAAGAAAACATTTTGAAAAACCCCCCGGTTGTGGCCACTCACAAAGGCACCAAAAAATTCATTCTGCTCGATGGCGCCAACCGATTGACCGCGCTGCAAAATCTTGGCATCCCGGATGTTCTGGTTCAGGTCATCGATTTATTTGATTCCGGCCTCATCTTTCTCCACTGGCATCATGCCGTGGAAAAATTTTCCAAAGATCCATTCCTGACTGCCATTTCAAAATTATCCGAAATTTCAATTTCTGAAGCAGCCGGCAATGTGCTGAACAATGAAGAAGATGGCGAGTTGCTCTGTCAGATTCAATTTGCTGACAGCTCGATCTATGCGGTTCGCGCTCACGAAGATCTATTCCAGCGTGTGAAGGATTTGCGCGATATTACAAATTTGTACCATGGCTCTCAGTACATGGACAGGGTGAGTTATACAAATATCGAGCATCTGAAAAATAATTATCCCCGGTTCAGCGCTCTCATTGTGTTTCGAAAAATTTCAAAAGAAGAACTTGTTCTGGTGACCGACAATGGCATGCGAATTCCCAGCGGTATTACACGCATTATTCTGCCGAAGCGTGCGCTGCGATTGAATGTACCTCTGGACCTTCTGCGTTTTGACGTGGATACATCTCAAAAAAATCACTGGTTGAACAAACGAATAAACGACCAAATAAAAGATAAATCAATACGTTTTTACCACGAACCAACGTTTCTTTTTGACGAATAAAAATTCATTCATATTAATCCATATTATTTTTTTCAAACTTAAAGGAGAAAAAAATGAGCGATACGAAAATTCTATTAACTGAAAAAGATTTACCGCAGCAATGGTACAACATTTTGCCGGATCTACCAACACCAATGCCGCCGGTGCTTCACCCTGGAACCAAGCAACCGATTGGTCCTCAGGACCTGGCGCCTTTATTTCCTATGGAACTCATCAAACAGGAAGTCAGCATGGACCGCTGGATCGATATTCCGGATGAAGTGCGGGATATTTACAGGCTGTGGCGTCCATCGCCGCTTTATCGGGCAAGGCGCCTGGAAAAAGCTTTGGACACCCCTGCTAAAATTTACTACAAATACGAAGGCGTCAGCCCTGCCGGCAGCCACAAACCAAACACGGCCATTGCCCAGGCCTATTACAACAAAATGGAAGGCGTAACACGCATTACCACCGAAACAGGGGCCGGTCAATGGGGCAGTGCGCTCAGCCTGGCCTGTAATTTTTTCGGAATTGAATGCAAGGTGTACATGGTGAAGATCAGTTTCCAGCAAAAACCATATCGCCGCGCCATGATTATGACCTGGGGCGCAAACGTCATTCCAAGTCCGAGCAATGAAACCAATGCCGGCCGCGCAATTTTGGCGGAAGATCCTGACTCACCGGGCAGCCTGGGCATTGCAATCAGTGAAGCTGTGGAAGAAGCAGCCTCCCGCGAGGATACCAAATACTCGCTGGGAAGCGTGCTGAATCATGTGCTTCTGCATCAAACTGTGGTGGGACTGGAAGCCAAAAAGCAAATGGAAATTGCCGGCGATTACCCGGATGTTGTCATCGGATGCGTTGGCGGTGGCAGTAATTTTGCGGGAATGGCATTTCCGTTCTATCAGGACAAATTTAATGGCAAGAATCTTCGCGCAGTTGCTGTGGAACCGGCATCGTGTCCGACGCTGACTCGTGGTCCCTACGCATACGATTTTGGCGACAACGCCGAGATGACGCCCTTAATGGCCATGCATACATTGGGACATAAATTCGTTCCGCCTCCAATTCACTCCGGCGGGTTGCGCTACCACGGCATGGCGCCTATTCTCAGTCATCTCGTACGGGAAAAGCTCATGGAAGCCGTGTCGTACAAGCAGTTGGAAGTGTTCGAAGCAGCGAGGCTTTTTGCCCGAACCGAAGGTATTCTCCCTGCGCCGGAATCGTCACATGCTATTCTGGCGACGATTGTCGAAGCAGAAAAAGCCAAAGAAGAAGGCAAGGCGAAAACACTGCTGTTCAACCTGAGCGGACATGGTCATTTCGATATGGCCTCTTACGATAAATTCAATGATGGCCAACTGACCGATCATGAATTGCCGGATAAGAACATTCAGGATACTATAGATATGATCAAAGATTATCCGCCGGTTGATTAATTTTTATTGACGAATAAGACAAAATAAAACACCCGAATTCAAAAATAAAAATCGAATTCGGGTGTTTTTTTTTCGCAAGCGTGCAATAGAAGTCAGGGAATAACTGCCTTTTTATAATATTATCCCAATTCCCTGATTCCGGCTTGAAATACTCTGATTTATGCTTTCTGATTCATGAGTTCAGGGACCTTTTCAAAAATTGGTTGTTCGCTCATCAGCTGATTGTATTTATCTTCATCGATTGTAAATTTATAGCTTTCCAATGCGTCAGCAACACACTGTTGATATTCATCGGCATCGAAGTATTTTTCCATTTTTTTGCTCACAAATAAAACCTGCTCATCTGTGAACCATTGCCACGGTTTTCCGGAATTTTCCTCGATAATACAATTCAATTCCACAGCCCAGGCCGCCTTGAAAAGCCCAACCATGCGCAAATCACGCTGCATAGCCAAAAATTGTCCCTCTGTTTGAGGATTGAAATATTTGAAATGTTTCGAGTAAAATACAGCATTATGGTAATGATCCGGAATGTTAAGCAATCCATCGGTTTTAAGCCGCAATGCCATATTCACAAAAATCCCCACAATTTTTCGCCCGATTCGCAAACCGGGAAAAATCTGCCCGGGAAGCGGTGGTCTCCGTGTCGTGAACTCGGCTGTCGGGTCCTGGAGCGTAAGCCATTCAATCACTATCATGGAAAATTTCTGGCCGGTAATTTCAGAAGCAAAGACCGGCTTCGCGATAAAATATTTCTTTCGCACATACAGTTCACCCAACAAGTGATCCACATTTTCCTTTTCATAATAGAGTTTCAATGTGTGACGATAGGGATCCTGCGCATCGATTTTCGTGATGAAATCATAAAATCCGCGCTTGTTCAAATCATGAAATATACCATATTCCTCCAGCGCCTTTCGAATCCCGGATTCAGAATAGAAATTCAAGAAAAGGTGGGGACGTTCTTTTTTCTCTAAATCGCCGAGAATATCTTCTGTAGAAATAAGCTTGTCAGCCGGTGTGGTTCGCTGCAATTCAAAATTTGTTAAGCTTTGATACACCCTGCGGTATCTTTTTGATGTCTGGACCATTTTTTACTCCATAAGACACGTTTCAAACGGCACATTCCCGCGTTAACGTCGCAGCAAAAATTAAAAGATCAGCGCAATAACGCAGTGGGTATTATAAAAAAATCACTTGTTAGTTTAACTTCTCTATTTATGCAGCCGTTCCAAAAATCCAGCATGCTGAAAATCACTCCGGTGAAACAGAAAGTCACACACCTGCTCAAGGCTCGTTAAAAATGTTACACCTTCCTGTTGGGCGATTGAAAAGAATCCCGCGTTGTTCTCGCCACAATTCGGCTCAAAAATATTAGTCCGATCAGATTGGGTATCGCCATAATTGCGTTGAAGGTATCCCCTATATTCCAAACGATATCAAGATATTTCCCAGTCATCAGGGCGCCAAAAAACAGCAACACAATAAAGATGAACCGATAGGGCATGTGCGATTTTACCCCCCATATATAGCCGATACACTGTTCACCGTAATACGCCCATCCCAGCAGTGTGGTATACCCAAAAATGAGTGAGCCGACCGCAATAATCGTCCCTCCCAACGGCAGTACTGAATTGAATGCCTCCACTGTGAGCGCGGTACTCGATAGCCCGCCGGCCGATAAATCATAACCGACTTTGGAAGCCACATCCACCACAGCGGGATGAAGCGACGAAATTTTATCCGCGGCAAGTGCCGTACCTTCTTTGATTAAGGGAAGGCCGCATGCAGGGGTCAATTTCCAGACGCCGGTGACAACAATCGTCAGCGTAGTGATGGTATTGACGAGGATGGTATCGATAAAAACGCCGGTCATGCCAAGCAAGCCGTTGAATGTCGGATCAGGTGATTTTGCTGCGCTCTGCGCAATGGCAGCGGAGCCCAGTCCTGCCTCGTTAGAAAGTACGCCGCGGCGTACACCAAGGCTGATGGCTTTTTGAATGGATGTGCCAATCAGCGCGCCGCCGGCAGCTTTGATTGAGAAAGCCGATTTGAAAATCAATACAAATGCGTCATCCAGTTCGGTGAATTTCGCGATTAGAATAATCAACGCACCGCCTAAATAAAACAGGATCATGGAAGGAACCAGTTTTTCCGCGACAGCGCCGATGCGTTTTATGCCGCCGATGATAACAATCCCTACCAGCAGCGTGATTACCACCGCGCTGATAATTGTGGGGAAATTGAACTGAGCTTTCAAAGCCAGGGCCATGGAATTGGACTGCATCATATTTCCTGTCCCCAGCAATGCAGTGAAGCCGCCGCAAACTGCGAACACCATGCCTAACACTTTGGCAATCGGCTGATTTTTAATTCCGTAACGAATATAATACATGGGCCCGCCGGCCATGGAGCCGTCTTCAGCCACCTTGCGGAATTTTACGCCCAAAAAACATTCCGCATATTTGGTCGCCATTCCAAAGAAACCTGACACCCACATCCAGAATGGCGCGCCTGGCCCGCCAGTGGCGATGGCCGCCGCCACGCCGGCGATGTTGCCATTGCCAACCGTTGCTGCCAGGGCAGTCATTAACGCTGCAAAGGGTGAAATATCTCCCTCCGTGTCTTTCAGCACATCACTTTTCTTCCCCCCCTGAAAAAGATATTTAATCGAAAGAAAAAATCTGCGAACCTGAATGAAGCGAGTCATAACCGTTAATAGAATGCCGGTTCCAACCAGCAGCACAATCATCCAGTTTCCCCAGATAAAATTTGCCACGAGTTTAGAAATGGATAACAATCCTTCCAACAAAAAAGTCATCTGAACCTCCTAACCCAAAATATAAAAGAATAATTGTAAGGACTGGAAGATATTTCAATTATATTATTATATTATTACCCAGCAAATTCGTGCAAAAGAATTATATATGAATCGGTCATCAAGTATTATTATGTGCGGCTTTGCCGCGCCGGGTGAAAAACGGGATTTTGTTTTGGTGCCTTATATTTGCTTTCTTCATGCACTAATTCATTAAAAAATAAAACTCAATAGTCCAATTTCATATTCATTCTAATACCATACTCGTCCATATCTTTGTTGCAGCCAATTTATAGACTCTTTATTTAATTTCATATTTTTTCTTATCTTGAAATTTTTGGGAATAGCTTTCACTCCTTCAATCAATCCATGCGAAAAGGAAACGATTTTATTGTCTAAAAGAGATTTAAAAAATAATCTTAAAATCCATACACTTAAATGTGCTATAAAATATGGTTGTGGTAAATAGCGGCAAGCTATCCATATTCTATTTCTAATATGAAAATAGTAATATCTGTCAGAACGGAATTTCGCATGCGGTGGTTTGTGAATAATTTCTATAATCGGGGTATATTTGATCTTTATTTTATCTCGAGCCACTTTATACATAAAATCCAATTCTTCTAATTGATAAACCAAATTTTCATCGAACATTCCATATTTTTTAAACATGTTGGAATCCATTGCATTAGCTCCGCCGAGGAAATAACTCGTTTCAAATTCATGGCCATATTTATATGGTGTGCGAGGCCTGGGAATCAGATATCGCTCAGTTGAATCTTGTAGAAATTCATGGACTGGATATGTTAATATCCCCAAATCGCTATCTTTTTCAAATTCATCCAAAATGAGTGTCATAGCGTTTGGATCCTCAAAAAATGTATCATTATCCATCCATATAATTATTTTTCCAGTGGCTCTTTCAGCGCCCTTATTCCTTGCATATGTCAACCCCATATTTTTTTCAAAAAATATTTTTTTTATTTTAATTCCTTTATCAGAAAAATTATAATTCTTTAAAAATAATGTTGAATGGACATTGGAACCATTATCGACCACTATTACTTCTAACGGTCGGAAATGTTGTTTTTCAATTTTATTCAGGCAATGAGATATAAGTTCTTTTCTATTTCGTGTCACTATGATTACTGAAATTCTCATCAAGATTTAACTCCCCTTCTCTTCCTTGCATTTTCCTTGACAATTTCATGCCATTTTTTAGCGTCCAGATATCCATGCCCACGGGATATTGAATTTTTGCGAACACGATAATGATACAAAAATCTTGGAACGAACCGTAATCTGCAAACCTCTTCTAATTTGTATATTAAATCCTTATCAACTGCCCTTTTTACGAATGGGTCCAGGGGTGCTGTTTCAAAATATTTGTCTCGTTTGAATGTCACGAGATGGAATACGCGATCAGTTTCAAGGGCAGTTTTCCCATCAGGGATTTTTTTTGAGAATCCGGGTTTGTAAGGTATCAACCATTTCTCTGTGCATCTCAAAAAATTCGCATAAATAAATTCTTCAGGATATTTGTTGTAGGCCCTATTCATAATTGCTAAAGCACGTCTGGCCAACCGATCATCTCCATCTAAGCAGACAATAATATCGCCGCTGGAATGAACAATGGCATCGTGCTTGGCCTGAGCTACTCCCAGATTTTTCTCATGCCTGTACAATTTGATCCGATTGTCGGTTTTCATTAATTTTTCGATTATCTCTACCGAACGATCAGTTGAGGCATCATCCACGATGACCATTTCCCAGTGGGGATAGGCCTGTTGTTGCGCTGATCGGATGGCCTGTTTAATGTACTTTTCATTATTAAAATTTGGGGTAATTAATGAAAATGTATAGGTCATGAATTATTATCCTTCATTATCTCTACAAGCCGAGATTGCGCTGAAATGCGCAGCACCCAAATTAAACCTGCGCCGAACCAGATAATTTCATTGTGCGGGATATCGCCGCTGAACATTGAATTCCATAATGCAAAAATAAATATAGCAATTGAAATAATACTTAATTGCGTACCAAGATCGTTATTGATACGATGATACAATTTGATATTATGAAGGCCATATTTGATCGCTATTGTCACAAAAAGTATGATCAAAATCAAACCAACAATACCTGTTTCACAAGCAATTTCCAAAAACAGGTTATGGGGGTAAATAAGTGATAGCCAGAACATGTCAAACTTAAAACTCCCTGTACCAATTCCAAAAAGAGGCGAGCTTAAAAAGTCGGTGAACGCCTGAGCCCATGCAGCAAATCTCGAAACAGCGCTGAATACATCAGTAGCATTTGGATCGCTTATCCTCGCGGAAACCGTGGAGCTTGAAATAAAAAGATAGCCTATCGCCAGCACCGTGGCAGTGAGTGTAATTTTAATTTTTTGGGATATTGGCTGAGTCGGTTGCAACAGAAAAATCAGCAACAGCGATCCCACCAAACCGAGGAATGGAGCCCTTGAACCGGTTTCTAAAATTGGATAAACAAAAAATACAAGACTGAATACAATTAGTATTTTGAGCATTTTTTTTCTTACTCGTATCAACAAAAACATTCCAGCGAGCACGGAAACGCCGAGACTCCGCGCCAACCAGATCGGATTTATTGACTCCGATGGTCGAAACCTTTCATAAGAAGGAGCACCCAACGCGATATATGTTGTAATCAATCCCAGAAGTAAGCCTAAAAAAAATGCAAATATAAATAGATTTCTAATTTTTTCAATTTTTTCTCGAAAAAGCAAAGGAATTGAAAGCAGAATAATATTGAAAAGAAAAAAAAACGCGACTTTCTCTATGCCATACCCTCTATCTGCTGAATGGCGAAGCGCAAAAATCAGGAGGAACCAGATTGCAATGGTCAAATAAATTAGTTTGCCAAATTGGATATTCCTCCCAGGCCTTTGTTGGAAAAGCACAAAAATCACACTGCTGCCCAGGAGCAAAATATAAACCACAATAACAGGTGCAGGTATATTGCTTTTAATGCTGTCGAATATCATTGCTAAAAGCACATTACCTGTCAATGCGACTGCCAGACTAAATTCCGGATATATGAACAAAAAAATAGTTCCGGCAATAAGCGATACAAAAATAATGCTTAAAACAAATGATTTTACCAATAGTAGTAAAAATATAATTTCAATTACACATATCACCAATATATAAGGTTTTATTCTATGAGGCATGTATAACGATAATTCACTCATTTGTCAACCTTTGATAAGTCGATTTAAATAATTCAATCCTTTTCTTATTTCATTGCTCCGTACCTCTTGAATCAAGCACAGCGTTCCATAAAAAATGAACATCCCTATGGGCAGAATACAAAATACGGTCACTAAAGTATTTGGTGATATTTGTACCATTCGATTTAAAAAAATTCCAAATATTAATCCCGCAAAAATTATCTTGCCAATAGACTGATACGGCGGCTTCCAGAGAAGTTCCGACCGGGAAAAGTAAACAGCCGATATAAAATAAACGATGTAGGCAAAACAGGCAGAAATTCCTGCACCAAATGTGCCGTACTTTGGAATCAAAATCAAGTTAAGAATAACATTACTCAAACCTGCAAATAATGCAAGCATGGCAATTTTTATGCTTTTTTTCCTGAGTTCAAATCCTTTAAGCACATATTGAGTAAGGCCATTCAGAAAAACGCCAAGTGATATCAGAGGCAATATTTTTGCTCCATCCAGAAACTTGCTATCAGAGAATATCAGAAAAATCTCCTCTGGAATAAAAACTAATGTTACCAATACCGGCATGCAAATAATAAAAAATATTCGAGTTAGTTCTGTAATCAAATTTTGAGTATGCTTCTCTCCAAACCTTTCCCAATTGTCTACAATAATTGGATATGCCGCTAACATTAAAATCATGTACAAAAAGTTCAACGTTTTTTCCGAGATGGTATAACCTACAGAATAAAATCCCACCTCACCGCTGCCACGAAAAAATTCAATAAAATAGCGATCAGAAAGAGATAAAATCCAAAATGAAAGCAGTGAAAAACTTATTGGCACTCCATATCTAAAAAACTGATTTAACAAAGACTTCGAAAAAGAGACTATTTTAAAATGTTGGGATAGATTCAGTTTAAGAAAAATCACTATATCTAAAAGTAACGGAGCGACTAAAAAACCCCAAAAAATACCCTCAACTCTGAAATCAAACATCAAGATGAGAGCGATCCCGATAAAAGGTTTACCCATTGAAAACATAATCCAAAAAAATGTATATTTTTTGGGTTCGAGACCAGCTCGAAAAACTGTCACAAATATTTCAAAAAAAGCACTAAATGCCGATGCAACGATTGCAAGATTGATTAGCGAGAATAGCTCCGCAGCTATTTTCTGTTTAAAGAACAGGAAATTTAATCCATAACTAATACCAGTAACTATCAATATACCAAAAATTGAAGCAAGAAATAAAGTAGAAAAAAATATATTAGTGTTATTTTCTTTTCGAAAACCAAGAAAAAACCTGGTCACACTTGAGCCCAGCCAAACCATACTAAAAACACGGATTAAACCGAATGTCGTCAAGGTGACTTGATAATGACCATATTCTTCGGGTGTAAATATTGTTGTTAAAACACGGATTAAAGCGATACCAACGATAGCAGGTATTATTTTCGAGGGAATATATATTAATGAATCTCTGGCAGTTCTTTTTATTTGTTGATTAATAAGGTGATTGCTATTTTGAGCCATGAAATTACCATATTACCTGAAAAAATTACGAGGCTTAAGTTGTGTTAGAATATTATGTATCTGCTGGTACCGCTTTTCATTTGTAATCTTAATGTATTCCAGATTTACTGAAAAATATGCTGCAAATACAGAAAACAAAATGCTCATAAATCCCGCGGCTAAAACAATATACATTCTCTTTGGACGAGATTTTTTAATGGGAGTCATTGCCGGGTCTAACACTTGAATTGTTGGAGTATCTTTCGCTTCCTGAATTTTTGACTGTTCATATTGGGGCAGCAAAAACTCAAGGAGCTTTTCTTGCAAAGTCACTTCTCGATAAAGCCTTACGTATTTTACGCCTATTTCAGGGACATCTTTAAAAGGTAAAAAAAGATCAGTCGTGGAAGAATCTGATATATCCTTACCCCTTCCCGATAGAAATTCATCATATTTTCCTTTCAGGGCATTCAATTCTGCCTGCAATCTTAATAAATTTGGATGAGTTTCATTGACATAATTTTGTATAACGTCAACCTCTGCTTCTTTTGCAATAATTGACGCTTTTATTTCTGAAGCTGTTAATATAGCAGCCTGTGTTTGTTCGGGGAAAGCGATCGCTCCATATTTTTCTTGAAATTCTTTGAATGCCTCCTCAGCCTTTTTCATATCTTCAAGATTTTGTAAATACCGGCGTTCAATAAATATTCGTGTGTTTGTTGCTTTTTCTGTTTTCAATTTTTTATTTACGCGATCTACTTCTTCTATAAAATAGTTTGCCATATTTTTAGCCATTTCCCTGGCCTCGTCATCTTCATCCTCACCCGCAAAAAAGGATGTTCCTGCTTCAACTTCTACAGAGACGGTTCCTTCATCATTTAATTCGGTGGAGACATGATCTCGTAGAGCTTTTATCGTTTCCTCCATATTTTCAGTTTTATATAATTCAATCAAATTAAATTTTTCAATCACCGATGCCATAACAGTCCGGCTATTGATAATGGCAATAAAATTATTCGTTTCTTCAGAAACAGCACCCAAACCCGCACCAAGTCCTCCCACAGGGAGATTGTTTAAAAGCGAGGAAACTCCGAAACTCCCTCCATCACTCGTTGGGGGCATAATTGTCGTGCTGGCAGTAAACCATTTTGGTAAAATTAAGCTAATCACTGCGGCAATAACACAAACAACAAAAAAATTAATGACGATAAATTTTCGCCATTTGATCAAAACAGAAAGATAGTCTATGAAAGTAATTTGTTTCTTTTCCATTCTTCATCCATTAAGAAAATTACATGTTAGCTAATTCTGCGCCGCCATAAACGCAAAGATCAATGTGGCGATTCCGGTTGCCAGGCTTAAATATTCGCCAACCTTTCTGCGCAGCGCCCTGGGCACTACAACCGTATCGCCTCTTTCAACGCGCGCCCCGGGGCCATTTTCAGTTGTATTGTCGCGGATATGCACCACTTTTATTCCTTTGATTTTCCCCAACTCGCTTGTACCACCAGCCATACCAGCATAATCGATGGCTGTAAAGCCCGGATAATACGGATAGCTGCCCGCCATTTGCACGGCGCCGGCAACGTAAACATAATCGCGTTTGGTTGGCGCGTAAATGACATCGCCGTCTTCAAGCTCAACGTCGTTCAGCGTTCCATTATCTGAGCTTTCTGTGTACAAATCCAGTTTGATCACATCTTTGGTCTCATCCTCTTCTGCGCTTCGAATCAGATACATTTCAGAAACATCCACTTTACGCGTTAAAGCGCGCACCCGGGTGAGAAAATCCCGTACAGTTTCACCATCCAGTATCTGGTAAATACCGGATTTGTCCAGAACACCTTCAAGCGTGACTGTCCTTTTCGAAAGTTTGATTGGCGGAACATAAATCACGTCGCCGCCACGAACAAAAGGATTACTTTCCAGCTTCCCGTTCTTGGTGAATTGTACCAAATCGACGATTTCCTGCGTTCCGTCGTTATGGTGAATTTCAATTGCCCGATCATTGGCCCAGTCAGATAATCCTTCAGCGCGTTCCACCATCACCGAAACCCGATCCACCGGCTGGGCTAAATACGTTCCGGCTGCTTCCACTTCACCCAAAACATGAACGCGGATACTCCGCATTTGCACCAGAGTGGCCGTTATATCCGTCAGTTTGTATTTTTTCTTGCCCTGTTCATGGATAAGCTGTTTCACATCATCGAGCGTTTTTCCTGCGACATCCAAAATTCCGATGGTTTTGATTATTATTTTTCCTTCCGGAGTAACCATTACCGGGGCTTCAAAGTCAGCCTCACCCCACACGTTGATATAAAACAAATCACCGGGGCCCACAATATACTTCTCAGGATCGATTGCAGCTTCCAATGCTTGCAACGTAGGTTCCAGTAATCCCATATTTTCCAGTGAAAATGGTTCCGACTTTCTTATTTGTGTTTCTTTTTTCTCTTGATCAAAAGGAATATCAACCTGGTTTTTAAATTCAGGTCGCGTCACCTGGGTTTGGCAAATTTTGGGAAAAATAAAAACGAAGATCAATAACATAACAGGTAGGGCTTTTTTCAAAATCTCCTCCCAATGAAAATCATTTAAACCATCAAATTCTCTAACCTGGATTATTCATTAGTAATTCATTAAGGAATCCAGATTGCCTGAATGGTGCTTAATTCAGAATTCGTTATATCAAACTCTGTTAAATTTCACACACCTCGTTAATCTATTTAATAACATAAAGTTAAATATGTTTAGGTTGAAATCTATGAATAATTCAGGCTAAGAATGATTCATGCAGGATAAATAATTATTTATATTTTAAGTTACTTATTAGGTTAAAATTGTGATGAAGATTGACAAATATAAAGATATAATGACTAAAAGTCAAGCAGATTTTTGAGCCGATGAACCGTACGTTTGGCTAATAAACGACAATTCCGGCCCATCCATTAAACAAACGGCAACCTTCAAACTCGGAAGAATCTGCAACCATCTGATTTTCTCGACAAAAACAATGTAATATTATTTTGTAATCAACCGCTTAGTGCATTATAAAATTCTACAAAAAGCACTTGCAAAATTATTTTTAAGTTATTATCTTGTATTTTATGAGATTTAAAAATTTAAAAATCCATAGCAAAGTTATTCTGGCGCCCATGGCCGGCATCACAGATTCGCCGTTTCGTTCCATTTGCAGAGAAAAAGGCGCGGGATTGGTTTTCACTGAAATGATCAGCGCGGATGGGCTTGTTCGGGGCAATGAGAGGACCCTGGATTATCTATTTTTTCGGGAAGAAGAGCGCCCTATCGGCTTCCAGCTTTTCGGCTCTGAAACCGATATTATGGCTCGGGCCGTGGATATTGTTGCACCGTACAGACCGGATTTTATCGATATTAATTTTGGCTGCCCGGTCAAAAAAGTGGTGAAGCGAAACGCAGGCTCTGCCCTGATGCGGGACATTCCTTTACTTCAGCAAATTGCCGAAGCTGCGGTTCAAAACTCGCCGGTGCCGGTGTTCGCGAAAATCCGAAAGGGCTGGGATGACACACGCATCAATGGCATCGATGTAGCGAAACTGCTCGAACAACTTGGTGTGAGCGCGGTGACCATTCATGCGCGGACGAAAGCGGAGCAGTTTCGGGGACATTCGGACTGGGCATTCATCCGACAGTTGAAAAATGAAATCAACATTCCGGTGATAGGCAGCGGCGATGTATTCTCTGCCGAAGATGCCAAACGCATGCTCAATGAAACCGGCTGCGACATGGTCATGATTGGTCGGGCATGCCTGGGTAATCCCTGGATATTCGAGCAGGTCAATCATTTTCTCATTGTCGGACAGTCGCTGCCACAGCCATCACTCAGCGAAAGACTGGACGTCATCAGCCGTCATTTGCGCGGTATGATTGAGTTGAAGGGAATGGAACGCGGTGTTCGGGAAATGCGAAAGCACATCGGCTGGTATGTGAAAGGCTTGCCGGAATGCTCGAAATTGAAAAGCAAGCTTTACACATTCAAAACAGAAAATCAGGTTATTGAATCATTACATTCGTATTTCAAAAAAATATCGGATTATGAACAACAAAACATATTATTATCCCATCAAACGATCCCTGCATAAAGTCTGGCACAGAATGTTTGACAGTTGAGTTTTCCCCGTTACAGGAATGTTGCCGGAACTGCAAAAAAAATCACACTAAATGCCAAACTATTTGCACTCACATACCGCTGCGAACGGGATAGGCTTAACTTACCCGAGCATTCATCGATAGAATATCTGATGATTTTTTTTCGCGACATTCCCAACCGACTGATAAAATTAAATTAATAATTAATATATAATTTGGAGGCAATATGAATCGTAAAAAGATAATCATCATGGGCGCGGCAGGGCGCGATTTTCACAATTTCAATGTCAGGTTCAGAGACAACGAAGAATATGATGTGGTGGCCTTCACCGCCACTCAGATTCCGGACATTGAAGGCCGCAGTTATCCTGCCTCACTGGCTGGCAAACTGTATCCAAATGGCATTCCCATTCATGCAGAAGAAGAATTGGCCGATCTCATAAAAGAACATAGTGTGAACGCGGTCGTTTTTTCGTACAGCGACATTCCCCACGAAGAAGTGATGCACAAAGCCTCGAAGGTGAACGCGTGCGGCGCTGATTTTATGTTGTTGGGCGCCGATGCCACGGCCATCAAAAGCAAAGTGCCCATCATTTCCATTTGCGCCATTCGAACTGGCTGCGGTAAAAGCCAAACCACTCGCCGCGTCAGCGATATTTTGAAATCGTACGGGAAAAAGCTGGTGGCCATTCGTCACCCGATGCCCTACGGCGATTTAGCCGCGCAAAAGGCCCAGCGCTTCGCCAGTTACGAAGACATGAAACATCACAAATGCACCATCGAAGAAATGGAAGAATACGAGCCGCACATTGAAAACGGCACCATAATTTACGCCGGTGTGGATTACGGCGCCATTCTGGAGCAGGCTGAAAAAGAAGCCGACATTATTCTCTGGGACGGCGGCAATAATGACACTTCATTCTATAAACCCGATTTGCACATTGTGGTGGTCGATCCGTTGCGCGCCGGCCACGAAATGAGCTATTACCCGGGCGAGACCAACCTGCGCATGGCCGATGTGGTTGTCATCAACAAAATCGATACCGCCTCGTTCGAAGACATCGAATTTGTGCGGGAAAACATTCGCATGGTGAATCCGGATGCCGTCATAATTGATGCGGCCTCACCGTTAACCGTGGAAGAGCCGGAGCTCATCCGCGGCAAACGGGCACTGGTCGTGGAAGACGGCCCAACATTGACTCATGGCGAAATGTCGTTCGGCGCCGGCGTGGTTGCTGCTGAAAAATTCGGCGCGTCGGAAATCATCGATCCGCGTCCGTGGGTTGTTGGCAAAATTGCCGAGACCTATGAAAAGTACCAGGACATTGGCGACCTGCTGCCGGCCATGGGTTACGGCGAACAGCAGGTGAAAGACCTGGAACAAACCATCAACGCCGTAGATTGCGATGTGGTAGTTATTGGCACACCGATTGACTTGCGCAAAGTGGTCAACATCAAAAAACCGGCGGTTCGAGTTGGATACAACCTCCAGGAAATCGGTAAACCAACCCTGGAAGATGTACTGAAAAAATTTAAATAAAAAAAAGTGAATCCCGATGCTGCGTATGTGGCATCGGGATTTTTTTTGTAAATAATTTTACAGGACACAGATAACACTGATCTTCACGGTCGACCTTGTCGAAAATCCGACCATAATCGAATATATGACTTTCATCGCCAACAAATAAGCTCAAAAAAGGAGGATATTGCCATGCTGCAAAGATTACAACAACTTCGGTTAGCGCTTGTAATTATATCAAATTTAACAATCTGTTCAATCACATATTCAGACTCGTTCATTGTGAGCAACACGAAAGACACGGATGCAGGGTCATTGAGCCAGGCGATCATCGATGCAGGCGACAACGCCGGGGCAGACACAATTGTTTTCAATATTCCGCAATCAGATTCTGGGTATGAGTCGGACAATGGCATCTGGCGGATTCAATTTTCAAGCTCCATCCCGGAGGTTCTGGGCGATAGCACGCTCATCGATGGGTACTCCCAGGCCAACTTTATCGGAAGCGATACCAATCCCCTTGGGCCTGAAATTGTCATTGATGGATCGGGTGACAGCACAACATACGGATTTTCAATTTTTAATTCGAACAATGAATTACGCGGGTTAACCATCCATCAATTCGCATTCGATCTCATTGTTATACATAGTGATAGCAACCGAATACGTGGCTGTTATATAGGCCCGGATGCAACAGGCATGAACCGTCTTCCCAATGAAACGACCGGCATCTCGATTTATGGTTCGTACAATATTATCGGCGGCACCGCTGTAGAGGATAGAAATATCATTTCAGGCAATGTTCACAATGGAATAATATTTGGCAGCGGAGCATCGAATAATCGGATTGAAGGGAATTATATTGGGCTCAACAGTTCGGGCACCGACACACTGAGCAATTATGTTGGAATTCGAATTTCTGGTCATTCAAAAAAGAATATCATTGGCCCGGGCAATGTAATATCCGGCAATTTGAGCTATGGACTGACCTGCCAAATCAGTTCTGACAGCAATCGGGTCATCGGGAATTTTATCGGCACCGATCCCACAGGCACCCTGGATTTCGGCAACGGAAGCAATGGTATTTTTATCACAGGCGCTTCGTCTTCAAATATCATCGGGGGAAATATCGAAGGCCACAGAAATATTATTTCAGGAAACGGTTATTTTGGAGTTAATATTACAAAGTCAAATTCTGACAGCAACCTGGTTATTGGTAATTATGTGGGAACAGATATCACCGGCAGTGTTGCAATTCCAAATGAGGGAGGTGGCATTGTCTTGAACTCAGGCTCTACCTTCTCGACAATCGGTGGCCAGAGTGAAGGCGAACGAAATTTAATTTCCGGAAATATGAAATCAGGAGTTTTGATCCGCGGTGTGGGAACTAAACATAACCACGTTATCGGGAACCTTATTGGTGTCTCAGCAGATGGCAGTACGCCATTACAAAATGAAGAGCACGGAGTAAACGTGCAATATACCGCCAGTGAGAATATGATCGGGCCTTCCAATGTGATTGCCTTTAACGGGGGAAATGGCGTCCATATTTATGACAGTGAAGCGATTAAAAATACTGTCACTCAAAACAGCATCTATAATAATTCAGGCGAGGGAATTTTTAACGGCGGCCTTGGCAACCAGGGAATCGAAGCGCCGGTGATCACCAGCGTCATGTCCGGCGCTGAGGGAACAACAATTCCCTCCGGTTTCGTTGAAATTTTCTCGGATTCTGGTGGTCAGGGAAGAATTTTTGAAACCGGCTTACTTGCGGACAGCGAAGGGAATTTTACCTGGCCAGGAAGTCCGGTCGGGCCATTCGTTACAACCACCGTGACAGACGATTCCGGAAATACATCAGCCTTTTCCGAACAACTTATGCTGCGCGTGGAGCGTGCGATTGGTGCAGAAAAACCATCGGATTTTGGACTCTCTCAAAATTATCCCAATCCGTTCAACCCGGAAACGAAAATACATTTTTCAGTTAAAGAGCGATGCCACGTTTCCCTTCAGATTTATAACGTCCTGGGCCAGAAAATTCGAACGCTGGCAAATAAACAATACGAGCCGGGAATGTACCGCATCAATTTCAATTCCAAAGGGCTGACATCCGGGATTTATTTTTATACGATTCAAATGGAAAATTTTCGGGCGACGCGAAAAATGGTTATCCTGGAATAAGGAAAATCAATGATAACTTACAGCACAGCATGCCCCAGAAATTGCTACAGCACGTGCAGCTTCAAAGTGCTTGTTGATAACAACCGAATAGTGGGATTCGAGCCCCAGCCTGCCAATCGCGCCACGCCGGAAGGCCCGTGCATCAAAGGCCTGAGCTATTTCGAACGAGCGTGCTCAAAGGATCGGATTTTATTTCCGATGAAACGAACCGCTGTCGGTTCCTTCGAACGAATTTCGTGGGATGATGCTTTAGGCGAAATTTCTTCCCGACTGAAAAAGTATCGCGACAAATTTGGTTCGCACAGCATTTTATTTTACGCGGCCAGCGGCATGGCCGGTTTGGTGACTGAATTCAGTTCGAATTTCTGGGATTTGTTCGGCGGCGTCACAACCACGTACGGCAATCTGTGCTGGCCGGCCGGACTGGAAGCGGTGCGCCTCACCCTGGGCGAGAACAAACACAACGCGCCGTGGGATTTGAAGAATGCAAAGCTGATTGTTCTCTGGGGCAAGAATCCGGCCGAAACCAACATTCATCAAATGGTGTTCATCGAAGAAGCGCAGCAGAACAGCGCGCAGGTGATTGTGGTGGATCCGCGCCGAACCGAATCGAGCGAGCGGGCCGACCTGCTCATTCAACCGCGACCGGGAACCGATGGCGCGCTGGCCCTCGGCATCGCCAATATTTTAATTGAGCAAAACTGGATCGATTCGGATTTTCTCGAAAAACATGTCTTCAGATTCGAGCAGTTCAAAACTGCTGTGGCCGATTGGAGCCTCGAAAAAACAGCGAAGGTAACGGATGTGCCGCCTCACTTCATTTCGCAATTTGCCAAAGCCATCGGCGCCATCAAACCCATGACGCTCGTTCCCGGCTATGGCATGCAGCGATACACCAATGGCGGGCAAACCATCCGCTGTATCCTCGCGCTGAGCATTCTCACAGGGAATATTGGCAAGCCCGGCGCGTGCTTTCATTACGCCGACCTCCAGAGCTATGTATTCGATTCGGTGAAAGAGCCGCTGAGCTATTATCCGGATGTTTTTCCCAATCCAAAATTTCGGCGCACCATCGGCATGGCCACGCTGGGCAAAGATATGCTGAACGCGACGAATCCCCCGCTGAAAATGATCTGGGCCGAGCGCGGCAATCCTTTAGCCCAGAATCCGGACACCAATAGGGTTCGGGAAGCGTTTCGCCGATTGGAGTTTCGCGTTGTCACCGAACAATTTTTAACGGACACTGCCGCGGAGGCCGACATCATTCTGCCGGCAAAAAATATGTTCGAACAGTCGGATATTGTCGGCTCGTACTGGAATCCTTATGTCCAGTTGAAACCCAAAGTGCTTGAGCCCCGGGGTGAAGTAAAGCCTGAATCGGAAATCTACTATTTATTAGGGAAGAAATTGGGCTTCAGCGACGATGACGGTCGTCAATTTCTGCCAGCACCGGGAGACGACAAAATCGAAACATTTCTGAAAAACAAAGTAAAGAAATTTCCTGAGCTTGACTGGGACGAATTAAAAGAAAAACCGGCCATGGCGCCGGGACATGAGGACGTTCCGTTTTCGGACTTCAATTTCAAAACTCCCTCTGGCAAGATTGAATTGTACAGCGAAACTGCTGCCGGGAAATGGGGCGTCGATCCCCTGCCTGATTTTCGGGAGATCGCTGAATCCGCTCACGCCAAATATCCCTTGCAACTATTGTCGCCCAATTCGAAAAACCGAATCCACTCCCAGTTCGGCAACCTCGATCTGATCAAGCAGTTCGAGGGCAATTCCTTTGTGGTGATGCATATTGCCGATGCCTCAGCGCGCGGTTTGGAAGATGGCGATGCAGTTCGAATTTTCAATGATCGCGGCGAGGTTCGAACCACGGTCAAAATCGATTACTCGTTGAAAAAGGGCTGCGTCGTTTATTACAACGGCTGGTGGAAAAGCGAGGGTGGTTCGCCCAATAATTTGTCGGAAGGCCGAATCACGGATATGGGTTATGGAGCGGCGTTTCACGACAATGCCGTGGAGGTGGAAAAGCTGCCATGAAAAAGGGATTTGTGCTGGATTTGAATAAATGCGTTGGCTGCCAGGCGTGCGCGGTGGCTTGCCAGATAGAAAATCACAGGAAGCAGCGAACACCGTGGCGGGAAATTTCCACGTTCAACATCGCGAAGCACCCGGCCATTCCGCTGTTCCATTTTTCGATTGCCTGCAATCATTGCGAGGACGCGCCCTGTCTGCGCTTCTGCCCGGCTCTGGCCTATTCCCGTCATGCCGAATTCGACGCGGTGATTCACAACGGCAACCGCTGCATTGGCTGCACCTATTGCACCTGGACGTGTCCTTACGACGCGCCCAAATTCTCCAAAACAACCGGCGTGGTGGAAAAATGCGATTTCTGTCTTTCCCGGATAGAAAAAAGCATGGACCCGGCATGCGTCAATTTGTGCCCGACCGGGGCGCTGCAATTTCTGGAATTTGAACCGCAACCCCAAAGCGTGACCGGTTTTACAGAAAAAGGAATTAGACCCGGCATTAAAATTATATCGCTGCGCAAAAATGCCGGCCCGGTTATGTCCCAAAAATTGAATGCAAATGAGGAAACCGAATTTATAAAAAGACTCAAAACACCGCCATCGAAAGTTGATTTGAAAAAAGAATGGGTGCTTATCGTATTTACGCTGCTGAGCGCGTATCTTTTTTCGCTGGCAGGGGCGCCGCTCTTTCGGGAATTTGCTGTGAATCCATTGCTGTTTGCCGGGCTTGGATTGTCGGGTATGATTCTCAGCTTGCTCCATTTGGGCAAAAAACTCCGAGCCTGGCGCGCGATCCTGAACATTCGAAAATCCTGGCTCAGCCGCGAGATCGTTTTCTTCGCCATTTTCGTTGCTGCCGGAACTGTGGCTTTCCTTTTTCCAGGGATTTCTTTTTTAACCCCAATTTCAGTTCTTTTTGGATTGGCCGCGTTAATTTCAATCGACAGAGCGTATCACGTGGCCGAAAAAATCACACCGATTCGGCTGCACAGCGCCAGCGTTGTGCTGACAGGGCTTTTGTTCGCTTCGTTGCTGATTGAAAACACGGCGGCTATTGTTATTATGCTTCTCATTAAAGCGGCTTTGTACAGCTATCGAAAAATTCATTATCTAATAACAGGGGAAAGTTTTTCGGGCGTGATGGTTGCCCTGCGCGTTTTCACCGGATTTTTGGCTCCGGCTGTGCTGCTCATCATCTCCCGGCAAGAATTTGGACTGCTAACAGGCTTCATTATTCTGGCAGAAATTTTGGATCGAATCGAGTTTTATCATGAAATAAAAATATCGACGCCGAAAATTCAAATAACACGTGATTTAATGAACCATTTCTCAAAAATGAATTAATAAATAGTATCTCTATTTCACAGAAATACCGGAGCTTTTAATTGAAGAAACGATATTCCATTTTATTTTTACTTTTGCCACTAATCAACACACCGTGTTTCAGCCAGGGCGAAGCGCCGTTCCATATTTTCGCGAAACAGATTGGTTCCAATGAAACCGTCTGGCTGAATGTCAACTGGAAATTTTCCCCACTGGACAATCCTGAATTTGCTTCCCCGGAATTCGATGACAGCGATTGGGAATATGCTGAGACAAACATGGAAAAAGGCAGCCGCGGCGCCGAAACCTGGTCTGGCATCGGCTGGTTTCGACTTCGTGTGACCATTGATTCATCTCTTATCAATCAGCAATTGGCATTGAAAGTCATACAGGCCGGGGCCAGCGAAATTTACATCGATGGCGAGCTGGTTTACCGATTGGGGAAAATTGGCGAAACAAAAAACGATGAGGTGCGGCGTTTCTCCAGAGTTCCTAAAAATTTCAGTTTCAAAGACAGCACGCGTCATGTGATAGCCCTGCGTTATTCCAATCATGTTGCGGAGCGTTTTCAAAAAATGGGCGCTTCTGCCGGGTTTTCTGTTTCACTCAGCGACTATGAGCTGGCCATTTCCCAGAGCATCTCACGAATCAAAAAATATACAACCAACAAATTGATCTTTTTCTCAATTCCCCTCATCATCGCCGTGTTTCACTTTTTGCTTTTCATCTATTATCCAAAACTCAGGGACAACCTGTTCTATTCGATTATGTTGCTTGGATTTTCTGTGCTTGTCTACGCTCAATTTCAGCCATATTTGACAAACAATTATTTTCACATTTTACTGTACAATCGCCTGTTTTTTATCGCCATGCTCGTGGCAACGCTGTTCGGTTTATTCACAACCTATTCCAACCTGCCCCGGTTTCCAAGATACACGCCAATTTTAATTTTCGTGAATATCGCATTGATGATTGTTGTTTTTCTGAATCCAGGCCAGAAAATAGTTCTCACTGTTTTGGGTTTCATGCTACTTGAGTTGATAGAAATATCCCGGAATATGATGAAAATTTCAAACCAGGATAAATTCAATGTGTGGTCGAGCCGCATTGGATTTTTCATTCTTTTTGTCAGTGTGACGTATCAAATTCTCATGGGATTTTACATCGTCCCAACGCTGTTTGGCGTTGTGTATCCCTATTTCATCGGTATATTGGCCATGATGTTTTCCATGTCCATGAATATGGCCCGAGACTTTGCCATCACTGCCAAAGACCTGGAAAATCAGTTGATTCAGGTAAAAGAACTCTCCGAAAAAACACTTACCCAGGAGCGGCTGGCCCGGGAACAGGAATTCGAAAAGCGACTGTTGGAAGCGGATAATCAGCGAAAAACAAAAGAGCTGGAAGACGCCCGGCAGTTCCAGCTTTCCATGCTGCCCCGGTTCAACAACGACATTCCCGGCTTTGATATCTGTTTCGATATGAAACCGGCCACCGAAGTCGGCGGCGACTATTACGATTATTTTCTGGCTGAAGACGGTTCGCTGACAATCGCGGTCGGTGACGCCACCGGCCACGGCATGAAAGCCGGCACCATGGTGTTAACCATGAAAAATTTATTTATCTCCTATGCACCCAAAATGGAAGCCCCGGGATTTTTGGCAACGTGCTCGGACATGATAAAAAAATTGAAACTGGGCAATATTTACATGGCCATGTCGCTGATGAAAATCAACGGAAAAAAAATGTCGATCACATCGGCAGGTATGCCGCCCATGCTGATATACCGCAGCCGGGAAAACGTGGTTGAGGAGGTCGTTCTGAAGAGCATGTTTTTGGGCGGTCCGGTTTCCGATGATTATCCCGCTTACGAAACCGAATTACACGTGAACGATGTTGTGCTGATGATGACCGATGGTCTTCCGGAGCTGTTCAATGAAAAAAATGATATGCTGGATTATCCCCGGCTCACAGAAATTTTCAAAAATTCAGCCCGGCTCAATGCAGAAAATATTGTCGGGCGACTTTTTCACAGTGCTGAAAACTGGAGAGGCAGCAGGAAACAGGAAGACGACATCACATTTGCAGTTTTGAAAATAATTGTGTAAAACTTCACTGCCGGACACTTTTTGAATTTTAGCCATTGATAACAACACAAAATGCAACAATCACGGATTTAACGGATAACACTGCTTTGCACGGATGTGTTTTTTGAAAAAAACATGATCGGGGAAAATTCTGTGTTAATCCGTTAAATCCGTGTCATCAGTGATTGTTCTATTTCTTTTAATATGTGAGAAAGTGTCCGGTAGCAAACTTAAAGCAAATCTGGATGTCAGGAAAAAAAATATTTTTCTGGATTTTTTCAAATAAATTTCTTATTTTTCGAATCCCGACACATCAAATTAACCGCGCCACCTTTGGTAAATTAACAAAAAATGTAGACATAAAATTCAGCTAACAAAATTTCGAACTATGAAAACACCAAAAACAGTCGTCGTCGCGCTTGGCGGGAATGCCATTACCCGCGAATTTGAAGAAGGCAATATTTATCAGCAATTCGCCAATACCCGGCAGAGTCTTGTCGGCGTGGCAGAGCTCATCGAAAAAGGCTGCAACGTGGCCATCACGCACGGCAATGGCCCACAGGTAGGAAACGCGCTCATTCGCGTGGAAGAAACCAGACATGTTGTACCGCCCATTCCGCTGGGTGTTATCGTCGCCGATTTGGAAGGCGGCATGGGTTACATGATTGCCCAGTCATTGCAGAACAAGCTCACTCGAAGAAAAATCGATCGGGAAGTGGCCACCATTGTTACACAGGTCATCGTGGATAAAAACGATCCATCGATTTTGAATCCCACAAAATTCGTCGGCCCGTTTTACAAGGAAGAACAGGTTCAAACGCTGACAGCGGAGCGGAACTGGACGATCAAATACGATGAAGGTCGCGGCTACCGTCGCGTGGTGCCCTCTCCCATTCCGCTGGAAATTGTGGAAAAGAAGACCATTGCACAACTGGTGCAAAATGGCGTCATTGTCATCTGTGCCGGCGGCGGCGGTGCGCCGGTGTACCTCGAAGAGAACGGAACCTACGAAGGCGTGGACGGGGTGATCGATAAAGATCGCGCGGCAGCCATTTTAGCGCGGGATATTGGCGCCCAGGATCTGTACATTCTCACCGCGGTGGAAAAAGTGGCGCTGAATTACAAGAAGCCGAATCAGGTAAATCTTGATCAAATAACCATCGCCGAAGCAAAAAAATATATGGCTGAAAACCAGTTTCCAAAGGGAAGCATGGGGCCTAAAATTGAATCGGCCATTAATTTCATCGAAAATGGCGGCGAGGCGTGCATTATTACATCCACCGAAAAAATGCCCGAGGCGATGGATGGATTGACCGGGACGCGGATTGTGAAGTAACTTTCTATCGAGCCTAAATTTAATCAGCGCTCATAGCGGTAAGTATATTTTACTGATTAAAAATGTTCGAAGAAAAAGATTATGATTAGGATTATGATTGAAGTTGAATTACGGATGTAATTAAAATTATTAAAACCATTTATTAGTCGTTTTAAACTCAGGAGGCATAATGAAAATACACGAATATCAGGCAAAAGGTATTTTGCGGAAATTCAACGTACCGGTTCCGGATGGCAAAGTTGCCTTTTCGACCGAGGAAGCCCGGAAGATTGCCGAAGAATTGGGCGGGACCGTGGTCGTGAAAGCGCAGATTCATGCCGGCGGCCGTGGAAAAGGCGGCGGCGTAAAGATTGCCAAAAATGCGGATGAAGCCGAGCAATTGGCTGAGAAGATGTTAGGCATGACCCTCGTTACACACCAGACCGGCCCGGAAGGAAAAACTGTGAATCGAATTTTGGTTGAGCAGGGATTGAATATTGAAAAAGAATTCTATGCCGGCGTTGTTTTGGACAGGGCGAAATCTCAACTGGTTTTTATGGCAAGCACCGAAGGCGGTGTTGAAATTGAAAAAGTAGCGGCAGAAACACCGGAAAAAATATTGAAAGAATGGATCGACCCGGCTGTTGGATTTTCACCATTTCAGGCACGCAAACTTGCGTTTGGATTGGGACTTTCCGGCGACCAGCTCAAAAACGCGGTCAAGTTTTTCATGGCGCTTTATAACGCCTGCCTGACTGTTGATGCGTCGTTAGCAGAAATCAATCCGCTCGTCGTCACCAAAGAAGGCGCTGTGTTGGCGCTGGACGCGAAGATCAACATCGACGACAACGCGCTTTTCCGCCACAAAGACATTCTCGAGCTGCGCGATTTGGATGAAGAAGAGCCGCTGGAAATCGAAGCCTCCAAATATGATTTGAACTATATTAAACTGGACGGCGATGTGGGCTGCATGGTGAACGGCGCCGGTTTGGCAATGGCTACCATGGATTTGATCAAGCTTGCCGGCGGCGAACCGGCAAACTTCCTCGATGTCGGCGGCGGCGCCAGCGCAGAGACGACAGAAAATGGATTCCGAATTATTCTCAGCGATCCCAATGTGAAAGCCGTGCTCGTCAACATTTTCGGCGGAATCGTACGCTGCGACCGCGTCGCGACCGGCGTCGTGGAAGCTGCCAAAAAAATCGGCGTTGAGGTTCCCATGATCGTCCGTCTGGCCGGCACCAATGCGGAAGAAGCCGCTGAAATTTTGAATAAATCCGGCTTGAAATTCCTCGTCGCCAATTCATTCCAGGAAGCGGCCCAGCGCGTTGTCGAAGCATTGGGCAATTAACCGAACAAATGGTGCATCACCGATGTTCGAAAAAACTAACTTGTAAACAAATCAGAATATTCAGAACGAATTCGAATAAATTCAGGAGGAATAACATTGAGTATATTAATCGATAAAAATACACGATTGGTCGTACAGGGAATCACCGGTGGAGAAGGCACATTCCACACGCGACAGATGATCGAGTACGGCACCAACGTCGTTGCCGGGGTAACCCCGGGCAAAGGCGGACAAAAATTTGACGACAAAGTTCCTGTTTATAACACGGTCGCCGAAGCCGTCACCAAAGAAGGTGCGAATGCAGCGGTCATTTTCGTTCCCCCGGCTTTTGCAGCCGACGCCATTATCGAATCTGCCAGCGCCGGCGTTGATTTGGTCGTATGCATCGCCGAAGGCATTCCCACGCTGGATATGGTGAAAGTTCACGAATATCTCAAACACCGGCCCACGCGATTGATCGGCCCCAACTGTCCCGGCATCATTTCCCCGGGAAAAGCCAAAGTGGGAATTATGCCCGGCTTCATTCACAAAGAAGGCAGCGTCGGCGTTGTCTCCCGCAGTGGAACGCTCACCTACGAAGCGGTTCACCAGTTGACCGAACGGGGAATCGGCCAGAGCACCTGCATCGGGATTGGCGGCGACCCGATCATCGGCACCACATTTGTCGATGCGCTGGCCCTGTATGAAAAAGACGCAGAAACCAAAGCGGTCGTTATGATTGGCGAAATCGGCGGGACTGCCGAGGAAGAAGCAGCCCAATTTGTGAAAGAAAATATGAGCAAGCCGGTCGTAAGCTTTATTGCCGGTCGCACAGCGCCCCCGGGACGCAGAATGGGCCATGCCGGCGCCATCATTGCCGGCGGCAAAGGCACTGCAGCCGAAAAGATGGAAGCCTTGCGCGCCTGCGGCGTTTCCGTGTGCGAAAGCCCGGCTGATATCGGCGCGACCGTTGCCAAAGTGCTGAAATAAGCGATTGAAATTCAAAATGAAAGTAAAAGGCCGATGAACGGATTTCGTTTGTCGGCCTTTTTATTAAAATTGAGTGAAACTGCTTTGCCTCAAAGCTTGCTATATTATAGATGCCGTTAATAAAAAAAATGGCTATACTCCTATAGG
>CAZSBG010000021.1:0-60966 GCA_964605145.1 uncultured Cytophagia bacterium | reverse complement strand
GGAATCTCATTCTAAATCACGAGGAGATTCCCACTAAAAGCATGCGGGAATGACATTGGTGAAAAATTCAAGTTTCTTGAAAGTTACCAGGTTTTTTAAATTCAGAAAAAATTGAAATTATATAAATTTTTAAAGGAGCAGAATCAATCATGAAATATTCAATGCTTTATTTTCTTGTTGTGCTTTGTTTGAATGTATGGCCAAATTCTTTGCCACTCACTTACGCTGATACGCACGATACAGAGGTAGCAGGGCCCGGAATAATTTTTCACAACATCGTCAGTGAGCAAGGACCGTGGGCTATCCAGGTGTTGGAAATTGATCTGACGAATCCGTATGTCTCTTTGGAAACAATAAAAGTGAGTGATCAACTGGTTGGCAGAAAGAAAACATCCGAATTGGCATCTTCAGTGGATGAAAATGGGCATTGGGTTGTGGGAGCCATTAATGGCGACTATTTCTCGTCGGTTGGTGTGCCGCATGGCGTTCAGGTGTTCGAAAGAATGCTCATTTCTGACCCTTCAAAATGGTCGGTATTTGGATTGTTCAATAATAAAAGTCCTTTCATCGACATTCTATCATTGAATGCGAATATTTTTTCCGACGAAGGGAATCAGCATAAAATAGCTCACGTCAATCGGATCGGCAAAGGGGATCAACTGATCCTGTTTTCCAATTACATGGGAGATACGGCGCAAATATCGGAAAATTCAGCCACTGCGTTTTTATCTTCAGTTAATGGGAAACTTATATTAAATGACACCCTGATGGTAGAAGTTGATAGCGTAAAATCCGGGGTCAGCGAAGTTAAAGTCCCGGAGAACGGATTTATTTTGAATGCCACCGGTAAGGCGCGAGACTTCATTCAAAATAATGCCGATGTAGATGACATCTGGAAAATGTTCGTCGCGCTAAAACCAAAGTCAAGGCAAATTACAGAAGCCATAAGTGGCGGCCCGCGAATTGTTCGGAATGGGAGAATTTCTGTTGAGAATAAAAATGAGGGAATATCTGATTCATTCGCATTTACTCGTCATCCGCGGACGGCGATTGGATTCAGCGCGGACAGCACACGCGTGTATTTCGTGACCGTGGATGGACGCCAGCCGGGATACAGCGTGGGCATGTCGCTTTATGAATTGGCCGATTTCATGGTTGATTTGGGAGTCGCTGAGGCAATGAATCTGGATGGCGGCGGTTCCACCACCATGGTGGTTCGGAATAAAATTGTGAACCGGCCATCGGATAAAACAGGCGAACGGCCTGTAGCCAATGCAATTCTGGCTGTTAGTGTCGCCCCATCAGGAAAATTAAGTTATCTGAAAATTACGCCGGAAAGAAAAAAAATCATTGCTGGTACGGAAGCTCAGTTCGCGGTTGCAGGATTTGATCGGTATTATAATCCGCTGAACATTGATCAGAAATTGGTACAATGGGAAATTGAACATGAATTGGGTGAAATTCTCGATGATGGGATGGTTGCAGCCGGAGAAAAACCATTAAACGGAATGCTTATCGGCAAAATAAATGATATTGCTGATACTGCGTCTATCCAAATTGTGAATGTGAAACGAATCGAGATTCTGCCAGATCCACTTATTCTTGAAAAGGAACAAACCCAAAAGGTGAACGTGTTTTTGTATGATGCTGAGGACACAAAAATTGACCAGGAAGCAAACTGTAATTTAAACGTTACAAGAAATATCGGATCAGTCGATTCCAGACTTGTTTTCTCGCCGGAACGCATGGGGGAGGGGTATCTGATTGCACGTTGGAAGGATGTTTCCTGTAGCACTCGTGTGGTTGTTGGAAGAAAGAAGTCAAAGATTATTGAGGACTTTCAGGACATTTCCGAGTGGCACGTAAACGCAATTCGGGCTAACTTGGATAGTTCAAAATTTTTTCTGACAGATTCATTGTGTACCGATGGAGGTTTTTGCGGGGGACTACGATATCAATTGAAGCCCGGGGGGACCAGTGCGGTATTTTGTAATACTTCCATTCCTGTATTTGGTAAGCCGTTTTCCTTTAGTATGCTTGTTTTTGGTGACGGGCAGGGACATTGGTTGCGGGGTGAATTTGAAGACAAACATGGGCATCGATTTATTGCAGATTTTACGAACAAAAATTCAGGCGTGAATTGGAGAAATGAGTGGAGAAGCGTCCGCGCCCAAATCGCTGAATCTCAGCCAAGCTGGAGTAATCCCGGGGCAACTATCGCTTTCCCAATCACGTGGAAGAAAATTTACATTGCTGAAACGGACGAGAAAAAGAAAACTTCGGGGATATTGTTTTTTGATGATTTAACGGCTGAATATATTTTTCCTGAGTGAAAAATAATTTATATAACTCGTAAAAAAATTATTGCATTTTAATTCAACATTTTATAATATTTAGTATTTTAAAGGGCTTGATCTTAATTCATCGGAGGACACTCAATGCCAATCTATGAATATGTGTGTGAAGATTGCGGTAACCGGATCAATTTCCTGGTGTTGAAACAAGAATCTTTTTTGCCGGTGTGCACTTGCTGCAAGGGAAAAAATCTTCGTCGGGTCATGTCGCGCTTTGCTTCTCCCCGTTCGGAAGAAAGCAGGATGGAAAACCTTGCCGATCCCAGCAATTGGGGTGATCTCGATGAAAATGATCCGAAAAGTATGATGAAATTTGTAAAAAAAATGGGCAAGGAATTTGGCGATGAATTGGGCGAAGATTATGATGACATCGTTGAGGATGCAGAATCAGAAATCGAAAATGCCGAATCCAGGAAAAAAGATTCAGATGATGAGCTGGTCTAAAACCTTTCGGATAACGTCATAGAATTTTTCAGTCGAAAAACGAATTGATCGAGAATATATATCCTTGAAAATGATCCGGTTTATCCAGGCGCTTCTGATAATATAAAATCTCAACGGTTACATGAAATTTGCCCGGGATATCCATTCGATGTATATGATTAATCACCATATTCTTACTCGATTGATGTCGTTAAAACCCCCCGAAAAATCTTGATGATGTTTTTATGCAGAATTTGCCCCATGAGAGTATATCATTAATTGATATATTCATAACTTTTATTTGCATTGGGGGGGGCAGAAATGGCATCCTTACTACCGTGTCCCGACTGCGGTAATCATCAATTTTTTCAATCCAGTCCAAGAAGCAGATTCGAACGCATTAGAGTTCTATTTTTTCGTAAATATCCGTATCGCTGTCATAATTGCGGTTATCGAGGTTGGATAAGTGTGGGAATAATCCTGCCAAAAATATCCAAACGAGAAATAGCCATATTTTCAATTATCATTGTACTTGCATTTTTGCTGAGTCGTGTTTTGACCGCTGTTTCAAATTGATTTGGCAGTCGTTATAATCATGAAACGGCATTCCTTAAAAAAAATGGGAATTACTTTTTCTTGGGAGTTATTTGTTCTGATTGTATATGCATTATGGTGTAAATAAAATGACTTTAAAATAAAATACTACGATAAAAAGGTTGCATGTAACGAATTAATTTTGTATATTGGCCACATCTCAACGTGAAAGGAAAAAATAATAGGATTTTCTCATGCCATCAATGATCCCCTGTCCTAAATGTGGCGAATATTCATTTCATAAATCCCATACTCAAAATTCTTACGAGCGATTCATCAAAAAAGTATTCAGACGTCGGCCGTATCGCTGCCATGAGTGCGGATATCGAGGATGGATTTCCAGCAGTGCGCTAAAACCCAAGTTGACGCTGAAACAACTCATGATCTATTTTGGAGTTTTTATTATAGCCATCATATTTAGTATGTTTATTAAAGACTTGCTACAGTAAAATAACGCTGTTTGTAATTCTTTCAGTTTTTTAATTTGCATATTGAACTTCTGCGTAGTATTTTATTTCTGTAGAGTGGGAGTAAAAAATTTGTCTTCATTAAATCCATGCCCAAATTGCGGAGTATTCAAATACCACAGTTCGCACCTGCGGAGCTTCAGGGAGCGATTGCGCAGTAAAATTCTTCACCAGAGGCCCTACCGCTGTCATGAATGCACCTATCGTGGCTGGGAATCTTACAAAATAGCAATGCCCCGCGTAAACCTCAAAACACTCAAACTGTACTTTCTTATTTTCATCGTTGCGGTTATTTTCAGCATTTTCATCAGATCATTTTTTCAATAAGTGAAATTATTGCCTGCAGCGAATGGTTCAAAAAAATATGTTTGTTACATATTTGAATTTCAATATGCTTGTATCCTTTTCATTTTTGGTTAAATTTTATTTCCCATATAGATTCAAACCATAATAATCTTCTTGTATCCTGCCAAAATAACCTATAAAATTCAATTACTTACGCCGTTTTTATTAAGTTTCTATTTATTGAAAGAGTGGTCGACATTATTTGACATGTTCGGATAATAATGACTTAAGTGGCTACAAAATTAAGAAACTACTTGCATTTTTTCAAAATTTGATTATATTCATTGTAGATATAACATCAATGATAAATCTATTTTAATTCGTTCGTAATCATTTAGTGAATTTAATAAAAGTAAGACGATTATGAAAAAATATCTATTTGTAATCATCGTCGCCTGTCTATGCTTTGTTCCTTTGCAAGGATGGGCACAGTCCGTTGAATCCAGAGATTGGCAGGATGGAAAACCTGTATTCAACCGTGTCAGCGAGATTGAAAACGTCAGTGTCGATTCGATTGTTAGCCTGATGCCATTATTCGGGACAAATGAGGAGCCTCCTTCGTTTAAGTTGTTGCTCTATGGGCTGGATTGGGCCTGGCCGGATAATATCGCAATCAGTTCGGCAGAGGACATTGACTATCGACGGTTTTTAGGATCAGATTTGTATTTGATCACAGATGGCAGCGGACGGCGGGTTATTGAAATGGACCCGGACAGCATTAATCCTGAAGTTGTGTGGGAGTTCAAAGGCGAATTGGGAACCGATAAATATCTGGAACGTCCGGTGGATTCCTATATGTACATGCAGGACGATATTCGACGCGTATTGATTACAGACCAGGGCCGCCATCGCGTCATTAAGGTCATTAAAGAAAACAATTCCATTGAGTGGCAATACGGTAACGAAACTGAGGGAAGCGGTTTTAATCAACTCAGAAATCCTGCGGATGCTGTGGCCATTCCTGATTCCGGGTTTGTTGTTATTTGCGATAAGGGAAATAATCGGGTGATCTTTGTGCGCGAATCGGATAAGTCCATAGTCTGGAATTGGGGGCTTGGTGAGCTGAATAATCCGGTGGATGTGGAATATATTCCTTCGACACAGGAAGTCCTGATTACAGACCAGGGCAAGCATCGCGTCATTAAAGTGAACCGCACGACAAATGCGATTTCGTGGCAATTTGGAACCGGTTTGCCGGTCAGTTCTGACAATGGGTTGAATCTGCCGACCGACGCAGATGTGCTGGCCAATGGCAATGTCCTCATCTGCGATCGCGGTAATAAAAGATTGATTGAAGTCAATGACACCGGGGAAATTGTCTGGCAATTTGGAAGAACTTTGGAGGACCTGAAAGATGCGGATCGGTTGATAGACAATAAATCCGTTGTCGTTTCCAAAAATCTTCCTTCGAGAATTGGCTATACATCCACGCGCGATTCTTCGGATTACCGGGATCTCAGCCAGGAAGTACGATTTGATTCCCTGTTCTGGAACGGCGACACCATTCCGGGGATCACATCGATAAAAATTCAGCTCCGGTCTGAAAACAATCTTGCGGCTCTGGAAACCGCAACATTTTATGGGCCAACCGGGACAGATGATTATTATACGAATCCCGGCACGCCAATCAATCCTGTTCACAACGGCCATCGGTTTTATCAGTTTCTGACACTTTTGGAAACAAATGATCCGCTGTTTACCCCGCGGTTGGATGAAGTGAAATTAACCTACAAGTATTACAACACCGACGTGACCGGCATTGTTACCAGTGAACAGATTCGCGACCCGCAAGAATTTATCATCACAAAATGGAAAACACTGACCATAAATTCAATTTTGCCGCTAAAGGCGTCGTACCGAAAAGATGCGCACATCAATTTCCGTATTGTGAGCACAGTGGACGGTCAGACACTGTTAAGTGAATTTACCGATGCTGCTTACGAAACAAAAACTGTCGATTTAACGACCATCGAAAGCCTTAAGCAGGTGCAAAGCATTCAGCTCAAGGCAAGCCTTACTTCAGATTTTTCAGCAGTGACTCCCAAAATACAGGATTGGAAAATTACCTGGGACGCCACCCCGGCAACAACGGCTGATATTCAATTTGTCGATGCAAAAAAAAACGCGACAGATTATTACCGCATTTCCGAAAGCTTCCAACCCGGCCAACAATATATCGATCGGGTCACTATTTTTCTGAATGATTTAAATTTTGAGCAGATTCAGGATGTGGTGTCGCTGGACGTTCACGCGCTCCTCAGCCAGGATCAGCAAAAAGTAAACCTGACGCGTCAGACCAGCGGCGGCTATCTGCTTCAACCAAGCATTCCTGCGATCATTATTAAAACAGGAATTCCAATTGCAGAGAACGGCTATTTGGAGGTTTTTGACCGGGATACACTGGTGGTCACATACACCGATCCAACGACAATATCAGATCAGGTGAGCGATAGCGTGCTGATTATCGAGGATACGGCCGGCTATATTCAGTTTGAAAATCAAAATTCTGCAATTATCGACTCTGCCTCGATCGGCGATACCGTCTTCGTTCGCATTCTCAATGAAAGTGACCAAAACCTATCACCAATGCAGGACACACTTGCCATTGTTGCCTATGACCATGCTACCAATGACCAGGAAGAATTATTGCTGGTTGAAATGCCGGATTCTGTCGGCGGCTATCAATCAGGTGAATTTTTGTCCCCTGGCGGATTACCACTGGTTTTAAACACCTCCCAGGCGAACAATGATGGTCGCCTTCAAACCATTGCCGGCAGTAAAATAGGAATCAATTATTTCGACAGCATTACAAGGCTGCCAATTCTTCAGGTGCGACAGGAAGTCCAATTGCCGGATACCCTGTGGAATCTCGGTGGCGGCCCGCTCCATTTCGATGTGGCGCCCAATCCGTTTTACGGGGACCGGCATTCCTTGCTTCGAATTCGGGCGTCTTCTTCCATCGGCGATTTGACCATCCCCCGCATCGAGATTTATAATTTCGCCGGCCAGAAAATTCGGGACATCGATGGCTCGGGACTGAGATTTTACAACAGCTATCCCATTCCGCTGAATCAATTCAGCCTGGCTGATAATTGGTGGGATTTGCGGGATCAAAACGGAATCCCGGTTAGCAGCGGTACTTATTTTGTCAAACTTTTTGGAAGAATCGTGGGAGCGGATCAGGAGTTGTCTTTAATCAAAAAAATTGTTGTGGTGAGATAAATTTACAAGTATGACTGAATTAAAAAACGGACGCATAACATGATATATACATTTAAAAACCGAATAAGAAAAATCAGTTCATCGACAACGACATTGTGGCTGGTCATCGGAATGATTTTATTGCTGATACCGGCAGCCACCAAAGCCCAGTCCATGAAGGGCGTCGGAAAATACGGCGCGTCATTTCTGCAGGTGAGCGCTTCGGCCCGGCAGGTGGCCATGGGTGATGCGTTCACCGGCCTGGCCGATGACATCAATTTTCTGCGCTATAACATCGGCGGGCTGGGCAATGTCGAAAAGCCGCTGCTGGGAATCAATTTTCATAACTGGATAAAGGACACGCAGCAGGGCGGCATCGGCCTGGCTTTGCCAACGCAGTTCGGTATCATCGGCGTTGATTTCTCTTATTTCAACGAAGGCTCGGTCACCGAATTCGATGAAAACTTTGTCCCCTCCGGCGCCGAGATCAGCAGCAACGATATCGCGCTCACCCTCGGATACGGTTCATTCGTGAATTTTTTCAACCGGAAAATATCATTGGGCGGCGCGCTGAAAATCGTTCGGCAGAACCTGGCCGACCAAACCGCCACAGCGCTGGGGCTCGATCTTGGATTTTTGTACTGGTCCAAATATATTTCTTATGGCGCCACCATTCAGAATTTTGGCATCACCAAATTAAAATATATCGATCGGGAAGACTCCCTGCCCGAAACCTATCGCGCCGGGGTTGGCGTTCATTTCCCCATTGGGAATTATTTTCATGTGAATATGGATTTCGATCTTGCCTGGCTGGCGGATCAGGATGTTCGGGCGTATTATGGCAGTGAGATCATTATCAGCGACATTATTGCCGTGCGTGGCGGTTATAAATTTCATGATTTCGAAGCCAATCGCTGGGGCGCCGGACTTGGGCTCGTCATTCCCATGCAGTGGCTGGGAAATTCCCACATGCGACTGGATTATGCCTTCACCCCACTGGACGCGTTCGATGGTTCAACCCACCGGTTTTCACTGGCGTTTGCATTTGGCACAACCACCCAGTTGCAGGCCATGGGCGTAAGCACCAATGCCGAGAAAGAGCTGTCCAAATTAAAAGAAGAATTGCAAAAAGAACTCACCGCGGCTGAAAAAGCGCGTCTGGCTGCTGAAGAAGCAGAGATGCGCACACGCGCGCTGGAAGAAGAAATGCAAAACAGGCTGGAACGCATTCAGCAGATTGCCAAAGAAAGCAAGGGCAAGATTGAAGTGGTCACCGAAACGCCCAGCGACAGCATTCTCGTCACCATGCGCATCAATTTCGATTTTGACAAAGCAGTGATCCGAACCGAGGAATTCCCGATCATGAACCAGGTGGGACGAATTTTGAACACGTACCCGGAAAGCCAGATTTTCATTTCAGGCCATACCGACTTCATCGGTTCGGATGAATACAATATCCGGCTGTCACAGCGGCGCGTTGACAGCGTTATGGATTTTCTCACGACCCGGGAAGACGTCACACTCGGACGATTTTTCATGCCCATTGGTTATGGCGAGCTGCGGCCCATTGCCACGAACGCCACCGAAGAAGGTCGATTCAGAAATCGCCGCGTCGATTTTATGATTTACACCAATCAGAATGCGCCGCCCATTCCGGAGGGTTCAGCAGTGAAAACTGTGGAAGCGGTGGATGACAGCACAGTGAAAATTATCTGCAACGGACGTGTCGATTTTTCGGACACCATCATGGAACGGCCGGATAGAATTGTGGTCGATTTTCCTGGGATTTTTCTGCTGCCAACTCAATCGACCATCGAATTGCTGCGAGGTCCGTTCATTAAAGCGAGGCTTGGCTATCATCCCGAGGATAAATTTTCCCGCGTGGTGATTGATCTGGTATCGCCTGTTAAGTATACCGTAGAAACGGAAGATAATATCATTTATATTCGGCTTCTGTAAAAGTGCCATGTGTGTTTCTCTTATTCTGAATCCCGGATATCCTGTCCTGGATTGCCGTTAATGACATGCAAATAGAAATCGCCCTGAATGTGCATCAAAAGTGCTTCAGGGCGTTTTTCTTTTATGTTGAAGCTTCAAATGAATGGATATATTTCTCCTGGCAACTTTTGTCAATTCATTCCGTACAAATCTTCAAAAAAGTGGATTTAACAGGAGAAAATTAAAATGAGAAAAAATCAATCCATATTTATCACGGGTGCGTTGCTGCTTTTTTCCATGACCGTGAGCAATGCAAGTTCCATTTTCCCGGCTCAAGAGGACAAAATCACAAAAAGCTTCAAAGTGAAAGATGGCCAATTGCTTTACTTGAAGTCCGATTTCGGATCGGTGCAGGTCGATACATGGGATCGGAGCGAAGTGAAAGTGGATGTCATTCTGAAAGCAGGCGGAAGCAAACGGGATGCCGAGCGCTTCTTTGAAAATTTCGATGTCAAATTCGATTCGGATAATCGGGGCGTTCAGGTCTACGGTGAATACAGGGGTTCGAGACGGTGGTTGAGTGGCCGCAATCGAGTGAATGTCCATTTTGAAATAATGGTTCCGAGCGAATTTGACCTGGACATAAACACGGCCGGTGGGAGCATTAAAACCAGCGATCTCATTGGGGACATTGATTTGAAAACTTCCGGCGGTTCCATTCGCGCCGGGAATGTGGAAGGCCCGGTCAGGGCGAATACATCGGGCGGCAGCATCACGGTTGGTAATGCCAGGGGAGACGTGGACGTTCGCACTTCCGGCGGCAGCATTACAGTGGGAGAAACGACCGGTTCGGTTTACGCGAAAACCTCCGGGGGCGGCATCACCCTGGAACGGGTGAACGGCGACGCGGAAGCCTACACATCCGGGGGCAGTTTGAATTTCAAGGATGTAAAGGGCAATGTAAATGGCAAAACATCCGGCGGCGGGATTTACGCGAAGGTGTCCGGTAAAATTGATGAGGACTGTTCGTTGAAAACCTCCGGGGGCAGCATTCGGTTGTATCTTCCGGAGAATACCTCGGCGAATATCGATGCCCGCACGTCCGGCGGGCGCGTAACCACGGACTTCCCGGTGACGGTAAAAGGCGTGATTAAAAAGAATTTTTTAAACGGGAAAATGAACAACGGCGGCCCGCTGCTTTATTTGAGAACATCCGGGGGAAATATCTCAATCAATGAATTGTAATTCAATTTATTCCAGATAAATTATTATAGCCCCAAAATTTTGGCAAAGCGGTAAAAGGGACGCATGCATGTGCTGTGTCCCTTTTCAGTTATACAGATTCCGGATTCAGGCTGGCGTAAAAGGGATCGTCTTTTTTGATGGGCAGTTCAATTCGCCTGCCAAGGCGATTCGATTTGAAGATTGCGGTGAGCACCTGCAATGACTTTCGAATTTCATCGATATTGACAATAGGCTGCCTTTCTTCCCAAATCGCTTCGACAAAATCCTTGACAAGTCGCTGATGACCGGCCGGCACATATTCGTAATTCAGCTTTTCCAAATACTGATGAACGAGTTTTTCGTAATCGGCATCCACGGAACGGAACTGCCAGGGTTCGTAGGCAACGCAGTAGGGATCGTCCGAAGAAATCGCTTCCAGTTTTGTGCCGATGACTTCGAGCACGCTTCGTTGTTTCTGGGCGTTCACCGTGGCATTGATGGCCCCGATGGCGCGATTCTGGAATCGCATAATCACGCTGCCGGTGTCTTCAATTTCGATGTTATATTTCAGCGCGTCCATTTCAGCAGAGACCGTCTCGATATCGCCCAAAATATACATGAGCGCATCCATGCCGTGGCAGGCCAGGGTGAAAATAATGCCGCCCCCGGATTTTGCCCATGTGTTGCGCCAGTCCACATCGAAATATTCCTGGGTACGATGCCAGTACATGGTATTGGATGCATACATCACTTTTCCAAACATGCCATTTTCGTACAGATTTTTTGCCTGCAACACACCAGTGCCGAACCGCCACTGGAACGCGCCGGCAAAGGTCAGGCCTGTTTTGTCGACTGATGTTTGCACGTCGTCCAATTCGGCCAAATTCAGCACAATGGGTTTTTCGCAGAGCACATGCTTTCCGGCGGAAAGCCCGTCCTGAATGGTTTGCAAATGATGAAACGGCGGAGAGCAAATCGCCAGAATGTGAATATCATCCCGATCCAGCAGTTCGGTGTAGTCGACTGTGGCAATGGGGGCATTGTATTGTTCTGCGCGGGATTTTGCCCTGTCAAGATCGATGTCGGTGAATGCCATGACTTTCACGCGTTCGCCGAATTGACCGAATGAGTCTGCGTGCGCCACTGAAATTCCGCCTGAGCCGATGATGGCAACGCCCAATGGTTCCATATTTATTGATCCTTTCTGACTTCGGTGTGAGCTAATTTTTCTGTGAATTGAATAATGGCTGAATGATCAAGTGGTCCTTTTCCATCGGCGATCAATGAAGAGAGAACCGCTTCGATGAAACCGGTCAAGGGCAGCGGTATGTCCAGACCGACGGCTGTCTTCAGCGCGTTTTTAATATCTTTATTATGCAATTCAATTTTGAATCCGGGATTGAATTCCCGGTCCATGATAAGAGGAATTTTTACATCCATTACATGACTGCCGGCCAAACCGCCGCGGATGGCTTCGAACAGCCGTGCCGGGTTGAGTCCTGCCTTTTGTCCCAGCACGAACGCTTCGGATACCGCAGCAATGTTGAGTGCGACGATAATCTGGTTTGCAAGTTTAGCGAATCCACCTGCGCCGACATCGCCCACGCGAACCACGCTCTTGCCCAGCACGTGAAAAATATCCAGGCACGAATCAAACGCAGCCTGCTTACCACCCACCATAATTGCCAATTGACCTTCAATGGCGCCAGTTTCACCTCCGCTCACCGGGGCATCGAGGAATTCAACGCCTTTTTTTTCTGTTTCGAGCGCAATTTTTTGAGAAACCAGCGGTTCGATGGAGCTCATATCGATGATGATGGTGCCGGCTTGAGCGCCGGCTAAAACACCATTTTTCCCGAGAATGACGGATTCTACATCCGGCGAATTGGGGAGCATGGTGATTATTACATCGCTCTGGCCGGCCACCTGTTCACTCGAACTTCCCGCCGAAGCGCCGGATTGAACCAGTTCTTCAATGGCCGGGAGGCTGCGGTT
This sequence comes from uncultured Cytophagia bacterium, assembly GCA_964605145.1. GTDB lineage: Bacteria > Zhuqueibacterota > Zhuqueibacteria > Thermofontimicrobiales > Thermofontimicrobiaceae > CAZSBG01. The sequence continues at coordinate 48,425 of CAZSBG010000021.1, read as the reverse complement.
GTAAACGACCAGTTTATATCCGGCCTTGATCAGATTGTTGGCCATTGGCTTGCCCATGATGCCGAGCCCAATGAATCCGATAATCGGTTTTTGTCTATTTTCCATTTTGAGTTGTCCTGTGTGTGATTCTTGAAAATTAAAAAAAGTGAAATTGAATATAAGAAATCATGGTTCTAAAATCAAGGGAAACGTGAGAATTGTGACGAGGCACATGTGGTGTTTTTTCAGTTTCATTTATTTGAGGGTCAATGATAGTGTTGGAATATTCGAATTAATGTACGCAAAAAAAGCCCACTCAAATGAAGTGGGCATAATCAAAATTGCTTTTTGTTGAATCTCAAATTATTTTATTTTCAACAGCCGAATTGTCTTCACGTTGTTGCCAAAATGCAGGTGACAGAAATACACGCCGCTGGGCAGTGATGCACCGGAATCGCTCAGCCCATCCCATTGAACCTGGTGCTCGCCTGCCGGTTTTTCTCCCTGAACCAGGGCCATCACTTTTTGGCCGTTAATGTTGAAAATTTCCATTTCCACGTAGCCATCCTTTGGCAGGTGATACGAGATGGTCGTTGTTGGGTTGAATGGATTGGGATAATTCTGAAGCAAAGCGAAACTGACCGGCAGATGGCTCTTTAACAAGATTTCAGCCGTTCCCTGCTGGGGTGATTCATTATTGATTTGGAAGAAGGGGATCTCGATCAATAATTTTTCGTTGTCAGACGATTTCGGTTTGAATTTCAGAATAGCGATAGTTTCATTCGGAACGATTTTTTCTGAATTGTACATGCCGAGATGAATTTCACCCGGCATGCGATTCTCGATCGTAATAAATTTTTCAGTTTCACATGTGGGCTGAATTGCCACAAAATCTACTCTGGCCGGATCGAATTTGAGATTCACCTGCCACGAGAGCAGAGACTTGCCGCTGCTTATTTTTACCGGCAATGAAATCAATTCATCTGAATCGATGAATGCGTTGTCGAGCCAGGCAATAGGCCCGGGAGAATCGGCTTTTTTCTTGCCAAACGTATCATTCCAGTCGCCGGTCACATCACCCAACAAAATCCCTGTATAATCCTGGTTTTCATAGCCTGTATTCAAACTGTAATATGAACGAAATGCAGGAATGAAAAGCCAGTGCCCGACTTTTGAGTCATCATGGCTGTTCACGCCCACGGCAAATTGTGCGATAAGCGCTGCGTCAAAAGCGGTGACAGCACCGCTCTTGTCCACATCTGCTGCCTTGATTTGATTGGCAGTAAAATTCTCAAGTCCGATGGCCTGACGCAAGGTCAGCGCTGCCTGATATGTTGTGATGAGGTGTGTGGACCAGTCGGTGAACGGAGATTTTTCCGGGGTTACTGTGTAGTTCCCGTCGAATTCCAGACCCTGCAATTGATAAAAACCCTGTTCATTGGATGAAGCAGTGACCGTGCCGCTGCCGGATGCGGTTATCAGGGCGTCAGGGATTGGCAAATCATCCACATAATAATAACAATTACCGGAGATAGCAAGGATCGCGTTGGTTGCGGTTGCCTGAAAGGTGACCGGTGAAACGGAAAAGCCGGGACAGCTCGCCTGAACAATGTAGGTCCCGTAATCCGGCCCCAGCGTAAGGGTTGTGGATGCCCTTCCCAGGGAATTGGTGTACACCGGCTGAGAGTCGCCAAGGCTCGCTCCGGTCCCCTGTGTGATTTCAAAATTCACAGCCAGGTTTGAAATGGGTGCGTTCTCCGCATCTCTGGCCTCAACAGTGAGCGGAATTGGCAAGGTCTCACCGGGATTTCCGATCTGGTCATTGCCCTCCACAATTGTGAGACTCGTCGGAATCTGGTCTGTGAGAATATTCGCGGTGAAAACGGTATAATCAGAAAAATTGGGAGAACTGGCAGTGATTTTCACTTCCCCCGGCGCAGTGCCCAGGTTGACGATGGCATACGACCTGCCTGAGGCATTGGTGACGAAATAATTATCATTCGTCTTTTTGAGTTGATTGGGATCGTAGTCCATGTCGCTCGTAATGACAACCTTGTCCAGTTTGGAACCCCACTCGCGATTGTTGACCCTGAGCGTATGCGTGCCGGCGGACAGATAAAAGATTTTTGGATTTACACCGCCATAAATGTAGACTTCATCCCAGGTCCAGCTTGTTTTGCCTGAAATGTGCCACACAATTTCAGATTGTTGATCCATGTAGACTTTGAACGAATCGTGGGTATCCCCGGCAGATTTCACGCGGCCCCAGACGACAAAATTCCCAGCTTCAGCCACTGTGAATTGAAAGGTCACTTTCCCGTCGTCATTATTGACGTATTCCTGCGGGACTTCGATATACTGGCCGTTGGACGCATTGGGGTCATCGAAAACCTGCATGGGATACGTAATGTCACCGTATTCGGCTTCGAATTCAAAGTGATTGCCGGCCTGCGGGCCATCGATGGTTGCGTCTCCCTGGGTGATCTGGAACGATACCGGGATGCCGGAAATTGGATTGCCATCTGTATCTGTGGCCATCACGACCAAGGAATCGGCCAATCGCGTGCCGGGATCGCCCCGCTGTTCATCGCCCCAGACCGCATGGATTTTTTCGGCGCTGCCGGCGACATGAATGAGCTGAAAATCATCGACAATATTGTTCGCACTGCCGGCCAACATAACACCGGCGAAATGCTCTTCGCCTTGGCTGTAAGTTTTGGCCGGGTCGAGCAAATCCCCATCATAATTCCCATTGATGAAACAACTGAAATGACTTCCAAAATCATCAGAATACATGGAGACATGAAAACGATCGCCATCGATTGGCGAGTCCTGAATTCCCGAAACTTCATCGAGCAGCGAACCAATGGAACCGTTGTTGAGCAAAAATAGCCTCAGCTTGCCAGTTTCGCTTTCCTTGTAAACCAAATATCCATTGGAGGAAGGGCTATGACTTTGAACGTGAAGCGCTAAACCTGCGTTACCGTCCAGAGCCGGGTTAACGTTGCTTCCCCAGGTGAAAGAAACAGCGATGGGATCCATTTCTGCAGCATACACAGCCGGTTTCCACCAATAATTACCGCCGTAATCAATGGTTAATTTATCAGATGAAATGATGTACGGATCGATTTTCTCCCAGGTCATGTTCAAACGACTGCGGTTGAAATTATCCGTAATAAACTGACTGGTCCCGGTGATTTGATTCATAAGAATATTGAAATAAACATCGGCCATCACGTAATATCCATCGTTATCCGGATGAAAGGCATCGTATAGATAATCGTTTTCCCAGTTGTAATTGGTAACCCAGATTTCATTTTGACCCACGTAACGAATGGGCTTTCCCTCATATAATTTTTCTATGGTAAGCTGATGCACGCGCCGGCACAGATCGGTGTTGGTATTATTGTAGCTGTCATCCCGCGGGATAAGACTGCACAGCAGGACAGGGAGATTGGGATCATAATCCCAAATATTTTCGACCAGGGTTTCAATGTCATCGCGAATGGTCTGGTTGGAGTATCCCGAATTGATGTCGTTGGTGCCAATGTGCAAAAGCACAATATCGGGATAAGTTTCGTTGAGCCAGTAATATACGTTTGAAGCCAGGTACCGGGCTGTCTCACCGGGATGGCCTTCGTGCCGGGGATAATAACTTGTTCCATCGTGCAGTGTGCCCACCATATCGAAATTTATGCCCTCATCCAAAAGCAGGTCGGCGAGATCATCGCGGAAGCCGCCAATGGGACTGGACCCGTGCTCGCCGTGTGTAATGGAATCGCCCAAAGGCATGATTCGAATCTGCTGAGCAGCCAAATCTCCGGCCAAAGTGAAGCTTGCAAGAAGCGCCAAAGAAATAAATATTTTGAAATAATGAGATCGATGAAAATGATAGAGTTTTGAACAATGAAGATTAAAAAGCACAAAACTCATATGAAACATGAGAGCCTCCAATGAAATACCCTGATAAAATACCGGTTCCAGATAGTCAAATTTTTGACAATTTAATTATTATTTTTCGGTGGCGAATAATCGGTAAGCTTCTTCAAAATTGAACAGATTGAAACAAAGCAGTTATCGATTGAAGTCAAGTTATACCCGTCCGCTATTCAACCCGTCTTGTTTATTCATTCAACTGCAGATAGTATTTTCCATCTGAAGTTTGATTGATTTTTCCTGTGCACATTAAAAAATCAGGCGTGCATTTTTTCAATATCTTCATCGCCTTGAGGGGACGATTTGTTTTGTAAATTCTGAAATCAGGCCGTTTAAACAGCATGTCTAAAGTTGAATCTTCTTCAGCTAAATTTCCAATCAGCAGAATGTCTTTCACCGCTCGGCTCCACTTTTCAACTTGTTAGTTTTCGATAGTTATTTAGAGTCGACAACAATAAGATAAAGTTTTTCATAAAAGTAGCTAAAATCATGCCACTAAATTTTTCAAATAGATGAAATATTTTTTACAATAAAAATAAAATGTTAGGAAAAATATTTGTAATCGACGTGCAATGAACCTCTTCAATAATTGTACAGGGTGATACACTGTTCTAATCGAAAACAAGCCAATTCAAACGGCTACAGTGAAATGAATTGAACAAACTGTCTCATTTTCTGTTTTTCCGTGCTGTTAATTTCAGATTAATTCAAGAAATTAGAAAAAATGATTGACATTTTTATAATTTTATTATAAATTTATAGTTATCCAAAAAATGAAACACGCACTTGTATTCATACCAAAAACTCCAGACGGAAAGTAAAATACCGATGAAAATGAGTAAAGCAATGCGGACCAGGTATTTCTTCCTCACATTATTTACTGTTATTATAGTTGTTAGCTGCGCTCCACCCGATAAGTTCAATCGTAGGTCTTCTTCGACTTCAAACTCATCAATCATTCGTAATTCACATAGACGCTTGCAGGAACTGGAACGTAAAAATCGAGACGTTTCAAAGAGGTTGCTGCTTTACCAAATTCGGCATTACATAGGGACACCCTACATGTTTGGCGGCACAAACAGGAGAGGAATGGATTGCTCCGGATTTGTGTGGAAGGTGTATCAAAAGGGGATGGACATGGAGCTTCCGAGGAGCGCTTCCCAAATGTACGCCGAATGTGAAAAAATTGGAAACAAGGAGATTCGGCTGGGCGATTTGCTTTTTTTTCACTCAGGGCAGGCTGGAGAGATAGATCATGTGGGCATATTCCTGTACAAAACCTTTTTTGCGCATGCAAGCTCAAGTTACGGCGTTATGGTGTCTGATTTGGCAGAAGACTACTATCGTTCGAGGTTCATCGGGGCCGGCAGATTTGCTGTATCATCGCAGTGAAAAAAAATCTGGATGAATTTCAGGAGGCAAATGGTTGTCTGGTAAACATTTTGTTTTGAAAATAAAGTGAACGATTATCCTGATACATTAAAATATATACTGCGACGGAATTGAAATTGGAGGAGTAATGAATATTGTTATCATTGGCGCCGGTGCTGTTGGCGGTATTATAGCGGGATATCTTTCAAATAATAATTATGAAGTTCAATTGGTGTGTAAACACAAGCATATCCTCGAATCGATCGAAAATAATGGATTACGGATTGAAGGCATCAAAGAGAATATTATTAGTTATCCGGATACTGTGTTAGATATTTCACAAATAAATGAAAAACCGGATATTGTATTATTGGCAGTAAAGGCGACAGATGTCGAGGACGTGGCTAAAAAAGTATTGCCATTTCTCAAAGAAGACACAGCGGTCGTTTCTCTGCAAAATGGAATTTGTGAAGATAAAATTGCTGAAATTATCCGACCGGACCGTACGATTGGCGCTGTTGTGGGATGGGGTGCAACCATGCTGAATCCCGGAAAACTGGAGTTAACTTCCGGCGGTGAATTCATCATTGGAGAATTGAATGGAGAGATTACACAACGAATTTTAATTCTCAAATCTATCCTCGAAAAAGTGCTCCCTGTTGAAATATCTTCCAATATTTATGGTGCGCTATTCTCAAAATTGATCATAAATTCTTGCATCAATACTCTGGGTGCAATAAGCGGATTGTATCTGGGAGAGATGTTGAAAAAGAAAGTCGCACGCGATGTCTTCCTTGAAATATTCACGGAAGCTGTGCCCGTGGCACAGGCCATGAATATTCAATTGGAAAAAATCGGGGGAAAAATTGATCCCTATAAATTTGTAAAAACCGAAAAAGAATCCAGAGAGAAATTTTTAATTTCACTCCTGAAAAAACATCTGACCATGCTTGCAATTGGCGTGAAATACAGACGGCTCAAATCATCATCGCTGCAATCGCTGGAGCGCGGGAAACCCACAGAAATTGATTTTCTCAATGGCTACATTGTGGAAAAGGCCAGGGAAAATAATCTGCCTGTTATTATTAACCAGCGACTTGTATCACTGGTGAAAGACATTGAGGCAGGCAAACTTGAAATTCGGCCGGAAAATTTGAATCGGATTTTGAATTAAATGATCGGTCCTGATTTTTCCTCTCCAATATCTTTCATGATAAATGAAAATTGGTACACAGGAACTATGACAAAATTGAAACGTTAAACAAGCACATATTATCCGAAGGGGTGTTTCGTAATTTCGGAACTGAGAACATACCCTTGAACCTGATCTGGATAATTCCAGCGGAGGAATTCGGAGTTAGCAAGTTGTCTAATTTGAAAATCGATCCTCTTTGCCGGATCGATTTTTTTGTTTTAAGCAGGAATCTTCGATGAATATTTCTGATGCCGGCGGTGAATTTGCATTAATCTCCCGAATTGAGAACGTACTTCCTGTGGCGAGTAACGATGTTTTGATTGGAATTGGTGACGATGCAGCCGTGATCCGAACGAGCAAGCCGAATGAATATCTTCTTGTCACGACGGATACGCTGATTTCCGGGCAGCATTTTCAGACGGAATGGACTTCAGCCATGCAGATCGGGATAAAATGTGCGGAGTGCAATGTAAGCGATATTGCAGCAATGGGCGGAAAACCTGAATTCATGTTCGTCTCTCTGGCGCTCCGACCGGAAACCTCTGTGGAATGGGTGGAAGAGCTCTATCGTGGAATAGCTACGGTGTGCGAACGATATGAAATATCGGTTCTCGGAGGCGATACCACGGAAGGCCCGGTGGATATGATCAGCATCACCCTGCTGGGGAAGGTCGATTCAAATCATCTGTGCCTTCGCAGCCATGCCCAGTCAGGCGATTTATTGGCGGTAACCGGCGAGCTGGGCGCATCGTCAGCCGGTCTGCATCTCAGGAAAAGAGATCTTCCGATTTCCCGGTTCCTTGAGGAGAAGCATTTAACACCGCACAGCCGGCTGGATATTTCAGGAAAAATCGCACCCTATGTCAATGCCATGATCGACATCAGCGATGGTCTGGCTTCGGAAGTGAATCATATCTGTGATCAGAGCAGAACCGGCGCGCTCATCTACGAGGAAAAAATTCCAATGCATGCAGAGGTTCTCGCTGCAGCGGAAAAACTGGGGAGTAATGCGGTGCATTTTGCTCTTTATGGCGGAGAAGATTTCGAGCTGTTGTTTTCAGTACCATCTGAAAATTTGGTGAGACTGGATGAATTAGATATTCGGTACTACATTGTGGGCGAGGTAACAGACCAGAAGGAGCGGCGGAATATGGTTCATTCAAACGGCGCGAAGACGCCATTGGATTACAGTTTTCATCATTTTTATGAATAAAAAAGTAGAGGGGCATGTAAAAAAAATAATACATAAAAATTCCGAAGGGGTGTCCGAAATCGCCGGACTGAGATTAAACCCTTGAACCTGATCTGGATAATGCTAGCGTAGGGATTCGGGAGCATCATAATTTTTGTGATTGATTGTGTTAAGCCGAATCCGCTTTTGCTGGTTTGGCTTTTTTGATTTTGGAGGTAAAAATGAATAAAATATTTTTATTGGTATTCGCGGTCTTTTTATTATTGAGCCCAACCATGTCAGCTCAAGCCATTTATGTCGAGGGGAAGCTTGTTTCGAAAACAACGCAGGCCCCGGTCGTGAATGCAAATATCACGGTGGAGGGCCGGCAGGTTGGAACGACTTCCAATTCATCCGGGGAATTTCGAATCAAACTTTCCGGCTTGCCGGCAACACTGAAAATTTCTCATATTGGTTACAAAAAAGAGACGATCGCGGTTCGCCAATCGAAACTCGGAAAAATTGAAATGCAGCCGGCTGTCATCACATTGGAAGAAGTCCTGGTAAAATCAACGCGGGCTGTGGAGGGAAAAACGCCGGTTGCCTTTTCGACGGTAAGCAAGGAAGAAATAAAGCAAACGTATAGCCATCAGGATATTCCCATGGTGCTGTCCGATCAGCCGGGCGTGTATTCGTATTCAGACGCCGGAAATGGGGTAGGCTACACATATCTCAAAATTCGTGGTTTCTCACAGGATAGAATTGGCGTGTTTGTGAACGGTATTCCACTCAACGACCCGGAAGCTCACGCAGTATATTGGGTCGATCATGGGGACATTCTCGAAGCCACCGGCGATATTCAGATTCAACGCGGTGTGGGAAATTCGCTGTATGGGAGCTCGGTATTTGGAGGCACGGTAAACCTGGCCACGAATTTTCAGTCGCTGCATTCCGGCTTCAAAATAACGACCGGCTATGGAAATTACACCGCGAAAGGATTGAATTTACCCAGCCAGAAATTTTCATTGAGCTATGCCGGCGGTCCATGGAAGGATCAGGGCGTGACGATTTACGGCCGGTTTAGCGGACTCGATAGCGATGGTTACAGAATTGGCAGCGATACGCGTCAACGCTCGTTTCACGCCGGCATCGAAAAAAACGATGAAAACAGCATGACTCGGCTGGAGGCCATCTGGGGCGATGAGGAGACATCATTTTCGTGGCAGGGCGTGATTCCGTTATATGGGTATGACTTGAATGACAGGGAAGATCGTCGCTACAATTTTTATGCTGATCCGACCTGGAACGGTGGGCGAAGTAATGCCAATAAAGATGTGTTCACCCAGTCCATCGTTTCACTTCAACACTCCAGAAAAATTGGCGGCGGTTTATTGAATCTGATCCTGTACAATGTGAGTGGCGATGGATATTACGAGCAGTTCAAAGGTGAAGATGACACAGATGATGTGCCCGATTTTTTGAACGAGTTCAATTTAACACACGTCGTAACAGATGTGTCTCAGCCGGTGGGATTAATCCGGCGGAAGTGGCTCAAAAATGGGTACTGGGGCGCTGTCTATCAATATTCGAAATCGATAGCTGATTTCTCGTTCACGGTTGGCGGAGATGCGCGATTCTATGGCGCCGAGCATTTTGGTGAGGTGAAAGAAATTGACGGACGCTGGAATGTGCCGGACGGGCATCGCTATTACTTTGATGAAAGCCGGAAAAACAGCGCTTCATTTTACGGACATGTTTCCTATCAACCTACGGAGAGACTGCTCCTTTTGGCTGATGTTAAATATCTTGGTCATCGGTATAAAATGGATCAGGAAATTATGGGCGCTTTTCAGAATGGCTATTATTATAAATTGAAATATGATTTCATTGACTACCACGCGGGATTGCACTATAATTTAAATTCATCATTGGCTGCGTTTGCGAATATTTCAACCGCGCATCGGGAGCCTTCGGATACGGACATCTACGACCACGATGATCCGGAGATTACACCGGCACTCAAAAATATGAATGCAAAGTATGCAACACCGCTGACTAAAGAAGAATTTCTCATCGATTACGAGGGCGGTATTTCACTTCAGTTGAATAATATGACCGCAAAGTTGAATGTGTACCGAATGGATTTCAAGGATGAGTTGATACCGGTGTGGTACCGGTATTACGATGCCGACGAAAAATTACATGCCAATGTGCCCCGGACAATTCACCAGGGCATCGAGTTTTCTGTGCTGTCTGAACCTCTGAGCTGGTTGTCATTGAATGGAAATGTGGCTCTCGCAGATAATTATTTTGTGGAATTTTTTGGCGATTCCATTGGCTGGGAAGGAAAAGGCGGCGTTGCAGACTACAGCGGCAAGACGATACCGGCTTACCCTGGATTTCAGGCAAAAGGCAAAGTAGTGCTGAAATACGGAAGCGCGGAATCGTGGGTTCAGATTTTGCATGCCGGTAAACAATACATCGATTTTGCTAATACCGAGGATGCGGCTGTTGACGCATATACGGTGTTCAATATTGGTGGAAAAATAGAACTGCCGGATTTTGGCGGCGTTGAACCCACGCTAAACTTCTGGGTGAAAAATGTATTCGATACGTTGTATGAAACATTTGGCTATAATTATTACGATGGCTGGCCGCCGTACCGCGTGGATGCATACTGGCCCGGGGCAACACGAAATTATTATTTTACGTTGACAGCGAGATTTTAATTTTGTATCTTAATTTGATTTCACTTTTGACATTGAAAATTCCGTGCGCTCTGTTATCAATTTGTTACCGGGTTGAACAATAATGAACCGTTTGCATCCTGTTGATTCGATCATCATTCTACTTTATTTCATTTTTATCCTGTTCATTGGTGTGAAATTATACCGAACAGAGCGCAAGAGCAGTGTGAAAGAATTCCTGCTGGCCGGCAGACAGCTTTCACTCCCGTCGTTCATTGCGACGCTGGTTTCCACGTGGTACGGCGGCATTCTGGGCGTGGGTGAATTCTCCTATTCCTACGGTATTTCCAACTGGCTCGTGTTCGGTCTTCCCTATTATGTGGCAGCGGCCATTTTCGGGCTGTTCATCGCTCGCAGGGCGCGGTCGCTGGAATTGTACACCATTCCGCATCAATTGGAGCGCGCGTACGGGAAGACGGTATCGCTGATCGGCGCTGTATTCGTCTTTATCATGACTGTGCCGGCAGCCTATATTTTGATGCTGGCCGCGTTGATGAAATTCCTGTTTGGATTGCCGCTGCTCTGGGGTTTGCTTTTCGGAACGATGGTTTCCACCGCGTATGTGATTATCGGCGGATTCCGCTCAGTGATTCGCACCGATTACGTTCAGTTCAGTTTGATGTTCGGCAGCTTTATGATTATTTTACCAGTGGCGTGGTGGAGCTACGGCGGGCTCGGATTCCTGCAGGCGAATTTGCCGGCGACGCATCTTGTCTGGCACGGGGGACAGGGCGCCCAGTACATCATCGTGTGGTTTTTTATTGCGCTGGCAACGCTGATCGAGCCGGGATTTTACCAACGATGTTTCGCCGCGAAAACAGCGAAGACGGCTCAAAAAGGAATATTAATTTCCATCCTTTTCTGGATATTTTTTGATTTTCTAACAACCTTCACAGGACTGTACGCGCGGGCTATTTTGCCGGATTTGACCGACCCGGTCACTGCCTATCTTTCGTTGGCGGAAAAAATACTTCCGCCGGCTGTGTTAGGCCTGTTCCTCATCGGGCTGCTGGCAACGATCATGTCCACCATCGACAGCTACTCGTTCCTGGCCGCCATGACGTTCGGACGGGATTTTTTATGGAGGCTCAAATCCAATTCACCGGAATGGATCATTCGGAGGTACACACGAATTGGGCTGATATTCAGTGGAGGCCTGGCAATTCTTATTGCATATTACGCGCAGTCCGTCATCAAAATCTGGAAAGCCCTCGGTTCCATTGGCACGCCGGCGCTGGCGATTCCCATGGCTGCCAGTTTCTTCCCGAAATTAAAAATGAACAAATCGTTTGCCCTGATTTCCATGATTGGCAGCGCGATTATTTCCGGAATATGGGTATTTTCCAAATCCTTCAATGCCGGCGAATATCTTTTGGGGATTGAACCGATTTACCCGGGCCTGGGATTTTCACTTTTCATTTTTTTGCTGAACCATATTTATTCAACGAAAACAAGAGCGTAGAACCCACTACCATGACTGTAACTTTACATTGACAATTAGCAATTGATCGTTGACAATTGACCACAATTACTTTTAATCGAGTTGTCGATTTAAATTATGTATTGAAAATAGCCAATTGTGAATGAAGAATTGATTTTATAATGGTCATTTTCGGGAAGTACGTTTGCTCCCGCTCAGTGCGTTAATCACTGCCACAAACAGCGTCGAACCGATGATCGACCAGAGAATCGGGATGCGGTGGTAATAAAGAATATCATGCACTCCCAATTCACGGCTTAGCCAGGTGCCGATGAGCGCGCCAATCAGACCGAGGACAATACTGGTCAGGCAGCCGCGGGCATTGCTGCCGGCCAGCGCAGCCCCGATGCTTCCGCAAATCGAGGCGACTAACAACAGAATAAAAAAACCAATAATCGACATAATTTCTCCCTCATCTAATTAATTGAATGTTAAGTAACCAATATAAAAAAAAATCCCGGATTTTACAATCATTATTTTGAACTTCAAATATTTTTAATAAATTAAATACAAAATAGTTTGAAATTTTTTGAAAAAGTCCTTGCCTTTTAAATTTTTTGTATTATCTTAAATATCTTAATGGGATTTTTACGGCGCTTACCCACCGCAAAAAGTCCGAAAGAATTAGCTGCAATAGCTTATAAATCCCAGAGCGGCCAAGCCGCATATAATAATATTTGATGACCGATTCAAATATAATTATTTTGCACAAATTTGAAACCATTGCTGGGTAATAGCATGATTTGTTGAATGACTAAAAAGGAACTTTTCGAATTATCGAATAACCGAATGATCATTAAATTCTGACTCATACGTTCATTTGAAAATCGAACGGAAGGTTGAAATATAATTCTGATTATCGGCGCCTCAATTTCTCACGCATACGGGACTTTTCCTGCTCCTCATATTCGAACGGATAATGTCGTTGATCCAGTTTGTTATAGTTATTTTATTTGCATTACACACAAATTTATTGAAACATTGAGACTCTGTTGCGTTTTCTGTTTTATTGATTCATGATTGTATAGAATCAATCGTTCCTTTGTTTTTAGCTGTAATAAAGGTGAAAATACAGATTGAGCGAAAACCCCTCCGAAAAAATATTCCGATAACTTTTTAAACTAAAATTGGAGAGCGAATATGCAATATTGGCGTAAACCTCTCGATGCGGACAAGATAACAGTCCCACATGGAGAAATCCATATTGTTCGCGATCGATGTAAGGGTTGTGCCTTCTGCGTGGAGTATTGCCCCAAAGATGTGCTTGAACTGTCGAAAGAATTCAACATCAAGGGATATCATCCGCCGGAAGCCGTGCAGCCTGAAGCGTGCGTACATTGTCAGTTATGCGAGATGCTCTGTCCCGAATTCGCGATTTTTGTGACTTTAAAAGAGGAGGAACAAATCGTTGAAAGCTGATCCTAAAGGTGTTTTAACCGGCGAACATTATCTCGATGGAGACCATGCATGCACCGAAGGCGCTTTGGCTGCCGGGTGCAGATTTTTTGCTGGGTATCCGATTACTCCCTCCACTGAAGTGGCGGAACGGTTTGTTGCCAGAATTCCCACGGTTGGAGGGATTTTTATTCAAATGGAAGACGAACTCGGCTCCATGGCCGCGGTGGTCGGCGGCGCCTGGGGCGGGAAGAAATCCATGACAGTCACATCCGGGCCCGGCTTTTCGCTGATGATGGAAAACATCGGGTTAGCCGTGATGATGGAAACGCCGTGCGTTGTGGTGAATGTCCAGCGGGGCGGCCCCTCGACCGGGCTGCCGACCATGGTTGGCCAGCAGGATATGATGCAGGCGCGATGGGGCTCGCACGGGGATTATGAAATCATCGCCCTGAGTCCGGCGTCGCCACAGGAAAGTTTTGATTACACCATTAAATGCTTCAATCTTGCCGAAAGGTACCGCGTGCCGGTCCTGCTCATGCTGGATGAATGCGTAGGCCACATGACGGAGAAAGTGGTGGTGCCCAAACCCGACGACATTGAAGTGTATCCCCGGCGATTGACAAAATTGCCACCGGAAAAATATTTGCCGTATAAAGTCGGAAAGGACCTGGTGCCGGAAATGATCGTTGTCGGGGATGGCTATCGAATTCATTCCACCGGATTAACCCATGACGAACGCGGCTACCCGGTCATGTCCCCGGAAACCCAGGATAAACTGGTCAACCGGCTGTGCGACAAAATAAAGAAAAACGCAGACGACATCATCGAAATCGAAGAAGACCAGACCGAGGACGCCGATGTCATTGTCATGGCGTACGGAATTACATCCCGGGTGACCATGCCTGCAGTGTTCGAGGCGCGGAAAAAGGGAATAAAAGTCGGATTCGTAAAAATGATTACTGTGTGGCCGTTTCCTGAAAAGCGCGTTAAAGAACTGGCGAAAACGGCCAAAGCGTTTGTGATGCCGGAAATAAACCTGGGCCAGGTTGTGCTGGAATTGGAGCGCGTTGTGTGCGGCCAGGCCAAAGTATTTCATGTGCCTCATGCCGGCGGCTGGGTTCATGATTCAGATAAAATTTTTAAAGTGATACAGGAGGCCGTAAAATGAGTACGATAAAAGATAATTTGCCCGAACATCCCATGGAAAAATTGCTGCGCATGGATCGGATTCCTCATATCTGGTGCTCGACCTGCGGCATTGGCACGGCTGTCTCTTGTTTCATTTCAGCCCTGGAAAAATTCGATTACCCCATGGATAAAGTGGCCATTGTTTCCGGAATAGGTTGCACCGGTCGGGTGGCCGGATACATCAAACTGGATTCATTTCACACCACGCACGGACGCGCCATTCCTTTCGCCACCGGGCTGAAATTGGCCAACCCGGAACTGAAGGTCATCGTGTTCAGCGGCGATGGCGATTTGATTTCCATTGGCGGGAATCACCTCATCCATGCGGCGCGGCGAAATATGGATATCACCGTGATTTGCGTGAATAATTTCATTTATGCCATGACAGGCGGACAATGCGCGCCAACAACACCGCTGAAAGCCAATAGTTCCACTTCGCCTTATGGGAACAGCGACTTGCCGTTTAATCTCCCAATGCTGGCCTCCTCCTGCGGCGCAACCTACGTGGCTCGATGGACGTCTTTGCACATACGCCGGCTGACACGCTCCATGTCAGAAGCATTGAATAAGCCAGGCTTTTCGTTCGTGGAAGTGATTGCTCCCTGTTCCACACTTTACGCGCGACGGAATCGGCTGGGCACCGGGCTGGATTTGATGAAATTCTACCACGACAACAGCGAGATCAAACATGGCGCAAATCTGGACGAATTGGACATTGCCTACCAGGAAAAAATAGTAGTGGGTAAATTTGTCGATAAGGATAAACCGACTTTCATCGACAATTGGAATACCTGGTTATCCGAACGGTTGGGAGACAGATTCGTGCCCTATGGGGTGGTCAAAAATGAAAAAGAAGAAGCGGCTTGATTTTATTTAATTTAATCGAAATAATAATGCCACGAGGCTCGAAGACTCGAAGATGAAAATTGGATTTTTTCAAATTTCGGCAGAGGTAAAAATAGGCAATCATTTCAAGTTTATTAATCATTCGGCATTATTGGATAAGGTAAAATATGAAAAAAGGAAATGGGAAATTAAAAAAATATAGAATATCCAATATCGAATATCTAATATCCAATATCGAATATCGAATATCCAATATCTAATATCCAATATCCAATATCTAATATCCAATATCGAATATCTAATATCCAATATCGAATATCTAATATCGAATATCGAAAATCCAATATCCAATATCAAAAATCGAATATCACTGCCACTAACCGTCTTCAATTTTTAAAAAATATTTCTTCGAGTCTTAGCGTCTTCGAGGCAAAACAAAAATAGAAAATTTCTCTCCGAGGAGGAATAGAAATAATGGCAAAAACTGAAATACGTGTTACCGGGTTTGGCGGTCAGGGCGTTATTTTGTGCGGCTATCTCATCGGAAAATCTGCAGCAATCAATGCCGGCAAACATGCCACGCTGAACCAGAGTTTCGGCCCGGAAGCGCGCGGCAGCGCATGCAGCGCCCAGGTTATCGTTTCCGACGATAAAATTCTCTACCCGTATTTGACCAAACCGGATATTTTAATTTCCATGTCCCAGGAAGCGTACACCAAATTCGAGCCGGAATTGAAAAACGATGGCTTGCTGCTGGTCGATGAAGACCTGGTGAAAGATGCAAAAGCCCGGGATAAAATTCGAATGTTCAAAGTTCCTGCAACCCGAATTGCAGAGGATTTGGGAAGAAAAATCGTCCTGAATATTGTCATGTTAGGATTTTTCACTGCGGTCGCTAAAGTTGTTGATAAGGACGCGGTTCGAAAAACAGTGGAGACGTCTGTGCCCAAAGGAACCGAGGAGCTCAACCTGAAAGCGTTCGATCGCGGGTATGAACATGGGATGCAGCAGATTGGTAAAAATTAGCTGCTGAAAACAATGAAGTTAAATTAGAGATTTCTTTGCATAAAATTTCCTGGAGGTATTCGTGGAAAAAGGCGTTCTTGTCATCGGTGGAGGCATTGCCGGCATGCAGGCCGCGCTGGACCTGGCCGATTCCCAATTTCAGGTGTACCTGGTGGAGCGGGAACCGAGCATCGGCGGGAAAATGGCGCAACTGGATAAAACGTTCCCGTCAATGGATTGCGCCATCTGAATCCTTGGTCCGAAAATGATGGATGTCGGTCGGCATCCAAATATTCAGCTTTTCACCAACAGCGAAGTCGCCGAAGTAACCGGAAAAGCCGGTGATTTCAAGGTAAAAATATTGAAGAAGGCGCGGTTCGTCAATGTCGATGAATGCACCGGCTGCGGTGAATGCGCCAAAGTCTGCCCAGTGGTGGTGCCGAATGAATTCGAAATCGGATTGGGCACCCGCAAAGCGATTTTCTCTCCGTTTCCCCAGGCTGTCCCCTCTGCCTATATTCGCTACGAAAAAGACTGCCTTGGCACGCTTCCCCTGGCCTGCTCCAAATGCGCGGATGCGTGCGAGAAAAACTGCATCGATTTTGATGAGCGCGACGAAATTGTGGAACGAAATGTCGGTTCCGTCATCGTCGCCACCGGGGTCGATTATTACGATCCCCGCGAAGCCAGCGAATTGGGCTACACGCGATTCCAGAACGTGGTCACCAGCATGGAACTGGAGCGCATCCTTTCGGCCAGTGGTCCAACGCGCGGCGAATTAGTCAAATTCACAGACCGCAAAACACCGAAAACCATCGCATTCATCCAGTGCGTGGGATCGCGCAATATCAAGCGGGATATTCAATATTGCAGCCGCATCTGCTGCATGAACGCTATGAAAGACGCCATGCTCATTCACGAGCATTACCCGAATTCGGACATGACCATTTTTTACATCGATATTCGCGCGTTCGGCAAGGGCTTCGAAGAATTTTTTGAACGGGCGTCGAACATCGAAAAATTGCATTTCGTCAAAGCCAAGCCTTCGAAAGTGGTGGACGATCCCAAGACCGGCAAATCGCTTATCTCATTCGAAAATACCGAAACCGGGAAAATCGAAAAACAGGAATTCGATGTGGTCGTGCTTTCTTCAGCGTTGACGCCATCGGCCGGCAGCAACCGTTTGGCTGATGTTCTTGGAATCGAAATCGACCGCGACGGATTTTACAGTCAATGCGATCCGTGCGGAGTTCCGCTGGATGCCACGCGAGAAGGCGTCTATCTTGCCGGGTGCAGCATCAGTCCCAAGGACATCACCGATTCCATTGCTGACGCGTCCGGGGCAGCGGTTCGGGCGGCGCGGCACGTGCTGGATCACAAAATTCACCGCGAAGAGGAAATCATTCCGCCAGTGGATACCAGCGGTGAACCTCGCATTGGGGTGTTTGTCTGCCATTGCGGCATCAATATTTCCGGTGTGGTCGATGTGAAAGCCGTGGCCGATTACGCCCGCAAGCTGAAAAATGTCGTTCATTGTGAAGAAACACTGTTCGCCTGCGCGGCCAGCACCCAGACCGATATTCAGAAGAAAATATTCGAACACAAATTGAACCGCGTGCTGGTGGCAGCCTGCACGCCAAAGACCCACGAACCGATTTTCCAGGCTTCCATCGCCAAAGTGGGGCTGAATCCGTATTTGTTCGAAATGGTGAATATTCGCGATCAGTGCTCCTGGGTGCATGCGCAAAGTCCGCGCGAAGCAACACAAAAAGCCATGGACCTGGTTCGCATGGGCGTGGCCAAGGCGCGGCTGCTCAGTCCGCTGGAAATACGCAAATTGCCGGTGAATCACGATACGCTGATCATCGGCGGCGGCGTGGCCGGCATTCAGGCAGCCATTGATATGGCCGGGAAGGGATTCAATGTGTGCCTGGTTGAAAGAGAAAAAGAATTGGGCGGACGCGTTCGGCATCTTTCCACGTTGTATCCAAGTTTTAAACCCGGGGCCGAGTTGATCGAACATAAGATCAGTCAGTTAAAAGATTTGGACGTTAAAGTGTATACCTCCACAGAAGTTGAATCTGTGAGTGGATTTGTTGGCAATTTTGAAGTTCAGTTAAAAACGCATGAGGATGAAGATAAACAGGATGAATCGCTGAAAGTCGGCGCTATCGTCGTCGCGGTCGGAGCGAATCTCTACATGCCGGAACGAGGCGATTTCGGCTATGGAATATTCTCCAATGTATTCACCAATGATTATTTCGAAAACCTGATCTCCCGCGGTGAATATCTGGAAGTTGACGCGAAAAGGCCGCAGACAGTGGCATTCATTCAATGTGTGGGATCGCGCGGGGAGAAAGGCAATCCCGGTTGTTCGCGCTACTGCTGCCAGGCTGCAATCAAACAGGCCATCGCCCTGCGAAAAATGGGCATTCAGGTGATGGTATTTCATCGCGACATTCGTGTGTACAGCCGCGGCGCTGAAGAAATGTATCGCGAAGCGCGAGGGCTTGGCGTGCTGTTCATTCCGTATGAAAAGAACAGACCGCCGGAATTTAATGGCAAGAAAAAGGTATCTTCGCTCACACTGGAAAATAAATACAAAAAGGACGTTGTGGAGTACCCGGTGGACGCAGTCATTCTGTCGCTGGGCATGGTGCCGGATGAGAAAGAAAACGATATTCTCGTTGATTTGCTGAAAATCCACAGAAGCGCAGATCATTTTTTCATGGAACGGCATCCCAAATTGGGGCCGGTGGAAACGTCCATGGAAGGCATTTTCCTCTGCGGATGCGCCCAGGGGCCGAAGGACATTGCCGACTCCATTTCCCAGGCTTCGGCAGTAGCGGCCAAAGTGTCGGCGCTGCTTTCCGAGGATACCATTACGTTGGAGCCCATCGTATCCTCGGCTAACGCGCGATTCTGCAGGGCCTGCGGCCGGTGCGTGGAAGTGTGCGAATTCAACGCGCTTTCGCTGAAAGAAACAGCCGATGGCGGTATGGCGGTGTTGGTCAACGAAGCCCTGTGCAAGGGCTGCGGCAGTTGCGCGGCAATTTGTCCCACCGGCGCCATCGATATTCGCCACTTCACGGACGACCAGATCGAAGCCCAGATGGAAGCGATTTTTAAAGAATAATATTACGCCTCGAATATCTTTTTGAATTTCGAGTCTTCGAGACTTGGAGGCAGGAAAAAAACAAAACTCAATAAACAAATAACAAATAAATTCGAAAGTTCAAAAACCAATTTTCAAACAGTTTTGGAAATTGAAATTTTTCTTTTTGAAATTTATTTGTATTTTGAAATTTGCCATTTGGAATTTTTAAAGCTTCGAGCTTTTGAGTCTCGTGGCAAAAAAATGTAAATTGGGATTTCCCCGGGAGGTTCCCATGCAAAAAGGCGTTTTGGTAATCGGCGGCGGAATCGCCGGCATGCAGGCTGCGCTTGATTTGGCCGATTCCCAGCAACAGGTCTATCTCGTTGAGAGAAGTCCAAGTATTGGCGGGAAAATGGCGCAGCTCGATAAAACGTTTCCATCCATGGACTGCGCTATCTGAATTCTGGGACCGAAAATGATGGATGTCGGTCGGCATCCAAACATTCATTTGATGACCAATAGCGATCTCGAGGAAGTTACCGGAACCGAAGGTGATTTTCACGCGAAGATTCGAAACCGCGCGCGATTCGTGGACATCGAAGCCTGCACCGCGTGCTCCGCGTGCATCGATGCGTGTGTGTACAAAGAAGGCCGTTTCCCGGATGAGTTCAATGCAGGATTGAACAAAAGAAAGCCGGTATACATTCCCTTTCCCCAGGCGGTGCCCCAGGCCGCGGTCGTTGACAGGGAGACGTGTCTTCATTTCAAAACCGGGAAATGCAAGCAGCCCTGCGCTTCGGCGTGCGAGCCGGGCGCGATCAATTTGGGGGAGTCAGATCAGGTTGTTGATTTCGACGTCGGTTCCATCATCGTTGCCACCGGCATCGATTATTACAATCCTGCCCCGGCCAGCGAATTCGGCTACGGCCGCTTCAAAAACGTGGTGACGAGCATGGAATTAGAGCGGCTGCTTTCATCTATCGGTCCGACCAAAGGCGATTTGGTTCGATTGAGCGACCAGCAGCACCCGAAGCGAATCGCGTTCATCCAATGCGTGTGCTCGCGGAATCTGAAACGGGACATTCCCTATTGCAGTCGAATTTGCTGCATGAATACGATCAAAGACAGTCTGCTCATTCGCGATCATTACCCGGACACTAAAATCGATATTTTTTACATCGATATTCGCGCGTTCGGCAAGGGTTTTGAGGCGCTTTATTTGCAATCGCTGCAATATCCGAACATCAATTACATCCGCAGCAAGCCGTCCAAAGTGTTGGAGGATGGGGGAGCGCAAAACCTCATCGTCAATTTCGAGGATCCCAACAGCGGGCGGATTAAAAGTAATCGATACGACATGGTGGTGCTTTCGTCTGCGCTGGTTCCTTCAAGCGGCAGCGTGCAGTTGGCCGAAGCGTTGGGCATTGAAACGGACAGGGATCGTTTCTTCAAACAACGGGATGCGACCGCCTTTCCGCTGGATTCCACCCGGCGCGGAATCTATCTCGCTGGCTGTTCGGTGAGTCCCAAAGACATCACCGATTCCATTGCAGAAGCGTCCGGGGCAGCGGTTCGCGCGGCGCGGCATGTGCTTGACTATAGAGTAGAACGCGAGCCGGAGGACATTCCTCAAATTGATGCCACAGGCGAACCGCGAATCGGTGTTTTTGTGTGCCATTGCGGCGTGAATATCGCGGCCGTGGTAAATGTTGATGAGGTGGTTAAATACGCCAAAACGCTGCCGGACGTCACCCATGCCGAAGCCACCCTGTTCGCCTGCGCGGCCAGCACCCAAACTGAAATTCAGCATAAAATCATCGAACATAAATTGAACCGGATTGTCGTCGCTGCCTGCACGCCGAAAACGCACGAGCCGATTTTCCAGGAAACACTGTCCAAAGTTGGGCTGAATTCCTACCTGTTCGAAATGGTGAATATTCGCGACCAGTGTTCCTGGGTGCATATTCACGAACCGGAAAAAGCGACCCAAAAAGCCAAGGATTTGCTGCGCATGGGCGTGGCAAAAGCGCGGCTGCTTTATCCGCTGCAAATTCGGGAACTGGAAATCGGGCACGATGTGGTTATTCTGGGCGGCGGCATTGCCGGCATGCAGGCAGCCATTGATATGGCCGGCAAGGGATTCACTGTTTCTTTGATCGAAAAAGAAAAGCAGCTTGGGGGTCGCGTGGTCCAACTTTCAGCGTTGTACCCCAGCTACAAGCCGGGCGCGCATTTCATCGATGCGAAAAAAGGAGACCTCGAAGCGCGGGGTGTGAATGTGTTCACCTCGGCGAAAATAGAACAGGTGAAAGGATTTGTCGGCAATTTCGAAGTGCAGTTCGCGCACAATTCAAACGGAAAGAAGAAAAACACCACACTTAAGACCGGCGCCATTGTCGTGGCGGTTGGCTCGGATTTGTACGATGTGCCGAAGGGCGATTTCGGCTGGGGCACATTCGACAATGTGTTCAGCAATCAGCAGTTCGAAGCGATGACAGCGTCCGGCAATCTGGCTATTAACGGGAAAAAGCCAAAAGCTGTAGCGTTTTTCCAGTGCGTGGGTTCGCGGGGTGACAAAGGCAATCCTGACTGTTCCCGCTATTGCTGCCAGGCTGCTATAAAACAGGCCATTGTGCTGCGCGAAATGGGAATTCAGGTCATCATTTTTCATCGCGATATTCGCGTGTACAGCCGCGGCGCTGAGGAAATGTACCAAAAAGCGAGGGCTTTGGGCGTGCTGTTCATTCGGTACGACGTGGATGATCCGCCGCAGCTCGAAGGGAACGGAACCGTCACGTCCCTGTTGCTGAAAAACAAACAGTCCGGCGGCACGGAGCAATTCCCGGTGGATGCTGTTGTGCTCTCGTTGGGCATGATTCCCAACCAGGCGGAGAGCGATTACCTTGCCGATCTGCTCAAAATTCCGCGCGGCGCGGATCGGTTCTTCATGGAACGGCATTCCAAACTTGGGCCGGTGGAAACCGCTATCGAAGGCATTTTCCTGTGCGGCTGCGCCCAGGGTCCGAAAGACATTGCCGACTCCATTACCCAGGCATCGGCTGTGGCGGCAAAGGTTTCGGCGTTGCTGTCCAGAGACACGATTACGCTGGAACCCATTGTGTCCACATCCGACCCGACGCGCTGCCGGGCATGCGGCAAATGCGTGGAGGTGTGCGAATACAATGCGCTGGAGCTGAAAGAAAATGAAGAAGGCCAACTCGTGGTGTTCGTCAACGAAGCGCTGTGCAAGGGCTGCGGGAGCTGCGCGGCGGTATGCCCCACCGGCGCCATGGATGTGCGGCATTTCACGGACCAGCAAATCGACGCGCAGATGGAGGCGCTGTTTCGTGGATAGCTATTTCAATCGCCACGGAGACTCAGAGACACAGAGCAGAACACAATATATATTGAAAATTGAATAACTCCGTCATGTATGGCGGAGATATAATTTAAAAAAAACTTAAAGCCTTTTAAGGCTTTCTGAATATGACTCAATTTTTAGAAGGCGACTTCCCATGACAGGAAAAACCAAGACCCGGAAAAAGACGACGAAAAAACAGGACGACTACGATCCCAAACTGGTGGCGTTTTGCTGCAACTGGTGCAGCTACCCTGCAGCGGACGGCGCCGGGGTGAACCGGTTTCAGTATCCGCCCAATGTGCGAATCATCCGCGTCATGTGCGGCGGCCGGGTGAATCCTTCGTTCGTGATCAAAGCGTTCGAGCTTGGCGCGGACGGCGTGCTGGTGGCCACGTGACACTTCCCTGACTGCCATTACATGTTTGGCGCCCGCCGGGCGGCGGAGAATTTCGAAAAAGTGGAAAAGATGCTGCACCTCGTTGGGGTCGAAAAACAGCGTGTGCGGCTGGAGCAAATTTCAGCGGCGGAATCCCAGAAGTTTGCCAATATCGTGACCGAGATGATTTCGCACGTCAAAGACCTCGGCCCCAGTCCGCTGAGAGGCCAGACGGATTCCAAAGCGACGTTGGAACCTGAGGCCGCGGCTACTTAGCTTTTTATCAGGATGAAGATCGATCAGGATATTTATCCTGATCGGGAAATGATTTTTTGGATATTCATTCTTGTTTATTGAAGATATTCTCAGGACAAATGGGATTAAGGTTGAGTAAAAACGAATAAATATCCGTTCGTAAAAAAGCGTCCTGGATAAATATCCAGGACGATCTGGAGTTAAATAATAATTTTATTCGGTCAACATCAGATCGATCAGGATATTTATCCTGATCGGGAAATGGTTTTTTGGATATTTATCCTTGTTTATAAAGATACGCTCAGGTCAAATGGAATTTAGATTCGAATATGATTCGGATAAATATCCGTTCATAAAAAAGCGTCCTGGATAAATATCCAGGACGATCTGGATTTTATACGGTCCGCATTAAACATCCCCCCCTTCAAAGGGGGGAATGCTGATAGCTGACCGCTGAAAGCTTTTCTAATATTTTTTCGTGACCTTCGCGCACATCGTGGCTAATTAAAATGAAGATAAAAAATTAGGACTCTACCATCGCTCATTCAGGGAGTTAATTTATGAACACTATCGGCGAAATAATCAGACGAACCAGGGCTTATCACTGTCTCGATTGCGGAAAATGCACCGGAAACTGCCCTGTCGCCAGGATCAACCATAGCTTCTCGCCGCGTTCCATGCTCATGAAATGCGTGTTACAAGATCAGGAAACGCTGTACAACGACAAAGCAATCTGGGAGTGCTTAACCTGCGGACTGTGCCAGACGCGGTGTCCCTCCCAAATCGATTACATCACGTTCATGCGCGATATTCGGTCCATTTCTATGAATACCGGGCAAAAAGCTGAGTGCAGTCACGGCGGCGCGTTCCAGTCGCTCATGCGTATCATGACCGCCAAAGAGCTGAAACAGAACCGCATGGACTGGCTCTCCAAAGATTTGAAAATCGCCAAAAAAGGGGACATACTTTATTTCGTCGGTTGCGCGCCTTATTTTGATATTTATTTTTCCGAGCTGAACGTGGAATCGGTGGGTTCCAGCCAGGGCGCGATTCAGCTTTTGAATAAAATGGGCATTACCCCGGTCGTGCTGCCGGACGAGCGATGCTGCGGCCACGATATGCTGTGGAGCGGCGATCTGGATAATTTCAAGCGGCTGGCTGAACACAATCTCAAACTGATCGAGGACGCCGGCGCCAAAACCGTGGTGTTCTCCTGCCCGGAGGGGTATCAGACGTTCTCACAGGAATATCCCTTTTATTTCGGGAATCTCGGTTTCAAGGTTGTTCATATTTTAGAAATGCTGGATGAACAGGTGAAAAATAAATCCATAAAATTTAAGGAAATGAAGGAACCGGTCACATATCACGATCCCTGCCGGTTGGGCCGGCATACGGGGGTGTACGAAGCCCCGCGCACGGTCATCGACGCGATCCCGAATATTGAATTTGTGGAAATGGAAAAGAGCGGGAAAAGGGCAACCTGCTGCGGCGTGGGCAACTGGCTCACCTGCGGGGCCGTGGCCAAAACCATTCAGGCGAACCGGTTCCGCGAGGCAAAACGCGCCGGGGCCGACATGATGATTACCGCCTGCCCCAAATGTGAAATCCATTACAAATGCGCGCTTCAGGATGAGCAGTTGAAAAAAGAAGTGAATCTGGAGATTAAAGATTTGGTGACGCTGGTTTCACAGTTGGTAGCCTAACAAATTAGGATATTTTTTCAGACACCTTTAACAAGTAAACCATTCATAAAAGGTTGGATATGACTCAGAAAAAACTCAGTTTTGAATTTCGGGAGCGGTTGAATAAAATTGTGGGGGGCAAGCATCACAATTACTGTTACCAGTGCGGCTCTTGCGTGGCAGTGTGCCCGGCAGCGCGGTTTTCGGAAGATTTCAATCCGCGGGATATTATGCTGAAAACACTGCTTGGCGAAGAAGAGGATTTGATCCGGCCGGATTCCATCATCTGGAAATGCACCAATTGTTACAGTTGCTACGAGCGGTGTCCCCAGGATGTACGGCCGGTGGAGGTGATCATCGCGCTGAAAAATCTCTGCGCCGAGGATGGCGTTTTGCCGGATGACATCAATAAATTTTCCGACGCGCTGATAAAAACCGGGCGCAGCGTGGTAATTACCAGCACGGTGAATCGCCGCAGAAAAGATTTGGGCTTGCCGGAATTGAAGGATATCGATGTGAGTGAGCTGCAAAAAATCATCGAATCCTGAGCCGAACAATTCGCCAGCTTGGCGCTGCAAATCACAAAATACAATAAAAACAGCGTTTGGGGGAAAACGATATCAATATTGATTGCACTAATTTTTTCATTTATTATTTACGGAACAGCAAACGCTACAACCAGGTAAGAAGCTAACAACCTGATAATAAGTAATATATTCGCAGGTAATATCGGTAAAGTAGAAATCGCCCATCCGTCAAAATAAAAAAGACAAAGAAGGTTAATATGCAAACAATAATTAAACTTCTCTTCATTAGCTCACTCCAGTTATTGTTAATTTTCAGGATTAACATGATAACAGGATTCGCACAAACACAGGACTCTCTTCACTACACCATTGTTCAAAAATTCCCATCACCTGGCCCAAGTCCCCAGGGATTGGCTTGGGATGGTGATTTTTTATGGGTGAGTGATGATAGTATGAGGATGATTTATAAATTACATCCTGTTGATGGATCTATTATATCATCCTTTAACTCCCCTGGATCATGTCCGCGTGGATTGACATGGGATGGAAATTATCTTTGGTGTTCTGATAATGATTCTGTGAAAATTTTTAAGATTGATATTATTGCTGGGGCTGTGATTTCATCTATTCCCGCCACTGCTAATAATCCTCCTCAAATTCATGGTTTAACGTGGGATGGGCAATATCTTTATTATTGTTTTGAAGCAGGTTGGTCGAGTCAAATTATGAAAATTGATATAGCAGATACAATTACGACTTTTTTTACTTATACTACTGGTTTTCCAAAAGGATTAGCATTTGATGGTAAATCCATTTGGAATTGTTCTGATGCTAAGGGCAGTAGAATTGGTTGGATAGATCAATATGACTATATAAATGGATTATGGCTGAATGCATTTGATACTCCAGGCTTCTACCCTACAGGATTAACTTTTGATGGCAATTATTTTTGGATAGTTGATAATAGCATAGATTCACTTTTCCAAATCGAAATGAAAGTTACTTCAATTAAAAATATTAAGCTATATGTAAAACCAGAAAAATCTTTTCATCTTCACCAAAACTTTCCAAATCCTTTTAATTCGAATACTTCTATTTCATTCGAAATTCCTTTTAGTAATTTTGTAATTCTTCAAATATTTGATATTAAAGGAGAAATCATAAATACCTTAATAAAACAAAAATTACAGGCTGGTCAATATACTATCACTTGGAATGGTGTAAATAATTTTAAACAAAAAGTACCTAGTGGTGTATATTTTTATTCAATAACATCCAATAATTATTATAACTATAGAAAAATGATAATGATTAAATAAGGAAAAAAACACTTTTACAATTATTAGGAGGATGTTATGCCAATGAAAAAATATCCAATACTGATCTGCATATTTTTTTTAATATCTATTTATTCTTATGATTTAGCTTATTGTCAAAAAAATGAAAAACTAACGTACAAAATTATAGAATCATTTAAATCTCCTGGTCTAAGTCCAGATGGATTGGCTTGGGATGGGAATAATTTATTTATATCTGATAATAAGACAGCTAAAATATATAAAATAAATATAATTACTAAAAATGTTGATAATTCATTTTCTTCTCCAGTAACAAAACCTGGTGATATAGCCTGGAATGGTGAAAATTTATTACTCTTAGATAATGAGAGTTATAAAATATATGTTATTAATTTGGATGAAAATAATTTTGGATCAATAAAATCAGAAATAAATTTATCATTGATTATAGATAAGCAATATAAATTGGGAGGAATTACAATTATTAATGATTATATTTTTTGTTGTTATGAAGCGGGGTGGTCGAGCCAAATTATAAAAATTGATATAAATAAGTTAGAAAAAACATTTTTTGCATTTACTACTGGATTCCCAAAAGGATTAACTTATGATGGAAAATATTTATGGAATTGTGCTGATGCAAAAGGTTCACGATTAGGGTGGATAGACATTTATGATATTTCAACAGGCCTAATAATAAATAGCATTGATACACAATTATTCTTACCCACAGGTATTACATTTGATGGACAATATTTTTGGATTGCAGATAAAAAAAGTAATGAAATTTTTAAAATAGAAATAATTAAATAAGATTTTTTCTCTGGATCTTCTTGTGAAAAAAGGAGTATGAAAATTAAAATACTAAATAAAAATAAAATTGTGATGATCCTTATATTTATAACCTTGAACATATCGAATAATTATCCTATATTCGCTAAAAATTATGCAGTTTTAATAAGTGCAGGTAAAACCAAAGGTGATGATAAACCTTACAATTCAGAATATTGGTATGATCTTTTTCTAATCTATGAGATACTCTATGAAAATGGATTTACTCATAGCAACATTCACGTACTTTATGGCGATGGAAACGATTTTCAAAGCAGTCATAGTCGATACCAGATTCCAAGCGGATGGGGAATATCCCAGATCACAGACCTGAATAATTCAGAATCAAATGTTCAGGATGTTTTTTCCGATCTCGCACCCAATATGACTAACCAGGATTTTCTTTGGATTTGGTGGATGGGACATGGAGCTATTGATAGTTTATGTTCTGATATTTATTTTAACATACAAAATACGGGTGAAAAAGTTTATGATCATGAATTTAAGAGTTATGTAGATCAAATCAATAACTATAAAAAACGATCTTTCTCGATTATGACATGTCATAGCGGTGGAATAATAGATGAATTGGAAAATAATAAAACAGTAATTTTAACTGCTGTCCCTTGTGGAAAAAAAGCTTATTCGTATAAGTATGATGTCTGGCATGCTGAATTCACACATAACTTATATAGTGCACTCAATTGGGGATATCCTGGAGGTGGATCTGTTAATGCAGATGATAATTCCAATGGATTAATCTCCATGTATGAAGCATGGGATTATACATACGATAATAGAACTTATGATGAAGCAGATATCGTGTGGCGGTCAATCCCTCAATATAGTGATTTAGGAAATCTTGGCAGCAATATGTACATATTCTGCAGCGGTACATTAATCAGGAATGTTCATCTGCTTGATGATATTGATTTTACTGGTGATGTAATAATCTATGGTGATTCGGATTTTTACAGAACATTAACGATTGATCAAAATGTAACTGTTACTTTTTCTGCTAATAATGATGATCAAAATAGTGGATATCATACGTCGAAATGCGAACTTATTATTCAAGGAAAACTTTCAACAAATGGAACATCATTTGAATCTTCAGCATCGAATTCGGGTGACTGGTACGGAATTGTCTTTGATAACGCACAAACTAACAATTCTACTGTCCAGAACTCAACTATAAAACATGCCACTTATGGTATCATTTGTGACAATACAAATCCTGATTTGGAAAATAATTCCGTCAAAAACAATTCAGGAAACGGAATTAAATGCCATGAGGCAAGTCCTACAATTTACCACAATACACTTGAATCAAACGGTATTGGTATTTTATGCGAATCAAATAGCTCGCCTTACATAAACAATAATTATGTAGTTAATAATACTTCTTATGGTATTTATTGCACCCAAACTAGTCATCCAGACATTCGGCATAACGAGTTCAGCAACAACGGGCCTGGCGGTGTTTGCTGTTTGAACTCTTCCTCTCCTATGTTAGTTGGAAGAAACAGTTCAGAGCCTTATGGAGCAAATAAAATTATCTCAAATGGTGGTAGTGGTGTGCTGGTATTCACTAATAGTAATCCAAATTTAGGCTTTCATTTTGGTTGCCAGGCAGGTTATAATGATATTTATAATCATTCAAATAAGCAAGTTGCCAATTATACAGGAAATACAATTCTTGCCTGGAGAAACTGGTGGGGCACCGCCAATCCCGGTTCTGAACTATTTTATGGTTCTGTGGACTACAGCGCTCCTCTAACATCTTCTTCCCCTTATGCTGGACCAGATTGGAGCCAGTCATTAGCTAAATCATTGGAACCAATAGTTGGAAATTCATTAAACGATGTTGAAGAGTATCTGCTAAAAGCTCTTGAATCTGAGGGGGCGGGCAATTTTGAGGAAGCTATCGAGAATTACCGTTATGTAACAGATCAATATAGTGAAACATACTATGGACCTTTTGCTCTTTCAAGACTCATGGCATGTCGCGTGAAACAAGGTGATATTACAGTTGAAAAAAATTATCTCTACTCAGCGCAGCAAAAAAATGATATCAATCAGACAGGTACAACAGCATTGTTATGGCAGCCATTGGTAGAAGTGAGAGCTGGCAATGAACAAGAGGCACTTGAGATTTGTGATAACATAAAAAATCGCTATTCAGATGCCAACTTAATCAAAGATGCTAAATTTCTGAAAGGTTCAATTCAACTTTATGAAATAGACGATGTTGAAGCAGCAAAAAAAACTTATGACGAATTTACTAAGGAATACCCAAAAGATCCTCTAATTGAGCACATCAAAATTATACTTGAGAATTACCAATCATACGATTCGTCATTGCCCAAGACTCGGCCACAAAATAGAGCCGCTGCTCCTGTTATGCCGACACATTTTCAATTATCCCAAAATTTCCCCAATCCGTTCAACCCTGAAACTGAAATACAATACCAATTGCCTGAAGATAGTCATGTAAAGATTGAAATTTTCAACATAATGGGACAAAAGATTTGCACCCTGATGAATAAACAACAGTCAACGGGCTTTTATTCTGTCCGTTGGGATGGTTCTGATGAGAACGGTTCCTTTGTCGCTTCAGGGGTGTACGTTTATATTTTTCAGACAAACGAATTAATGGATGTGAAGAAAATGGTTTTGTTGCGATAGACTCTGGCAAGTAAAGATTGCCGGTTTTTAGATAAATATATTGAGTCGTTAATGTACACGTCAGACCAATCACAAATAACCAGTAACCCAATCACCAAAGGCTTACTATGACTCAGAAAAAACTCAGTTTTGAATTTCGGGAGCGGCTGAATAAAATTGTGGGGGGCAAGCACCACAATTACTGTTACCAGTGCGGCTCGTGCGTGGCAGTGTGCCCGGCAGCGCGGTTTTCGGACGATTTCAATCCGCGGGAGATTATGCTGAAAACACTTCTTGGCGAAGAAGAGGATTTGATTCGGCCGGATTCCATTATCTGGAAATGCACCAATTGCTACAGTTGCTACGAGCGCTGTCCCCAGGATGTGCGGCCGGTGGAGGTGATCATCGCGCTGAAAAATCTCTGCGCCGAGGATGGCGTTTTGCCGGATGACATCAATAAATTTTCCGACGCGCTGATAAAAACCGGGCGCAGCGTGGTAATTACCAGCACGGTGAATCGCCGCAGAAAAGATTTGGGCTTGCCTGAATTGAAGGACATCGATGTGAGTGAGTTGCAGAAAATAATCGAATCCTGAATTGTATCCAACACGTGTATAAAAATACAAATGACAATATCCAAATATCAAATAAATTTCAATAAACAAAAGATCAAATTACAAACAAACATAGTCATTCATTGAGCTGTTTTCGTTTTCCTTTTATTTTATTCTGTAAAGTATTCATGTTGTTATTTTGGAATTGGAATTTATTTGGAATTTGACTTTTTGAAATTTGTAGTTTTTATTATTTTCAAAAACAAGAATTATCCTGACATAATACTGTTAATACGAGGAAACTATGGCGAAAAAACTGCGTGTGGCGCCATTCTGGGGCTGCATGATTCCGGCGAAATACCCGCAAATGGAACTCTCGGTGCGAAAAACCATGGAACCCATCGGCGTGGAATTGGTCGATCTGGATGGATTTACCTGCTGCCCGGATCCCATCTATTTCAAGGCGCGCGATAAAGTCCAGTGGCTCACCATTGCCGCGAGAAACCTGTGCATCGCCGAAGACGCCGGCCTGGATGTGATTACCATGTGCAGCGGCTGCACGTCCACGTTGCAGGAGGCGCGGTTCATGCTTGCCGAAGATGAAGGACTCCGCGAGGAAGTGAACCGCCGGTTAAAGCGGGTCAATCGCGAGTACAAGGGAACGGGAAAAGTCAAGCATATTGTGGTGATGATGCGCGACGATCTTGGCATCGAGCCGATCACGACGTCGGTGAAGCGGCCGTTGACCGGTGTGAAAGTGGGCATTCATTACGGATGTCATTTGCTGAAACCGAGCCAGATTATGGCCATCGACGACGCGGATTATCCCAGCCTGCTGGAAGATCTCATCACTGCGCTGGGCGCAACGCCGCTCACGCACAGCGAAAAGCTTCTCTGCTGCGGCAAGGGCTGCATGGACGCGGACATGCCCCTGGAAATGACGCACGAGATTTTCGCGTCCATGGAAGATGTGCACGCGGACTGCATGGGTTTGATTTGCCCCACCTGCTTCAATTCGTTCGATATGGGACAGATTATGATCGCCCGAAAAATGCACCGGGAGTTCAATCTGCCAGTGATTTATTTTTGCCAGCTTTTGGGATTGGCCCAGGGATTTTCACCCGAAGAAGTGGGCTTGCATTTACACCGGATTAAGATCGATTCGATCGTGGAGAAGATTGGGCAGGTTGAGGGGAGTGAGGCGGGGGTGTGAAAGTGGAGAAATTAATCAAAATACAGAGAGAGTGATTTTTCAAATATTAACTCACCCTCTGTTTGGGATTGTATCTGAAGTCTAATATTCAACTTTGACGAAGTCTGTCATTCCTGCATGCGCAGGAATGACAGCTATGGGCATGATGAAAAATGCGAAAATGGACTCATAACAGAATCCCGATCAAGGGGGAGAATTCGAAAAATATTATAAAAACAAAATCTGTGAATCCTTCCCCTATTCCCAGTGCGGCATAGCCGCACATAGTAGAACTATATGACCGATTCAAATATAATTCTTTTGCTCAAATTTGCAAAAGTTGCTGGGTAATAACATAAAAACCAAAATTGAGGAATCAAGATGGCAGAAAAACTGAATGATACGGAATTGAGGATCGGGGTATTTGTGTGCGAGTGCGGCTTGAACATTGCCGGCTCGGTCGATTGTTACGCGGTGCGCGACTTTGCCGCCGAACTTCCGGATGTCGCTTTTTCGTGCGTCAATCGATACACCTGTGCCGATCCCGGTCAGCAGGAAATTAAAAAAATGGTGGTCGAGCACAAGCTCAATCGGGTAGTGGTGGCGTCGTGCACGCCGCGCATGCACGAGCCAACGTTCCGCAACTGCGTGGCCGAAGTCGGGCTGAATCCCTACCTGTTCGAAATGGCCAATATCCGCGAGCATTGCAGTTGGGTACATTTGTACGACAAAGAGGCTGCTACTGAAAAAGCCAAAGATACGGTGAAAGTTTCTGTGGCGCGGGCGCGGCATTTGTCGGAACAGGCCGAATTGGCTGTGCCGGTGGATCGAAAAGCGCTGGTTATCGGCGGCGGCATTGCCGGCATCGAGGCGGCGCTGGATCTGGCCGACACAGGCTACCAGGTCTACCTCGTGGAAAAGGAGGCGAGCATCGGGGGACTCATGGCCCAGCTTGACAAAACCTACCCCACCATGGACTGCTCTATATGAATTTTGGGTCCGAAAATGATGGATGTCGGTCGACATCCACGAGTTAAATTGCTCACTTACAGCGAAGTTGAAAATGTGTCCGGCTATATCGGGAATTTCAAAGCGACCATTCGGAAAAAGGCGCGGTATGTCAACGAGAAAGAATGTACGGCATGCGGCGAATGCTTCAACGTGTGTCCCATTATTGTGCCCAATGAATTTCAAATGGGGCTGTCATCGCGAAAAGCAATTTACATGCCGTTTCCGCAGGCAGTGCCTTCGTCCTATATTCTGGACATGGAAAATTGCCTCGGCAACAATCCAATCGCCTGCGGC
Organism: uncultured Cytophagia bacterium; assembly: GCA_964605145.1. GTDB lineage: Bacteria > Zhuqueibacterota > Zhuqueibacteria > Thermofontimicrobiales > Thermofontimicrobiaceae > CAZSBG01. The sequence continues at coordinate 14,964 of CAZSBG010000021.1, read as the reverse complement.
AAGTGTCTCGATGCGTGCGATAAAAAATGCATCGATTACGACATGCAGGATGAAATTATTGATGTGTCGGTCGGCGCGGTAATCGTGGCCACCGGCATGGACGTGTACGATCCGACCAAGCTGGATGATTACGGCTACACGCGGTTCGAAAACGTCATCACCAGTATGGAATTCGAGCGGCTCATCTGCTCCGAAGGTCCCAGCCAGGGACATTTCATTCGTCCCACGGATCACCAGACGCCAAAGACGGTTGGTTTCATTCAGTGTGTTGGTTCGCGAACCCAGGATCCGGAGCGGGGCAATCCCTATTGCAGCAACATCTGCTGCATGAACACGGTGAAAGACAGCCTTCTTCTGAAGGATCATTACCCGGACATCGAAGTCAAGGTGTTTTACATGGACATTCGCGCGTTCGGCAAGGGCTTCGAAGACCTGTTCATGCGAAGCAAGGAAGCCGGGGTGATGTACATTCGCGGCATCCCGGGTGAAATCGAGGAAGATCCGAAAACCAAACAGCTTCGTCTGACTGTTGAAAATACAACGACGCGAACCCTGGAAGAACACGATATGGACATGGTGGTGCTGTCTGTTGGCGTCATTCCGCGGAAAGACAATGAAGTGGTGAAGAAGCTGCTGAGTCTTTCCAGCACGTCCGATGGCTTTCTCATGGAATCGCATCCCAAACTGAAACCGGTAGATGCGCCGACCGGCGGTGTGTTTTTTGCCGGCTGCGCCGAATTCCCCAAAGATGTGAAAGACAGCGTCACCCAGGCCAGTGCGGCAGCGGCGCGCGCCGGGGTGCTGCTTTCCTCAGGTAAAATCAAAATCGAAGCGATTACCGCCGAGGTGGATGAAGAAGCCTGTAAGTTGTGTGGAATTTGCGCCAATGTCTGTCCGTTCAATGCCATTGTGTTCGATAAAAAAACGAAAATGCCGGCGCGGGTCATCGAAGCGTCGTGCAAGGGCTGCGGCACGTGCAGCGCCGAATGCCGCTTCGACGCCATCACCATGCGCCACTTCACCGATGACCAGATGTATGCACAAATCGAGGCGATTTTATCCGACAAACCCATGGATAAAATTGTCACCTTTGCCTGTAACTGGTGCTCTTACGCCGGGGCGGATTTGGCCGGATTGTCGCGACTGCAATTCCCGGCCAACGCCCGAACCATCCGCACCATGTGCAGTGGGCGAGTGAAGGATAAATTTGTGCTGCATGCGTTCAAATTGGGCGCGCCCATTGTGCTGGTATCCGGCTGCCACTTCGCGGATTGCCATTACATCGACGCCAACCGCGCCACACAGAAACGCGTGGAAAAGCTGTGGGACAAACTGGAAAAATTTGGCATTCGTCCGGAGAGGCTGCAACTGGAATGGGTCAGCGCGGCAGAAGGCCAGAAGTGGGCCAAAGTGATGAACGCGGTGGAAGAAATGCGACAGCAAGTGACAGAGGAAGAAGTTGAAGAGACAAAGAGAATACTTGCTGAAAAGGAAAAACCGAAAGTGAAGAAAAAGTCAGCCGCTAAAACTGAAGCTGCGGCGCCTGCATAATTCATCTTACACTCTCCTTCCAATAATAAGGTGGTTAATTTTTTAACCACCTTTTTTAATGCCTGCATATAACATTGCTCTCCTTAAAGAAATTAATGGATTAACGATTAATGAATTTCGTGTGGTATGTCGATAAGTAATTAAAAGTATAAACCAATAGTTAAGTTTGGTGTAATGAAGTCAGTGAGAACATTTAACGGTAATAATGGTGAAAATCCACACCTGGATTTTGATACCATCGCCAAAAAGATCAGCAATACAAAGAGAAAAATTCGTCATGCGAAAATTGTCGAAGGCACAGCCATTCCTGATCTGCTTGATTTACACGTGCAAACGATCGAATCCAATTCAAAACGTCAGCCCCAGTTGGAGGATATCCGCGATTGCATTACACTTTTGGTTTCGATGATTGAACAATTCACAAGCAAAGGACAAGATTTGCAGTCTATCGCCGGGAAAATTCAACTTGAAGATGCAGAGTTGGATATGTTAAATAATTTATTTCTGGCTCAGGGAAAAAAGGCTGCAAATGAAAAGTCAAAACGCAAATTCTGTAATCGATTCGAATTTGCGTATTGATGATCAAAGAAAAGTACAAATGAACCATAGAAAATTACATTGGGATGTGACAAATAGAGAGTAAAATGATTGGTGAAAATATCTATATATTTAACACGCTGGCCATCGTTACAAAGGATTTGAAAAATTATCTTTCGAAGATGGAATATTCGATTTTTCATGTGAATGATTTTATAGAAATAGAGCATCAACTTCAATATTCACAACCGGATTTGATCATTTTTGAATTATTCACATTGAGTCCTGAAATCACAAATATGATCGAGAAAATAAAAACGTATCCGGAATTCGAGGAAGTGCCGAAAATCGCGATGTGTCATCGAAAAATTAGAAGCCTGATTTTGCTGCTTGAACAGGTTGGTTTCAATGAAATTCTTACCACGCCATTTGATAATAATTCTCTTGGAAACGCAATTGAGAGACATATCGTGCCCTATTTAAAAACGTATCATTTGGACGATGGATCCATATATTTGGAATGCCAGAATAAGCTGGATTTGGGCAATGCAGCAAAAATAGAGAACCACATAAATGGACTAATACAGCAGGGTCAACGCAACATCATTTTTGACCTGCATAAAGTGGAAACGGTAGATAGTTCCGGAATCGGTATGTTGGTTGTCCTCAATAAACGCCTGATGAAAAATGGTGGAATGTTTAAAATTGCAAATCTGAATGAAAGATTGAAATATGTGTTCTTGACGTTACATATTGACAAGTTGCTGAAGATTGTTGAAATGAATATTGAGAAGCGAGAAAAAGTGCAAGTTGCTGAACCGACAGGATATATGAAATAAATATGAAAATAAATGATGTAAGACTGAAACTAAATGTAAAAATGGAGATGTGGATGACTCGGGAAAGGAGTAATTATGTTAATTCTTACACGGAAGTTGAATGAAAGCATTACCATTGGAGATGATGTTAAAATTACGGTACTTGAAATAGAAAAAGGTCACGTTCGACTGGGAATCGATGCGCCGCGTCATATCAGTATTCATCGGGAAGAAGTATACGAAAGAATTCGTGAAGAGAATAGCAAAAATGCGAAAAAGGATGAAGATAAATCTGATGCGAAAGATTCGGGTGAAGAAAATAACGATTAAAGAATAAATGGACATAAGTCAGTGCATTTCACCAAAAATCTAACCTGATTATACGTTTGGGGAACCGCTATTAGTAATTTAATACTTTCATGACATCTATTCATCATTGGTGATATATAAAAAATATTATGATTCGGAAGTGGTCTCGGAAAAAACGCCGGCATTCGATTAAGAATGCAAGTCTGCTGCTGGACCTGCGATGCAATTTAAATTGTCATCATTGCCCGCAGTCATTGCTGAAGGAGCAGACAGATTTTAAACAATTTATGTCCGGGCAGGAGGCAGAGCTTGTTGCGCAGCAACTTGGGAAAGTAAATTGTAATCACTGCACTATGTATGGCGGAGAGCCCCTTCAAAGAAATGATTTGGCGGAAGTACTCGCCTGTTTTCGGCGTCACGGAATGACAACGTCGATCGTAACCAATGCTTTTCTTGTCGATTCCAAAAAACTGCGCGCTTTGAAAAAGGCGGGATTAAAAGAAATCAAAATGGAATTATTCGGAGCGAACACGGCCGAGCATGACAGATATATGGTTAAGCATGGATCGTTTGAAAAAATATTTCAGGTGATTCGATCGGCAAGGGAATTTAAAATTAAATGCACGATTTCAGTGATGCCCACGCATAAAAATATCGCGAATCAGGAATTCGAAAAGATGGTGCAGCTCGCTCAAAAAACTAAAATTGGTATTGATGTGCGTTTACCCGCTCTTGTGGGCGATTTTACAGGCGAGTACAATCATTTGCTGACAAAGGACGAACAGAATTATGTCCGCCGGTTTTTTCAGAATGCCCATGTGAAGTCCGATTTCACGGATGACGGAAAAACTTTTCACTGTCCTGCCGGATGGGGGACTATCAATATTTTACCGGATGGAAGTGTCTGCCCCTGCAAGTACATCCACATTTCATTCGGAAATATATTGACAGAATCTCTTGATGAAATAATGCCACGAATTTGGTCTACGAAAATATTTACCGGGCAGGTTTCTCACTGTTTGGTTGGTGAAAGTGCTTTATTCAATCGGCTCTACCTGCAGCCTGTATTCAATGCGCAATCTATCCCCGTGTATTACAGAAATCATCTCATGTTCATTGAAGGAGAGCCGCTTCTTCGTTTCTACGTCAATTCAGCCGGGCGGGTTATTGAAAAGTCGGAGGACGTGGCCCTGGAAAAAATTAAAACATTACGGGTGCTGTAAATTGAATGGAAGAGTTTACATTCGTATTAATGGAGGGCGTGTATGATAAGCAGCATGAAGAATAAGAAGAATATCTCCATTGTCGGTCTTGGGAGATTGGGAACATCTTTGGCGGCCTGTTTTGCAGAAAAAGGCTATCACGTTCTGGGATTTGATGAAGATAAAAACAGGAGAAAATTATTTCAAAAGGGATTGTCTTCGGTGCTTGAAACTGGCCTGGATGAAACGTTGTGCAAAAATAGAGCGGAATTAAATGCAGCATCGAATTATTATAATCTAGTGGATAAAACTCAGGTAACGTTTGTGACGATTCAGAACACCCAAACGGCTTCCGGCGAACTATCAACCGAATACATGGAACGGACACTGTCGGGTATTGGCGAGCAAATAAAATTGAAAGATACTTTTCATTGCATTGTAATTGTGGGAAAGAACATGCCCGGCACAATGGATCAAACTTTTCTCCCGATATTAGAAAAAAAGTCAGGAAAGGAATGCGGCGCCGGATTCGGGCTATGTTATCTTCCTGATTTCACGGTTCCCGGAAAAATGTTACAGAGTATTTTTCAACCAGAGAGAGTCATTCTTGGTGAATCAGATGTGGATTCCGGCGATGAAATGGCTGGTCTTTTGCAAAATATTTTTGAAAATGAATCATCGATTCTACGGACGAATTTTGTCAATGCGGAAGTCGCAAGGCTTGCGATGCAAACATACCTGGCCACCAAAGTGTCTTTTTCCAATTTGTTTGCAGAAATTTGTGAAAATTTACCCGGCGCTGACTGGAACTTTCTGTTGAAAAATATTGATTTTGATGGACAGAGACGATTGCGTATGGATACGTGGTTGAGCGATCCTTTTCATTATCAATTGCAGGGTGAAAATTTAGCGCTTCGTTATGTTTCCAGCCAGTACATGAAAACTATGCCTCTCATCGAGGCAGTTGAATCCCAGTTGAGGCGGCAGGTGCATCGAATCGTGGATATGATTTTTAGGTATTTGCCGGATAATGGTCGCGTGGGCATACTGGGATTGGCATCAGCACCGAACACGGACGTCATCGAAAATTCCCCGGGCATAAATTTGGCAACATGGTTGACCAAACAGGATGTCCCGGTGACAGTTTTCGATCCGATGGCTATTGCCAATGCCAGGGAAGTCCTGGAAGATAAAGTGGATTATGCGGCGTCCGCGAATGAGTGTTTTTCAGATTGCGATGTGCTTGTGGTGACAACCGCCTGGCCGGAATTCGCGACCATGGAAAGGAATGAAGGAGAGCAGAAAGTCAATCGGCCGGTCGTTCTGGATTGTTGCAACGTTCTTGATTCGGAAAGATATAAGGAAAAGGCTCACATATTCAGGTTGGGCATGGGAGACTTTGTGCTCAAACCTCGTCGGTCGCGAGCTGACTATGACTACAGTCTCGTCGATTTGCTGTCGATATCCAATATTCAACCAAATTGACGCGACATTGAAAATGATGTATTTTTGATAGGATGATATTGAAGAGATCAAATGAAAAAATTGAACAAAACAATGAATGAATCTGAGTTGAAGAAAAATTATGTAGCGGTGAAAGAAAGGCAGGAAGAACAGGGTTCAGTCGGTTTCGTTGGTGACATTGACGCTGAAATAGAAAAATTAACTGCTGTTGTCAATTCCCAAAAGGCCGAGTCACATCACTGGAATAATCTGGGGTGTCTGCATTTTGAAAAAGAAAATATAACTGAGGCGGAAAAATCTTTTCATCGGGCATTGGAATTGGACGAACATAATCTGATTGTGCAGCAAAACCGCGGCGATTTATTTTATTATCAACAAAAATATGATTCTGCAATTCAAATTTACCGCAAAATTTCTGACAGGATAGTGAATGGCGATGTGTTAGCGCGAATGGGGGATTGCTATGCCGGCATAGGGAATATGGACGCTGCGCGATCTGCCTACACTGCTGCACTTGAAATGAAGCCGCAGGATGAGTCCCTTTTGTACAGGATCGGTTTATTTGAAACGGCAAAAACGGCCTCTAAGCTTGAAATGAATATCCCATTCTTCAATGAAGATGAACTTGCCTTGATCTGTTATTTCTCAGGGGGAGGGCAAAAGAGGAGTCCTCATTTCAGCGAAAAAGGACTTTTTGCCCTGTTTGAAAAATTGCAAAACAGCAAAATGCAACTGTCCATCTTTCACGATGAAGAAGATGCTCCCGTTAGTGCTGTCTTTCAATTTAGAGTTACCGAAGATTTTACTGCATTGAGCCATAAATATCTGTTCGATGTGTTTCTTTCTGTCAATGATGTGGATGTCTTCAATTCAGATGTTGCAGCAGTGCTTCGGGTTTTGTGTGTGGATAATCTACAAAATGAAATGGAGTTGAATCAAATCGCAGCCCTATGTTTTCAGGGAAAACTGGATGCGTTGATTATCGAGGAAAAAACTCGTGAGAAATTTTCCGAAAGAGCCTGGCAGCAATTTAAACATCATCGGGTTGTTTTTTCAAAATTCAACAGATCACTTTTTCAACATGTGGAGGAATTGTTTCTTCAACAGTCAATGGCGCATATAGACAAATTTTTATTGACGGATAATCCTGCAAAGGCAAAAAAGATTCTGGATAAACTTAATTCAAAATACAGTGACCGGGAGCCGGTGAAGAGCAAGACAGAATTTTTTAAGGCGTATTATCCCCATATCTCAGATAATGTTGCATATTTCAATTTATATGAAGATGAGAGTAAGGTCTCAAAGTTCAACGAAGAAATATACCAGCATGCCTGCTATGTTTGGATGGTCGATCAATTGTATCGAAACAAAGATGTGTTGAATATATTGGATGTTGGGTGCCATAAGGGAGAATACGCGATCAATCTGGCGAATTTGGGATATCAGGTTACCGGATTGGATATCTCTGAGTACAATATCCAGTTCGCAGAAACCATGACCCCGCAGGGATACACAGATATCAATCAGGTGGAGTGGGTCCGTGGCAAAGCGGAGAAGCTATCCCATTATTTCTATCCGAATCAATTCGACGCTGTCATGTTATTCCAGATTGTGGACCATGTTCAGGATTTTTCTCTCGTATTGAACCAGGTTGAACGCATCGTGAAGCCGGATGGCCAGGTGCTCATCACCGTAAATGCGGATTCCTTTGAAAATGTCAGAAATGAATTGATACATGATGAAAATTTCATCGGAAAAAAATTAAGAAAATTCTCACGTGAAGAACTGCAGCGCATTTTTGGTGACCAGCATCGTTTGAAAATTGATGAAATAAACGATGGTAAGAATCAATGGTTTGGTATTTCATTCAGACTGGCGGCGCCAAAAGATGTTCTCCAAAAGACTTCCGACAGGCAAATCGATGGCAAAAAAACACGATTGGACAATATGTTTCAATCCGGGTATGAATATGCATCCAATGAGCATTTCGAAAAGGCATTTCAGGAATACATGAATATCGCGGAATATTTTCCAGAACAGGGCAGAGCGCTTTATAACGCCGGGGTCATCAGCGATTTAATGGGAGAAAGAGATTCAGCCATTTTGCTTCTGAATAAAGTCTGTGAGATTTTTCCTGACATGATTGAATCGTTTAATTATCTCGGAAAAATATATTTTCAGGAAATGGATTACAAAGAAGCATTCCTGCAATTTAAAAAAGCATTCTCACTGGACAGATCCAGCGAAATTGCACTGGAAAATCTCAAAATGACTGCCAACAGGCTGGGTGTGGATTTTGATGAAAATGAATTTGGAGATTAGACTTAAATGAAGAACGATTTGAATGGTAGCGACGAACAAAAACCGACAGCGGAAAATGATATCACAAGTCAGTTTCAATTATCATCAAGTGAGAAATTCACATCAAACTTACAGGTTCAAAAACCGAATTTCGAACACATCGAAAGGTTCGGGATGAATTCGCGGAATAAAATACAATCCATTGGCGATCTGAAAAAGCTTTTGGCCATTGCCGAGGGTGGATTGATGAAAATAAATGATAATTTGATTGCCATGCAAAAGAAAGCGCTTCAGGCGTCCAGTGATGGAATAATTTTGGCGGAACGGTTTATTATTGCGGTTAAGTTCCAGCACCTGAATGATGATATTGATAGAATCGTTCGTGAAACAACCTTTGGAAAATTTACACTATTCAATGGGAGTTTTTTCGGACATGAATTTATAATTGAAAATGGAAAATCCGATAAGTTACACATTTCTCTAAAAACCGATTTAACCACATCTGCACTTAAAACCAGAAACTTACGAGTCAATACAGCCCAGAATGCTTCTCATGCGCTGGAAATAATTGAAAATGGAATACGGCGTGTTTCGAAAATGCTGCAGCATGTGGGTGAATGGATAAATCAGATTCTCTTCAAAGATGATGGCTTGGAAGTGACTGCAATTTTAAGGAAAGAATCCACCTCAAAAAATCAGGAATATGACCTGCAGTCGGCTCGCGAAAAGCTGGACTCCAATAAATTTCAGATAATGAAACATACCGCCATAGCAATGATCGAGCGCTCGAATTCGAATTCGGCCTGTGCAAAACTGCTTTTCAGGAATCCTGGATTGAATCGTTGAAAAGACCGGTTCAGAAATGAACGCATATACGTGCTGCACATTCCATCAAAATTTACTCTTCAGTGACCATCGCCGATTTACCTCTTTTAGGCCTGCAATGATTTGATATTGCTTCTGAAAATTATTTTTCTTATATTTGGTTAGAAAATTATATCAATGAGTCGAGTTATTATTAGACCATACTCTGCTAAATCTACCATTTCGATTAAAATCTGGCCGATATTCTGTTTTTTGAAGATTGAAAATTAATAAGCGTCCTTCAGACAGCAAAATCAGGCAGGAATTAACCCTACAGTATACAGAGGTGAAAAATGGATATTCAGGCACGACTGGCTGAACGCGCCAGGGGAAAGGCGCCTTCAGCGATACGCGAATTGCAAAAATTTATGAAAATTGATGGGATGATCTCATTGGGGGGCGGATATCCCAATCCCGAGACGTTTGTTTTTGATAATGTAAAGATTCATTTTAAAGATGGACAGGCAATTACTATCAGCGGTGAGGAGTTAACGACTGCTTCACAGTATGGTCCCTCAGATGCAAACTCCAGCTTGAAAAAAGAACTTCAGGGCTGGCAGAAATTTAAAGATGATGTTGATTTAAAGGATGATCAAATAGTCGTTCTCAATGGATGCCAGGAAGGTCTCTTTATTATGGCGTACTTGTTCGCCAATCATGACGATCGGATTATTTTATCCGAGCCCATTTACCCGGGCACGCTTTCTGCATTCAGATCGTTCACCAATAATTTTGTGCCTGTCCCACTGGATTCTCAGGGGATGCAAACGGAAATTCTTGAAGAAAAGCTGGAAACCATTGAAATGACCGGGGAGCAGCTACCCAAATTCATTTACACCATCCCCAACGGTCATAATCCCGGTGGAGTGGCGTTGGCTTTGGAACGCCGTAAACATATACTCGAAATTGCCAACCGGTACGATTTGCTTGTTCTGGAAGATGACCCTTATCAATTGGTGAAACTGGATGATAATCCCCAGCTACCCTCGCTGCAAGCTCTGGACTCCGAGGGCCGGGTAATTCGGCTGGACAGCTTTTCAAAAATATTTGCTCCCGGTCTGCGCGTTGGTTTTGTGTCAGGCCCCTCGAAAATAATGCGCCAGTTTGTCCTGTTCAAACAATCCGCGAATTTGCATACCAGCACATTTATTCAGGTAATTCTATTGCGATATTTGCAATCGGCAGGTTATAAAACGTTCAGGAATCTCATCCGAAAAAATTGTGAGTCATACCGAATCAATCGGGATGCCATGGTGGCAGCGGCTCAAAAATATTTGCCATCTTCGGTGAAATTCAATGTGCCGGGAGAGGGGATGTTCATCTGGTTCGAGCTGCCTGAAAATTGCGATTCGCGCCGCATGATCGAGGAACAGTCAGAAAAACTCAAGGTGCTGCTGGTCCCCGGTGATGCATTCTCCTCACAGAATGGATGCAAAAATTATATGCGCGCCAGCTTCAGCCTTGTTTCTCCAAAGCAGATAGATGAAGGCATGAAACGGTTTGGAGAAATGGTGCAAAACGAATTAAGCAGATGATTTTTCAAGCATGTAATTCTGAAAGAGTGTTCGAATGAAAAAAATCATGACAGCCGTGTGCTTTACTTTTTTCATCGCTGTTCAGGTGATCGGGCAGTCAGATGCGATTCTTGTGAGAATGGATAATTTGTCTCCCCGGGAAATTTCAAGATTGGTTAAAAGCGATATTGATGTTTTCAAACTGGATGACAAAAAAAACGCGTTCGCTTATGTCACTGCCGAAGATTATGAGCGCCTGATCGAGTCCGGCTATCAAGTTGAACGATTGGTCGATGCTGTGAAAAACTACGCGGACAGTCTCTGGATGGCGACAAAGTTCAGCAGTAATCCCATGGGGCAATATCATACGTATGAGGAACTGACGAATGAGCTTCAATCTTTTGCTCAGAGATATCCCGATATTTGCTTATTGCAAAGCATCGGAAAGTCTGATCTCAAGCGCGATTTGTGGTTCATGAAAATAAGTGACAATGTCGCCGTCGAAGAAATTGAGCCTGAATTCAAGTACATTTCATCCATACATGGAAATGAGCCGCTTGGTATGGAATTGTGCCTTTATTTTATTCAACATTTGCTTCAGCATTATGGCCAGGATTCGCGCATCACTAGTCTCGTAAATGAAACAGAGATCTGGATTATGCCGCTGATGAATCCGGATGGTTACATCGCGCGACAACGATGGAATAATAATGGCATCGATTTAAATCGGAATTTCCCTGACAGAATTGATGATCCGAATAACTCAATCGTTGGGCGCCAGCCGGAAACTCAGGCCGTCATGAACTTTTGTTTCGATCGTTCCTTTGTGTTGTCCGCTAATTTTCATACCGGCGCGTTGGTTGTAAATTATCCTTACGATTCCAATTCGAATGGATACAGCGTATACACTACATGCCCGGATGATGACTTGTTTGTGACGTTAGCCAAAACATATTCGGTTCACAATTTGCCCATGTGGAATAGTTGGTCATTCGAAAATGGTATCACAAACGGGGCCGATTGGTATGTGATTTATGGGGGCATGCAGGATTGGAATTATGTCTGGCAGGGCTGTAACGAAGTGACCATCGAATTGAGCGATGTGATGTGGCCGGAAGAATCTCAGCTCGATACATATTGGGAAAACAATCGTGAATCCATGCTGAGTTATATGGAAGCAATTCATCAGGGAGTTCGGGGAGTGATTACGGATTCTTTAACTGGCCAGCCGCTTGCAGCAACCATAAGAGTATTGGACATTGATCACGATGTTTACACTGATCCTGATCTGGGAGATTATTATCGGCTGCTGCTTCCCGGTCAATATTCACTGGTTTATGAAGCGGAAGGCTATGTGTCGAAACGGGTGGATTCCGTCGTCGTTATGGAGAGCAGCCCCACTCAGGTGGATGTCCAGCTTCTGCCGGTAACAGCCCGCTGTATATCCGGCACGGTTGTGGAGGGTGTGACGAATTCGCCGGCAGTAGCTGAAATAGAATTTTACAAAGATCAATTGTTCAGTGCCGAAACGGACGAGAATGGGGTGTTTCAGATTGTTCTGCCTGAAGGTCATTACGATGTGAAAATCACTGCAGATGAATTCATGAGCGTATTGGATTGTTTGGATGTTTTCACGGATCAAACACTTCATTATGAATTAATCCCTGCTGCTTACAGTTTTCAAACGAATTTTGATGAGGAAGATGGAGTATTATCAAAAAGCGATACGCTATGGCAGTGGGGCAAACCTGTGTTTGGACCTGCGCATGCCTATTCCGGCGAAAATGCATGGGGGACAAACCTGAACGGTGAATACCCCAATTCGATCGATGCGCGCCTTTTATCACCGGAAATAACACTGCCGGAAGTGGATAGAATCGAACTTTCGTTTCGGCATTGGATGGATGCAGAAGTGGATACTGCTATACCTGGAATTGCTTTTGATGGTGGAATTTTAGAAGTTTCGACTGCAGGGAGTGAAGATTGGGTGCAGATTTTTCCAAACTTTGGCATTTTATACTCTGTGCCGGAATATGTCGATTCAGGTCCATTTGCTGCCGGTACGTTAATATTCTCAGGGAACCACGATTGGCAGCAGGTCGATTTCGATCTGTCAGCATTCAAAGGACAGTTGGTGCAACTGCGATTTCATTTTGGCAGTGATAATGATAATAATGAACCGCTTGCCGGATGGTACATAGACGACATGGCGATCAAGTATCCTGAGTCTCCATCGGAAGTGACCCTCGGGGCCTCGCAGTCGCAGCCTGGATTTTCACTGGGGCATAATTTTCCAAACCCATTCAATAATTCTACAACGCTGAACTATGCTGTTGCACACAGAAGTTACATCAGAATGTCTGTGTATAATACGCGAGGCCGGCATATCAAAACACTTGTGAATCAACAGCACAATCCAGGCGCGTACGTCGTGCAATGGGATGGTACTGATGCCCGTGGTCGCACTCTTGGAAGCGGCGTCTTTTTCATTAAAATTGTAAGTAAGAATTCATTTATCACCCGAAAAATTTTACTGCTGAAATAATATTAAATAAAATGCGAGGCAATAACTATGTTACAAGATACTGAAAATCCGTGGAAAGAATTTGCTAATGAGATTGGCGGAAAATATCGAATCAGTGAAGAGGGCATGTCGCAGGTTACCGGGACATTCAAAACCTATCCCTATACGTTGAAGATGATATTTATTCCGGCTGCTCCAAAAGTCAATATTTTCCTCACACATTTCGAACTTTTGATCAACAATAACCTGGAGTTGAGATTCAAGATTTATCGTGAGGGTATCATTCAAAAATTGACGAAGCTCTTTGGCACTCGCGATATCTTGTTCAATGAAAGATCGTTTGATAAAAAATATATTGTCGAGGGGAGCGATGAGAATGAAGTGGTGAAGCTGATTTCGCCGTCTATCCGGGCAACGCTGATTGAATTGGGCGAATTTTTGATGATACTGGATGGAGATAAGCTCATTTATGAGCAGTCCGGGAAAATAATAGAACCGTCCAAGCTGATGAATGTTTTGGAGCTATTAATCGAGTTGGCCGAAAAAATTTCTGATAAAAACATGGAATCCTGAATGGCAGTCTATAATGTTTTTCAGCCCGGAGGCGTGGTATGCAGATAATTCTGTTTATCAGGGATTAAAGAATCAGGTTTATCACGATAGAGATCACGATCACCGCAATCACAGCACCCATCGATATTCTAAAATTTCGTTTCACTCTTTTATCTAACAATTCGAGCAATCGTGTGTTTTCTTCATCATACGTTTTGATCAATTCCTCAAATTCAGCTAATTTCAACTCCTGTTTTTCAATGAAATTTTTAATTGCTGACGTTTGTTTTTTGAAAAGCGCTGTAAGTTTTGTCACCGCATCGCGGGGAACAACTTCGAATTTGGTCATATCAAAGAGATTGCTCTCCTTGATCGGCGCGAAGGATTCCGGGTCACTCTCGCTGATTTGACGCGGCTCTTCAGCAGAATCCGAGGAGAGTGTATTTGAAAAATTTTCAAAGCGAGTGTTGATTTCTGAGATCGCCTTGGAAACCCGCTCGCCCAGCATCCGAATGCCGGCGATTAATTCTTCCCGTAATTTCTCAGGAGTGAGCTCCTTGAACTGGGAGATTCCGTCGAATGATTTTTCGATTTCGTCCAACCGGCGACCATGTTCTTCCTGTATTTCGGATAATTTCTCAGAATCATTTGGTTCTGCTGATGGCTGTTTTTCAATCAGGCCGAGCGTGCTGTTTTTAAAGTCGTCAATTTCTTTCTGCAATCCATTGAAATTTTCACGTATAGCGTTAATTTCATTTTGGATATTATCATCGAGTTTATTGATTTGATCGGCATGGGTATCCTGGTTACGCTGAAATTCATCAAGAGTTTTCTGCACCTCTTGTTTTATTTCATCTACAAGAAATTGAATGTCCGCAGTAAATTTTTCAAAGTCCTCGTTGAATTCAATCACCTCTTGATCCAATGCACGCGTCATAAGGGCAACCGACCTCTCTGTTGTTCACCTGTTGAAAATGTTAAAAGATTGTATTAAACATTCGACGTTAATGTTTGTAGTTTATAGATATAGCAACGTTTGAATGTCAATGAAAGGTAACAAAAAAAAATCAATTTGTCAAATACTTTCTTCAACTTTTTTGAGGCCGATAGTCATTTTAATGGCTTGTTGTGTTATCGATGCCTTATTTTTGTCAATCTATTAACAAAATAGTAATTTAACAAATATATATAATTTAATGGTTTAATTTATTTTGAATATATAATACGACTTAGTCAGATTGAAAAACGTATCGAGAAACAAGGCAATATTCCCATTCATTGTCATTCCCGTACCACAGGCATTCCCTTCGGTCACATGCCTGCAAAGT